>NZ_JBEPLA010000003.1:0-538208 GCF_040545035.1 Methylobacterium sp. 1973
GACCCGGAAGTTCGCCTCGTACACGCGCCGGATCTCGACCATGAGTGCCGCGTCCCGCTTGGCTCGAGCCGGCAGCCTCCCGGGATCGGCTCGTCGCGCGGCATGGGCGTGGTACGTCGACGGGGCGATCGGCAGAACCTTGCAGATCGGCTCGACCCCGTAGAGCGCACGATGATCGTCGATGAAGGCGATCATGACCGGAACCGGCGGTCGAGCTCCGCCTGGGCAAAATACGCCGATGCCTTTCTCAGGATCTCGTTGGCCTGCCGGAGCTCGCGGTTCTCCCGCTCTAGCGCCTTGATCCGCTCGCGCTCATCCGTCGTCGGTCCGGCCCGCACGCCCCGGTCGCGCTCGGCCTGGCGGACCCACTTGCGCAGCGTCTCGCCAGAGCAACCGATTTTGGCCGCGATCGACTGGATCGCGGCCCATTGCGAACCGTGCTCGCTCTCATGCTCCCGGGCCAGCCGGACTGCCCGCTCGCGAACCTCAGGGGAAAAGGGTGGGGTATGCTTCGTCATGGCTCCAGTCTCTCAAGAGTTGGAGCCTCCGAAAATCCCGGCGCGATTCAGTTGAGGTTGCGTGCGGTGGCAGCGACCGCACTCTTCACACCCTCGGGCAGTTCGGTCGCCTTGCCGATCACCGTGCCGTCACGCAGGAAACCCGCTGCCGTCCCGGACGGAAAGGTCGTGCCGGTCGCGAGCACGAAGTCCTGGGTGTCGACGTCGTGGCCGGGCAGCTTCTCGCCCGTCACTCCGAACACCTTGATCGACATGCCGCGATGGGTGGACACCCGGTCGCCCAGGGTCTCGCCCGGCCCCTGGGCGAAACGCACGGCTACCTTGTGTGTCCCCGGCCTGGCGAACAGACCCTGCGCGAGTTCGGGCGGCAGGCCCTCCGGGATGTCCAACTCGCCGACGACGCAGGCTGAGCTCTTGGCGTGGCTCGCGCGCACCGCGTGATGCTGGCGCTTCTCCACGACTTGCGATTGCTGGGTCATCCCCTGGATGATGCCGTCGATGGACGTCTGCTCGTCCGGCGCCGGCGTCTCGATGTCGAGGGCATAGCGAAGGTAGGTCATGAGCGTCTCCTCGGCGTGTGGCTCGCCTCTGGGAGTGTTTGACGAAGGCCGAAGTCAGGGCGCGGGATCGACCTGCTGGTCCGGGATGGGGACGTCGAAGCCGTTGAGCGTCGTGCACACCATCGCGTAGAGGCCGACGAGGTGGATCAACTCGGCGATGCCCCGGGGTCCGAAGGCCGCCTGGACACGGGCGTAGACAGGCCCCGGCAACACGCCGCCGGCGTTGAGCGTGGTGGCCGCGTCGTAAACGGCCGCCTCGTCGGGCGAGAGGTCCGCGGGGCGCTGACCGGCCGTGATGGTGGCGATCTTGTCCGGGGCCAAGCCTTTGTCGCGGGCGATCCTGACATGGGCGTAGAGTTCGAAGGCGGCCTTGAACCGGGCGCCAGTGGCCAGGATGGCAACCTGTCGTGCGTTGTCCGGCAGGGCGCCGCAGGCTGAGACCGCCTCGGTCAGTTCCCAAACCGCTCTGCCGATCCGGGGCTCGTGGAGCCAGGGGTTGAACGCGCCGAGGAGCGCACCGTCCGCCCTGGCCGTCTGGAATCCCTGGAACTGCTTTGCGATGCCGGCCCTGAGCGTGTCGTAGAGATCGCGCTGCTCGTCGTTGAACTCACTCGGGGGAATGGGAGGCAGGCGCAAGGCGATAGCTCCGGCGCGAATTGGCAAGCCGCGCCGCCGATAAGCCATCCGCCCGGCGGACGTTCCATAGTTCGTTCATGGGCGATTGAATATCGCGCAATCCGGAACGTCAGCTACCCGTGGCTGTTCTCTCTCGGCCGTCGCCAGGAGACAGCAGGAGACAGACCGTGCAACCACCCGTGCGATACAGTCCCGATGTCGAGGCGGTGAGGCCAGACGAAGGGCAGATCATCGAACAGCTGAACGCAGCCTTCGACAAGATCCTGACCAGGGTCGCGGAGGATTCCGGGCACGCGGTGCGCTCGGTCCACGCCAAATCGCACGGCATCCTCGAAGGTACGCTGACGATCGATGCGGACTTGCCCCCCGAATTGGCCCAGGGCCTGTTCGCTCGAGCGGGCGAGCACAAGGTCTACATGCGGATGTCGACCAACGCCGGTGACATCCTGCCTGACGCCGTCTCCCTACCCAGGGGCATTGCCTTGAAGGTCCTCGACGTCGAAGGCGAGCGTCTTCCGGATGCGGAGGGGACAACGCAGAACTTCATCATGGTCAACGGCACGGTGTTCCAGGCGCCGAACGCCGAGAAATTCCTCGGCAGCCTGAAGCTTCTCGCCGGCACGACCGACCGGGTGGAGGGGCTGAAGGTCGCCGCCTCCACCGTGCTGCGCGGGGTCAACAAAGCCCTCCACGCGGTCGGTATCGACAGCCCCACCATCGGCTCCCTCGGCGGAGCCCCCAACGTCGACCCACTTGGCGAGACCTATAACAGCCTGACCCCGTTCCGGTACGGCGACTATATCGCGAAGTTCTCGCTGGTCCCCGTCGCCCCGGCGCTGACCGCCCTCACCGGCACCGAGATCGACGCTTCCGGCCGCCCGAACGCCATCCGCGAGACGGTCCAGTCCGAGATGGCCGGCATCGCCGGGGAATGGGAGTTCCGCGTGCAACTCTGCCGCGACCTCGAACGCCAGCCGGTCGAAGATCCGACGGTGGAGTGGAAGGAGGACGAGGCACCGTTCCAGCGGGTCGGCGTCGTCCGTGTCCAGCCGCAGGACAGCTGGCACCCGGACAGGGTCCAGGCGGTCGATGAGGAGATGCGCTTCAGCGTCTGGACCGGGCTCGCCGCGCATCGGCCGCTCGGCAACGTGAACCGCGCCCGCAACGCCCCCTACCGGCATTCGGCCGAGTTCCGCGAGCGCTTCAACCGCTGCCCGATCCACGAGCCCGGCGCGCTGCGCTGATGATGGATGACAGGGCGCGGCTCGTCCGCGCCTTTTTTGAAGCGTCCGCGACCGCAACGAGATTCGGTGGGAGGCCAGCATCGCACCTGATCTCGTTGACCCGACCCGGGCCTCGACTTCGAGGTGCGCGGCCCCGCGGGTATCCGCACGCTCACCGCGATCCTGCGTGGTGGCCTGTCGTCGAGGGTGGTTGCGTTTCCAGGGCAGACAGACCGGCGAGTTCCAGGGCCTGTCGGCCCCTGGGGAGCCCAGCGACATCGTGGTCATGGACCTCTTCCGGGCCGCGGCCGGCCGCCGGGCAGACTTGGCTGAAGGAGACCGCCTCGATCCAGATCAGTCCCTGCGACCGCGGCAGCTATGCTGAGGTGGTGCGGCCACGATCGCTGGCCCAAGGCCTGGATGAGAAGCGGAAGTGCATCAGAGTCAGAGTTGCGCGCCAAAATATAATATTCGACGCTGAGATCGAGTTCAGCCTTGCGGGGTCAGTTATCGTGAAGACAACCAAAATTTTTTCATGGAGTGTCCGCTTTGATCGGTTTCTCCAAAGCGCATCCACGCCGCTCTAGCCGACGGAGACACTTTCCCGAGTTCTGTGTTGGGATGAAAGCTCGCCCAGAACCGTTGGTCTGTACCGAAGAAGAGTCGCTGGAAACATGTACGCGCCCCTACCGACGCATGTCGGCCCTGCGGACAGCCGTCGCCGTCTTCTCAGCCCGGTCACATCGCGGCCGCCAGAATCGGCCAAGCGCGCGAACCCGGAAACCGGCCTAAGAGACCTGCCCTCCTCTACAGAGCGGCGATCCAGCCATCTGGTATAAGCGGATCGATTGAGGGCAATGCGGTAGCGCGCTATCTTTCCCCTGATCCGGCTCGAACCGTTCCGGACGGTGCCCGCACGCGATGCGGAGCATGGAAACAAGGAGGAGACATGGACGCACATGCGACGGGGGATCCGGTCGGCGGACAGCCCTTTGGACCCCACAACACGGTGACGGTGGTCGATCCGTCGCCGGTCAACTGGCTCTCCATCACGTGGAACACCATGGAGGAGGCCAACCGCGTCGACCACGACGGCATCGGCCAGCCGAGCCTCGCGGAGTCCTGGCGCTGGCTCGACAGCGAGACGCTCGAACTCACCATGCGGCAGGCCGTCTATCAGGATGGCGAGCCCTTCAACGCCGGCATGTTCAAACTCGGCTTCGACAAGGTCCAGGAATGGACCAACCCGCACCCGCCGGGCGCCTTCCTGAATTTCGCCCGGGACGTCACCTGCGAGGTTGTAGACGATCGTACCGTGCGGATGCGCTTCCCCGGCGGCGACTCCGCAGCGCTGATGAAGCTGCGGGGCATGCATCTGCCCTCGACACGATTCTGGAACGAATGGGGTTTCGTCGACCCGAAGACGGGATCGGCCGAAGGCCATTGGTGAGTGATCGACGCGCCTGGTCCGTGGGGGACTGGCCCGTTCGTGCTTACCGAAGGCGTCTCGCTGATCGACTCGCGCTCCGACCGCGTGGTCATGGAGCCCAACGAGACCTACTGGAATCCCGACCGCAAGCCGACGGTCCGGATCGTCTACGACAACGTGATCGGCAAGGCGGAGGGCATCAAGTCGGTAGCGGCCGGTGACGGCCGGGTCGACGTGGTCTTCGATCTGACACCGGACGAGGCGCACGCCTTCCCGGCGAGCGAGCATGGAAAGATCCAGACGAAGAAGGCGAAGACGATCCTGACGGGCGTTTTCAACGAGAATCGTCCGGACTCACCCTGGCGCAACCCGGAGGCCCGCCGGGCCCTGAACCTCGCCATCGACCGCGAGTTCGTGCTCCACCAGGGCGCGCACGGATACGGCACGGTCATCCCGGCATTCATCCAGCCCGGCCGTTACGGGGCGGATCCGGAGATGAAGCCGTTCCCGCACGATCCCGAGGCCGCCAAGCGCGCCCTCGAGGCTGCCGGGATCGGAGGGCGGGAGCTCGTGTTCGTCGCCTCGCCGGCCTGGGAGGGCGTGGTCGCGGCGATCGGGCAGTGCCTCGCGAAGATCGGGCTCGGCTACCGGTTCGCCAGTGCCAAGGAGGAGCCGCCGGAGGAGTTCGACGTCAAGCTCGAATGGTACTTCGACTGGACGCCGCAATATCCGGTGGCCTGCGTCCACCGCGAGTTCTTCGGGAAGGACGCGACCCTGCGCCAGGGTCCGGAGGATCCGAACTTCGACGCCCTCTACGACAAGCTCCTGCACACGCCGCACGAGCCGCAGCAGGAGGAGGTGGTGCGGGCGGTCGAGCGCTACCTGCAGGACAAGGCCAAGGCCCTGTTCCTGTACGCGCCCTACACGCTGTTCGCCGTGTCGGACCGCGTGGCGTTCACGCCCTACGACACCTGCATGTCGGAGCTCGCCGAGACCCGGATCAAGGGTTGAAGCTGCAGGCGGCGCGGGGCTTCCTGCGCCGCCACCCCAGAAAAGTGTTCTGATCCAGAGCGAGCACAGCGTGATCGTCGTCACCGCCGGCCATATCGACCACGGCAAGACGGCTCTGGTGAAGGCGCTCACCGGGATCGACGCCGACCGTCTGCCGGAGGAGAAGGCCCGCGGCATAACCGTCGATCTGGGCTTCGCCTACACGCGTCTTGGGACCCGAACCGTCGGCTTCGTGGACGTGCCTGGTCACGAGCGGCTGGTGCGTACGATGGTGGCCGGCGCCACGGGCGTCGACTTCGCGCTGATCGCTGTCGCAGCCGACGACGGCGTGATGCCCCAGACCCGCGAGCACATCGCGATCCTCGACTTGCTCGGCCTGCGCCGGGCGGTCGTCGCCATCACCAAGAGCGATCGGGTCGACGACCGTCGCCTGTCCGAAGTCGAGGCGCAGATCCGCGTCGCGCTCTCCGGCACCGGCCTCGCGCACGCACCCGGCAACGCGCCGCTCCAAGCGCCCGTCCAAGCGCCCGTCCAAGCGCCCATGATCGCCTGCTCGGCGCTGCGCGGGACCGGCATCGCCGACCTCGCCCGGTACCTGGAAGAGGCTGCAGCCAGCCCGTCCCCTGGGGCCGCCGGGACAGAGTTCCGGCTCGCGGTCGACCGCTGTTTCACTGTCGTCGGCGCCGGCCTCGTCGTCACGGGGGCGATCCATGCCGGCGCCGTCCGGGTCGGCGATCATCTCGTCGTATCCCCCAGCGGGTTCGAGGCGCGGGTGCGGGGCCTGCGCGCCGGCAACGAACCGTGTGATGTCGCGGAGGCCGGTCAGCGCTGCGCCATCAACCTGTCCGGTCCCCGCCTGTCCCGCGCGGGCATCCACCGGGGTGACTGGATCCTGGCGCCGCAACTCCACGGCCCCGCCAGCCATCTCGACGTAGCGCTGCGCGTCCTGCCGGGCGAGGCGCGTCCGCTGCGTCACCGCACGCCCGTCCACATCCATCTCGGGGCGGCGTCCGTGACCGGACGGGTGCTCCTGTCACCCGGAATCGCGGTCGAGCCCGGCGCGGCGGCGCACGCACGGATCGCCCTCGACGGCAGCCTCGGCGCGCTGCACGGCGACCGCTTTGTGCTACGCGACGCGTCCGCCGCCCGCACGCTCGGCGGCGGCCGGGTCATCGACATCGAGGGACCACGCCGGGGGGCCTGGGCGCCGGGGCGACGCGCGGTGGTCGCGGCGCTGGACACCCCGGATCATGCTGCGGCGCTCACCGGCCTCCTCGACGTGAGCGAGGCAGGAGTCGACCTCGACCATTTCGCCCGCGTGCGGAATATCCCGAGGCCCGCCCTGGAAGCCTTGACGTGTGCGCACGGCGTCGTCGCGATAGCGGGGCCGGCCGGATTGCGGGGATATGCCGGCGCGCGGATCGCAGCACTCGGCGAAACCGTGGTCGCACGTCTCGACGCCGCACACCGGTCGGAGCCGGACAATCCCGGCCTGTCGGCCGAGGAGATCGGCGCGCCTGTGGCGCTGCCGGAGCGTCCCACTCTGCGGGTTGCCCTCGATCGGCTGCTCATGGACGCCCGTATTCTTCGGCGGGAGCATCTCTATCACCTGCCCGGCCACGAAGTCCGCCTTGCCCCGCCGGAGGCCGCCCTCTACGAGGCGGTCAGGATCCGCCTGGAGGCGGCTGGTCTCGATCAACCGCGCCTCGCGGACCTCGCGGAACAGGTGGGTCGGGAGCCGGAAACCCTGCGGCCGCATCTCGACAGGTTCGGCCGGCTCGGATGGCTGCGGCGCATATCCGGGCATTACTACGTGCTGCCGGGCGTCCTGGCCGAGTTGGCGGCGCGAGCATGCGCGGTGGCGGCGGACCATCCGCAGGCACTCCTGACGGTCGGCCGCTTCCGCGAGGCGACGGGGATCAGTCGGAACATGACCATGCCGGTGCTGGCTTATTTCGACGCCCGTGGTTTCACGACGCGTGTCGCGGACGGACGGCTGGTGGATCCCAGGAAGGGCGACCTGTGACTCCGGTTCGACGGGCGTGATCGGGTCCGGAGCAAAGGCCGCGGGGCAGCGTTTCGTACCGTCACGGTAACGATGCGCCTGCCAAGGACTTCAGGTGCGGTTTGGGAAACAGCATGGTCGAGGGCACGGATCTGACTGGCGACGGATGGACGCTCGCCAGCTTCACCGCGGCCATCCACCGGGGCGGCGTCGGGATGTGGGCTTGGGCCCCGGAGGCGCGCCTCGCCCGGCTCGACGGCCTCTGCATGGCCTTTTGGGGCACCACGGAGCCGGTGGTGAGCATCGACGCGTTGTTCGCCAAGGTGAATGCCGAGGACAGACCCAAGATGATGCTCGACTGGTTCGCGAGCGCGACCAGCCCGAAGGCCTACAGCTTCGACTTCCGCATCGGGGAAGACCCGGACGTCCGCTGGATCTCTGCCCGCGGCATCGGCGGGGACGAGGGCCGGGTCGGCGCGTGGATCCAGGCCATCTTCCTCGACATCACCGACCGCAAGCGTGCCGAGGAGGCCGAGCGGCTGATGACCCTGGAACTGGCGCACCGGGTATCGAACATGTTCACCGTCGCCCGCGCGCTGACCAACATCGTCGCCCGGGAGGCCGAGTCCACCGCCAGCTTCGCCGAGGATTTGTCGCGGCGGTTCCACGTCCTACACGAGGCGACCACCCTGGCGACGCGGTCGTACGGGCTCGAGCAGGGCGACGTGCGGCTGCGTGACCTCGCCGCGCGTATCCTGTCGCCGTACCTGCAGGGCGCCAACCTCGCGGTCGATATCGAGGACGCCGCCGTGGCGGCCCCCGACAGGGTCGACGACTACGCGATGATCTTCCACGAACTCGCCACCAATTCGGCCAAGTATGGCGCGCTCGCCAACGGAGGCACCCTGAACCTGGTCGGACGTGTCGTCGATCACGCCCTGACCCTCGACTGGACCGAAGGCGCGGCGCCGTCAGGCCCCGCCAAGGCCGACGGCACCGGCTTTGGATCGCGGCTCCTCACGCAGACCATCGAACGCAGCTTGGCCGGTCAGTTCCAACGGACCATCGACGATGCCGGTCTCCATTTCCGCATGATCGTGCCGATCCGGTGACCGACACGGCCCGGCGCTCCGGTCGTGCAACAGCAAGCCACGGATCACAGCCTGCAAGGAGCTCGCCTTCGCTTGCCGTTCCGGAACCGCGTCGGCGCGTCTGCGTGCTCTGATCGAATGCCGGGTGTGGGCGAAGAGCTGCCGCGTTGGATTCGCGGCCCCTCGGCGCTTTGGCCGACGGGCCAAACGCTCAAAGCTCCGTTCCTTCTGAACCACGCCGTGTTTCCCGGAGGTCGACCGGTTCGAGCCGCCGCCGGTGTTTGAACCGATCGACCCGTTCGAGAGTGGCGTAACTGACAGCGCCCATGGATCGCTGCGACCCGCGGGCGGAGAGGCAGACGAGGTCGCCGCCGGATCGGGACCGGTGGTGCGGATCCTGCGCCGTCGGACGACGCCGGTCAGGCCCCTCCCCCGCATCGGCCGGGCCATCGTGCCGCGCGCCACCGCGCGTCTCCTTCGGCTCGGGCCGGCAGCCGCTTCGGATCGGCTGGCCGCGCCGCATGGGCGTGGGCCATCGATGGGTCGATCGACCGGATGCAGCCCATTGCGAGCCGTGCTCGCCCTCATGCTCCCGGACCGGCCGGACCGCCCGCTCGCGAACCTCGGCGAACGGGCGTAATATTCGGCGTCCTGGCTCCAATCTCCCGGGCGTTGGAGCCTCCGGAAAACCCGGCGCGGTTCATGACTGGAGGGCTCGGGAAACGGTTTGGTTCCGAGGCCGCTTCAGGGTGGGGGTGCCGTGAACACCAAGCCGAGCTGTGAGCTCTCCGTCCCCCGTCCCATCCTTCGGTCCACCAAACGCAGCGTCGGCGTGACGGTGACGCCATGCATCAGGATCGAGATCAGAACCGTCAGGCCGGCTGTGGCCCAGAGAAGGTCCGCGCGCTCGAACGTGGCCTGTCCGCACGCATAGGCGAGATAGTAGACGGTCCCGAGCCCCCGGATGCCGAAAAAGCTCACGACTGCGCGCTCCTCAAGGGCTCGGTCGCTGCCCAGCATGCCGATCCATCCGCTAAGAGGACGGACGACCAGCAGGGCGATCAGGGCAAACAGAGCGGCTTGCCAGGTGAGAGCCTCGAGTAAGCCGCCGCCGACGAGCACGGCGCCGAAGCCGACGAGGAGCACCATCATCAGGAGGCGTTCGAGTTCCTCGGCGTAGTCGTGCATCTTGCGATGATATCCATGGCCCCGGCTCGATGAGCGAAGGGCTAGGGCCGCGGCGAACACGCCGATGAAGCCGTAGCCGTCTGCGGCTTCGACGATGCCGTAGGCGAGGCAGGTCACTCCCAGGGCCACGAAGCCGTCACCGGTTCGGGAGAGCTTCGACAGGTTCGGGAGGTGAAAGGTCAGCCAGCCGAGGGCACGGCCGATGATCGCGCCCAGCACGGCACCCACGGCGATCTTCCAGAGGACATCCACCGCGAACCAGTGCGACCAGGACAGGCCGGCCAATCCGCCGCCTGCGGCGAGCGCGATGGCGAGGTTCACGAAGGGAAAGGCGAGGCCGTCGTTGAGCCCGGCCTCGGAAGTCAGGGCGAAGCGCGGCTCGTCCTCGTGATCCTCGGCCGGGTGACCGACCTGAACGTCGGACGCGAGGACCGGGTCGGTGGGTGCCAGGGATGAACCCAGCAGAAGCGCGGCGGCAAGCCCGAGTCCCAGCAGCGTCGATGCCAAAGCCGTCAGGGCGAGGATGGTCAGCGGCATGGCGATGCCGAGCAGGCGCCACGTCACAGCCCAGCGCTTCCACCCGATGAGCCGGTCGATCTTGAGGCCCGCGCCCATCAACGAGATGACGACGACCGCCTCGGTCGCATGCTCGATGAGCTTCAGATGCAGGCTCGGATGGGGTGTGATGGCGGCTACAGCCGGGATGGCGGACAGAGCGGCCCCGATCCCGACGCAGCAGATCGGCAGGGACAGAGGAAGGGCCCGCAGCACCATCGGCAGCCATGCCGTCAGAAGCACCAGGACACCGAACCCGGCGACGACGAGGACATAGGTTTCCATTCAACGATGAACCGCGTTGGGGCCCGGCTCGTTCCTCATCCCGCACCGTCTGCAACGGTCGGTCCGCCGGGGCTCCTCCGCGCGAAGCGACGGTTCGTGCCAGACCGCCCGAAGCCGCACCTTGGTCCGCCCTCGCCTCCGGCCCGAGCCGGCCCATCAGTCGAAAACTTGGACAGGAAGGTCGCCTGAGGCGCGATCCTCAAGAATCCGCCCAGTCTGGCGCATCCTTGAAGAGCGTCAGTGGCGGTGCGCTTGACGGTGCTTCGCGTGCGACAGGAAGAAGCGCAGCATCTCGCCACTGGCATCCGGACCGGTCGGATCGGTGTGCGAGCCGGCCGGGTGGCCGCCGGCCCAGGCATGGCCGGCGCCGTGCAGGACCCAGTGCTCCGAAGACCACTGGCTGTCCGGTTCGGTCAGGACCCTCCGCGTATATGCCATCCCGCCCCTCGAGCGTCCCGCGACGGTGGTAACGGTCAGTCGTCCCTCGGGCTGCGCCTGGGCGAGCGCCTGATCACCGTTGACCGGCGAGACGGTCGTGTCCCTGTCTCCGTGGAAAACGATGGTCGGCACGGGATGCGCGGCCTGTACCGGCCGGAGCAAGGCACCCCGCCGCATCGTGGCGATGGCGGCCGACATCGAGCCGGCCGAACCGCACGCCAATCCAGAATGGATGCCGACCGCCGCGTAGAGGTCCGGGTACATCATCGCCATCACCGCGGCGGCCGCACCGCCCGAGGACAGGCCGGCGACATAGACCCGCGACGGATCGACGGAGAACTCGGCCATGATCGCGCGCGTCAAACCGGCGATGATCGACGGCTCGCCCCGGCCACGTCGCTGGTCCTCATCCCGGAACCAGTTCCAGCTCTTGGCGAAGTTGGCCGACCGCGGCTGGTCGGGATAGGCGACGAGGAGGCCCTGCGCCTCCGCCAAAGCGTCCATTCCCGTACCGATGGCGAAGTCGCGTGACGTCTGCGAACAACCGTGCAGCATCACCACCAGCGGAAGCGGTGTCCCTGCATATCCGGACGGAACGAACAGGTCGTAGGCCCGGCTTCCGGCGGCGTTACCGAACCGGCGCGCCAGCGCGCGCGGCCGGTCGATGGCCAGCCCCGACGGGCGTGTCAGGGCTGTCCCAAGGGACTGACTCATTGGGGTGCTCTCGTGGGTGGCTGAACCTGCGGCAATCGGGTCGGGCTACGACAGCGCACCGAGCACGCCCTTCACGGCGCGCCTGGTGTTCTCGCAGGACCGCCTGTCGCCGCGCCGATCCGCGTCGGCGGCACGGACGATGAGGGTGTCGGCGTGCCCGACGCCCTCGGCCGTCGAGACCCGGGCGGGATCGTTCGGGGCATCGTGTCGGGTAGCCCGCATGCCCCCGGCTGATCCGGTCCGAAGGGTGAGTCCTGCTTGCAGGCCGATCACTTGGACGGCACCGGCGCGATCGAGACGCGGTTCGATGGTACCGATCCGCTCGGCGCCGGACGATGCCAGCGCCGGCAACAGTGCGAAGGCGGCGGTCAGGATGGTGAGGGTGGCCAGGACGAGGCGCATCGGCGAATGGACTTTCCAAGGGTCGGCAGCATCCGGGATCCGCTCGGAGGGCGTATAATCCGATGCCATCCCTCACCGATCGATGCGAGGGTAGCATCGAGACAATCCTCGCCGCGTCGTCTTGTTGCCTTGCGGCACGAAACGCGGGACAGGCCTGCGTCTGAGGGTGTAAGCAGCCAAAAATTTAGCCTTTGGACCACGTTATTATCGGCAGATCTGAGGAAAAGATCGAAGATTGTCCAGATCATGGTCGAGTGCGCGTTCGATGAGCTTTTTTCTGCGCCGTATGACGGATTTAACTTATCGTAGTTCCATCATTTGATGGTAAGTTATGTCGATAGCAGCA
The DNA here is from genome assembly GCF_040545035.1 of Methylobacterium sp. 1973. Lineage (NCBI taxonomy): Bacteria > Pseudomonadati > Pseudomonadota > Alphaproteobacteria > Hyphomicrobiales > Methylobacteriaceae > Methylobacterium > Methylobacterium sp. 1973. Next base: position 12,402 of record NZ_JBEPLA010000003.1, read on the forward strand.
TCGTAATTAAGTAGTTGCTTCTGCGATCGGCCGGTTCAGGGTCGGCTTCGCCCCGGGGGCATAGCCATCACCCGCGTCCCGGCCTCGGCTCGCAAGCCTCGACACATGGAACGTCCTCTGTTGCGCGCGTTGGACGAGGTCGCGGAAACAGGGCGGCTGACCTGAGGCATTCGGGCGACGCGCCCGTCACAGGACATTCGCTGCAGACGGATCCGCCGTGCGGCGAGAGCCCGGCGCCGTGCCGAAAGATGGTTTCGGCTTGCCGTATTAATATTGCTCATCTGAATATGGACATAATGTAGCATGACCTATTTGCCCGACGGCGCGTTGTCGGATCGGAAGAAATATTTATCTTCGATTGGCAGGGCACGATGAAACAGACAATCCTGACGGCCGCCGTCGTCCTCGGGACGCTGGTGATACTTCCGGCGAGCGCCGATGCGCGCGGCGGCTTCGGTGGGGGCGGGTTCCACGGCGGCGGCTTCGGACGCGGTGGGTTCCACGGGGGCGGGTTCGGCGGTGGCGGCTTCCGGGGTGGCGTAGCAGGTCGCGGCTTCGGAGGCGGGCTCGGCGGCAATCGCTTCGGTGGCGGCGCTCTCGCGGGTGGCGGCTTCGGTGGACGCGGGGGCCTCGGGGGCGGCGGGATCCGCGGAACAGGCTTCGCTGGCAACAGAGGGTTCGGCGGGCGGGGCTACGGCCGACGCGGCTATGGCGTTGGCTATGGCGGCCTGGGGCTGGGCGTCGGTCTCGGCCTCGCTGGCGCTGGATTGGGCTATGGTTACGGCGGATTCGACGACGGATATTATGGCGGGGACTACGCGCCTGCCGGTTACGGCGGTTACGGGGGTGGCTATGACCCAGCCGGATACGGGCAGGGTTACGGTGCCGTCGAGACGGAGGTGGCACCTGCCGGCGACTCGGTCAGCTACTGCGTTCAGCGTTTCCGGTCGTACGACCGTCGGAGCGGCACGTATCTGGGCAACGATGGTCAGCGCCATTCCTGCCCGTAACGATCTGCGCGGCCTCTGACGGGACCGCGGCACGACAGGCCCCCAGCCGCACGGCTGCGGGGCCATCTGCCCCACCGGGTTCCCGCTGCGGTCAGGTGAGAGAGCGGGTCACGCGCCCTTCGTGACGAAGGTCTTGCCGACCAGCCGGACGTGTCGCCCGACTCTGCCTCTGCAAGGAACGGGCAGCGTTCACGCTCACTGTCGCAGTCCGCTGCCGATCTCCCGTTGCGGCGTCTGAACGCCCCCGCCCGAGCTCCCGCCTTCGGGCGGCGCCGATCGTATGGCGAAGCGCGGACAGGCAATGCTCAATACTGCGGGCTTCCGACCGCTGGCCAGGGCCGTCCGCGGAAGCCATCCGTGTCCCGCCGCCATCAGGGCGGCTGCTCACCCGTCGCGGTATCCCAGACGGTTCAGGCGTGCCGGAGAGCGTATGAACGATCTGCCGGGCGCTTCCGCACCGGTCGACGCTTCAGCGCATCCGGCGTGAGGTCGCTCGCGTCTCCGAGCAGTCGTCGGCCGGAGGTGATCACCTGGAGGGTCTGGCGATCGGCGCCCGTTGTCCACGCGGCCTGTTCCAGGTGCTGCAACCGAGCGATCATATCCACATGGCCTGCGGTCGCGTGACCGAGTTGTTTTGTCACCAAGTCTGTCACCAGGCGCTGTAGGATGCTCAATTCGTTCTGATCAAGCTGAGGAATGGTGTTCACGTCGCGGCTCCTTGGGGTTCGGCGATGCAACATGGCTCACGGCCCCAGGTCGATGCTTCAACATAAATTGGATTGGATCGTCTTTTTGATCTGTTTTTTGATAGAAATCAGCAATACAGAGGCGGGATTTAGCGAAAAACGAAAGCAATCTGCATCGAAAGCCTCCGCGGCGCGGAACCTTGCGGCATGGGAGAGCTTCATCAAGGGCGGGAATTCGCACGGTCGGCCCGCTGCAGTCTCCGGCAAAAGAGTCCGCGGACTCGTCAACCCTGCCGCCTCTACCGGATCTGTCCGCCCGCCGTTCGGATGGGGCGGCCGCTGCCGGTGCTTCCTGAATCGATAGGATCTCCCATGAAGCGACTGCTCCTCGCGATCGCGGCCTTGACCGCGGCAGGACCGGCTCTGGCGCAAGGATCGTTTTATCGCGAGCCTGCGGCGACGGGATCCATCATCTCAAATCAGCCCAACAACACGGGTGGCGCGGACGATTTCACGGAATCTCTAGGTGGGACCGGCGTAGACTCGTTCAGCAGCAGTTCGGCCGCGGGCGGCAACGCCAGCCGACCCGAGGTTGGTGCGCCCAACAGCAGCGGCGGCTCCAGCGGCAGCGGCGGCTAGACGGTTCGCTGCCGAAGAGGGCCGCTGATCCAGCGCCAGTGAGCACGTCAGATCAAGATCTGGGGCTGTTCCTGCAAGCAACGCGACTAGGAGCAGCCCTGGCCTGCCGCGGTCAAAGCCTCAGTTCCGTGCACCAACATTCGGTGAAGTCATCGGAACTCATGCTTGGGCGTGGCCCATGAAGCAAACAGAGCCGTTGTCCGAGAGGCGAGTGTCATGCTATTTCGATCCGAGACCCCGCCGCCGCCCGGCAACCTGCGTGTGTCGGAGCCGGGCGCCTCCGACCGGCCGACCACGGCGATGCTGAAAGCCGATATCGACAGCGGCGCCACGGGGGACAAGATCGCCGTCTACGACCCGGGCCTGTCGTCGCTCGGGACCGATGACGAGGCGGCCGGCTCCGCACCGTCGCATCAGCGTATCGCGCTGGCGCGCGAGACCGAGGCGGCGTCCGCGAAGGTCAGGCGCGCCGCACGGTCGCCCAGCCTGGACGCCTGGATCGTGCTGGGGTTCAGCGGGTTCATCGGTGCGATCGGGATCGTGCTGAGTGCCGCCATCTGGTTGGGACACTGAGTTCGCTGGCGCGATCCATCGGATCAACGCGGCACGACCATCCTGAACCAGCCCATGTATGTCTTGCGTGCGCTTCACGAAGTGGAGCAGCCCGCGGGCTTCGGTGATGTTGATCGGGCGGTCTGGGCGTATCTGTCGGCGCTGCGCGGCCTGAAGCCGAGGTCGAAGCGCTGCAGGTGCCTCGGCAGAGGATCGCTGGCCGGGACGGCCATCCGGCTTCCCGGCTGCGCGGGCTAAATCATTTCGATTCACCGGGAGCGCTTCGGCGAGAAGTCGGTCTGACGAGCGCCGAAGCCGCGCGTCCGGACGCGGGGTTTCCATCCGATGTCGGTTGAGCGTCCAAGCGGGCGCGATTGATCGCTTCGCTCGCCGGTGGATCGACATGGGTCCTTGGGCGTCGACGGCGCCCGATGAGCCGGAACGGCATCGAACATCGGTATCGATAAACGTCGTCCACTGGATCCCCATGGCTCAGACGGCCTTCATGTTCTTCGTTCCACCTTGGATAGCCATTTCATTCCGGTGACGCCGCTTTCCGGGCGCCCTCCGTCTCGGGACGCCGGCGGCTCCCGGACCGTGCTCACAGACTGACCTGATCCGCCCAGTGACGAACGTCATGAGGTCGAACCCCACAACGCTGCGATCGGCAACGGGATTGGCGGTCACGCGCCGACAAGCAGAGTCTGCCTATCCCCTGTGAGAATGGATCGCGATCTGCAGCCCGAAGCGATGTTCACGGGCCGAGCTTGTTGCGGATTCATGCATCGCTTCCGCTAAGGAGATAAAAAGAAGATCGTCTTTGATCTGTGCAAGATAAATATTCAGGAAGGCGTCAAATTTTAATTTTACGAGCCTCGGCTCGTGCAATGTTGGTGCGTCAACGCCGGGGACCGAAGGCTTTGGCACGGACTGCGCCGGCATAGGGTCTTCCGATCGGGCCGCGCAGGCCTTTAGGTGGAGGCATCCCACATGGCATACCGCGTCAGGATCGATCGCATCGGGAAGACCGGCGTGCCGCGGAGCGCCCCGCGGATTTACAATGCGAGTAACGTGGCGGATGCCGTCACGATCGCGACTTACGAGGTCGATGGGAGCAAGCCTGACCGTCCCCGTGTCGCCACCGCCACCGACGGCTCCGGCCAGATCATGTTCATCTATTCCGGCCGCCTTGCCGAGGCTCTCGGATGACCGGGCAAGGGCAGGAGAATTGGACGCTCCACGACCGCGACGCCAAAACCCTCATCACCGTGATGCTCACCTTTCAGATAGCGTTCCTGGCGGTCTCGATGCTGTGGCTGTAAAGCTCTCGCGGCTCCGGCAAGGATCTCCCCTCAGCGTCTCTCGGCATCGGCTCTCCGAACGATCGATGATGGGGTTTGCCGCCGGATTGAGCCGGACGGCTGGGGACGCGAGCGAGGAGGTTGCGCAGGCGGTGCGGAATGGCTCGCCCGAAGGATCCGGGTTTGGTCGCGACCGGCCACGCGCGTCACCGGCTGCGCGATCCAAGCTGCGGTGCCACCACGGTCGCCTAATATAGGCTCGGCAGACCTATCCACCGGTCCCGGGGTTGCCGTCCGAAGTTCCGGCGCGGTCCGCGCGGTCTCCTGAACTGCGTGCGGGACCATGCAAGCGTAGACCGTCAGCGACGGGGTGCCGGCCTCAAGATCGTGGCTCCTCGCGGCAGCCCGCACCGGCGCGGACGGGGCCTCATCCGACCGCCCGATTCTCAAGCTGCAGGTATGTAGAGTCGAACTCGGAGACCCGCAGAAGCTCGTCCCATGCCTCGATCACCAGTGCGTTGCTGCGGAGCGTAATCAGGGTCTGACCGCGCATCTCCTTCAACACACGGTTGATGTGCACGGGTGTCAGTCCGAGTGCGTCGGCGAGATCGGTCTGGGTCATCGGGAGCGGGCAGCGGAAATTGCCTGCCAGGCCTACCGCCTGCAGCTTCAGGTACAGCTCGCAGAACAGATGCGCGACGTGCTCGAAGGCCGAGCGGCGGCCCATGCTGACGAGCCATTCGCGGAAGATGCCCGAATCGATCAGCGTGTCGCGCCAGAAGACCGCCGCGAGTCCGGGGTGGCGCGCCGTCAGTTCCCGCAGGCTCTCGTGGGGGATGAAGGCAACGATGGCCTTGGTCAGAGTGGCGAGGCTGTGATCCATCGTGCGGACGTGCAGGCTCTGCAGATCCGGGATGTCGCCCGGAATGTGGAACGACATGATCTGCCGCTTGCCCTGACGGAGGAGCTTGTACCGGCAGGCCCATCCTTCGAGGACGAGGCAGCAATGCGTGGGCTGGTCGCCATCGCGTACGATGTCTTGCCGGGCGTTGAGATGGTGAATCCGCACCGGCAGGCCCTGGATGGCCTGACGTTCGGTGTCGGAAAGGGTGGCGATGCTCTCCAGCTTGCGGATGAGCATGCCCAGGGCATGCTGGTCGGGCGCTGATCTCATATCGTTCCACCATGGCATTGCAGGCGGAAGCGCGCGGCTCTCCCAGTCACCAGAGCCTGTACCAAATCGGCTGATGATATTCGCGAGACTAAACCAATGTCAGTTTCGTGTTCTGTCATAAGACAGATTCGCGAGTTGATTGATCATCGGTACCGCGCAGTTTCTGCCGGTCGACGCGGCTGCCGCTCGGCGACGACCCACACGGCTGGCCTCTGACCGGCTGACCGAGGAGATCGGACCTGGAGGCGGGTCATGACCGGAGCCGCCGGCCTCGAGGCTTGCGCTGAAGCGGGGCTCAGACCCGGCCCGGCGTCCGTTCAGCCTTCGGCGTATTCAAGCAGGGGGGCGATCACCCGGTCGCCGTCGGACCGGATCGTGACGGGGATGCCCTTGGCGGCCGGCGTCTTGCTGCCGATGGCATAGTGCCAGATCGGCATCAGCACGTTGCATTCCGGGTAGTAGCCGCCGATGCAGCCGATCGGGATGTCGTAGGCCACCACCAGCAGGCCTGAGAGCGCCCGGTCGACGCCGTCGTTCGCCACCGTCCGCAGCGTCACCGCCTGGCCGACCTTCAGGCCCAGGCGGTCGATATCCGAGCGGTTCATCAGCACCACCTTCCGGGTGTTCTTGATGCCCCGGAAGCGGTCGTCGTAGCCGTAGACCGTGGTGTTGAACTGGTCGTTGCTGCGCAAGGTCATCAGGCGCAGGGAATCGTGCCCGACCTCGGGCATGTCGGCATCCTCGTCGAGGCCGGTCGGCGTGACGAAATTGGCCCGGCCCGTCTCCGTGTGCCAGTCCCGGCGCATGGCCGCCAGGTCGCGCTGGAAGCCGCCCGGCTCCCACATGCGCCGCTCGTAGTCCCAGAAGGACTCCGGCAGCGTCTCGCCGATCTCCTTCCGGATCTCCGCGTAGTCGGTCCGGTAATCCTCCCAGCGGACCCGCGGGTTGGGCTCGAGCACCCGCTGCGCCAGTTCGCAGATCAGCCGGATCTCGCTGATCAGGTGCGGCGAGGCCGGGCGCCGCAGGCCGCGGTTGCCGTGCACGCAGGCCGAGGTGTCCTCCATGGACAGGACCTGCTGGCCCTTCGTGGTCTCGTCGATCTCCAGGCGGCCGATCACCGGCAGGATGTAGCTGACCGCGCCCGGCAGCAACGCGCTGCGGTTGAGCTTGGTGATCACGTTCACGGTCAGCCGCAGCCGCCGCCAGGCCGGCTCCATCTGGCCGTGATCGGGAATGGCGCGGACGAAATTGCCGCCCAGCATGACGAAGGCCCGAACCTCGTCCCTGAGGATCGCCTCGCAGGCCTCCACGGTGTTGTAGCCGGCCTCCCGCGGCGGCTCGAAGCCGAACTGCGCGCCGAGCCGGTCCAGGGGGAACAGCTCGGGCTTCTCGGTGATTCCCACCGTGCGCTGGCCCTGCACGTTGGAATGGCCGCGCACCGGGCAGATGCCGGAGCCGCTGCGGCCGATATTGCCGCGCATCAGCAGCAGGTTGACCAGCATCTGCACGGTCTCGACCCCGGCCTGGTGCTGGGTCAGGCCCATCCCGTAGACCGCGACGGTCGCCTTCGCCGCGCCGTAAACCTTCGCGGTCGCCTCCATGTCGGCCCGGTGCAGTCCGGAGCGGCGCTCCAGCGCGTCCCAGTCCTGGCCGCGCAACCAGTCGGCGAAGGTCTCGAAGCCGTGGGTGTGCTCCCGGATGAAGGCCTCGTCGAGTATCGCCGGGCCGCCGGCCGCCAGCGAAGCGTCGTGCGCGTCCAGCACGGATTTGCAGATTCCCGCCAAAGCCGCGAGGTCGCCACCCGCCTTGACCTGATGGTACTGCGAGCTGATCCGGGTCTCCGTGCGGCTCAGCATCTCGGCGGGCGATTGCGGGTTCAGGAACCGCTCCAGCCCGCGCTCGCGCAGCGGGTTGTAGGTGATGATCGGTACGCCGCGCTGGCTGGCCTCCTGCAGCGGGTGGAGCATGCGGGGCGAGTTGCTCCCCGGGTTCTGGCCGAAGAACAGGATGCAGTCGGACTTTGCGAAGTCGTCCAGCGAGACGGTGCCGATGCCCTGGCCGATGCTGACCGGCAGCGCCACCGAGGTCGTCTCGTGGCACATATTGGACGAGTCCGGCAGGTTGTTGTTGCCGTAGAGCCGGGCGAAGAGCTGGTAGAGGTAACTGCCCTCGTTCGAGAGGCGGCCCGAGCTGTAGAAGACGGTGCCGGTCTTCCGGTCCTCCACGGCCAGGAGTTCGCGGGCGATCTCCTCGATGGCGTGGCCCCAGGAGACCGGCACGTACCTGTCGGTCGCCGCATCGTAGCGCAGCGGATGGGTGAGGCGGCCGGTCTGCTCGAGCTCGTACTCGTCCCAGTCCAGCAGCTCGGTGACCGTGTGCTTGGCGAAGAAGTCCGGCGTGCAGCGGTGGGCGGTGAGTTCCCAGGCCATGGCTTTCACGCCGTTCTCGCAGAACTCGAACGGCAGCGGGTTCGCGGGCTTCACCCAGGCGCAGCTGTTGCACTGGTAGCCGTCGACCTTGTTGTGGCGGGTCAGCGCGATCGGCCCGCTCGCCAGCACGCCTTCCTGCCGGAGGATGTTGCCGACCGAGCGCGCCGAGCCCCATCCGCCGGAGGGAAGGCGGTAGGGCCTGAATACGGGCTTGTCCAAGGGTAGAACTCCTGGCCTGAAAAACTTTGGGAAACACCGGCGCTCGGGACGCGTTTACATTACAACACGCCGACGTATTAAATTGTTCGCGAAAATAGTGTTCTTTAACGGAGGTTCGTTTGACCGTCACGAGAGATTACATGCTCAAGAAGTCCGAGGGGCCTTCGGAAGCGAAGCTGTTCTTCGACACCAGGGCGGTGCCGCTGGCGGCCAATCTCGCCGGCAGCCTCGAAGTCGCTCTGGAGCGCGCCTCCGTCCGCAGCGGCATCCGGCCCTCGCTGATCCTGGCGGCCTGCCTGGGCGCCGGCGTTCTGGGGGTGCTCGGTCTCGTCCGCAACGCGAGGACGGCGCAAAAACGCGTACCCTGACTCCCCTGCGCCGGGGCGCCGGAGCCGGTTGCCACCCAGATCTCCGCCCCGGATCAGCGACGTCCGCCGACCTCGTCCAGATGGTCCAGCAGATCGGCCGGATCCTCGTAGACGCGTATGGCCCCGGACCGCTCCAACTCCTCGGTGCCGTAGCCGCCCGAGAGGAGGCCGACGCCGAGACCCCGGCAGCGGCGTGCGGCCAGCATGTCCCAGATCGAATCGCCGACGATCACCGCCGTCTCGATCGGCTTGCCCAGGCGGTCGGCGGCCGCCAGGAACAGGTCCGGGTCGGGCTTGGCGTATTTGACCATGTCGCGCGTCACGACCGGGACCCGGTCCGGATCGACGCCCAGCGCGTCGAGATTGACCCGGGCCGTCTCCATCCGGCCGCTCGTGGCGATCGCCCAGGGGATCCCGGCCGCCGTCAGGGTGTCGAGCAGTGCCTTCGCCCCGGGGAGCGGCCGGATCTGCCCCGAGAGCCGTCCGTAGGCTTCTGCATGCAGCCGGCCCAGCTTGGCGACATGTGCGTCGCTGATCTCTCGCCCCGTCTCCCGCAGGAGCTGGTTCGTGAACAGGCCGCCGCTCATGCCGATCTTCCGGTGGATGCGCCAGACCGAGAGGGAGATCCCCTCCGCGTCGAGCGCCTGATTCCAGGCGAGGACGTGCTGGTAGACGCTGTCGACGAGCGTGCCGTCGAGGTCGAACAGGAAGCAGGTTTCGATCCGCATGGCTGCGTCCTCCCTCAGGCCGCCGGACGGATCCGCTCCGACGCGCGCTCTACGGCCGCGACGACACGCTCGGGGGCGAGATGATGGATCATGTGGCCCATGCCGGGCACGATCACGAGCTCGCTGCCGGGCACGTCGTGGTGGAGCCGCCGCGACTGGCGGCCGACATCGGCGATCTGGTCGTCCCCACCGGTGATGATCACGACGGGCAGGTCCAGATCCCGGTAATGCGCCTGCATCTCGACCGTGACGGGCGTCATCATCGCGGCATCCTCCGCTGAGGCACGCAATTGCAGCGGGCGCAGCATCATGGCCGTCGGAAAGCTCCGCGCGAAGCGCTCGGGGATGGCGGCTGGGGCGAACAGCCCCTTGATCATGGCCGGCATCATGAGGCGTCCTGCGAGCGGCGAGACCGTGTGGCGCAGCAGGTCGCCGATGCCGGGAATCGCCACCGGCGAAGCCAGGATCACGTCGGCGCGCAGCGTCGGATAGTAGTAGCCCGAGGCCAGCACGAGGCTGCGCACGAGCCGCGGTGCCTGGAGCGCGAGAGCGATCGCGACCAACGTGCCCCAGGAATGGCCGAGGACGACGGCCTGCGTGACGCCGAGCTGTTGGAGCGCCTTCTGGAAGAGCGTGGCGTGGGCGCGGGGCGTCCAGAAGCCGCGCGGCCGGTCGCTGTAGCCGTAGCCGGGGCGATCGAACACGATGACCCGGTGGCGCTTGGCGAGGTCGTCGACGATGCCGCTGACCAGGAAGTCCTGGATCAGGGTGCCGTTGCCGTGGATGAGCACCAGCGGCTCGCCCTGTCCGCGCTCCAGGTAGTGGAGGCGGACACCATCGACGGTCAGGAACGAGCCGACGGGTGGCGTCTCCCGTTCCGCCCGGCGTGTCATCGTCGCCGCGTAGAGCGCGGACGCGCCCAGGGCCGCGGCCGATCCAAGCAGCGCCGGAACGAGCCATGTGCGGGAGTCGGTGCGTCGCGTCATGCTGTGAGCCTTATGGGTGAGAGGACGTGCGCCGCGATCAGCGGGATCGATCGGAAGCGGCGCGGCCCGTGTCGCGGGGCGAGTTGGTTCCGAGTGGAAGGCGCGCCGCGCGCGGGTCCTCGGCGCATGCGTCGTGATGGCGTCGGATCGCAGGGGGATGACGCACTGCAATATGCCAACACCGGAGTTCAGCGATCGATCCCGATCCTATGAATAAATAATCGGCAACGTAATTTGCCGGAATGAGGTGCGGAATTATCCGGATCATTCGACGTGAAATGGCGGTTGATTTCAGAACGCCGCTGTTTGGCGATGGAGATATTTGCGATGAAAGCACTCACCTGGCAGAGCCGCGGAACGATCACCTGCGAGACGGTGCCCGACCCGAAGATCGAGGAGGGGCGGGACGTCATCATCAAGGTGACCGCCTGCGCCATCTGCGGCTCGGACCTGCACCTCATGGGCGGGTTCATGCCGACCATGGAATGCGGCGACATCCTCGGCCACGAGACGATGGGCGAGGTCATCGAGGTCGGGCGTGACAACCGGAAACTGAAGGTCGGCGACCGCATCGTCGTGCCGTTCACGATCTGCTGCGGCGAGTGCCGGCAGTGCAAATGGGGCAACTGGAGCTGCTGCGAGCGCACAAACCCGAACGGCAAGCTCCAGGCGCAGACCTACGGCTATCCGCTCGCCGGCCTGTTCGGCTTCTCGCACATCACTGGCGGCTTCGCGGGCGGCCAGGCCGAGTATCTCCGCGTGCCCTACGCGGATGTCGGCCCCATCGTCGTCCCGGACGGCCTCAGCGACGAGCAGGTCCTGTTCCTCAGCGACATCTTCCCGACGGCCTACCAGGCCGCGGAACACTGCGACATCGGCCCGGAGGACACGGTCGCGATCTGGGGCTGCGGCCCGGTCGGCGTGCTCGCGGTGAAGTGCTGCTACCTGCTCGGCGCCAAGCGCGTCATCGCCATCGACAGCGTGCCCGAGCGGCTGGCGCTCGCCCGCGAGGCCGGCGCCGAGACCATCGACCTCGGCCAGCAGAACGTGCAGGACACGCTGATGGAGATGACCCACGGCCTGGGGCCCGATTCCGTGATCGAGGCCGTCGGGATGGAATCCCACGGGGCGGACACGACCCTCCAGAAAGTGTCCTCCGCCATCATGGAGCACACGGTGAGCCTGGAGCGGCCCTTCGCGCTCAATCAGGCGATCCTGGCGTGCCGTCCCGGCGGCAACGTCTCGATGCCGGGTGTCTTCGCCGGTCCCGTCGGACCGGTGGCGCTCGGCGTCCTGATGAACAAGGGTCTCACCCTCAAGACAGGCCAGACCCACATGGTCCGCTACATGAAGCCCCTGCTGGAGCACATCCAGAACGGGGATATCGATCCGTCCTTCATCATCAGCCACCGTTCCACCAATTTGGAGGAAGGTCCGGCGCTCTACAAAGCGTTCCGGGACAAGACCGACAACTGCACGAAGGTCGTGTTCAAGCCGCACGGCTGACATCGGGCGCGGCGGCCGCACCGCCGCGCCTGTTCCCCGAGACACGGGCGGGCGGCCCTCTTGTGCGTGTCGGGCGACCGAAGCCGGCCGCGCAGACCGGGTCCGCCCGGCGCGCGGCATCGGCGCGAGCGTCAACCGGTCACCATCGAGACCAACGCGGCCGATCCGCCGAGCGCCACAGCGCCGATGCCTCCGAAGAAGGCGAGATTCGAACCCGCGACCTGCTCGGAGACCGAAGCGCCGGAATCCGTCACCAGGGATAGGGCGCCCCCGGCGGCTGCCACGGCCAGGGCGACGGACATCATGAGCGACATGGTTCGATCCTCAAGTTCCGGCCATCACGACGGAGGCCTCTCCGCAGTATGAGGTCAAATGAATACCCGATAATGATCATTTGACATCTTATGCAGTAAATACTTGAAATAACAGGCTCATAACGTCACACGGCTAGAACTTCGGTCATACATCGCACGTTGTTCGCCCAGGCTCGACAGATTCGAGCCAGCGAGGTTCACGTGTGTCAGACAATATTTCCGGACAGGACAGCCGCCAGGGCAAGCGCGGTCGGCCCGCCCTCTACGTCCTGATCGTCAGTGTCGGCCTGATGCTGACGTCCCTGGCGGGGCTGATGATCTGGCAGGGGGCGACCGCACCGCCGGACTATGCCAGCCAAAGCCAAGCGGCCTCGCGCAAGCAGATCACCGGCACCGAATCCGGCAAAGCCGACACTCCGTCATCGGCCAACAGCACAGGCGTGCCGGGCGGGAATCCGGCGTACCCGCAGCCTGCCCTGCGCAGCGTCAATCCATGACCGCGGCTGAGAAGGCGAACGACGATCCGGTCGAGGCTGCGGTGCTCGAACGCGCGCAGCAGAACTTCCTCGACAACGGGCCGGGCGACCGGATGTGGTCGGATCCTGATCCTATGGCGGGATCCACGATGAGCGCCGGTTTCGCGCTGAGCGTGGACCAGCAGGCCGCGTTCATCGCCGCGGCGCGGACGGAGATCGCGTCCGAGGGCCATTCGGCCGCTCAGCCGGAGGAGCCCCTCCCCTCGCGGGAAGATGCGACCGCGAGGTTGGGAATTTTCGCGCTCTATGAGAGCCGGAGAAAGGCACAGGCCGCGACAGCCACGCTCGTCGCGGCCGGCATCCCCGAGCAGGCGATCCGGCTCGTGGTCGATCCTCCCGATCCGGATGCCGACCATGCCGAGGCGGACGCGCCGGATACCGGCGGGGGCCAGGCCCTCCGGGATCGGCTCGAGACGTGTGGCGTGCCTCCTGAGGCGCTGGACGCCTGCTGCGCGCAGCTGAGGTTGGGCGCGGCGATGCTGAACCTCGTGGTCGCGGACGCTCAGCGTGACCGCGTCATGGGCATTCTGAAGGACCATGGCTCGGTCGATACGACGCTGCGCCTCGCGACGTGGGGGGCCGAGGGCTGGGGCGGCACGTCGCCCGTCTCGACAGAGGGGTGGGGCGGCTATTCCGCCACCGCGACCGGTGCAACCGAGATCACGACGAGACGGGAATAAGCCGATGGCCCTGTTCGCCCCGGTCCGGTCCGAGACGACTGACCTCGACGCCGTGCGGCGCTACGCGGTGCGCGTCATCGCGCAATCCGAAGCCGAGGACCTGCAGATGAAGGCGGTCACCCTGGCGCTGCTCGGCGGGATCATGTGGCGCGCCGCGCCGGGATCGACCGAGATGATGCAGGACGCGGGGGGCGCTAAAGCCATCCTGTCGACCACCCTCGGCGGCCGCCATCTGACCTTCGCCTACGACCAGAACACCGAGTCGATCGAGATGCGCGAGGGAACGACGGACGGCCCCGTCCTTCACCGCTTCTGCAACCGGACCTTGATCGGGGATTTCGAACGCACCTTCAGCGCCTTGTGGGGTTGAGGGCGCAAGGTCCGATCCCGGTCATCGGCGTCAGCCGGATCATCGCTAACGCGATCCCAAGAGCTGTGATTTATGGATCAAACCACCAATAGAGTGCGCTGAGATCGGAAAATCTCGCGCAATCCTGCTTTTTGACCGAATGGGTCTCCACGATTCCTGGCACAAGCATCTGGCTGTTGCCCGGTGACGTGAGTGCAGCGAACACCGCGAGCGTTCCTTGCTTCCTCATCGCCCGCACGGCTTCTTCCGACCCGAACCCACTCAGGCCCTGCAGCCCCCTCCGGGCCGCGGGGCTTCTTTTCGACCTGGCCGGCCCTCGCCGCTTTGGGCGCAAAGGTCCCGGATCGAACTTCCGATCTTCGCCGGGGATCACTCAGACCGGGCAGCGCGTTTCTCTCATGGGCCGCGCCCCGACGGTCGCGCCGTCCGCTCACTTGGGAGGGCGGTCCGATGCAGCATGCGTTGACACGCAAGCTCGAGAGTTTCGAGCCACTCTCCGATCAGGCCCGTTGGGCCCTGAACGGCTTGGTGATCAAGGTCCGGCAGGTCGGGGCTCGCCAGGATCTGATTCAGGAGGGCGACAAGCCCGAGAACGTCCTCCTCATCCTCGACGGCTTCGCGTGCCGCTACAAGGTCCTGCCGGACGGCCAGCGCCAGATCATGGCCCTGCTCGTGCCCGGCGACTTCTGCGACCTGAACGTCTTCATCCTGGACGAGATGGACCACGCCATCGGCACGATCTCGACATGCCAGGTCGTGGACATCCCGCGCCAGGCGATCGATGAGACCGCGACGCACCACGCGAGCATCGCGCGCGCCTTCTGGTGGTGCTCGCTGGTCGACGGTGCCGTCCTGCGCGAGTGGCTCGTCAATATCGGCGGGCGCCTTCCGGCTCCGCGCATCGCGCATCTCTTCTGCGAACTTCTGATGCGCCTGGAGGCGGTGGGACGGGTCACCGACAACAGCTACGCGTTCCCGCTCACGCAGACCGAGATTGCCGAGACAATGGGCCTGTCCGACGTGCACGTGAACCGGACATTGGGCGATCTGCGCGCCCTCGGCCTGATCCATCTCAAGCAGCGGGTGCTGACCATCCTCGACGTCGAGCGGCTCAAGGCCTTCTGCGACTTCACGCCGAACTACCTGCACCTGCGCAACACGCGCTGGGGCGAGCGGCGTGACCTGAGTTGGCCCGGCCGCGCCGAAGGAGGATAGGAATGGCCAGGCGGGGCAACGTCGAGACGCTGCTCGTGCTAAAGCTTCAGCCGATCGCGGTGGACACCGGCAGCCTTGACCGCGACGGCATGCTGATAATCGCCAACGGCCTGCTGGTTGGCGTGCTGGTGCGCCTCGATGCACCCGAGCATGCGCATCCGGGCTATTGGTTCCTGGAGGCGGGGTTCGGACCGCTCCAGGGCGTGCGGGTGGATGCCTTCCCCACCCTCGAGCACGCCACGCGCTGGGTGCGTCATCATCTGAACCGGTGACGCTCACCGCCGAATGGCCATGGCGATCCCGCGGACAGGATGACGGCAGTCGCGCCGGCCACGATCCGAGCCGGCCGCTTGTCGACGGGGACCAGCAGGTCCGGTGTCGAGATTGGCCGGCGCCACGTCGGTGCGCCGGCATCGGTATCCCCAAAAATCGCTTCGAGGGTGCGGACGGCGAGGCCAGAGCCGGCCCCCCTCCCCGCGCCCAGCGTCTGCGCTGTGGGTGGCGAGGGTCTCGCAGGGGCCCTGGATATGCCGAGCCCAGGAATGCACGAACCTGGGCGACGCGCGCTCCTCCGCGGGCGTCGCCCAAGCGAAAACGGGGTGCCGTGGTCCCGTCCTCAGCAATCGTCGTCGCCGGGCTTGATCACCTTGCCCTCCGGCGCCTTGGCCTGGTTCGTGGAGGGCTTCGCTTGTGCGCCCACGTTGTTCATCGCGCCGACCGTGCCGGGGGATTCGGCCTTGGCGCCCGGTGTCACATTCGCGGTCGAGCCACCATCGACGTTCGAGGAGGCATCTCCGGCTTGGTGACTCGTGCTGTTCGTGGTGGTCCCGGTCGTGCACGGGGCGGCTGCGGCGAGGCCGGCTGAGAGGAGCAGTGCGGCGATTGCGCCGGTCAGTGTGGAGACGGTCTTCATGGTGGACTCCTTGGAAGTCTGGCGGGCGGTGGATCCGCGGCGGGGGTGCCGTGGCGGACGGGTCGATGGCGTCTCGGCCCGCGCGCCGAGCGGCTTGCATGAGGCCGTCGCGAGCAGGATGGCGAGATGGAGCTTGGTCACGCTGCCGGGCGGTGCCGGAGAGGTCTGACTGAGGACGCCCAGGGCCGGCACCGGTTCGGATCGGGTCCGGGACGTGAAATGCCGGTCGAGGCGCGGTTAACCTCGACCGTCGGTGCTCATGCGCGGCGCGGCGGCAGCGGCTGACCTCCCGCTCGGGCGTCTGTCCGATCGACGGCGGCGCTGCGGCCGGCGAAGAAGGCGGCCAGCGCTCCGAAGATCAGGGCAAGGGCCCCGAACAGCGCCCCCTGGGACACCCGGCGGGCCGCGGCGTCGGCGATCTGCTTCGACTGCTCCTTGGCCGAAGCGAGGGTTTCCTTGAACTGCTGGGTGTATTGGCCGACCTGAGTCCGGGCCTGCTCGACCGGGATGTTCTGTGCCTTGGCGAGGGCGACGGCCGCCTTCTCCTGGGCGGCGGCCTGCTGAGCGCCATCACCCGAGACGGCGGCGCGCATCGCGGTCACCGCAGCGTCCTTCAGCGCGGCCGGATCGGAGCCGGTGTTGCTGCGGACGCCGGCTTCGATCTCCGAGAACGGATCAGTGACCCTCGTCAGCGACGGGGCGGCCGCCTGCGCCAGGGTCGAGACGGATCCGCCCGCGGCGTTGCTCATCCCACCGATGGCCGTCGAAGCCGTACCGAGGGCGCCGCCGACGAGGCCGCTCGCCGCCGACGAGAGCATGTACAGCACGACGAGGGTCGAGACCGCCCAGGCGAGAAGGCCGTGATACCCGGCGGTTGCGGCCGACGGCTTGCCCGAAAGCCGGCCGGCCAGGGCGCCACCCGCCACCGCGGCGAGGACGCCGGAGACGACGAACCAGAGGCCCGCACCGATGCCGATCGCGCTCGCCGCCGGGGTGCCGTCGCCGAGGGGATCCACCGTCGACAGGCCGATGCCGAGGCCGAGCATGTTCAGGATGACCTGGGCGATCAGCCCGACCGTGGCGCCGGCGAGGACCGCCCCCCACGAGACCGAGTGCAGCATCATCGTGCGGATGTCCTCGGACGGTGTGACGGCGCTGCCCTGAGGCGGGCCACGGTCGAGCACGGGCCGGTCCGGGATGGCACGGCCGGTCGCCGCGAGGGTGGTATCGGTGACGGTAGCCATTGTGGTTTCTCCGGGATCTGTGATTTGCGAGGGAACGGGCGGCTGAAGCGGATCAGACGATCCGGCCGCGTCGCACGAGGGCGTGGTAGAGCCACAGCACGACCACGGCCCCGACGACCGCGACGAGCAGGCTGTAGAGGTTGAGGCCCGAAACGCCGGGTTGCCCGAACTGCTCGAACAGGAATCCGCCGACCACGGCACCGATGACGCCGAGCAAGATGTCGACGAGCACACCCTGGCCGGTGTTGTTGACGATCTTGCTGCCGATGAAGCCGGCGATCAGGCCGAGGATGATCCAGGCAAGGAGGGACATGGGCGGCTCCGGTTCGCGGCGCGCTTCAGGGTTCCGGCACCGGAGCGGCGCCGATGGGGGCAGGCGTTCGACGCGCTGCGAGGCCGACCGCCTCGTGCAGGACGGTGAGCCTGTCTCTGCGTCGTCTTCGTCCCGGCGCACCGCGCCTCGATCGGGGCCGCGGCTCCCGGTTGGATGTCCCCGCAGATCGTGCCGACAGTCAGCTCGATCAGGTCACGGCGTGATTACGCGACAGAACTTTCTCACCTCGGTTAGCGGCTGGGCCGCCACCGAGATGCCAAAATCGAGCGGGGTATTCCTGTTCAATGACCGCACCTGGCGAGATGTTCCGAAGTTCTATTTAAAAACTTCGGGATCTAGCTTGAGCGATTTGCGCTTGTTGTTTTCGTCCCAGAATTTTTACAAATCTATCAAATGAATGATCCTGTTCGATCCGGCGTCTCCCGGCGTATCGAGCGACGACGCCATTTCGTTTGACGCCGGTCACACCGTACCTGCGCGCGATGTGGCTGCGCACGGTGCCGGACCAGAACCCCAGCCACGTTCTTGCGGGCGCTACGGGGTGGGTATCCTCCGGTACTGGCGAGCTTTAACAGCGGTTGCCCTTCGTTTCGGCGTGTCGGAGTGCTCCGTCGCCAACCCTGCGACCGAAACGTCGAAAGCCGTGATGCACGGACGGCAGCGCCATCCTCCTACGCCAAGCCGCCATGAGCAGCATCGGCGATACGACGGGTCAGGACGCCCTTTGGTGACATCCGCGAAACGTGGATGAATCGCGCCGGCGTTTCAATTCTGCGCAAGTCTTCGACCTAGAGGAGTAAATCAGTTTTTGGAATTGTTTGTCAGACTCGCCAGATCCCGGCGAGAACGGCGTACCGATCGCTAAACCGACGCAACTAAGGATCGTCGATTCGACGATCATGCTTCTGTAGATGTAGATAAAGGTCCATATAGCGCCTCGCGTTAGTGTTGCGCTCTGAGGCTGCAAGCCCTATGCGTATTCGACGTATAAATTCGCGTATCAAACGCGCCGTGCCTTCGATAGTATAGGGTGCTGGCGCGCGTATGTCGGCTCAGAGGCCGAAATAAGCAATGAGAGGCCTATTTTATTCGCCGGGTCCTTCAGCGCGACAAGATGCGTGATAACGATCACCCGAAGCCCGCTCGCGACTGCCGGCATGCCTTCGTGATCAGAGCCCGGTGTCGGCGGAGATCCGCTGGAGCGCCCAGGATCTCGGACATCCTCCCGGCCCGCAACCGCTACGCTCCGTGGCTGCTGCTCAGCCACGGCGCCTGCCGGCGGGCGCTCCACCGCGTGTTTCTGAGGTGCAGATAATTTGGGTTGAATCCGCAATACGCCTTGAGTTGCTCAACGTCCAAGATCGTCAGGACCCGGCGCTTCAGCGTGATGAATTGAAGCCGACGCAACTCCCTCAGCGTGCGGCTCACGTGCACGTCCGACAGGCCCATCGTGTCCGCGATGTCGGTCTGTGTGAACGGGAACGCGTAACTGTTGTCGCTGACGCGCCCGACGGCTTCCAAGCGCAACAACAGCTCGCAGAACAGATGTGCGATCCGCTGATGGGCCTGCCGGCTGCCGATGTTGACCAGCCACTCGCGCAGGATCGCCTCGTCCACGAGGGCACACCACCATAACGCGCGGGTCACCTGAGGGTAGTGTGCCGTAACGTCCTCGATGGCGTTCCGGGAGATCTCGACCACTTGGCAAGGGGAGATCGTGCCGATGGCATGGTCCATCTGATCGAGGATGAAGACGTTCAGGTCACAGAAGTCGCCCGGCACCAGATAGGCCATGATCTGGCGCTGACCGTCCGGCAAGACCTTGTAACGGCAGGCATAGCCGTCGAGGATGAGATGAATCCGCTCGGGAACATGGCCTTCCTCGATGAGGTCCGTACGTGCGGGCACTTGGCGCACGCGGGGAACGAGGGCTCTCAGCGCAGCTCGATCGCCGTCGGCGAGGTCCTCGAAGCTCTCAAGCTTGCGGATCAAGGCATCTTGCATCGGGCCACGGTGGCAAAGGGTAACATAGTATCTCAGGTCCATTATCAGACACCCGCTCCTTCATAGGACGGATATTTTTCCCCTTCCGGCGGTCGATCGCGAGGCCCGCGTCACGTCGCCGGAGGCAGCCGCGTCGCCGGACCAGTCGTCGAGAACTTGGCCCTCGAAGTGATGAAGGTGCTTCCGGATGCTCGCCGGCACCCGGCGTTTTTTCTCGTCGCGCTGGTCGTGCGGAGCCTGACGCGCTGCCTGCTGCCGGTCGTCAATCCGTGTCGGGTGATCCGTCTGATGCGCTGTCCACGCCTGCGCAGGGCCTCGACGATCCAGATCAGGATCAGAAGCTCACGGGGTGACTCGCCTGCCTACGCGGCCAGAGTCCGATCGACGTGATCTCGCCAACGCGCGGCGGCGCCGCTGCCGGCAGACAGCACCGGGGTCTCTGCCCTCACCTCGTCCGGCGGCACAGGCCTCTGGCGACGAGGCGGCCGCTCCCCTCCGGCACGACGACCAAGGAGAAGGTCGTCGCTCCGGGACGACCGACCAGAAGGTCGCGGCCGAGGAACGCATCGACCTCCCCGGCGGCGATAGCGGTGGCATGCGCCTCGATATGCGCGTTGGCCGGCCATTCGAGCTCGACCAGTACGTTCGGGGCGGCTTCCTGCCGGGGGACACGATTGGACGGGCAACCCTCCGCGCTTCGGGTGGAAGCTTCATCATGCCGGGGCATGGCACCCAAACACAGGTTGTAACCGCTTCCGGGGCCTGCGCGTCGGTCCGGATTGGAATTGTCAGGCATCGGCCGCTTCGACGTTCGCTCGCTCGCCGTGTACGCTGCCGCCGGAAATCCGAGGGGGGAACCCCAGCCTGAACCTCCGCAATTATCGCACCTTTAAGTTGTAGTTAATATTTTCTTTGCCACAACATCGGTGGCGGGCAGGCGACGCGAACGGATCTGGCCCAGGCGACTCCGCGATGCGCAGTGGCTTCGAATGTGTCGTAAGCGATGGGGACGTGGATGCCGGCTCGGAGATCCCGAGTCGCGGCTGCTGCGATGACGATCGGACTTCTCGTCATCCCTGTGACGCGACCGGCTGTCGGTGGTGAAAGGCTCGATTCAGCCGCGGCCGCGCTCGTGGAAAGCTTTACCCTCCGAGCGGAGAATGCACGGCAGGAGGGTGCCGAGGCGCGGCTCCGGGGCGCGAAGGACGCCTTCATGCCGACCGTCGCAGTGCTGGCCGACGCGCCGCTGAGCAGCCGGATCCGCTACAGCCCCGAGATCGCTCCGACGGTCGTGGGCCTCGACGTGACGCCGCGCGCAGCGCCCTACCAACTCGGACTCGTGGCCGACCTACCGCTTTTCGACGGGTTTCGACGACTGAACACGCTCCGTGCCGTCGATGCACAGACGGATGCCGGACGCGCCCTCGTCGCGGGGAAGCGTCAGCAGGTCCTCCTCGACGCGTCGATCGCCGTCCTATCGGTCATGCGGGACACGCAGATCCTGGAATTCAGGGATGCCCAATGCGCAGCGATCGGCCGGATCCTCGACGCCACGGAGCGCCAGCTCGCGGTCGGGGACGCGACGCGCACCGATGCCGCGCTGGCCCGATCCCGGCTCCAGGCCGCGGAGGCTGAGCGCGAGCGGGCGCGCTCGGATCTCGCGGCGTCCCGGGCGACCGTGGTGCGTCTCACCGGGATGGATCCAGAGCGGGTTGCCCCGCCGCGCCTGCCCGGCACGCTGCCCCGCACGCCGGAAGCCTACGAGGCGCTCGTCCGCACCAACAATCCAGGGCTGATCGCGGCGCGTCTCGGCGTTCAATCGGATGCGGCGCGGGCCGACGCCGTGACCGCCGATCTGCTGCCGAGCGTGAATCTGCAGGTCTCCCGGATCTCTCAATTCGGCTACAGCGCAGCACTGGATCGGATCACCGACACCACGACGCGCCTGCTCGCCCGGATCCCCCTCTACGAGCCCGGCGCATTCCCGCGCGTCGCGGAGGCTTCCGCGGCGGCGCGCCAGCGGGGCTATGAGGTCCAGGATATCGAGCGCACGACGCTCAGCACGGCGCGCGTCGACTTCCTCCGGCACAAAACCGTCGCCGAGCAGGCGGCGCGGCTTTACGCCCGGGTGGTTGCCCTGCGTCAGTCCGTCAAGGGCATGGAGATCGAACGTGTCGCCGGCTTTCGGACGATCTTCGACGCGTTGAACCTCCGGGCCGAGCTGGGTGACGCGGAGGCCGGCGCGGCGGCCGTCGCGGCGGAGCGGGACGCCCTGTCGCTCGCGCTCGCAGCCGCCGCCGGCTTGCTCGACGTCGACCATCCGGGCGCCGTCGGCAAACGGGCGCGGGTGCTGCCGCGGGCCGCGTCTCGGGTTGCGGAATCGCCGCTGGTCCGATCCGGCGTCCCCCCACTGCGGGGAAGCCACACGGAGCTCAAGCCGGCTCCGGAACCGGTGCTGCGTCTGTCGCGGATCGATCCAGCTGACGCTCCGTGACGAGGCGCCCATCGTGGATCCGCAGCACTCGATCGACACCGGCGAGGACCTGCCGGCTGTGGGTGACGTAGACCTTTGCGGCCTCCACACGCCGCAGACTGTCGATCAGCGACCGCTCGGTGTCCGGGTCGAGGTTGGCGGTCACCTCGTCGAGGAGCAGGAGGCGCGGCTGACGGCACAGAGCCCGGGCGATGAGCAGACGCCGCCGCTGGCCGGTCGACAGCAGGCCGCTCTCCTCCGCGATCAGGGTGGCGAAATCTTGGGGCAAGGCTTCGACCGCCTCGCGTAGGCCGACCTGATCGAGGGCCCGCTCCATCTGCGCCCGCGTGACGGACGGGTCGAACAAGGCGAGATTGTCGGCCACGGTCCCGGCGAACACGCCATCGTCGGCGAAGACGACGCCGAGATTGGCCCGGAATTCCCGCCGGCCGAATTGCTGCAGGGCGGCTCCGTCCACACTGAGACGGCCCGCCGCCGGCTCGTGGAGGCTCGCCAGGATCTTGAGCAGGGACGATTTGCCCGAGCCGGAGGCACCAACGATCGCGATGCTCTCGCCAGCCGCGATGTCGATCGTCAGGTCGACGTCGCGTAAAAGCGGGGCATCCGCCCGGCCGAATTGCACGCGGACGCCTTCGAGCGCCACCGTCCGGCGCACTTTCCGGTGGATGCAGACATCGTCCGCGCCCGGCTCCGCCTCCTGGCCGACGAGATCGTCCAGACGCTGGAAATGAACCCGCATCACCGAGAGATGCATCAGGTTGACCGTCAGCCGGTTCACCCGTTCGAAGAAGTCGCCGCGCAGGGCGAAGAAGGCGTAGAGCGAGCCGATCGTCAGGGTGTTCCCGATGACGCCGGTCACACCCATGTAAAGCGTCGTCACGGTGCTCGTCGCGATGACGAGATGCATGAAGAGTTCGGCATCGATGGTCGCGTGGCGGGCGCGGAAATCCGTGTTGGCGAAGCGCGCGAAGCTTTCGAACCATCGCATCGCGAACAGGTCCGCGGCGTTATGGGCCTTCAGGGTGTCGACCCGGCGCAGACCGTCCAAGAGCCGACCCTGCTCCTCGGAGCGGGCCTCCAGGGAGGCCGCGGTGTACCGGTTCAGGGCCGGAAACGTCACGGCCCGGACCAGCAGAACGGCCGCGAGAGTCAGCAGGGTCAAGCCGGCCATGAGTGGCGCGTAGTAGTACATCAGGCCGACGAGCAGCACGGACGTGAGCGTGTCCGCGATAGCGGTGACGAGACCGCCGACCAGGAAGGTCTTGATGTGGTCGATGGAATCGACCCGCACGACGAAATCCCCGGGATGGCGCCGCTCGAAATAGCCGAGTGGCAGCCGGAAGGCGTGCCCCACGACGTTGCGCGTGAACTGCAACTGCATCAGCGTCGATGAGCGCAGCACGATGGCGTCCCGCAGCCAGCGGCCCACGGCCTCGAAGGCCATCATCGCCGCCAGCCCGATGGCGAGCACGCGCAGCAGATCGAGATCGACCTGCGGGATGACCACGTCGAGGGCGATCTCCAGGAGGATCGGCATGCCGAGGCCCAGCAGGGCGATGGCGAGCGAGACCAGGCAGATCTGCCAGACGGTGCCGCCGAGCCCCCGGGTCGCGCGGAACACCTCCATGAAGCCGAGGCGGCGCTCGGCCGTCAGGCGCGCAAAATCCATGCGCGGCTGGAATTCGAGGACCACCCCGGAGAAGAGGCGTTCCATATCGGCGCGGTCGTAGATCCGCAGCCCGAATTCAGGGTCTTGGATCCGGTAGCCGTCGCGCCCGATGCGCTCCAGGACGACGAAGTGGTTGCCATTCCAGTGCAGGATCGCCGGGAGCGCCACCCCGGACAACTCGCCGACATTCGAAAGCGCGAAGCCGTTGGCATCGAATCCCAGCCCGTCCGCGACCTCGACGATGTCGGCGAGGGACATGCCGGACTGCGACAGAGGGAAAAGCGCACGCAGGTAGCTCAGGTCGATCTGGTGCCGGTGGTAATTGGCCACCATCGCCAAGCACGCGAGGCCACATTCCTTGGCCTCGCTCTGGGCCATCCAGCGGATCCTGCGCCGCCGCGCCAGGATACGGCTCAGCCAACTCGTCATGATGTCAGCCCCTGCCGCGCATGGCCCGGATCGGATCGAGCACCCAGTCGATCAGCCGCCGCCGCTCCACGACGATGTCGGCGCTCAGGGTCGAACCGATCCGGATCGGCTCGTCGACGCCGTAGGCGCGGATGGTGCGGGATTCCGGGAGGACCTCGATCCGGTAGGTGGATTGCCGGTTCGATTCCCGCGCGTCCTGGGCAGGCGGCAGGTCGGCGGCCGGACGCAGGGGCGATTCCGAGATCGACGTGATGGTCCCGTGGCCGATGCCGAAGGTCTTGAACGGGAAGGCATCGTATTTGAGCACCACCCTCTGTCCGACCTTGGCGAGGCCGACCGCTCGCGCGGGCACGCCGAGCACGATCACCGGGTCGGCGCGGATGTCGCCGACGACGGCAAGAACCTGATCGGCCGCCACGGACGCGCCCGTCTCCACGAACAGGCCGGCAACCTGCCCATCGACCGGGGCGACGATGTCGAGTTGGGATTGCGCCGACTGCCCGGCGATCCGAGCCACGATTCCGCTCAGCTCGTTGCGCACGGCGGCGAGCTGTCCAGTCTTCTCGGCCAAGCCGAAGCGCTGGGTGCGTTTGCGTTCGTCCGCCTGTTGCCGCAGCTCGGCGCGCCGGGCCTGCAACTCGGCCATCTGCCGTCCGTAATCGAGGAGCGTCCGGCGTTGCAGATTGAGCGCGTCTCGGGTGGCGTAACCTTGGTCGAGATAGGTCTGGACGCGCGCTACGATTGCCCCCTGCTCCCGGAGGCCCATGCGCAGGATCGTCTCCTGTTGCGCGAAGGCCGCGCTCACGGCCTCGACATTGGCGTCGATCTCCGCTGTCTCCCGGTCGGCCCGCGCGAGGAAGGTCGTCAGGCGGTCGCGTTCACGCTCCAGGACGGCCCGGCGCTCGGTCAGGCTCGTCAG
Organism: Methylobacterium sp. 1973; assembly: GCF_040545035.1. NCBI lineage: Bacteria > Pseudomonadati > Pseudomonadota > Alphaproteobacteria > Hyphomicrobiales > Methylobacteriaceae > Methylobacterium > Methylobacterium sp. 1973. The sequence continues at coordinate 37,121 of NZ_JBEPLA010000003.1, forward strand.
ATCCGCCGCGACCGTGGAGACGCCGCCCACCGTCGGCTCGCGCAGCTTCACCTGCATCAGCCGCTGGCCGCGCCGCACCGTCTCGCCCTGGCGCACGTCGATCGTAGCGACGATGCCGGGTGCGCGGGCATCCAGACGCGACATCCCGGAGACCGCCGAGACATAGCCCCGCACGGACTCGGTTCGCGCGAAACGGCCGAAGAAGAGGGCGCTGATCACCAGCACGATCATCAGGCCGAAGAACCACGCCATGGCCGAGGCGCCACGATCACGATGGAGGTGGAGGGCACCCGTTCGGCGCTGCAGAAAGCCGAGTTGCGTCCGTCCGGGCGCGGCGAGGGTGTCGCTCACGCGGCCCTCTCGATGGGCATCAGGGGATCCTCGGCCGCCAGGTACTCCTGGAGCGACGGCCAGAAGTGCCATTGTTCGGGACGTTCCCGGATCGTCGTCTCGATATGCCGGCGCATCAGGTCCGCGACGCGCCCGCGTTCGAGCGCATCGTTTGCCTGCACGGCGAAGGGATAGCGCGGTACCACAACGGCACCGCCCGCCTCGGCGCCGATCGCCAAGGGCACCACCGTCGCGCCGGTCAGGTGCGCCAAGCTGTCGATGCCGAAGGCGAACGCGGTCGGTAGGCCGAAGATCGGCATCGGTGCCGGCTTGCCGTAGCGCGGCGGCAGATCGGCGAACACGACGATGACCGCGCCCCGTCGGGCATAGCGAATGGCGGGGAGATAGCCGGCCCGATCCGTGACGGTGAGGAAGCGCACCGGCATCCCGAACTCGGTGATGCGTTCCATCACCCGGGTCTCCAGCGGCCTGTCGTCCCGGCGTCTCAGGATCAGCACGGAGCGGCCGGGGAAGAAGGTGACCAGGATGCTGAGGAGCCCGATCACGTAGGGACCCATGTGCAGGGGCGCGAGAATGACCGGCTCACCGCTCGCCGCGATCCGCCTCAGGACCTCGGGCGACTGGGTCACCACATGGGCGAGGTCCCGCTGGATCGCGGCCCGGCTGCGGGTCAGGAGCGCGAGCCATTCCAGCTCGGCCAGCGCGTCATGGAAGGCCGCCTCGCGGTCGAGGCGTCGAGCCTCCCGCCGCGGCAGACGGAGCACGCGCTCGAACCGGTCCGCGAGGCCGGAACGCGGGCTGCGGCCGACCGCTGCGTATACGCGGAACACGGTTCGCAAAGCCAGGCGGCGCAGGGGGAGCGGCAGTCCGGCGATGAGCGCCGCCTTCCTGGAGACACCCGAGATCGGCTCCATTGCCCGACGCCCCTGGAAGTCGCTGACTGACCGGCGCGGGAGCCGCCGCGGAACGATCGATGTTAGGCTGCCTGTGTGCCGGCGCGCGGGACGGAGCCCCGCGCGCCGGTCGCTTGGATCAGCGAGACTTGCCGGAGGACGATCCGAGCCCAAGTCCAACGCCGACGCTGAGGCCGCCGAGATTCAAGCCGACAGCAAGGCCCTGCTGGGAGCCATGACCGCCGGACACAGTCTTCAAGGTCTTCAGGTCGAGTTTCTTCATGATTCTCAGGCCTCGTTAACCAGCGACGCCGTCGTCGCCTCCGACTCACTTATAGTTGTGGTGGCTCGGAGTCGATACCACTCAGTAGTTGCATCGGATCGCTTGCGTAAGTGTTAAGGCCTGCGCTGTTCGGCGTAAGGTCCGCCTCCTCCGTGGAACCGGCTGTGGCCCGGGATCGTCGATCCGTGCCCCGCGGCCATGAATACCTGTGCGGCCCAGGACGCGGCGAAGCGCGAAGCCTCCAGAGGTGTCGGGCTCCGCATTCTGCCCGGTGCACAGACGCAGTGCAGCCACCGGACCGGTGGCGTTCAAGCCCGTCACGCCGAACGCCGACCGGCCACGGCCACCACCGTCGAGGCGGTCGCACGCGAAGGGATCGCAGCGCTGCGGCAGCTTCGAGCGGCCTGAGCACCCATCTCGACCATCCTGCGGATCCGAAGATCCACCCTGAGGCGGCCACGGGCTCCGCCTTCGCAGCCGATCGGGCCGGGTGCCCGACCAACCGGCGGCTTCCGGGGGCGCTCAGGTGCGATGAGCCAGCTCGCCATCGCGTGCTGGTGAACCGTGCTCCGCCGGCCCCTTGTACAGCGACACGGAGGGTGGTTGCCGGCAACGCTCATCGGTGAGATATCCCGACCCGGGTGCATGATCCGAAGGTCGGATCGGCAGGCTTCAGCGTTGGTCGGGCCGCCAGCGGCGGAAGGCCTGTGCGCGTGCCGACACTCACCTATCGTCCCCGGTCGTCCCTGCGCGGCCTGCTCACGAGCGGAGCGGGTGGCGGCCTCGTGCTCATGGCGAGCGCTGCGCTGGCCTTGGTCGTCGCCAACTCGCCGCTGGCCGACGTCTATTTCGCGGGGCTCAAGACCCATCTCGGCCCACTCTCGGTCCTGCACTGGATCAACGACGGCCTGATGGCCGTGTTCTTCCTGCTCGTCGGCCTGGAGATCAAACGCGAGCTGCTGGACGGGCGGCTGCGTACGTGGCCGGACGGCATCCTGCCGGGTGTGGCCGCACTCGGCGGCATGATCCTCCCGGCGCTCGTCTACGCCGCCGTCAATTGGCGCACGCCCGAGACCCTGCGCGGTTGGGCGATCCCGGCGGCCACCGACATCGCTTTCGCCCTCGGCGTGCTGGCGCTGCTGGGCTCGCGCGTGCCGGTTTCGCTCAAGGTGTTCCTCACCGCGCTCGCCATCCTCGACGACCTCGGCGCGGTGATCGTCATCGCCGTGTTCTACACCGCCGACCTGTCATTGCCGATGCTCGGCGGTGCGGCCGCGACGCTCGCCGCGCTGTACGGGCTGAACAAGGCCGGCGTCAGCCGCCTGTGGCCCTACCTTGCCCTCGGCGCGGTGCTGTGGGTGTTCACGCTCCTGTCGGGCGTGCATGCGACCGTCGCGGGCGTCCTGCTGGCCCTCACGGTGCCGCTCCGGCTGAGCGTCGGCAGGCCGGACGACCCGACCTCGCCGCTGCACATCCTCGAACATGCCGTCAGCCCGTGGTCGGCATTCCTGATCCTGCCGGTGTTCGGCTTCGCCAACGCCGGCGTGTCCTTCGCCGGGGTCAGGCCGGCGATGCTGCTCGACCCGGTGACGCTGGGCGTGGCGCTGGGCCTGTTCTTCGGCAAGCAAGTCGGCGTCTTCGGCTTCGTGCTCGCGACCGTAAAGCTCGGCTGGGCGCAGCGCCCGCGCGGTGCGAGCTGGGCTCAGGTCTATGGCGTCGCCGTGCTCTGCGGGGTCGGCTTCACGATGAGCCTGTTTATCGGCCTGCTGGCCTTTGCGACGCAGCCGGATCTGGAAGCCGAGACCAAGATCGGCGTGCTGCTCGGGTCGCTCGCCTGCATGGCCGCCGGGGCTCTGGTTCTGCGGTTTGCCCCGGCCCATCCGTCTCACCGCTGAGCCGAAGCCGCCGCCGCGCGGCGACGGGGCGCGACAGCCTCGATCCGTCGATCTCCCGCGAAACCTGGTGGAGCACCATGCGCCGTCACCTTCCAAAGCGTCGTCCCGGCACCATCGAGGGCCGGCTGTCCGATTTCGTGCTGGCGCTCACTGGGGTCATGCTCCTCGGGGCGATGATCCTCCTGCTGCTCTCCTGGCTGGGCGGCGGTGCAGAGGGAGCCGCGGTCGGGTACGCGGGGATGCAGGATTCTTGAGCTCTGACCCCGTAGCCCGACGACCGATGACGACACTGACCGCGACGCTGCGTGAACTGTACGAGGGGGACACGCGGCGCGCGCACCGCTTCCGCTACGTCCTGCTCGTGTTCGACGTGGCGACGATCGCCTTCGTCATCGTCACCTCGTTCCTGCCGCTGATACCCTGGATCATCGCCTGCGATGTGGCACTGGGCGTGTTCGTCCTACTCGACTTCGCCGCCCGCCTCGGCATCAGCCGCACCCCGCTCCGCGAATTCCGACATCTCAGCACCTGGACGGACCTCGTGGCCGTCGCCTCGTTCCTGGCCCCGGTGCTCGTCGAGGGCGTCGGCTTCCTGCGGATCCTGCGCACGCTCCGTCTGCTGCGCACCTATCATCTGCTGGAGCGGCTGCGGCAGGACAGCGAACTGTTCCGCCGGAACGAAGATGCGATCCTGGCCGCGACCAACTTGGTGGTGTTCGTGTTCACGATGACGGGCATCGTCTACGCCACGCAGCACAACACCAATCCGGCCATTCAGACGCCCATCGACGCTCTGTACTTCACGGTCACGTCGCTGACGACCACGGGCTACGGCGACATCACACTGCCGGGACCGACGGGCCGGCTGCTCTCGGTCTTCGTGATGATCTGCGGCGTGACGCTGTTCTTCCGCCTCGCGCAGGTGGTGTTCCGGCCGTACAAGGTGCGCTTCCCCTGCGACGCCTGCGGGCTGCAACGCCATGAGCCGGACGCGGTGCACTGCAAGGCCTGCGGCAACCTCCTGAACATCCCCGATGAGGGAGCCGACTGACGCTCCTGCGGGCGTCAGGGTCCGGTTCCAAGGCCGTCACACGGCGACGGCCTTGGACACCACGACGCGCTGCTCCAGGGCGGCGATGATCGTCGACGACAGCAGCTCGGCAGCCGGCGTGACATGTCCGGGAGCCCGGTAAAGGACGATCTCCGTATCGGGCAGTTTTGGAAGCTGAAGCCGAGCAGACACCGAGACCATGTCCGCCGGTATCATTTCCGTCGGCAGAACCGTTACGCCGAGCCCGGCTTGGACGGCGGCCTGAAGCCCGGCCAAACTTGGGCTGGTGTAGACGATGCGCCAGTCGCGTCCGGCCGCGTCGAGGGCTGACAGCGCACGCTTGCGATAGACATCGGGGGCCGGTGCGAGGATGAGGGGGATCGGGCCCCCGGTTTCCGTGACGAGGCGCGGCGACGCGACCCAGTCGAGCACCTCCCGCCAGACCTTGGTCCCGCCGCTCGGCCCCTGCGGCTCGCGCTTGAACAAGATCAGGTCGTAGCGACCCTTCGCGAAATCAGCGAGGAGGTTGACAGTGAAGTCGCACTGCACCTGAAGCGCGACCTGCGGATGAGTCCTCGCGAAACACGCCAGAACCTCCGACAGGTGCGTCGTCGCAAAATCCTCGGGCGTTCCAAGCCTGACGACGCCCGATACATCCGTCTCGCGCAGGCGCGAGAGCGCCTCGGCTCCCAGCCGCAAGATCTGCCGCGCGTAGGTGAGCAGGATCTCGCCCTCGGGCGTCAGCTGCAAGTCCCGGCCGTCCCGGTCGAACAAGCGGCGCGCGAGCCCGTCTTCCAGGCGCTTGATCTGCAGCGACACGGTCGACTGCGTCAGGCTCAGGCGTTGAGCGGCACGCGTGAAACTGCCGTTGTCGACGATCGCGACGAAGGTGCGCAACAAATCGAGGTCGAACGGAAGGGGCGGACCCGGCATCGTCCCGACATCAAATCTCTCCGGGCGCCCTGCAAGCACCCGGGCCGCATTCCTGTCGCCTCAATGTCAAAATCGACGCCGCTGCGTGATGAAACGCACATGACCATAAGCTTGCACGAGGTGTCGCAGGATTAAAAATTATCCCTGCCATGCCCAATCCTGTGTCCATTTATTTTCACAATGATCATCATTGGCTCCGTAGCGTTGTTCTGCGGCCCGGTCGTTTCCAGATCATTTGCGTGGATGAGGCGAGAATGTCGGTCACGCATTGGCGGGCCGGTGCGCCTCAGCCGCGAACAGGTCGATATGACCGTGATCTTGAGTGGAGACGAACCATGAAGACTTCGCTGAAGACAGCCCGTGTGGCGCTCGTGACGGCCCTCTGCGCGATCGCGCCGATCTCTGCGGCCGTCGCCGACTACCGCGTCGGATCTCAAATGCGGCCCCTGCCCCAGACGACCTGGGACGGACTGTCGACCGGCGCGATCGACATGTCGGACGCCCCGCGGTTTTCCACTGGTGGCTGCCGGAGAAGCTCGGCGCAGGAAGGCAATGCTGATCAGCAGCACTTTCCGGTGCAGCAATACGGACAGACGGCGGGCGGCTACCGCTGCTGAACGGGGCCAGCGTCCTCGGCCCGACAGCCGGCCGTGTCTCACGTGAGGGCCGGCAACGTATCGGTCCGCCACGCCATCGTGTCATGGCGGACCGCTCTCCCGATCCTCGCCTCACAGGGCGCGTCCCGGCGGTCTCCTCCGGGAGTCCTCCCGCAAATCGTCCGCCGCGTCCTCTGCGAGACCGCAGCGCGATCGCGCCCCGACCCGGAAAGGTGCCTCTCGGGTGCCGATCCGCGGCGCAATCCGGACGCCGGGAGACAGCAATTGACCAATGACTGGCGAGCAACGCACTGCATCCGATCGAAATCGTGATGCAGAACGCACAAATCGAATCTGTTCTGGAAAGCCCTCGATCGATGGATGCGATCAGACACGCCCCTTTGACTGTCGTGGAAGCCTGCAGGCTCATCGCGCGCCTCTTGAACCCGGAGGCGCGTTTTGTCTGGCTGGCGATCGTCTACGGAGGTGCCATCGCGCTCCTGGGTCTCGCGGCACCCGTTTCCGTCCAGCTCCTGATCAACTCCGTGGCGAACACGGGGCTGCCGGCGCCCTTGTTCGTCCTGTCGGGTCTCTTGCTCGGACTGCTGCTGGTCGTCGCCGCCCTGAGTGCGGCCCGCATCTACGTGATGGCCCTATTCGAACGGCGCGTCTTCGCCAGGATCGTCGCGGATATCACCGTGCGCGCCGTTTACGCCAGGGATCCGCAGTTCGACGATGCTCGGCGCAGCGCTCTGTTCAACCGCTTCTTCGATCTCGTGACGGTTCAGAAGGCGGTCCCGCATCTCCTGATCGGCGGATTTGCAATCCTTCTGCAATCCGGGATTGGCCTTGTTCTGACGAGCTTTTATCACCCCTTCTTTCTCGCCTTCAATCTCGTGGTCGCCTCTCTGCTGCTCGGGATCTGGCTCCTCTGGGTGGGACCGGCGCTCCGGTCGGCCGCGGCCCTGAGCCACGCGAAGCACGAGACGGCGTCCTGGCTCGAGAGCGTCGGCCGCTCGAACGGCTTCTACAAGGACGACCGTCGCCTCGACTTTGCCATGGGGCGTTCCGAGACGATGACCGCGGCCTATGTGCGGGCGCATCGCCGCCATTTCCGCCACACCTTCGCGCAGACCATCGGATTTCTCCTGATCTACGCTGTCGCCAGCGCCGGACTGCTTGCGTTGGGCGGATGGCTGATCCTGCAGGGCCAGCTGTCGCTCGGACAGCTCGTGGCCGCGGAACTCGTCCTGTCCGGGGCGTTCTATGGTCTCTCGCAACTGGGCTCCCACGTGGAAACCTTCAACGGGCTGGTCGCGTCACTCCACGAACTGGCGCAGTTCGACGGGATCGAGCAGGAGGACCGGGCGGGACAATCCAGTGCGGTCCCGGTCGATGGATCCCTGCGCCTGCGTGAGGTCGAGGCCGAAGGCTACCGGTTCGACGTTGCGATCCAGAGCGGTGAAATCCTGTCCGTGACGGCCGACGAAACTGTCGAGCGGACGATCGCGGCGCTGCTCAGGCAGGAGCTCCGTCCGCGGCGGGGATCGGTGATGATCGGCGGGGCCGATATCGCTGCGTTCGACCCGGACAGCCTGCGTTCCGGGCTCCTCGTCCTGGATCGGCCGACGCTCCCCGAGCTGACGATCCGCGCCTACCTGTCTATGGACCCAGGCCGGAACGCCGCGACGATCCACGATAGTCTTGAGCGCGTCGCATTGTCCGAGCGCGTCCTGCACCTGCCCCAGGGGCTCGATACGCTGCTCTCGTCGTCCGGCTGGCCGCTCACGACGGTCGAGTCCATGGCTCTCAAGCTCGCCGCCGCCCTTTCGCATCCGCCGAAGCTCGTCGTCCTGTCGACGCTCTACGATCTGCTGCCCCCGGATCGGATCGCAGCGGCGTTCGCGCGGTTCCGGGAGGCGGGCACGACGGTGCTGCATGTCACGCAGCGCCCGGCCCAGCCGATCCACGATCGCCAGCTCCGGCTCGGCCTGCCTGAGCAGAAGCGCACCGCCGATCACGACGGCCGCACCGATCAAGTGACGCTACGGGAGAGGTCTCATGCTGTCGCGGCCTGAACACCTGCATCACTTCCCGACCCTGACATCGATCCAGGCGCCTCGCGCAGCTGTCGCGGTCGGCTGGATGCTCGGGATCGGGACCCTTCTTGCGGTCCTGATCCTCCTGTACGTCCCCTGGCTACAGACCTCGGCCGGCACGGGCCGCGTCATGGCCCCGAATCCAGCCGACCGCGTGCAGGCCGTCACCGCCCTGGTCCAGGGCCGAGTCGAGCACTGGTACGTGGAGGATGGCCAGCGGGTCCGCGCCGGAGATCCGATCGCGCGCCTCGTCGACAACGATCCGTTCCTGCTGCAGCGGCTCGCCGCCGAGCGCGAGCAGATCGAGGCCGAGATCGCGGCAGCCGAGCAGGCGCTGAAGGTTGCGGAAAGTCAGGTCAGCCAGACCCGTGAGGCTGCCGAGAAAGGCTTCGTGACGCGGCGCAACTTCGAGGCGGCACAGATCCTAGTCGCAGAGCGGCGCGCGCGCCTGGCCGAGGCCAAGGCCAAACTGAGCCGGCTCGAAGTGACCGTGAACCGCCAATCGGCGCAGCTGGTTCGCGCGCCGCGGGACGGCCGGATCCTCCACATCAACGCGGCCACCGGCGGCACCTTGGTGAACGCAGGGGACACCCTGGCCACTCTGGCGCCGCACGCACCGGCCCGCGTGGTGGAGCTGATGGTCGACGGACGCGATGTCGCCTTGATCAGGCCCGGCCAGCCCGTGCGCCTGGCCTTCGAAGGCTGGCCAGCCGTTCAGTTCAGCGGCTGGCCCTCCGTGGCCCATGGCATGTTTGACGGGCGCGTGCGTGCGGTCGATCCCTCTGCGCAACAAACTGGCCGGTTCCGCGTGCTGGTCGAGCAGGATCCCGGCAAGCCCGCATGGCCCGACGCTGAGTTCATTCCGCTGGGTGCGAAAGTGCGCGGCTTTATCCAGATGGAGACGGTGTCGATCGGCTACGAGCTCTGGCGGATCCTGAACAACTTTCCGCTGGAATTCCGTGCGCCGAATTTGGGCACAACTTAAGAGCCTGGAATTCCGCAGTCACACTCTGCGCGTATGGACTTGCATCGCTTGCCCAGGTGCGAAGCGGCCGCGGGCTGCATGAACGCGGCGGCTCACATGCCCCGTACCCGCCTGTCCGGGGGGCCTCATCTGACGCGGATCGGTGGCACTCGGCCAGATCCGGCCGGCCGCTACGCGCCGATATCGGCCGCGCAGCCGAAGATGTCGGCGCTCTGGACGCAGATCTTACAAAGTCGTGGTGACGACTGCGCTGCGAGCAGGCCCGTTGCAGGAATTGCGCGTGAAATTCATCGCCTTCGGTTGTCGGCCGGATCAGCCGACCCCGAGGCCGCGGATGAGCAGGACGGCGATGGCCAGGAGCACGAGGAGCGAGGCGGTAACCCCGAGCGTCACCCGGCCGCCGACCTGGGCCAGGATGCGCACATCGACGCCCAGGCCCAAGGCGGCCATCGAGACGATCGTGAGGAAGCCGGCGATCCGTGAGAGCGGCTGCAGCCAGTCCTCCGGGATGAAGCCGAGCGCGCGCAGCGTGGCGAGCGCCAGGAAGCCCAGGATGAACCAGGGCACCAGCTTGAAGAAGCCGAGCCGGCCCGGAGCACCGGCCCGTGCCACCTCCGCGGGCAGGCGCGGCGCGATCAGCGACAGGACCACCACGACGGGTCCGAGCATCAGCACCCGCACCAGCTTGACCAGCGTGCCCACCTGCGTCGCGAGCGCGCCCACCGGCACGGTTGCGGCCAGCACCTGTGGGACTGCGTAGACCGTAAGCCCCGCCAGCACGCCGTACTGATGTTCACCGAATCCGGCGAGCGGTACGAACAGCGGCAAGCCGAGCACCATCAGGACGCCCAGCACTGCCGTGAACGCGATGGCGGCTGCCACGTCCCGGCTGTCGGCACCGATGACGGGCGCCACCGCGGCGATGGCCGAGTTCCCGCAGATGGCATTGCCGCAGGCGATCAGCAGCGCCATGCGCACCGGCAGGCCCAGAGCGCGGCAGATGGCGCAACTCGCCAGGATGGTGAGCGCCACTGCGCCGACGATGCCGGCCAAAAGCGCCGGGCCCGACGCAACGATGGCCCCGAGACTCACCGAGGCTCCGAGTAGGACGACGGCCACCTCCAGCACCTGCTTGGCCGAGAAGGCGATTCCGGCCTTGAAGCGCGCTCCCGGCACCCAGGCGGTGCGCAGGGCCGTCCCGAGCAGGATGGCGAGCACCAGGGCCTCGACATAGGGGTGGCCGGTCAGATGCTCCTCGCCGGCCTGCAGCGCCTGCGCCATGACGGTCAGGATGAGGCACAGGAAAAGCCCCGGCATCAGCCGGCCCGCTGCACCGGCCCGAAAGGATCTGCCGGCTCGGACCGCGGGCACACTGTCTGGTGCGACCCGGGTGGCCATCCTGGCGGTCATGGCATCACCTCCTTGTCCGGCTCTCTAATGGTTGCGCCGAGACATGCGGCGCTGGCCTTGGCCTGCCGCCCCTCGATCATCGCCTGGTCGACCACCTGCTTGAGCGGCATGCCGATCCACCGGGCGCAGCCCCTCGCGCCCGCGTCGGATCCGGCAAACGGCGTCACCCGTTGCGGCAGGCGCAGGGGCATCTGCCGGAGCGGGCGCTTGCCCGGATACGCCACCCGCGGACGCTGCCCGGTGCCGAAGGTCGGCGACGCGGAATCGGCCACCCCGCTGCGAAGCGGCGCGACGACCCGGCCGCCCGCGCCGAGGGCCGACGTCGTCAGACGACTTCGCCTGCCCATCACGGTTCGCATCCCTCCCGGGGGCGCACCGTTCCGATCCGCGCTCAAGCCGGCGTGACGGCCGCCGTCCCGCGTCGCGCGATGTCGGCGTTGCGATAGAGCGTCAGCGTACCCACGATCGAGAACAGCGCCGCGCAGGCGAGCCAGAGGCCCGGCATGGCACGGTTCCCCGTTTCGTGGATCAGATAGGTGCAGACCGCCGGTGTGAATCCGCCGAAGATCGCCTGCGCGAGACTGTAGGCCAGCGAGAAGCCGGTGGCGCGTACCTCGGCCGGCATGATCTCGGTCAACGTGACGACCATCACGCCCTGATAGCCACCGTAGAGGAATGACATCCACATCAGGGCGGCCAGAAGCCGGCCGAAGGACGGGTCCGACACGAGCCACGCCATAACCGGGTAGGCCGTGAGGCCGATCAGCACTGAGAAGGTCAGCAGCACCGGCAGGCGTCCCACGCGGTCCGACACCGCCCCCATGACGGGAACCCAGATGAAATTCGCGATGCCGACGCAGACGGTGACGACGAAGCTGTCATGGGCGCTCAGGCCGAGCACCTGACGCGCATAGGTCGGTGTATACGCCGTGATCATGTAGAAGAAGACGCTCGTCAGCGTGACGAGCAGCACGGCCCTGAGAACGATGGCCCAGTTCTGGAGGAGTGACCGGTAGATCTCGCCGAGTGTCGCGCGGCGATGCTTGGCCCGCTGCGCGAAATCGGCGCTCTCCTGCATCGAGCGCCGGATCCAGAACAGGACCGGAATGATCAGGCAGCCGATCAGGAACGGGATGCGCCAGCCCCATGCGAGCATCTGCTCCTCGGAGAGGAAACCGCGCAGGGACACGCCGATGATGGCGGCGAAGACCACGGCGACCTGCTGGCTGGCCGATTGCCAGCTCACGTAGAAGCCACGGTTGCCCGGCGTGGCGATCTCGGACAGGTAGACCGACACGCCGCCCGATTCCGCGCCAGCGGAGAACCCCTGCAGCAGGCGGCCGATCAGGACGAGAATGGGCGCGGCGATGCCGATCGAGGCGTAGGTCGGCGTGAAGGCGATCAGGGCGACGCCGATCGACATGATGGCGAGGCTCATGACCAAGCCGGCCCGTCGGCCGTGCCGGTCGATATAGGCGCCCAGCACGATGGCGCCGAGCGGGCGCATCAGGAAACCGATCCCGAAGGTGGCCAGCGACAGCATCAACGAGACGTACTCGTTGTCGTTGGGAAAGACCGCTTTCGCCACGGCAGCCGCATAGAAGCCGTAGACCATGAAATCGTACATCTCGAGGAAGTTGCCGCTGACGACGCGGAAGACATCCTTCTTGGAAGGTGGGCGTTGGGCCGAGGCGTCCATGGTTTCTCTCCCGTCAGCGGAGCGGTCACTTCCGCAGAAGTCTACCGCTGGTTCGAGAAGCGACGCAGGTTGTTCTATTATTTAGAACGCCGTCTCATGATTTATTAGGCTATGAAGGTCGTTGGCCGCCGTCAATGTCGAATCTGTTGCTCGCGCGATCCTCGAACCGACTGGTCGGGCGCAAGCACTTACATTCCGCAGCAATCCGGAAGCACGCCCTTGACGGGTCCGGATGCAAGGCGATAGCGTTTAGCAGAACGCTGTATCGGATATTAGAACGATGGACAGCACACTCATCAAAGGACTGACGCTTCTGGAGCACCTCGCCGGAAGCGATGCGCCCCGTGGCGTCAGCGAACTGGCGCGCGCCCTGAACCTCACGAAGAGCAATGTGCATCGCACGCTGCAGACCCTGGTGGCCGCCGGCTACGTGCACGCCAACCCGGGCGGCACCTACGCCTGCACGCTGAAGCTCTTCGAACTCGCCAGCCCGGTGGTGGCGCGGATCGACGTCCGGCAGGTCGCGGAGCCCTTCATGCGGGTCCTGGCCGAGCAGACGCAGGAGACGATCCACCTGTCGCTGCTCGACAGGGCTGACGTCATCTACCTGCACAAGATCGAGAGCCCGCAGCCGGTCCGCGCCTACTCGTCGATCGGCGGCCGCGCCCCGGCCTACTGCGTGGCTTCCGGCAAGGCGCTGCTGGCTTACCAGGAAGAGGCGCTGGCCCATCTGCCGGAGGCGCTCCCGCTTCACACGCCGCGCACGATCCCGACGCTGGACCTGCTGCGGCGGGAGCTGGAGCAGGTCCGGATCCAGGGCTTTGCGGTCAATCGCGGGGAGTGGCGCGAAGGCGTCTGCGGGCTCGCCGCCATCGTTCACGATGCCATGGGCCGTCCCGTGGCCGCGATCGGCATCTCCGGTCCGGCCGACCGCCTGAACCCGACGGCTCTGCGCCGCTTCAGCGACGTCGTTGTCGACGCGGCGCGCAGCCTGTCGCGTGCCCTCGGCTACAACCCCATCACCGTCTCATCCCATCCGGCGCCGCGCCACGCCCGAGGCCTCGCGCCCGAGCCTGCGTCGGCGACGGTTGTCTGATCGAGGAGTAGGCCCGTGCGACCGCTGTCCGGTATCCGCGTGATCGAGTTCTGCAGTGTTGCGGCCGGGCCATTCTGCGCCATGCTGCTCGCCGACATGGGGGCCGACGTCGTCAAGGTCGAGAACCCGGACGGCGGCGACACGATGCGGGCTTGGCCACCCCTCAACGAGGGCTTCAGCGAGAACTTCGCCTCGCTGAACCGCAACAAGCGCTCCGTGACGCTGGACCTCAAGGATCCGGCCGACAAGGCGCGGGCCCTTGAGCTCATCTCCTCCGCCGACGTGGTGCTGGAGAATAACCGCCCCGGCGTGATGAAGCGGCTCGGCCTCGATTACACCAGCGTCAGCGCCGGGCGCCCGAGCCTCGTCTACTGCTCGATCTCGGCTTTCGGCCAGGAGGGGCCGCGCTCGTCCGAGGCCGGGTTCGACCTGACGCTCCAGGCGATGAGCGGCGTGATGAGCGTCACGGGCGAGCCCGGTGCGCCGCCCGTGAAGTGCGGCGTGCCGATCTCGGATTTCGGCACCGGGCTCTACGCGGCCTACGCCATCGCGGCGGCGCTGCTCCAGGTGCGGGCGGGCGGCACCGGCGTGCACATCGACGCCTCGATGTTCGGGGCCTCCCTGGCGATGGCAGCCCTCCAGACCAGCGAGTATTTCGGCAGCGGCCGCGACCCGAAGCGGCTGGGCTCGGCCCACCCGCGCAACGCGCCCTATCAGGCCTTCCGCGCCAAAGACGGCTACTTCGCCATGGCGGCGGGCAACAACGCCCTCTACCGCGCCGCCTGCGCGGCGATCGGGCGGAGCGATCTCGCCGAGGACCCGCGCTTCGCCACCACCGCCCTGCGGGCGCAGAACCAGAAGGACCTCCTCGGGATCCTAGAGCGCGACTTCGCCGACCGCACCTGCGCCGACCTGCTCGCCCGGTTCCGCGCCGCGGGCGTGCCCTGCGCGCCGATCAACGGCTACGCCGACGCGCTCGCCGATCCGCAGGTCGAGCACATGGGCTGGGTCCAGCCACTCACCCTGCCGTCCGGGTCCGAGACGCGCACCTTCGTGTCGCCGCTGAAATTCTCCGGCGAGGGCTTCCCGATCTACCGGGAGCCGCCGGCGCTCGGCCAGCACAACGCCGAGCTGTTCGGCGACGGCGCTCCGGCCCGCGCCCGCACGGCTTGAGGGCAGCGTTATGGACGAACTCCTGAAGGCGCGCAGCGGCGAGACGCTGACCCTGACACTCAACCGCCCCGACAAGATGAACGCCCTGTCGGCCGCCCTGGTCGATGCGCTCCTTGACGCCGTGGGAGAGGCGGCCGGCGACGGGACCCGGCTCCTCGTGCTCAAGGGAGCGGGCCGGAACTTCAGCGCCGGGTTCGATTTCGGCGGCTACGAGGATCAGTCGGAGGGCGACCTGCTGCTCCGCTTCGTGCGGATCGAGCAGCTTCTCCAGGCGCTCGCCCACGCGCCCTTCGACACCCTGGCGCTGGCGCACGGGCGGAATTTCGGCGCGGGGGTCGATGTGGTCTGCGCCTGCGGCCGGCGGGTCGGCGATCCGGCCGCCACCTTCCGCATGCCGGGTCTGTCTTTCGGGCTGGTGCTCGGCACGCGGCGCTACGCCGATCGCGTCGGGGGCTCCAAGGCCCGGCTCGTCCTGCAGGAGGGCCGGGTGTTCGATGCCCCGGAGGCCCTGTCCGACGGTTTTCTCACCGCCATCGCGGCGACCGAGTCCTGGTCCGACACCGTCGCGGCCGCGTCGGAGGCGGCGACGCGGCTGTCCCCCTGGGCCGGCGCTGCCCTCAACCGCGCTGCCGCCCGCGACACCCGCGCGGACGACCTCGCCGATCTCGTCGCCTCGGCCGCGCGCCCGGGTCTCAAGGACCGCATCCGCGCCTACCGCGCGGCCTGACACGTTTCCGACCGGAGGACGCCCCGTGAGCGCCGGACCTCAGAAAATCATCCCCCTCGCGGATCTCGCCGCCCGGGTGCCAGACGGAAGCTCCCTCGCGCTGGGCGGCAGTTTCCTGCATCGCGGCCCCTTCGCGTTCGTGCGCGAGCTGATCCGTCAGGGACGTCGCGACCTCGAAGTCGTCAAGCAATCGCCGGGCTACGACATCGACATCCTGTGCCGCGCCGGCGCCCTGTCCCGGGCCAGGGCCGGCATCGTCGCCATGGAGGGCAATTTCGGCCTCGCCCCCTGGTACCGCCGCGCAATCGAATCCGGCGCCGTCCGCCTGGAGGAGCATGCCTGCGCCAGCCTGACCGCGGGCCTGCGGGCGGCGGCCTTCGGCGTGCCGTTCATGCCCTGCGGCGGCATCCACGGCTCGGACTTGGCCGCCCTGAACGGCTGGAAGACGATCGAGGACCCCTACGGCAGCGGCGAGGCGGTCTACGCCATCCCGCGGATCCAGCCGGACTTCGCGGTGATCCAGGCCAACGAGGTCAGCGAGTCGGGAGACGTGCGCGTCTTCGGGACCTCGCACTGGGACCGGATCATGAGCCGCTCGGCCAAGCGCGTGCTCGTGGTGGCTGAGCGGATCGCGCCGGACGCCTCCTTCCGCGACCAGCCCGAACTGACGCTGGTGCCCCACTTCCTCGTCGAGGCGGTGAGCATCGTGCCGAACGGGGCGTGGCCCGGCTCGCTCTGGCCGGATTACGCGATCGATTACCCGGCCGTGGAGGCCTACATGACCGACGCCCCGGGCGTGCTCGCCGACCACCTCGCGGCCGGCCCCGAAGCGCGGGAGGCCGCCCATGTCTGAGGCGGCGTCCAACGTGACCGGGACTTGGTCGGGCTTCTCCTACATCGTCACGAACCTCGCCCGGTTCGTGCGGCCGAACGAGATCACCTTCAGCGGCGTGAACTCGGCCCTGCCGATGCTGGCCTGTCTCCTGGCCAAGCAGGCCTATCCCTTCGCGTTCACCTACATCAACGTCGCCGGCGGGGTCGATCCGAACCCGTCGGAGGTGCCGATCTCCTCCTCCGACCCCGTGCTCGCCGAGGGCTCGCGGGCGATCTTCGCCAACGAGGATTTCTACGATCTCTGCACCCGCGGCCTGATGGACCTGTGCTTCCTGGGCGCCGCCCAGGTCGATGGCCTTGGCCGCACGAACGTCTCCTGCATCGGCGACTGGCACGCCCCGCGGGTGCGGTTGCCGGGCGGCGGTGGGGGGGCCGTGATGCTGCCCACCGCCCGCCGGGCGGTCACATGGCGCACGGAGCATTCCCGGCGCACCCTGGTGGAGACCCTCGACTTCGTCACAGCGGCCGGCGGCATGCACGGCGTGGTCACGCCGATCGCCGTCTTCACGAAGCGCGAGGGCCGGCTCGCGCTGGCCTCCTGGCATCCGGAGGCGAGCCTCGACGAGATCCGCGACCGTACCGGCTTCGCCTTCTCGGCGGAGGATGCCGGGCCGACGCCGCCGCCGACCCCGGAGGAGCGGGCGGCGCTGGCTTCCCTCGACCCGGCGGGCCGTTTCGCGGTCGATGCGGGCATCCGCCTGCGCTGAAGCGCGGGACAGACCAAGGGAAGAGGAGATCGCCGCCATGCCGGACTCGCTCAGCGCGCGGCTGCGCGCGGCCATCGCGCATCACGCCGAGGCGGGCCGCACGGCCCTCGCGGCCCCGGACCCCATCACCTACGCCGATCTCGGGGCACGCATCGACGCCGCCGCGGGGGCGATCCGGGACTGGGGCGTCGAGAAAGGCGACCGGGTCGGGCTGATCGCACCCAAGAGCGCGGCGGCCATCGCGACCTATTTCGGGGCCCTGCAGGCCGGCGCCTGCGTCTGCTTCCTCGAGCCCGGGCTCGCGCCGGAGGTTGTGGCCGAACAGGCGGCTCTTGTCGGCATGCGGCACCTCATCGTCGCCGAGGCTTACGCGGCGCAGGTGACCGGGCGCGCCCTGGCCGGCCTGGACGTCCGGGCGCTTGACGGTTTCAGCGGCGGGGCGGCCTTCGCGGCGGAGATCGGCCCGCGGGACGAGGCCATGCTCCTCTTCACCTCGGGGAGCACCGGCCGGCCGAAAGGCGTGCTGCTGCGCCACGAAGGGCTCATCTGCAACGCCACAGGCGTGCTCCGCCACACCGGCACGGGGCCCGAAGACCGGCTTCTCCACGTCATGCCGCTCCACCACACGAACGGCGTCAACAATCAGCTGATCGTGCCGCTCCTGGCCGGGGCCGAGATCGTGCTGATGGAGCGCTTCCAGGCCGAGGCCGCCCTCGACCATCTGCGCACCGGCGGAATCACCTACATGACCGGGGTGCCGACGATCTACGCGCGGATGCTGCCCCTGCTGCGCCAGGGCGAGCGCTTCCCGGGCCTGCGCTTCCTGCGCTGCGGCTCGGCGCCGATCACGCCGACCCTGCACCGGCAGATCGAGGACGCCTTCGGCGTGCCGCTCCTCGTCTCCTACGGCCTGTCGGAGGCAACCTGCACCTCGACCATGAATCCGCCGGGCCGGCGCCGCATCGGCACGATCGGAACCGTGCTGGAGGGGCAGATTGTCGGCCTGTTCGATCCCGTTACGGGTCGCCCGGTCGAGACCGGTCGGGAGGGGGAGATCCGCATCTCCGGCCCGACCCTGATGGCCGGCTATCTCGGCAGCACGGACCAGCCGATCGTGGATGGCTGGCTGCGCACGGGCGATCTCGGCCGCTTCGATGCCGACGGCTTCCTGTCCATCACCGGGCGCATCAAGGACGTGATCATTCGCGGTGGCGAGAACATCTCGCCCGCGCTGATCGAGCGACAGCTCGCCGCCCATCCCGCCATCCGCGATTGCTGCGTGGTCGGCGCTCCCGACGCGGATCTCGGCGAGGTGCCGGTGGCCTTCGTGGTGCTGCGGGAGGGCCAGGGCCTCGACGAGCCGGGCCTCAAGGATTTCGTGCGCGGCTCCCTCGCGCGGATCTATGTGCCGGCGCAGATCCACGAGCTCGATGTGCTGCCGGTCAATGGCGTCGGGAAGACCGACCGCAAGGCGCTGCGCAGCCTGCTGGCCGTTCCTTGATCCGCGCACGCAGGTGACGGTCCTCTCCTGGGCATCACGGCGCCCCCGCCGCCGGGTGGGCACCGCCGGCCTTCAGGCCGCCGCGTCGGCGGCCGGCAACGACAGGACCAGGGCCGCGGCGATCAGGAGCGCGGCTGCCGCGGCGAGGGACGGCACGGTGAAGCTTCCGGTCGCATCGGCTAAGACGCCCGCCGCTACGGGACCGATGACCTGCCCGGTCCCGAATGCCGCCATCATCACCGCGACGATACGCTGACGATTTCCGGCATGCAGCCGCCGCGCCCCGTCGATGCCGAGCGACGTCAGGGCCACGAACGTCCCGCCGAGGGCGACGGCCGCGTAGAGGATGGCCGGCACATGGGCCGCCAGGACGCTGGCCATCACCCCCGACGCCTCGACGAGGCACGCGAGGGCGAAGCTGATCCGAAAGCCCAAGCGCCGCTCGACCCAGCCCCAGATCGCGACGGACGGCGCCGCGGCGAGACCGACGCACAGCCAGACATAGGCCTCGGCCGTCGCGAGTTGCGGCAACGTCCGGACAATCGCGACCAGGAAGGTGGCGGTGATCACGTAACCGAAGCCGAACAGACCGTAGGCGATCACGAGCCGGGCGATCGACGCGGAGGTCGCGGTCCCCGCCTGCGCCCGGGAGGCGGCCGGGGCGGATCCCTGGAGCAGCCAGAGGATCGGTCCCGCGAGCCCCAGGGCCAGCACGCCGCTGATTATCCAGAGGCCACGCCACCCGCATCCGGCCTCCTGCGCGATGGACACGACCGCCGCGGACAGCGCGATCCCGCTCCCGACACCGGCGTAATGGAGCGCGGCCAGATCGGAGCGCCCGGTCCGCGTCAGCCGGTCCATGACCAGGGCCGTGGCGAGGACGAAGCCGAGGGCGCTCGCCGCGCCGCCGACGAAGCGCAGGGCGACGAAGGCGGCGAGCGTCGAACACGCGCTCATGGCGACGAGTGTGGCGACGCAGGTCCCCAGGGCGCTGGCGAGCCAGAGCCTGCGTGCCCGGAGCAGAAGCGGGTGCGCCGAGGCCAGGGCGCCGGCGAGGTAGCCGGCGAAGTTGGCGGAGCCGATCAGGCCCGTTTCTGCCCGGGTGAGGCCGAGCCCGTCCGCCATGGCGGGCAGGATCGGCGTGTAGACGAAGCGACCGATGCCGATCGCGACGGCGAGCGCGAGGAAGCCGGCGGCAAGGGCCGGGAACGGCAGCCGGCCTCCTGCCTCCCCCGCGGCCGGGACAGGCGCAGCGGCGCCGCTCACCGGCACCGACCGCCGCAGTTCATGTCCGCAGACCCGCCTGCTTCATCATCGGGATGACCGCCTCGCCGAAATAGGCGAGGTCCGGCAGGTAGTCGAAGAAGTTGACCTGGACGCCGTCGCAGCCGGCCGCCTGCAGCTTCACGAAGCCTTCGACGATCTGCTCGGGCGTGCCGACGAGGTGGACGTTTCCGCCGATCACCCACTGGGCGCGGCTGTGACCGCGCCAGGACTTGGTGTCCCCGCCCACGAAGGTCTGGACGAAGTTGTCGGCCGCGACGGGATCCTCAAGCTCCAGGATGCGGCGGTAGGCCTCCTGCGCCTCCTTCTCGGTGGGGCGGCAGATCACGTGGGGGTTGATGATCGTCTTGACCTGCCGACCCAAGGAGGCGGCGAGGTCCTTGATCCGGGCGTTGACCGGCGGCAGGGTCTCGTAGGCCTTGGCGGGCTCGGCGCCGCCGGGGCTCGTGATGAAGATCAGGTCCGAGTGCTTGGCCGCGTAGGCCAGCCCGGCGCCGGACGAGGCCGCGTTGACCAGGAAGGGCCGGCGGGGCCCCGGACGCGGCGCCAGGAAGGCGTTCTCGGTCTTCCACCAGCGCCCCGCGAAGGTCAGGTTCTCGTCCTCGGCCCAGAGGCGCTCCAGGAGCGTCGTGAACTCGTCGGCCATGTCGTAGCGCAGGTCGTGCTCGATCATGTCGAGGCCGAACATCCGGTACTCGCTCGGCTTGTAGCCCGTGACGACGTTCACGCCCCAGCGGCCGCCGCTGATGTGATCGAGCGCGGCCCCGAACTTCGCGAGATGCAGGGGGTGCCACGCGTAGAGGATGTGCACCGTGTTGATGAGGACGATCCGCTTCGTCATCGCCGCCAGCGCGGTGTTGACGATGATCGGATCGAGCTCGTGCTCGCGGAAATGCATCTCGCCGCCGTAGCCGCCCTTGCCCATCCACTGGGCGAGGCCGAAGGCGAGGTCGAAGCCGAGATCCTCGGCCTGCCGCGTACACTGGGCGAGGTAGTCGAAGGTCCAGGAGGTCGAGCGCGGGGCCCGCGACGGGCTCCAGGCGCCCTCCTGCATCGGCAGGAACAGCCCGAGGATGAGCTTGTTCGGCGCGAGGCGCTCCAGGGGCGAGGCCGGCGCGTCGTGGGCGGGCGGCGTGAGAGGGTTCTGGGTGAGCATGCTCGTCACCTTCACGGGTCAGGCGGTGGTCAGGAGAGCGTGGGCTTGGCGTTGGACGCGACGAGGGGTTGGCCAGCGTCCGGATCGGGCGCGCGCGGCGCGACCGAGATGTAGTCCTCCTGCGAGCGGTCCTTGAGGAGCGCCGCCGAGATCAGGCTGATCGCCGCGATGATCGCGAGGTAGCAGCTGATCGCCGTGGAGGTGCCGTAGGTGTGCATCAGCCACGTCGCGATGATCGGCGCCGGGCCGCCCGAGGTGAGGGAGGCGAGCTGGTAGCCGATCGAGGCGCCGCTGTAGCGCACGTTCGGCGGGAAGCTCTCGGCGATGAAGGCGGCCTGCGGCCCGTACTGCATGTCGTGGACGACGAGAGAGGCGACCACCGTCAGGGCGATCACGGCCGGGATCGCGCTGTTGATCAACCAGTAATAGGGGAAGGCGAAGACCAGCATCGTGAAGGCGCCGATCAGGTACATCCGCTTCCGGCCGATGCGGTCCGACAGGTAGCCGAACAGCGGCGTCGTGATCAGCGAGGTTGCGGCGGCCGCCAGCACGCAGTTGAACAGGAACGACCGTTCGAGCTTCAGCACGCCGGTGCCGTAGGAGAGCAGGTAGGTGGTGAAGAGGACGAACGGCGCCTGCTGTCCGGTGCGGATCAGGCAGGTGAGCAGGATGTCCTTCCAGTACAGCCGCACGGCGTCGAGGACCGGTGCCTTGGCGACCTGCTTCTTGGCCTTCATCTCCTCGAAGACCGGGGTCTCCAGCACGCCCAGGCGGATGTAGAGGCCGACGGCGATCAGGACGGCGCTCAGCAGGAAGGGGATGCGCCAGCCGATCGTCTCGAACCACTCGGGCGAGCCGGCATGGGTGACGACGGTGAGGACGAGGACGGCCAGCAGCATGCCCAGCGGCGAGCCGAATTGCGGCCAGCTCCCGGCCAGGCCGCGCCGCTTGTTGAACTGACCCCACTCGGTCGCGACCGCGATGGCCCCGCCCCACTCGCCGCCGACCCCGACGCCCTGCAGGATCCGCAGGGTGGTCAGGGCGACGGCCCCCCAGATGCCGATCGAGTCGTAGGTCGGGATCAGGCCGATGAGGACGGTGCTCACCCCCATCAGCATCAGCGTGACCACGAGCGTGGCCTTGCGGCCGATCCGGTCGCCGAAATGTCCGAAGATCGCCGCCCCGAAGGGACGGGCCACGAAGCCGAGAAAGAAGGTCGAGAAGGAGAGGAGCGTCGCCGCGAACGGGTCATGCGACGGGAAGTAGAGCTTCCCGAAGACGAGCGCGGCGACGAGACCGTAGAGGTAGAAGTCGTACCACTCGATCATCGTGCCGATCGTGGCGGCGATCACGGCGCGACGCGCGTGCTTCGCCTGACCCGGATCCAATCCGGGCCGGCTGTCTTCTGCAGAGGCCATCGTTTCCACCCTCGTGTTGGCGTCTTGAGCGATTGCGCTCTCTTCTTCTTGGTGCAGATCCTTTTGGGGCCACACTGCTCTCCGGCCGGTTCCCGTTGGCGTCACGGGCCGGCTGCGTCGGGAGAGGATCGGCTCGCCGTCAGGCGTAGTGCAGGGCCATGTCCTCCAGACGGCAGAAGCGACCCTCGTGGTAGAGGAGCGGAGACTTGCTCGCGACCGCACAGGTCACGATGCGCCCGATGAAGATCGTATGCGTGCCGAAATCCGTCTCCTGCACGACGGCGCATTCGAGCGTCGCGTCGGCGTCGCGGATCAGGGGACAGCCGGTCTGGCCGATCCGATGGTCGATGTCGGCGAACGGATCCGGCTTCTTGGCGGCGAAGTGCCCGGCCAGCTCCTCCTGATCGCTCGACAGCACGTTGACGGCGAAGGTGCCGGATCGACTGATCACCGGATGCGAGCGATTGGACTTGTTGACGATGACGAGCAGGCTCGGCGGATCGGCCGAGACGCTGCAGACGGCGGTAGCGGTCATGCCGTTCATCACAGCCCCGTCGGCGGAGGTGATGACGTTCACGGAGGCCGCGAACCGCCGCATCACCGACTTGAACTGATCTCCCGATATGCTCTGGGACGGGATCATCACAACACATCCTTCCTGCGGTCACGGCGCGCGCAGCATTCGGCCGGTGCCGCAATCCACGCGACAGGCCGGGCAAGCGGTGGAGCGGTTGCTCTGACCGGCGATTATCTCGACGAACGACACGATAGCGCTGGCAGCACACGAAAAAAGCGAATTATTCCGCAGGCAAACGTTCGAAAATGTCGAACCATCGTGTCATCGTTGACGCCCGATCGATATTTTGCAGGACTGGGATCAGGTTGCTAGGCCTGATCCGGCCCGTCCCGCGCGCCTCCAGATTGGCGGGCTCTCTCCCCGTAGATCCCGAAGAGACTACACGGTCATCAAGGCTGCTCGGTCGTGAACATCAAACAGCTCGAGACCTTCCTCGAGATCGCGCGGTGCGGAAGCTTTACGGCCGCCGCGGACCGTCTGAACGCGACGCCGTCGACGATCTCGGCCCGGATCCAGGACCTGGAGCTGGATCTCGGCGTCTCCCTCTTCGACCGCTCGCAGCGGCGGGTCCGGCTGACCGCCAAAGGCCGGGAACTGCAGGTCTATGCCGAGCGCGCCATCGCAGCCTGCGCTGAAATTCGGACGCGGGTCGGCAGCGGCGACGCCCTGTCCGGCCTCGTCCGGCTCGGCGTCGCCGAACTGGTCGCGGTGACGTGGCTCCCGCATTTCGTGGACCTCATCCATCGATCCTATCCGCGCCTGACCCTGGAATTGCAGGTCGCCCTGACGGCCGACCTCCAGACCCTGATGGCGAATGGCGAGATCGACATGGCGCTGATGCCGGGCACGCGCTTCGACCCGCACCTCGCCACGCGCTCCCTCGGACAGGTGCGCTTCGCTTGGATGGCGGGCCGCGGCCTCGATCTTCCGAACCGCAGAATCGAGCCTGCGGACTTCCGGGCGATCCGCATCCTGTCGCTCGGCAAGAACAGCTTCCATCATCGAACCGTGGAGCATTGGCTCAACGAACGGGGCGACGCGCCGCGCGTCGTCGATCTCTGCAACAGCATGGGCGCCGTCGCCTCCCTGACGCAGGCCGGCGTGGGCGTCAGCCTTCTCCCGATCCAATGCTACCGGGCGGAGATCGCATCCGGCGCCCTGAGGGTTTTGGAGACCTGCCCGGAGGGGCCGCTGGTGGAATTCTTCGCCGTCTACGCGGCGGACGCGACAACGACCATTCCGCGCCTGCTCACCGACCTTGCGGCGGCGTCGAGCACGTTCGAGGACGCTCTTGGCTAAATGCGCAGCTTCAAGAGATTGTCCGTCCGGCCTGACACGAGGAGGCTGAAGCTGCGAGGCCTCAGCGGTTCGGTGAGGCCGGATGAAAAGCCCACGGAATGCGCGTCGGGGCCGTCGGTCGGTCGCCTGAAGGGGCGCGGCGCTGAACGTGTCCGCGCCGAGCGGACGGTCCGGCGCGGACCCATTGCATGCGGGACGAGGCGCAGGTGGACGTCTTCGATGATATCGGGCCCGTCTACGACGCAACGCGGCGTCGTAGACGCTCGGAGAGCCTGGCCCGGTCGAGCTGGAGAACCGAGCTCGCGTCGATCAGACTTGCCTGCACCAGTCCAGCAGCAGGACAATCACCGATTTCGTCGGCGTCATGCCCAGATCAGGATCCCCGACGCGCCGCAAGTTCATAGCGGCCCGTCTGCAATTATCCCGGGGCGCTCGGTCTCAGCTCTTTGTGAACGGATTGTTCGACTTGTAGTTCTTGCCCTTCGGCTCGGCCTTTCGCGGGTCGGGCTTGTCGGCGAAAAGACGCTTGACGCGCTCGTTGAAGTCCTCGGGCGTAACAGCCTGCGCTTTGCCGGTCGTAAATTCGCGTGCCATCTCGGCCTCCGCTTCGTCGCCCAGGGCACGGGATTGCGCGGAGGGATGCCGAAGCTATGCGCCGTCCGAAGCCAAAACGCCACTCCCAACGCAGGGTGTCGACGGTGGGACGACTATCGGAGGGCGGCTGAGCGCGGGTTTCGCCAGTTCGGAGATCCGCGGCGGCTGCGTTGCACATCCGGAACGCGCATCAAAAGGGCCCCGTGTCCGATTTTCGCGCGGACGGTCATCGCCGCTCTGCGATGAGGGGCGTCAGGCTCCCGGGACGACCGGCCTGCCCGTGAAGGCGCGCGAAGGCGCCGGACTCCTCACCCGCCGCCAAGCCGCGATCGCGCTGCGTCTGTCTTCGAAGGTCGACCGCAGGCGTGTTCCAGGCGCGCCCCGACGTTCCTCCCCGAAGCCGTGGAGCAGCACCGCGTCGGGACCGAAGACCCGATGCATCTCGGCACGCCAGAGACGGTCGGTGACCGCAAGCACGCGCTCGGTTTCTGCCAAGCGGTCGATATCCATGGCGGAGGTTCCCCGTTCCCTGCCTGTCGCCGCACCGCCGGGCTGGCGACACGAGATCCCGCTCGAGGACCGGGGCAGCCCTGGAAGTCGCGTCAGAGTGCTCTTGCGAGACCCGCCTCCAGGTTGAGGGCGCTGGCCGTCTGTTGAGCGAGGCGGACGCCCGTCGGCTCGACCACCGCATCCGCTTTCACGGCCTGGCGCACGACCGCAAGCGCCTCGTCCTCGGAGGTCGTGATCACGGCGTAGAACATCACCAAGGAACCGGATAGTTCCGCCTCGTCGGGGCGCGTCACCTTGAGGATATAGGCGGTCTGATTGGGCTCGATCATGGCCGCCTCGGGGGAATGGGCGCCGGCCGGGGGCATGAAACATCCTCACGTCTGAACATGTCGAGTTCGCAGCAGCGATCGATGATGGTTTGGCTCCGGAACCCGGTTCCCGCGCGGGAACACTCGCCGTGAGCCGACGGGCAGCCGAAGGCCGAGCGAGAGGATGCGCGCCTGTGCATCGCAAACTCCATCGCTCGTGCCGTCGCGACGGACGATCGTTACGGGCATGACAGAGCATCCGAGATGCCCTGCTCGAAACAATCGTCGCAGCTTTGCTGATCGTTTAAAAAAACAAGACCGGACGCCTAAGCTCTGCTCGCAGCAGTTCGCGCGGCGCACCGATGATGGCACCGTGTGGCCGCCAATCTCCCGCGGCTTTCGACGCGGCAGGCGAGGCCGGGACGGATCATCGTCCCTGTCGGTCCTGAGAGTGGCGTTCGGCTCGCCGCGTCGATCCAGATCGCAGCAGCATTCCCTCAGGGCGTTCTTCTCTGGCCCGATTGCTCCCGCAGCGTTGCCGGTCGCAGCGGCCGTGCGGAAGCCCGGTCGGGCCGGATGGATCAAGAGGCCGGAACGAGTTCGCCTTCCCGTGCCGCGCGCTCACCGCCGTCGGACCGGATCCGGTAGGTGGGTTCGCCGGAGCGGTCATCCGGTGTCAGGCGGACCACTTCGAACAGGCCGTCGACGATGCCCTTGTTGCCCGTATAGCTGGTCCCCAGCTGCCGCACGTGCTGGCCGATCTTGAACTTGTGAGACATGTTTCGTCCTCCAAAGAAGCGCTGAGCGGGGAGCGACCGGCTTACCGGCGGGCTCTGGCCTTGCGAGCGGCGAAGCGCGCGTCGCGGGCGGCCTTCTGCTCAGCGGCGCGGGCCGTCTGCAAAGCCGCTGCCTCGGCGACCAACCGAATCCGGTCGGCTTCGGCCTGCGCGCTGGCAGCGAGACTCTCAGCCTCGCGTGCGGCTTCGTCGGCGAGGCGGGCGACCACACGCTCGGTGTTGCGTGCAGTCCGTGCCGCGACCACAGCTTGGCGGGCTGCCTGCCGGGCGCGAAGGGCCGGATCGTCGGCTGACGGGCGGGCCCGGAACCGGGCCAGGGTGTCCTGTCGCGACTTGGCGATCGCCGCCAGATGGTCAACAAGCTGACTTGCTTTGTATGGTCCCACGAATATTCCTTGTGCGCGCCAGAGCTAAGCTTTGGCTGCGAAATACAGATGAAGCCGCCCCCGGGGGAACGGCTTCGAGACGCGTCTTGGAAGACGGAGTGTGGCTCAGACGGCCTGAAGGCTGCCGGCGGACTGCTTGCCGCTGCGGCGATCGGTTTCCATTTCGTAGGAGACCTTCTGGCCTTCGGTCAGACCCTGCATGCCGGCACGCTCGACGGCGGAGATGTGCACGAACACATCCTTGCCGCCGTCATCCGGCTGGATGAAGCCGAAGCCCTTGGTGTCGTTGAACCACTTAACGGTGCCGATGCTCATAGGTATTCCATATCGTTATAGGTAGTTAAATAGGTCGAGCGCACGCCATGCACGCGCCCGGTCGCGAATTTTCGAAAATGGGAGAGATGCAGAGCGCTCGCCCTGTTGAGGCGATGCGGCCGAATATCTGGCCAAAAGTCGATTTATCATCTGTACGGCATCGGAGAGATAATCACAAGCACTAAGTCAAAATGCAGGATGTTTGACACGCGGCGCAGAAGATTTTGGCGGTGCAAATCAGCGGCGCGAAGCTAGGCGGCGGTTTCCATACCGACCGCGCCATGGATTCCCAATCCGGGTCCCCGGTTACCCGAACGAAGCTGCACGCTGCCTTCAGATCCTCACACTCGCCGCCCCAGCGGCCGCGGCTTGTTCCACGGAAGCACCGCCGCGCAGGGCCATGGCGATGGCCGTCGATATGGTGTCGATCGCCAGCGCGCGATCCTGACCATAATCGTAAGAGCTGTTTCTGTCGGAACTCAGCCTGGCATAGTAGCTGTCCGGAAAGCGCTCATCGATCCGCAGCTTGAGCATTCGCGTTGCTGCGTTGTAATCGCTTTCGAACTGTCGGGATTTTGTGGAATACCCGCCTTCGAAGGTGCCGGCTTCGCGCTCTTTGGACATCGTATTCGCCCTGCGACTCTGAGTTTCGCCAAGGAAAAGACCGATGATTTTGCTGGTCAACCAGCGCATGACGTGCATTCTGTCCTCCTGACTTAAGGGCCGTTGAGCGATGCTCGGTGCTGTCGCGCCGTCTCGCGGATCCGGGTATCCGGCTCGGTATCCGCCCTTCCCGGTTCGACGGGCGCTTGAAGAGCAGTCCTGAATGGCCGCGCATGCGACCGTCTGCGGATAGATCAGTGCCTGTTCTAGGCCGAAGCCATCGGTAGAAGGCTGTCGATGCGGAGCTTCAGCCGCGTCGCCCGGATCGCGTCCAGGGTGCGCCGATGCGCATCTGCGGCAATACCTTCGGCTTCGAGGTCCGTGAGCTGATCGATCAGCCACCCACGCTCCTGAAGACCAGGCAGCTGCGATGAACGTGCAACCATCCTGATCAATCTTTGCATCACCGGGCAAGGCGGTGCTGAGTACGGCTCGACCACGATTGTCATCTCCCGATTTCCGCCATCGTGTCAGCCACGATTGCGGGGCTCGGCGAGGCCCACAATCGACGGAGCCGCCCTGTTGACGGCCACCCGCGGCTCTTCCGCTTTCTTTGACTCGCTGGGTCCGCGGCTCGATTCGGTTGCCATGATCGCGCTCCGCGTCACGTTCGGAGGCAGGATAGGACCGGCTCCGGGATCTGTCGGACGGCCGGATGGCAAGCGGTCGAATCTCCGTTGGGCCGTCATGCGCGCCGTACCCGGTATAGGAACGAAGCGTCAGCACCTCACGTTCGGATGCAGGCCGATGCAGCCGATAGGCTTGGCGCACCTGATGAGAGCGGAACCGTCCTGAAACTGACGGGATGTTTGCCAAGCACGCCTGTCCATTGCAGGCGGGGGCGCAGGCCCTCAGTCACCGGCGCCTGGATCAGTCGATCCGATGATGGTCTCACTCTGCGCCTTCGAGCGCGATAAAGATAGTCCTCTGGCGTCGGGGCATCCGCTGCCCATGCAGCGGCCCTGCAGTCGCCTCTCCCTCGGCCCGGTCCGAATTACCGGTATTGCGTCGGGGCGCTTCTGACCGCGTACGCCCGCAGTGGCTGCCGCGGCGTCAGCCGACGGGGTCCGCATCGAGCGATACGCGCAGGCGCATCCGCACCACCCCCATCTCGTCGCGGACAGCCGCCATGTAGTCCTGCCGGGCGGGCGCGTCGGAGAATCCCTGCGCGATACGTGTCATGATCTTCACGGCCTGAGACCGGGCGGCCTCAAGGCTCGGCAGGTCGTAGCCGTCTCTGTCGCGGACGATGTCGGTTCCGTCGTGCAGATCGATGAAATAACGCGGCATAGGCGGCTCGGCGGGGCTGATCCGTCCGCCACGCTAAGCCGTTTCCGCACTTGTCCGCTTACCCCTTTTCGGTAGCTTGCCCGGACCGCGGCGCCACACGCGTCGGTCGCGCCCTTTGGTCCGGGCAACAGGTCGAACGGGCGCCCCTAGCGAAAGTCGCCCGGCGTCAGGCCGTGACGCGCCATCTTGTCGTAGAGCGTCTTGCGGGGCAGTCCGAGCGCCTCGGCGGCGGCCCGGACATCGCCGCCGGCCATGATCAACTCGTCGCGGATCAACTGCCGCTCGAAACGATCCACCTGATCGGTGAGGCTGCCGGCCGCCGCCTCAGTGGCGGATTGCGGCACGGCTCCGAGCCCGAGGGCGCAACGCTCGGCGAAATGGCCGAGTTCGCGGACATTGCCCGGCCAGGGGTGACGGCGCAGATGATCGCGGATGGACGGCGTGACCGGCGGCACCGGCCGTCCGAACCGCTCGGCGGCGCGGCGCAGGAAGTGCTGGAAGAGCAGCATCACGTCCTCGCCCCGGTCACGCAGGGGCGGGATCGCGATCGTGATGACGTTGAGGCGGTGATAGAGGTCGTCCCGGAAGGTGCCCTGAGCGGCCGCCTGCCCGAGATCGACCTTCGTGGCAGCGACGACCCGCATGTCGACCGGCCGCACCTCGTTCGTGCCCAGCGGTTCCACGGTGCGCTCCTGAAGCACCCGAAGCAGCTTGACCTGCAGCGGCAGCGGCATGCTCTCGATCTCGTCGAGGAAGAGCGTTCCACCCTGTGCGTGCTCGATCCGACCGATCCGGCGCTTCAGCGCCCCGGTGAAGGCCCCGGCCTCGTGGCCGAACAATTCGCTCTCGACGACGCTGTCCGGCAGCGCCCCGCAATTCATCGCCACGAGATTCCGCCCGGAGCGCCGGCTCCAGCGGTGCAGGGCGCTCGCCACCACCTCCTTGCCGGATCCCGTCTCACCGAAGACGAGCACATCGACATCGGCCTGCGCCACCTCGCGCACGAGGGCGCGCAGGCTCGCGATCTCCGGAGAGATCCCGAGGAACGCCGGATCCTCCTCGACCGCCGCGTCGAGCCGCGCCCGCAGCGCCCGGTTCTCCATCACGAGCCGCCGCCGCTCCAGCGCCCGGCGCACGGAGGCGACGAGCGCTTCCGCGGGATAGGGCTTGGCCAGGAAGTCGTAGGCGCCGCCCTGCATGGCGGCCACAGCCATGCGGATGTCGCCGTGGCCGGTGATCAGGATGACAGGCAGGTCCGGATCCACCCGGCGCAGGCGCGCCAGCAGGCCGACGCCGTCGAGTCCGGGCAGCCGCACGTCGGTGACCACCACGCCGGGAGGCGCGGCCAGAATCGCCGCCAGAGCCGCCTCTGCGGCGGCGAAGGCCTCGACGGCAAATCCCTCCAGTTCCAGGCTTTGGCAATTGGCCCGGCGAACCTCCGCCTCGTCGTCGATGAAGACGACGCGCTCGGTCGCCGCCTCCGCGTCCGCCGATCCGCTCACGGTGTTGCTCCCAAGGGCTTGTCCACGCCCGGACTCTTCTCCGTCGCCCGGAGCAGCTCCATCCGGAAGACCGTGCCGGCGTCCGCGTCGCCCGCCAGGATCAGGTTGCCGCCGCAATCCTCCACGATCCCACGGGCGATGGCGAGACCCAGACCGAGGCCATCCGCCTTGGTCGTGAAGAACGCGTCGAAGACCTGGCTGCGTAGGGCGTCGGGAATGCCGGGCCCGGTATCGGCCACTTCGACCGCGATGCGCTCGCCACCGTCGGAGCGAAGGTGCAGGCCGACGCGGGCGTCCGGTCGGCCCGCCACCGCGTCGAGGGCGTTCTGGAGCAGATTGACCAGAACCTGCTCCAGCCGCGGACCGTCTCCGAGCACGCGCAGATCCGGGTCGGGCCGGTCTGCCGCGAGCGGGACGTCGAGGGCCGCCGCGCGCGCAGTCACGAGTTCCAAGGCGTTCGCCACCACGTCGCGCAGCGCCACCGGCTCGCGTCGCGGCGAGGCGCGGCGGGCGAAGCCCTTGAGCTGCCGGGTGAGGCCCGCGATGCGGTCGGTGAGCCGGCCGATGGCGGCCGCGTTCTCGGCCGCGTCGTCGGATCGCCCGCGGCGGATGAGAATCGCGGTGTTGTCGGCGTAGGAGCGGATCGCCGCCAACGGCTGGTTTATCTCGTGCGCCATGCTGGCCGCGAACTGGCCCAGGGCCGCCAGCCGGCCGGCCTGCGCCAATTCGCGGCCGAGGCGCTCGCGTTCGGCCTCACCGCGCTGCCGCTCCGCGATCTCGGCGCGCAACTGCGCGTTGGTCTCGCGCAGCGCGCGTGTCCGCGCCTCGACCCGGGTTTCAAGCTCCGCCCGGCGCGCAGCGGCTTCCGCCAGCCGGGTCCGCGTCCGGCGGCCGCGGTCGGCCAGGGCGAAGAGCCCATACCCGACGAGCGCCGTGGCCAGCGCCGCGATGATCCAGGCCTGAAGCCGCTCGCGCTCGACGGCGGTGCCGACCGGTGTCAGCGTATGCAACCGCCAGTCCGTGCCGGGCACGGGGGCCTGCGACAGGATCGCGGTCCAGGCCGGCAGCGCACCCCGGACGACGCGGACGGCGTCCGGCTTGCCGGCGATCGGATGCAGCGGCAGCCGCTTGAGGGACGCCGCCCCGAATTCCTGCCCCGCCTCGATCCGGGCACGCTCGGCGGCATCGATGGCGTCGAGGGTATCGAAGCGCCACCCCGGCTCGCTGGTGACGAGGACGATGCCCCGGGCATCGGTGACGAAGGTCACTTCGTGGGCCGCGCGCCACGCCGCCTCGACCGCGTCGAACTCCACCTTCACCACGACGACCCCGGCGCCAGTGCCGACGCGCCGCGCGAGGTACAGGCCGGGCCGGCTGCTGACCGTGCCGAGGGCGAATTGCGATCCGGCGCCGCCGGCCAGGGCCTGCTTGAAATAGGGACGGAAACCGTAATCCTGTCCAACGAAGCTGCGGTCGCTCCCGGCATTGCTGGCTGCGACCGTGAGCCCATCGGCGCCGATCACGTAGATGACAGCCGAGCCGGTGGCGGCTGCGATCTGTGCGAGCCGTTTGTCGACGCGATCCAGAAGGCCGCGGCCCGTATCCGGCCCGAGTGCGGCGACGACTTCGGGGTCGGTGGCGAGTGCAAGCGGCAGCGAGGCCTGCTTCTGCATCTCGGCCAGCAGCACGCCGACCTGAAGCCCGATGGCCGAGCGGGCGGCCCGCCGCAGATCCGACAGGGCCCAGCGTTCTGCGGTGCGGCCTGCGAGCCACGTCGCCGCCAGGACTGCGCAGAGCCCGAGAAGAATCGCGAGACCCCGCCGCGACGGCGTTCCGTCCGGCGTCCGGGCTCCGCTTTTGGGTGTCGCCGAGCGGATCAACGGGCTCCAACCCGTGCGGAAAGCCGGAACGCTTCGGCCCGAGGCGTGCAGAAATCCGCACAGGAACCGATCAGGCGGTCGCGCCACGGCCGTAGAAAACTGTTTCCTTTCAATGAAATGAAGAAATGCAACTCGCCGCCTTTCGGTGGCATGCCGGTTGCCATTCCCGCCACGTAACGCAGCCATGTCGTCAGTGAACGGCTGCCAGCCAAACGGCCAAGAGCAAGCGCGGACAGCGTCGGACCATTTCGACGCCAGCCGCCCAAACCGAAGCTATCGACAGGGAGAACGCCCCATGGCTGCCGTGCCGTCACCACTCACCGCCCCGCATCCGCCCGCCAAACCGAAGCCGCTGTACCGGACGCTGTACTTCCAGGTCCTGGTCGCCGTCGCGATCGGCATCCTGCTCGGCCACTTCTATCCGCAGCTCGGTGCCGAGATGAAGCCGCTCGGCGACGCCTTCATCAAGCTCGTCAAGATGATCATCGCCCCGGTCATCTTTCTCACCGTCGTCTCCGGCATCGCCGGCATGACCAACCTGGAGAAGGTCGGACGCGTCGGCGGCAAGGCGCTGATCTACTTCCTGACGTTCTCGACGCTGGCGTTGATCGTCGGCCTCATCGTCGCCAACGTGCTCCAGCCGGGCAACGGCCTGCACATCGACCCGAAGTCGCTCGATCCGAAGGCGATCGCCACCTACGCCGGCAAGGCGAAGGAGCAGAGCATCGTCGACTTCCTGATGAACATCATCCCCACGACGGCGGTCGGCGCCTTCGCGGGCGGCGAGATCCTGCAGGTGCTGTTCTTCTCGGTGCTGTTCGGCTTCGGCCTCGCCTTCCTGGGCGACCGCGGCAAGCCGGTCCTGGACATCATCAAGGTGCTGTCCGAGGCCATCTTCGGCGTCGTCAACATCATCATGAAGGTCGCCCCCGTGGGCGCCTTCGGCGCGATGGCCTTCACGATCGGCAAGTACGGCATCAGCTCGCTCGCCAACCTCGCCTATCTCGTCGGCGCGTTCTACCTGACCTCGACGATCTTCGTGCTGGTCGTGCTCGGGGCGGTGGCCCGCTACAACGGCTTCTCGATCATCCGGCTCATCCGCTACATCAAGGAGGAGCTGCTCCTCGTGCTCGGCACGTCCTCGTCCGAGTCGGCGCTTCCCTCGCTGCTGGAGAAGATGGAGCGGGCCGGCTGCTCCAAGCCGGTCGTCGGCCTCGTCGTGCCCACGGGCTACTCGTTCAACCTCGACGGCACCAACATCTACATGACGATGGCGGCCCTGTTCATCGCCCAGGCGACCGATACGCCCCTGAGCTTCGGCGAACAGGCCCTTCTGCTCCTCGTGGCCATGCTGTCCTCCAAGGGCGCGGCGGGCGTGACCGGCTCGGGCTTCATCACGCTGGCGGCGACGCTGGCGGTGGTGCCCTCCGTGCCGGTGGTCGGGATGGCGCTGATCCTGGGCGTGGACCGCTTCATGTCCGAGTGCCGGGCGCTCACGAACTTCATCGGCAACGCCGTGGCCTGCATCGTGGTGGCGCGCTGGGAGAACGAGGTCGACGAGGACAAGCTCGCGGCGGCCCTTGCCGGCCAAACCACCCGACCGGCCGGCCACACGCCGGCCCTGCAGGCCGCCGAGTGAGCCGCGGCCGTCGCGGGCCGCGGGTGCGGCTCGCGACGGCCACATCCTAGACAAGCGATATGCGATCAGCCCGCGCAGACCGGCGGGCGGCTGTCCCGGGACTCCAAGGGCCGATCCACGGCCGTCAGCCCTGCGCGAGGGCCTGGGGTGCGAAGGCGGCGACGACCGGCCGGAACGCGCCGACGATCGCAGGATCGAGCCGGCCGGCCATGCCCTCCAGAATCGCGTATGCCGCCTCGCTCGCCATGGGCGCCCTATAGGGCCTCTGCTCGATCAGGGCCGCGTGGATGTCGCAGACGGTGACGAGCCGGACGAGGTCGGGGATGTCACGTCCCTTGAGCCGGTCCGGATAGCCCGAACCGTCGAGCATTTCGTGATGCGACCGGACCACCAGAAGCATCTGCTGCTCGAAGCCCTGCTCGGCGAGCATGCTGTATCCCTTTTCCGGATGCAGCCGCATCACGGCCATCTCGGTGTCGTCGAGCCGGCCCGGCTTGTTGAGGATGGCGGCCGGGATGTGGATCTTGCCGACATCGTGCAGCAGGGCCGCTTTGGTGACCCGGTGACGCTCCTGCACGCCGAGGCCGAGACTTGTCGCGAAGGCGGCCGCCAGCCCGGCCACCAGCAGGCAGTGCTGGTGCGTGGCATCGTCGAATTGGCGCACCGCTCGGATCCAGTCGCGGATCCCCGTATCCCGGATCGCGACGTCGATGGCCTGGGTGC
Source organism: Methylobacterium sp. 1973 (assembly GCF_040545035.1). NCBI lineage: Bacteria > Pseudomonadati > Pseudomonadota > Alphaproteobacteria > Hyphomicrobiales > Methylobacteriaceae > Methylobacterium > Methylobacterium sp. 1973. Next base: position 71,755 of record NZ_JBEPLA010000003.1, read on the forward strand.
CGTTGTCGATGACAGCGGGCGTGATCGGCTGATCCGCCACGAAGACCGATGCGTAGAACCCGCGCACCTCTGCCGCCATCCGGACCGCGCAGGCGGGCACCGGCTCCTCGACATGCGCCGCGACGGGTGACGGCGGTCGCTGCGCGCCGAGCCGATCCCGCAGGTGATCGATGTCGATGGGGGCGCACAGCGTGTGCGTCGCACCGAGCGCGACGCCGACGAGCCGGGTGCGCGGGCTCTCGGTCGGCAAAAGGACGACCAGGGGGACCCCGTGCCGGATCTGCACCAGGAGGCGCCGCAGTCGCTCGACGGATGCCGTACCGAGATCGAGGACGTCGGTGACGATCGCGGTCGGTGTGCCGACCGGCGCCGCCGCGGCGCGGAGGTCGTGGATCTCGCAAGACAGACCATCGGACAGGTCCCCCTGCAAGCCCAGGCTGCGTACGGGATCGTCCGTGATCAGAAGGATACGGCCCATCGGCACGCTCTCTGATCGCGGCCTACGGGAACATTGCGTCAACCGTGTCCTGCGAGACCGAGGCGTCGCCGGGTAGCACGGGGCCATTCAGCAGGGCCGCTTCGCCGCTGCGTCTGTCGTGCGGCAGGTTGGGCCGTGCCGGGCCATCGCCGGACGCCGACCAGACGCGCAGCATCTCGCCGATCCGCTCCTCCACGAGAACGATCGTGCGCACGACCTTCGAGATCCGCTGCCCGGTCAGATCCTGGAAGTTGCACGCCTCGAAGATGGTTTGCATCTCGGCCTGAATGGCCTCCGCGTCGGCCCGGGTCGCAGGGTGTTCCGAACGCCTCACGATCCCGCGGGCCAGCCCATCGACGGTCTCCGACGCCGTCAGAATCGCGTTCGTGGCGTCTTCCGTGCCTTGTACGACGGCGTGGAGCTCGTCGCAGGCGCGACTGGTCTCCTGCTCCTGTCGAAGGTCTGCGATTTCCTGGCGCGTCCGCGCGATCGCGTCCGAGATCGACACGAGCTGGCTCCGCAGGAGCCCGACACCCTCTTCGATGGAAACGACGTCCGGTACAGCACGGGCCATGATCGACGATCACCATGCGCTTTAATTTAGGCGCCGAAACTATCGACCATGTCTTAAGCTGGGCTTAATGCCGATTGTTTCCGTGTCTCGTCAGCGTATCGTACGATTGATGACTTAAAGATTTCATGATTTTGCGCTCCGACCCGGACGATCGGTCAATTCGATCTCCGCCGACTCATCAGCGGCGTCTTCGAGGGCGTGCAACGGTGATCTGCTGATCTGACAAGCGGCAGCGATCCGGGGCGCCGTCGCAAGCCTCGTGGAATCTCTGCCAGTTCTTTCAACTTGAGGTGGACGTGGCGGTTAAATTTGCAATTGCATGTTAAGTGACAGCATTCCGAATTGATCGATTTTGAACAATGCTGCGCGAAAAAAAAGTAAGCTTTTGATGCTCTTCTAGCGGCGTGGTCCGGTCGAAGGCTGGGTATTGAGCACGGAAATCCGAACGGTGGTTCGCTGGCTTGATGGACGAGCGCAGGCGGCGCGCTTCGTGCGGGCGCGCGGGGGTGCGACTGCCGTGGAGTTCGCCCTCGTGGCCCTTCCGTTCTTCGCGCTGATCGGGGCCTGCCTGGAGAACGGGATCGTCTTCTGGGAGCAGGAGATCCTCCAGCAGGCAGTGTCCGATGCCGGCCGGCAGATCTATACGGGCTCCTTTCAGACCGCGAACACCGGCACCACCGATCCTGCGACCCTGATGAGCCGGTTCCGGACGGCGATCTGCACACAGTCGAACGGCACCCCGCGGGTGACGATCTTCAACTGCGCCAATGTCCGGGTCAGCGTCACGCAGGCCAGCAGCTACGCGGCCGCCAACCCGGTCTCGCCCGTGGCGACCAATGCCAGCGGCGCCAGCGACTGGAACGCGAGCTTCCCCAGCTATTCCTGCGCGGGCGCCTCCGCGATCGTGATCGTGCAGGCGGCCGTGGACGTCCCGATCTTCTTCCCGCTGCTCGGTGCGGCGACGCCGAGCCTGCCCAACAGGCGTCGGGTGATTCAGGCGGCGACGGTCTTCAAGGTCGAACCGTACACAACCCAGTCCGTGTGCTCCTGATGCGCCGGATTCTGGAACGTCTCGCGCGCTACCGATGCGACGAGCGCGGGATCGCCGCGGTCGAGTTCGCGTTCGTGTTGCCCCTCCTCATCATCCTGTATTTTGCCACCGCGGAACTCACGCGCCTGGTCGACGCGAACCGCAAGCTGACGCTGTTCGCGCGCACGCTGAGTGATCTGTCGGGACGCGCGGACAATCCGAGTCCGACGGTCGAAGCCATGGCGACGATCGCGGGCGCCGCGACCGCGATCCTGCGTCCCCTCGATGCCTCGAATCTGCAGATCGTCGTCAACGCCATGGGTGTGGAGTCGGTCTCAGGCACGCTCTATGGCGGGGTCTGCTCCAGCTGGGCCCAGAACGCGACCAAGCGGCCGGCGCAGCAGCGCAACGGGACCAACGGGTTGCCCCAGACGCCGGCCGTCTATCAGTTCGACGGCGCCCGCTACATCCTCGGTGAAGTGACGATGACCTATACGCCGATCATCGGCAGCGCCCTCTACCGCTGGATCTTCGGCAACCGCGGCCTGACCTTCACGCGGCAGATCCCGTGGTCGGAGCGCACCGCGAGCGAGATCATCATGCCGGGCGGCGTGGCTTGCCCGATCTTCAACTAGCGCGACGGGGGCCCAACGTGTCCGCTGTTCCAGCCGGAATGAGCCGCCTCCTCACGCGCTGCGTCCGCACGTGTGCGCGCTCGCGATCCGGCCAGGTCGCGATCACCTTCGCCCTCGTGATGCTGCCGGTGCTGTTCGCCACGGGAGCGGCGGTGGATTACGGTCGACGCAACGCCGCCAAGGCACAGCTCGACGCGGCCCTCGACGGCGCCGTCCTGGCGGTGATCTCGCAGAAGACGAATTCGATCTCATCGACCAGCCTGCTGAACATGGAGACGCAGTTCCGAGCGGAGGCCGCGAAGGTTCCGGGCGTCACCGTGACCTCCTTCAACCCGGGAACACCCGTCAGCAACTCGGCCACACTCAGCTTGGCAGCGAGCTATACGGCCACGGTGAAGACGACGATCTCATCGTTGATGCAGGTGCCGGTCATGAACATCAACGGGAGCTCGTCCAGCACCCGCAACATGTTCCAATATATCAATTTCTACCTGTTGCTCGACAATTCGCCGTCGATGGGGCTGGCGGCGACCGACACCGATGTCGCCAACATGAAGATCGCGACAGGCGGCTGTGCCTTCGCGTGTCATCAGCACACCTACGACAATAAAGGTCGCGTCACAGGGGATAGTCAAACCGACTTCTATCACGTGGCGCTGAGGAACAACATCAAGCTGCGCATTCAGGTCCTGCGTGACGCCGTGTCGGCACTGGTCGATCAGGCGAACGCAAGCATGTCGCTGTCGCAGCAGTATCAAATGGAAATGTGGACGTTCAACGATTCCACGACGCAGACCCGGCTCCAGGCGATGACGCCGACCCTGAGCCAGATCAAGGCTGCGGCGCCGAACATCGACATCGCGTACGCGTATTACAACCAGTCGGACAACCAGACGGATTTCGAGCGCGCCATCGCGGTGATGAATACCACGATCCCGGCGAGCGGGACCGGCATCACGGCGTCCTCTCCGATCCGCTTTCTGTTCCTGGTCACCGACGGGGTCGAGGATACCGGTGGCAGCGTCACGAACCAGAGCGCCGGCTTTCAAATCCAGAGCGACCGCTTCATCGGCCCTTTCAGCCCATCGACATGCAACGCGCTGAAGAGCAAGAACGTGCGGATCGGCATCATCTATACGCAATACCTGCCGATCTACGACAACGACTTCTACAATCGGTACGTCAGACCCTATGAGGGCCAGATCGGGCCGGCGCTGCGGTCCTGCGCGTCGGACGGGCTGTACTTCCCCGTTGCGTCCGGGGGCGACATCACCGCCGCCATGCTCAAGCTGTTCTCCACCGCGGTGGCATCCGTCCGGATCAGCAACTGAACGGGTTCCGGTCACTCCGGGGGCCGGCATGGCCCTGCCTGTCGGTGGCCCTGCGTTCCGCTAAGGCGATCCGGCCGGCGTCGGTCCGAGGACATTGACCCACAGCACGATGGTTTGGCCATGCGGGTCGGGATTGCTGAACCGGTGTGGTCGCCGGCTCTCGAAGCGGAAGCTGTCGCCTTCCGCGAGTCGAAGGGTCCGCGCCTCGACGACCAGGGTCAGGCGCCCCTCCAGAACGAGGCCGGCCTCCTCGCCCTCGTGGCTGAACGGCTCGTCGCCGGTGCTCGCCCCCGGCCTCAGCACCATGTGGAAGAGGCTCATCCCGTGCGTGCCGCCGGGCGGGGTCAGCAACTGCTTGGTGATGCCGGCCCTCCAGAGCTGAAGTTCCGGCCGGTCCTTCCGGAACACCACGATCGGGTCCGGATCGGGCTCGTCCGGGCTGGGCTCGAAGAGGCCGCCGATACCGATCTGCAGCGTGTCCGCGAGGAGCGCCAGGACCCGGAGCGAGGGCGACGACAGACCCCGTTCGACCTGACTGATGAACCCGATCGAGAGACCGGTGCTGGATGCGATCGCCTCGAGGGAGAGCCCCCTGGCGCGCCGGAGGCCGCGCAGGCGCTGACCCACGGCCCGGTCGACCGGTTCCGGACCCGTTGCGTCGCCTTGGGGAATGCTCACCGTCGCACCAACCTGCCTCTCGCGTGTCTCTTCATGCACGTGAAAGTCCCTTGCGTCGATATTGGAAACGTGCGGTATTCTTCACGAGAATGAAATCGGGCGGCGGCTCTCGTCGCGCAATCCGGTCATGATGGGAGCGGCAGGATGAGAAGACGGTTGGCCGGGCTGTGTCTGTCGTCGACGCTGCTCCTGGGAATCCTGGGGAGCGCGGTCGGCGCCCAATCCCTGAAGGTCGGTGCGACGCCGACAGGCCTGCCGTTCACCTTCCTGGATACCAAGACGAACACCATCCAGGGCGTGATGGTCGACCTCGTCAACGCGGTCGGCAAAGAGGCGGGCTTCACCGTGGCGGTCGAGCCGCTGCAATTCTCGACGCTGATCCCGGCGCTCACCGCCTCGAAGATCGACATCATCTCGGCGGCGATGTTCATCACGCCGCAGCGCAAGGAAGTCGTGGCGTTCTCGGCGCCGGTCTACAGTTACGGTGAGGGGCTGATCGTCCCGAAGGCCGACACGAAGGATTACATGTCCTTCGCTGACCTGAAGGGCGAGACCGTGGGCGCCCAGGTCGGCACCGCCTTCGTCGAGCCGCTGAAGAAATCCGGCCTGTTCGGCGAGGTGAAGATCTACGATACGATCCCCGACATCATTCGGGACGTGAACTCCGGACGGCTGAAGGCCGGCTTCGCCGATGCGCCGATCCTGGCCTACTACGTGAAGCAGGGAGCGTTCCCCGGCGTCCGCCTGGTCGAGACCTTCAAGCCGACCGTGGTGGCCTCGGTGGGCCTCAGCGTGCGCAAGACCGACGCGGACTTGCTGGCCAAGATCGACAAGGCGCTCGCCAAGCTGAAGGCCGACGGGACGCTCCAGGCGATTCTCACCAAATGGGGCCTGCCGCCATCGGCCGACCGGTCCTGAGCTCCATGCGCGAGTTCCTCGCCGATGCTCAGGAATACCTGCCGATCCTGCTGCAGGGCGTGCAACTGACCGTCCTGATCACCCTCGCCTCCCTGGTGGTCTCGACGCTCCTCGGCTTGGTCTGGGCGGTGATGCGCGTCTCCGGCATCGCCGTGCTGGCGGGCTTCAGCGCGGTGATGATCAACATCCTGCGCGGCATCCCGATCATCGTGCAGCTGTTCTACATCTACTTCGTCATGCCCGATTTCGGCCTGTCGCTGACCGCGGTGCAGGCGGCGATCATCGGGCTCGGCATCGCCTATTCGGCCTACCAGGCGGAGAATTTCCGCGCCGGCATCGAGGCGGTGGATCGCGGCCAGGTCGAGGCGGCGCTGTCGATCGGCATGGGCTGGGGCATGACGATGCGGCGGGTGATCCTGCCGCAGGCGATCCGGATCGCACTGCCGCCCTACGGCAACATCATGATCATGATGCTCAAGGATTCGTCCCAGGCCTCCACCATCACGGTGGCGGAATTGGCACTCCAGGGGAAGCTGATCGCGTCGTCGACCTTCAAGAATACCAGCGTCTACACGATGGTGGCGCTGATGTACCTCGCGCTCAGCCTGCCGCTCATCCTTCTGGTCCGGCATCTCGAGGCCAAGGGGCGGCATCGATGATCGTGCTGAAGGACGTGCGGAAGCACTACGGCACCCTGGAGGTGATCAAGGGCGTCTCGGCCGAAGTCACCAAGGGCGAGGTGGTGTGCATCATCGGACCCTCGGGGTCCGGCAAGTCGACCCTGTTGCGCTGCATCAACGGCCTGGAAGCCTATGACGGCGGCGAGATCCGCGTCGACGGTCAGCGGGTCGACCGGGACAAGCGCAGCATCAAGGCGATCCGGACCCGAGTCTCCATGGTCTTCCAGCGATTCAACCTGTTCGCCAACCGGACCGCCCTCGAGAACGTCGTCGAGGGGCCGATCCACGTCAAGGGCGAACCCCGTGCGGAGGCCGAGGAGCGCGCCCGGGCGCTCCTCGCGCGGGTCGGCCTTTCCGGCAAGGAGCACGCCCGGCCGGACGAACTCTCCGGCGGCCAGCAGCAGCGCGTCGCGATCGCCCGGGCGCTCGCCATGCGCCCGGAGGCGATCCTGTTCGACGAGCCGACTTCGGCCCTCGATCCTGAACTCGTCGGCGACGTGCTGCGGGTGATGCGCGGGCTCGCCGACGAGGGCATGACGATGATCGTCGTGACCCACGAGATCGGCTTCGCCCGGGAGGTCGCCGACCGGGTGCTGTTCCTCGATGGCGGCCGGCTCGTCGAGCAGGGACCCGCCGCCGAGATCCTGAACCGTCCGCAGAACCCGCGCACGCAGGATTTCCTGCAGCGTGTGCTGCACCCGCTTTAGGACAAGGCCGTGGCCGAACCGTTCCCCCTCGCCCCCTCGCTCTGGGCCACTACGGCGGCGCCCGCGCCGGACACACCGCCGCTCGCCGAATCCGGCACGGCCGACGTGGTGATCGTCGGCGGCGGATTCTGCGGCCTGTCCACCGCCCTGCACTTGGCCGAGCGCGGCATCCGCCCGGTGGTTCTGGAGGCGCGGGAGGTCGGCTATGGCGGGTCCGGTCGCAACGGCGGCCAGGTGATCCCGGGCCTGAAATACGATCCCGCGGATCTCGTCGCCCGGTTCGGGCGAGAGCGCGGCGAGCGGCTCGCACGCTTCGCCGGCGGAACCGCCGACGTTGTGTTCGACCTGATTGCCAGGCACGGGATGGACGTGCCGCACCGGCGTGCCGGCTGGATTCAGGGTGCCCATACCGAGACGGGGCTCGCCGAAATCGAGCGACGGGCGGCGCAATGGGCCGATCTCGGCGCGCCGACCCGCGTCCTCGACAAGGCCGAGGCCGAACAGCTCCTCGGGACCGGTCGCTATCGCGGCGGCTGGCTCGACGGACGCGGTGGCGCGATCCAGCCCTTGAGTTATGCCCGCGGCCTCGCCCGGGCGGCCCTGAAGGCCGGAGCGTCGATCCACGGCGCATCGCCGGTGACCTCCCTCGAACGGACGGGGTCGGGCTGGACGGTCACGACGGCCCAGGGGGCCCGGCTGAATGCCGAACGGGTCGTTCTGTGCACCAACGGCTACACGGGCGGCCTCTGGCCGGACCTCGCGCGGACCGTGATCGCGGCGAACTCCTTCCAGGTCGCCACGGTGCCGCTCTCCGACAACCTGCGGCGCTCGATCTTGCCCGAAGGCCATGTCTCGTCGGACACGCGCAAGCTCCTGCTCTACTTCCGGCTGGACCATACCGGTCGCCTGCTGATGGGCGGCCGCGGTCCGTTCCGGGAGCCGCGGAGTCCTGCCGACTGGGCCCATCTCGAACGGATCGTCGGCAAGCTGTTCCCGCAGCTCGACGGGACCGCCTTCGACCACCGCTGGTGCGGCCGCGTCGCGATCACCCGGGACTACCTGCCCCATCTCCACGAGCCGGCACCCGGCCTCCTCATCGATATCGGCTGCCAGGGCCGGGGCGTCGGCCTCCAGTCGGCGATGGGGCGTGCGATGGCCGCCTACATCGCCACCGGCGATGCCGACAACCTGCCGCTCCCGCTCACTCCGATCGCGCCGCTGCCGCTTCACGCCCTCCACAGACTGTACGTGTCGGCGATCATCGCCTGGTATCGCCTGAGCGATGGCGGCATCCGCTGAGGCGGCAAGGCTCGGCGTCTCGACGATCCAGCGAGACCCCCGCGGGCGGAGGTGCCAGGATCCTGACCGACAAGTCGGGAAGCGGACGCTATCGGCTTCTCGGGGCAATCGCGACCCTGCCATCGAGCCGCATCGGAACAGGCCTGCCGCGCCGGTGGAGCGGCTTACTGAAACCGCCGCATCTCCGGTGAAAGGGAGCGTCCGGCCTCGAGCAGGGCCCGAACCTTGCGGGTCGCATGCAGCAGGATATCCGGTCGGGCATCCTCGTAGGACGTCTCGTCGACGAAACTCTGCAGCGCCTCCGTGATCCGATCCTCGATCTCGTCCATCAGGGCGAGGCCTTCTGGACCTTCCCTCCGGAGATGTGCGTCCGCGAGGGTCAGATAGGCCGCGCTCGCCAGCAGGAAGGCGATCCCGTTCGCCTCCCGGGCCGCGTCTGAACTCGCGTCGCCGCCGTCCGTACCGTCTGCGACGTCGTCGTCCATCGGCCTATGCACTCCTCATCCGTCAGGCCCGCTGTGCCGCCTGCGCGGCGCCGCGCAAAGTAGGGAAAAAGGGGTCGGTCCCGTCACCATTCGGGCAACGTCGGCGGTGGGTGTGGCCTGCGCGCTTGCGCCCGTGGCTCAGCCGCTGGGATCGGTCCGATCCTGCGCGGCCCGCCGTTCGCGCATCCTGCAGAGCGCCCGCCGCCAGGCGGCCACGACGGCCTCGCGTGCGCCGGCCTCGGCGCTCCTGGTCGGATCGGCAGGCCGGCCCCTGCCCTCGCGCTGGCTGTTTCGGTCTCTCGGATCTCGATTCATGATCGCCTCCCTGCGTGACAGAGAGAGACACCGGAACCGGGGACCCCGCGGTGAGGCCGCGCACGCGAACCGCGGAAACCGCGTGCGGGGGAGCACATGCGGTCACGCTCGAGCCGATCCTCGTCCGCGGCGCTGACACCGCGCAATTTTTCTGATCGTGGACCGAAGAGTTTTTCAGCAGCGCCGGTCTGCATTTTAGGAGTACTGTCACGCGGCCGGCATGGGCCCTCGTGCAATGCCGCAAATATTGATGCGGTGCAATAACGATCGTATTCAAAACTCAGCTGACTCCCGGGGCCGATATGTCCCGGAACCACGGGGGCGGCGCATGGCAGAATCGGAGGGGACGGGCATCACGGCCGGCCGCACCTCCGAAGGCCGGGGAGGATCACGGGCTCCATGAGGAAGAACAAGGTCATCTCGGCGGAAGAGGCGATCGCGCTGATCCGTGAGAACGACGTCGTGACGACAACGGGGTTCGTCCAGAGCTGCATCCCGGAGGCCCTGCACGCCGCCCTCGAGAAGCGGTTCGTCGAGACCGGATCGCCCCGTGGGCTCACCCTGATCATGACGGCGGGTGCCGGTGACAGCAAAGGGCTCGGCACGGGCCGCCTGCACCATGACGGCCTCCTCTCGCGGGTCATCGCCGCCAATTTCGGCCGCATGCCGAAGGTCGCGAAGGCCGCGCAGGACAACCTGATCCGCGGCTACAACCTGCCCCAGGGCGTCATCTCACAGCTGTACCGGGCCTGCGCCGCAGGCCAGCCGGGCCTGTTCTCGAAGGTCGGCCTGAAGACCTACGTCGATCCGCGCCATGGCGGCGCCAAGGTCAACGAGCTGACCACCGAGGACATCGTCAAGCTCGTTGAGGTCGATGGTGAGGAGTGGCTGTTCTACACGGCGACCAAGATCGACGTGGCGTTCATCCGCGCGACATCGGCCGACCCGTCCGGCAACCTCTCCTACGAGAAGGAGGCGCTGACCCTGGACTGCCTCGCGCAGGCCATGGCGGCCCGCAACAACGGCGGCATCGTCATCGCCCAGGTCGAGCGCATCGTCGACGACGGATATCTTCTGCCGAAGGACGTGCGCGTCCCCGGTATCCTCGTCGACTGCGTGGTGGTCGCCGAGCCCGAGATGCACCGCATGAATTACGGCGTCATGCACGACGCCGCGCTCGCCGGCGAGATCCGCGTTCCGGTGACGGGCATCAAGCGGATGCCGCTCAACGAGCGCAAGATCATCGCCCGGCGCGCCGCCTTCGAGCTGCCGCCGAACGGCGTCGTCAATCTCGGCGTCGGTGCGCCGGAGGGCATCTCGTCGGTCGCCAACGAGGAGAAGATCACGCCCTACATCACCCTCACCACCGAGGCGGGCGCGGTCGGCGGGGTGCTGGCCTCCGGTTCGAGCTTCGGTGCGGCGACCAATGCCGACTGCATCATCGACCAGAATCAGATGTTCGACTTCTACGACGGCGGCGGCCTCGACATGACCTGCCTGGGCATGGCCGAGTGCGATGCCGCCGGCAACGTCAACACGTCCAAGTTCGGCGGCAAGCTGAATGGCTGCGGCGGCTTCATCAACATCTCGCAGAACGCCCGCACCGTGGTCTTTGCCGGCACGTTCACGGCCGGCGGCCTCGAGATCGCGGTGAACGACGGTCAGGTGCGCATCGTCAGCGAGGGCAAGGCGCGCAAATTCGTCACGCAGGTGCAGCAGAACACCTTCTCGGGTCCCTACGCGGTGGAGCGGTCGCAACCGGTCCTCTACGTGACCGAGCGCTGCGTGTTCCAGTTGACATCGGACGGTCTTGAACTGATCGAAGTCGCACCCGGCATCGATATCGAGCGGGATATCATCGCCCACATGGATTTCGCCCCCGTGGTGCGCAATCCCGTGCCGATGGATCCGCGCATCTTCCGCGACGAGCCGATGGAGCTGATCTCGGATCTGCTCAACCTCGATCTCAAGTCGCGTGTCAGCTACGATGGCGAGCGCAACATTCTCTTCATCAACTTGGAAGGCTGGTACTGCCGGGTGAAGGGCGACATGGACGAGCTGCGCATGACTATCGTCGAGGCCTGCCGCAAGGCCGGCCAGCGGGTCAACGCCGTAATCAACCACGACGGCTTCCGGCTCAACGAGAACCTTGTCGATGATTACGCCGGCATGGTCCAGTATCTGCAGGCGAACTACTACGCCACCACGACCCGGTACGCGACGAGCGCGTTCCTGCGCCTGAAGATGGAGGAGGCCCTGAACAACCGCGGGGTCGCACCACACGTCTTCGAGCGCAAGGAGGAGGCGCAGGCCTTCGTCAGCAGCACCGAGGACAAGAAGGCCCGGAAGCGGATCTCTCCGGCGGTCGCCTCGGCGGCCTGAGGAGAGTGCCGGCCGCAGGCGGCCGGCAGTTCGGGGCATTTGCCGCGCCGTCCCGGACGGGTCGGCGTGGCGGACCGTCCGGGGCCGGCATTCGGCGCGTCGTCGGTGGCTCTCGTGGGAGGGCCAAGCCCCGGCTCCCCGCGGTTATCGACAGATCACGCCTCCGCCGAGCCCCACCCGCCATCCGCGGCGATAGTGTTTCCGAAGGATCTCCAGGCCGGAGACGCCCAAGCAGACTGGGTCTGTTACCGACGCATGCACGCGCCGTTTCTTCCCGTATAGGTTGGGCCGGCCCAGTTCCGTCCGGCCATGTCGGCGCACGCCTCGGGGAGGTCCGCTCCTGCACGCTCATCAGAACCTCGCTGCCGCGACGTCCGATGCCAAACGCGCCCAGCCCCCCTGGGCCGAGCGCGTCGCCGACCTCGCCCATGCGGCTCTGATCGAGGAACTGGAGACCTGGCCGAAGCCCGGCCTCGTCAGCCTGGTGGATTCCGGCAGCCACGACGACATGGATGCCGACACCCTCCACCGGAGCGCCGTGGCGATCCGGCCGTTCTTCGCCGATCTGGTCTCGGCGGGCAGCCGAGGGGCGGAGATGGCGGAACTCCGCGGGATCGGGCTGCGGGCCGAGGCCGCGATGATGCGGGCCACCGGCGGCGTCAACGCGCATCGCGGCGCCATCTTCTCCCTCGGTCTGATCTGCGCGGCGGCCGGCACGCCGGACACGGGGCGCGGCTCCGCCGAGGCGCGGGCCGAACGCGTCGGGCATCTGTGGGGAGCGGCGATCGCCGGGGCCCCTGTCTCGCCGGTGAGCCATGGCGGACGGGCGGTGCGCCGCTTCGGAGTCGGCGGTGCCAGCGCCGAGGCGGCGGCCGGCTTCCCGACGATCCGTACGGTCGGCCTGCCGGCGCTGCGCGCCGGGCGCGTTTGCCGGCCGGGCGAGCCTGAGGCGGCGCGCGTGCACTGCTTCTTCGCGCTGCTGGCGGTGGTCGACGATACCAATCTTCTCCATCGCGGGGGACCCGACGGCCTCGGATGGGCGCAGGCGGCGGCGGCGGACTTTCTCGCGGACGGTGGAATCGCGGCGCCGGGCTGGCGGGACCGGGCGGCTGCGATCCACCGCGCCTTCGTGGCGACGCGCCTCAGCCCGGGTGGCTGCGCGGATCTCCTCGCCGCGACGCTTCTGCTCGACGCGCTCGCCGCCGCTGGTTGAGAGCGACGGTGCGAAGCGATCCGCGCGGCCGCGTTCCACTGGCGGCATACGTCGGGGCACGCGCAGCCTTCATCCGGCCGGCCCATCACCCGGAGCTCCCTCGTTCGTGACCTGCTTCAGGATCGTCCTCCTCGCGCTCGCCGTGCTCTTCGTCCTGCCCGTGGCGGCATCGGCCGTGCTCTACGCGACGCGGGCGAATGGCGACTGGCGTCTCGCGGATCGGTCCAGCGTCGGTCTGCTGCCACGCGCGGATGCGCATCCCGGCGCCGTGCTGCGCATCTTCTCGGCGCGGACCGTGAGCTGGCGCGGCATCGTGGCCACGCATAGCTGGATCGTCATCAAGGACCGCGACGCCCCCGCCTTCAGCCGGTTCGACTACACGGCCTGGGGCCAGCCGATCTGGGTCGACCGGTTCGTGCCGGACGGGCGCTGGTTCGGAAATCCGCCGTCGGTCGTGTTCGCGGCGGACGGGCCGGAGGCGGAGGCGATGCTCCCGCGGATCCGCAGGGCTGTGGCCGAGTACCGCTACAGCCGGCCCGGCGACTATGTCGTCTGGCCCGGGCCCAACTCGAACACCTTCGTGGCCGCCGTGATGGCAGCGGTGCCGGAGATCCGCGCCAGCCTGCCGACGACGGCGATCGGCAAGGATTTCCCCTACGACGGGCGCTGGGCCGGCCTGACGCCCTCCCAGACCGGAATCCGCGTCAATCTCGGCGGCTATGCCGGAGTGACCCTCGGCTGGGTCGAGGGATTCGAGCTGAACCTGCTCGGAGGCGTCGCGGGGATCGACCTGCGGCGACCCGGGATCAAGCTGCCGGCGGTGGGCCGGCTCGGCCTCTGAGCGGCGGATCCGGCCACCACCCTGGCAGGCGTGCGCGCAGTCGCGCACGCCGAACCGGTCCTACGGCGCGAGGTCGTGGACCGGCTCCTTCACCGGCGTGGCACTGCTGTTGAGCACGGTGCTTCCGGTCGGGACCGGTTTCAGCAAGGCCCGGTCGATCTGCGGCGGCGTCGGCAGCTGGAGCTGTGCGCTGGTCTCGGCCCATTCCTGGGCGACGCGCTCGGGATCGTCGTTGAGCCTCGTGCCGTAGCTGGGGACAATCGCCCGGATCTTGGCCTGCCATTCCGGCGTGGCGACCTTCTGGGCGAACACCTTCTCCAGCACCTGCAGCATGATCGGCGCCGCCGTCGAGGCCCCGGGCGAGGCCCCGAGCAGGGCCGCGATGCTGCCGTCCTTGGCGTTGACGATCTCCGTTCCGAGCTTCAGGACGCCGCCCTTGTTCGCGTCGCGCTTGATGATCTGGACGCGCTGGCCCGCCTGCCAGAGACGCCACTCCGCCTTTTTGGCGTTCGGGAAGTACGCGCGGAGCGCCGCGATCCGGTCGTCGTCCGACAGCATGAGCTGTCCGGCGAGGTACTCGACCAGCGGGAATTCGTCGACGCCGACCTTCATCATCGGCCAGAGATTGCTGGTGGTGGTGGAGCTGAGGAGATCGAAATAGGAGCCTTCCTTCAGGAACTTGGTCGAGAAGGTCGCGAAGGGCCCGAACAGGATCACGCGCTTGCCGCCGAGCATGCGGGTGTCGAGATGGGGCACCGACATGGGCGGCGAGCCCACGGACGCCTTGCCGTAAGCCTTGGCGAGGTGGAGCATGGCGACGTCGGGATTGTCGTTGATCAGGAACGAGCCGCCCACGGGGAAGCCGGCGTAATCGTCACCCTCCGGAATGCCGGATTTCTGCAGGAGGTGCAGGGCGCCGCCGCCTGCGCCGATGAAGACGAACTTAGCGTCGACCGTCCGGCGCGTGCCGTCCTTGAGGTTCTTCGCGGTCACACGCCACGAGCCGTCGGCATTCTTCGCGATGGTCTCGACTTCGGTCGACAGCCGGAGCTTGAAGCTCGGCTGCTTCTGCAGATGGGCGACGTATTGACGGGTCACCTCACCCCACTCGCAGTCGGTGCCCAGCGGCGACCACGTCGCGGCGACCCTCTGCTTCGGGTCGCGCCCCTCCATCATCAGGGGCACCCATTTGCGGAGCTGCTCCGGATCCTCCGAATACGCCATGCCGGCGAAGAGCGGGCTCGCCTTGAGAGCCTCCCAGCGCTTCTTCAGATACGCGATGTTGTCGTCGCCCCAGACGAAGCTCATGTGCGGCGTATAGTTGATGAAGGTGTGCGGATCCTTCATCACGCCGGTCCTGACCTGATGCGCCAGGAACTGACGGGTGACCTGGAAAGCTTCGTTGATCTCGACCGCCTTGGCGATCTCGATCTGTCCCGTCTTGCTCTCGGGCGTATAGTTCAGCTCCGCCAGGGCCGAGTGTCCGGTGCCGGCATTGTTCCAGCCGTTGGAGCTCTCCAGGGCGACCTGATCGAGCCGCTCGACCATCTGGATCGACCAATCCGGCTCCAGCGCATTCAACCAGATGCCGAGGGTCGCGCTCATGATCCCGCCGCCGATCAGCAGCACGTCGACCGTGCCGTCGGCACCGTCGGCCAGGACCGGCGAGCCCGGCAGCGCGGCCACGGCCAGGCCCGTCGCGGCCGTTCCAAGGATCTGACGCCGGCTGAGAGGCAGCGCGGCCGAGGCACGGCGGTTACGCAGGTCGTGAGTCTCGTCGTCGCCACGCATGGGCAGATCCCGCTTTTTGCGTACCGGACAGGCCCGATCGGCCGATCCGCGTACGGAAGACACTCGATACGACGAGCGAGAGTCCCGCTCGTCAGGCCTTCCGGATCGTTTCCCCGTTGCCGTGGCGGCGTGCCGGCGGTCTCGATCGACCCGACACGACGGTACGGCGCGTGTCCGCAGCGGTGCGAAATTCCGGTGCCCGCGCAGATCGCGAGGCGACGGAACGTACCGATGCGACGCGCGTGTCTCCTGCCACTCGGACGCTCGATCCGGCCGGAGCCGTAATCTTCGGTCCAAGACCTCGAACGCGCACAAACGCGATCGCCGAGGGGGAGGAAAGACGCTGGCTGGCTTAGCTCAGCAGATTGATGTCGGCCTCTTAGAGGACGACGCTCGAAAGGACAATCGCTGCAGGGGTTGCATTCACCGTCTGCCTGTCAGGCCCGGATGCAAGCATCGAAGGTTGACGACCAACCGCGGTATGACAGGCCAGCACGATCGGGCGCCGCCGATAGACTGTCCGGGATCGTGCGTCCGGATCCGCGATCGACGTTATCGGATGGACTGGCAACGGCTGATGCTGCGCGACGGTCGGCCGTCGGTTCAGTGCGGCATGACGCGCCCTGGCGTCGTCAAGTCGGTTCAGTCGCCGTCCATCCGGGTGGCGCGTCGCAGCTCGGTGGCGAGCCTTTCGGGCGCCTTGGCGGTCTGGACGCCGGTGACCCACCGGTCTCTCCCGATCCGGTGGCAGACGGTACCGGCGACGAGGGTCTCCATGTGCGCGGTCCGAACGGGCCGGAGGATTCCAGCTTGCGGACGCTGCCCATCGCATCGATGAGCGGGCCGGCCTCTCGGTCCGTGACCTCGGACGGCACGACCGGCCGGTTCAAGGCGCGATGCGCGGCGCGCCGCCGGCTCAGGTCGCGGGGCGGGCTCAACCGCCGTTGCGGGCCATCCGGGTCGTGACCGTACCGGCGGCGAGGCTCGGGAGCGGATCCTGCGTGCCGCTGACCACGACGAGGCGCTGCACCTCGCCGCGCAGGAAGGCCTGAAGGAACCGCTCGTAGTCGCGGAACGACACGCAGCCGTTCGAATCACCGCGCGGCCCCAGCATGTAAGTGTGCGCCAGAAGGCCGACACGGCCATAGACCGCCTCGTTGCCGCCCACCGGCGTGAGCCGGATAGCCCGAACCCCGTGGAACGGCCGCTCGCGCTCGGTGAGATCGTAGGTTCCAGGCGGCGTCGGCCCGCGCATCCGCACATTGACGAGGCGGGGATCGTCCAGCCCCTCCCCGAGACCCGAATGGGCCTCAAGACGCTCGCCGTTCGGCAGCGTCACGGTCTTGGCGGCGATGTTGTAGACGGCCACTCCGCCCGTCGGGCTCGGCGCCGGGGACAGCGCCAGCGGCGGCGAGATGCGCCGTTGTGGCGCCACGTCCGCAGGCTTGCTCTCCAGAGCGGCGTAGGCGAGAGCCGGTCCGCGCTCGATGCCGAAGAGCTTCTCGAGGAAGGACCGCTCGTCGGTCTGGGGAGCGGGCTGCGCCACAGGCGGGACGTCGCGGCGCGCCATGCGCCGGTCGGACCGACGCGCGAAGCCGGTTCCGGCCGGCGCACGGAATTCGGGCGGCCGCGGAATCGGAAGCGGGACGACCATCGCGGCCTGCGGCGGCTCCGCGGCTTTCGGTTCGGTCTCGGCGCCGGGCTCCGGCACGGGTTCTGGTGTCAAAGCGGGCGGCGCGATCTGGGTCCAAGCCCAGCGCGACAGCTTTCCGCCGGCGGCTTCCCGCCACGGATCAGGCGATCCCACCGTTTCCGATTCGACGACGGTGGCCGCCGCCGTCTCAGCGGCATCCGATCTTTCGGTCGACGCCTCCGTTCGGGCGATCTCGATCTCGGCGGCCGGATCCGGGGCGCGGTGCAGGACGCTGCCTCCGAGGGCAGCGAGGGCTACCACGCCGGTGAGCACCGAAAGGGGCGCCAGCCAGGCGCCGCGCGCAGTCTGGGATTTGAGGCCGTCCAGCGGCACGGATTCGACAGCCATGCGGTTGCCCATGCTCCTCGTCGCGAGACGGGGCAGACCGGCGGCAGCCTTCCACCACAGGGTGAGGAATCGCCGCGGGCGGACCGGCCCCGCTCAAAGCGAAACAGCGGGGTCGGGCCGGCTTTTCTGCGGCGATGCGATGGTCGATCTTGGATCGATCGAGACCATTTTCAGGCGCACCGCCACCAGTGTTCGTGTCTCTAAGACACGGATCTATGTGCGATAGACTGCTAGTCGTTGTCGATTTGACGCCCGAGCAGCGCGATCGCCTTCTCGTAGACCGGGGCCGCGTTCCAGCCCTGGATCGCCGCGAAGTTCGGCTCGCCGGGCTGGTAGCCGGCGCCGGCCCGCCAGCCATGGGCCTTGAGGAAGTTCGCGGTCGACGACAGGGCCGCCCCGACATTGTTGAGGTCGCCGGTGCCGTAGGTGAGCACGTTCTTCGGCAGGAACTGCGTGTGGCCGACCTCGCCATGCGCCGCGCCGCGGGTGCTCGGGGTGAGCAGGCCGCGATCGACGAGGGTCAAGGCGGCGTAGAGCTGATCCGTGAAGTATTCGGAGCGGCGGCAATCATAGGCGAGCGTCGCCACCGCCGAGAGCGTATTGACGTTGCCGCGCACGGCGCCGAAGCCGGTCTCCATGCCCCAGATCGCTAGGAGCGGTCCCGGCGGGACGCCGTAACGCTGCTCGATGGACTCGAAGAGGGCAGCGTTCTGCCGCTTCAGGGCGCGTCCGCGGGACACGATGGTCGGGCCGCCGCGCTTGGCGAGGAATTGCTCAAGCGACAGCTTGAAGCTGTGCTGTCCGCGATCCGCCGAGATCGTGGCGGTGGAATAGGTGGTGTTCTGCAATGCCGCGAGGCTGGCAGCGCTGGCCCGGCCGCGCGCCTCCTCGGCAAACTGCCGCTTCCACGCATCGAACCCGGCCGCTGTGTTGCCGCACTGCGCAGCCTGCACCTGCCCGGCGCTGAGGGCGATCCCGGCAAAGGCCGCGACCGCGATGGTCTGACGCCGCAAATTCTCGATCACGCGAAACACTCCTTCGGCGCGTCCTCGCGCCCTGTCCTGCTGGCGATACCGGGCCACATCTGGTCGATAAGAGGGCGAGAAGATGTCGAAGGGGCGACCTTCACCTTTCTCGCCCTCAAATCATTGCGCATCCGCGGATCTCCGACGAGAGCGCGGTGGCTGCGGGTTGGCGGCATCGTGAATGCCGCGTTTTCAGGCGTAGCCACCGCTTGAGAGGCGCGAGCCACGGTTCAAAGAACAGGCATTGGGCGGATCGCATTCCTGGCGTCGGTCGAAGATGTTCCGTCTGGATCATCGCTATTTTGCCAACGAAATTAGGATTGGCTCGCGCCGTTGATGATACTGTCACAACGCCGTCAAACGACGGACATAGCTTTGCCGGCGGAAAGACTTCTGCGGAGGGGCGGCGTGGGGTCGATGATTGTCGGTGTGGCTCGGCATGAACCAAGAGTCCGCCACCCGCATTTGCGCTCCTCCTGATCGGCCGATGCTGTCTCGCAAAGCTTGCGGTCGATCGGGCCAGGGCGCAGGCGGTCGCGCATCCTCCGCCTGCGGAGCAGCCGGTCCGAACCCGCGCTGACACGAATTCGATCCCGAACGCACGACCGAAATCCGCAACACCGGCGGTCCGACCAAGACCGCCCCTGCGCCGACCTTGCCGACATCGAGACAGGATGCTCATGGCCATCGGAATGCACGATACCGGTTCCTCGCGTCCGGCGACGCTCGGTCCCGATCTCGACCGCGACGGAGTCGCCAAGGCCTATGGCCGTTGGGCGCCGGTCTACGATCTGGTCTTCGGGCCCGTCTTCGCACAGGGCCGGACCCTGGCGGCGGCGGCCGCGGAACGGATCGGCGGCCGGATCCTGGAGGTCGGGGTCGGAACGGGTCTGTCCCTGCCCGCCTACCGGCACGCCCGCAGCATCGTCGGGATCGATATCTCGGCCCCCATGCTGGAGAAGGCGCGCCAACGGGTGGCGCGGCTGCGCCTGCGCAATGTCGAGCGTCTCGCCGTGATGGACGCCGAGCATCTCGACTTCGCCGACGCGTCCTTCGACGTGGTAGTGGCGCAGTACGTCGTCACGGCGGTGCCCAATCCCGAGGCGGCGCTGGACGAGTTCGCCCGGGTGCTCCGCCCCGGCGGCGAGATCGTGATCACCACCCGGATCGGTGCCGAGTCGGGCCTTCGGCGCGTCGTCGAGCACGCCCTCGCGCCGGTGACCAGCCGCCTCGGCTGGCGGACCGAGTTCGCCTGGGAGCGCTATGCCGCCTGGGCCGTGACTGCACCCGTGGAGATCGTCGAGCGCAGGGCGCTCCCGCCCCTCGGCCACTTCTCCCTCCTCCGCCTGCGCAAGCGCGACGCCTGAGGGCGCCTCACCTCCGACCAGCCCACCCAAATCCGAGCGGGGACGAACACCATGGCGAGTTTTCTGGACGCGCTGCGCGTGCAGCGCTGGGACGATCATCGATACTACCACCACAACCGCATCAACCAGAGCCTGCACGTCGTCAGCGCGATCAGTTTTCTGGTCGCCTATGCCCTCGCGTTCAAGGATCCGGCCACGGCGGCGTTGATCGGTTGGCTCGTGGCGATGACCTCCCGGCAGGCCGGCCACCTCTTCTTCGAGCCGAAGGGCTACGACCACATCAACGACGCGACGCACGAGCACAAGGAAGAGATCAAGGTCGGCTACAACCTGCAACGCAAGGTCGTACTCCTGGCGATCTGGGCCCTGTCGCCTCTGCCGCTCTATTTCGACCCGAGCCTGTTCGGATTGATCTCACCGCACCAGACCACCGCGGACCTGATCCGCAACGTGGGCTGGATCTGGCTGTGGCTGGCGCTGGCCGGGCTGCTGTTCCGGATGGTGCAACTCTTCGTCCAGCGCGACGTGCAGACCGGTCTCGTCTGGGTCGCCAAGATCCTTACGGACCCGTTCCACGACATCAAGCTTTACTACAAGGCGCCGCTCGCGCTGCTGCACGGTGAACTGGTCGAGGAGCAGGAGCCGCACGAGCGCGGCGCCTAAGGCTGGATCCCGCGCCGAGCGCGCGGCTCGGCGCCCCGGATCAGTCGTGATCCGGGGCGGGCAGGCCCAGCCGGGTGCCGAGCCTGCCCAGGCGCACCGCCGCGACCTCCCGCAGGATCGACCGGCGGATCGCCTTGTCGCTGGGGGCGCCACCTTCCCACCACCCATCCGACCGCATCGCCTGCGCCGCCGCCACGAAGCGCGTCGCCACGGCGTCGAAGGCCGCGTCGTCGTAGGCGAGGCTGAAGATCAACCGGCCGGTCCCGACCCATGACAGGGCCAATCCCTCCGCGCGCAGGTAGAATTGCAGCATCCAGTTGTAGCGCGACGGCTTGGTGTACAGGACCGTCCACACCGTCGACATGTTGGCGACCCGCACCGGCAGGTCGGCGTCCGCCAGCAGGGCGTTGAGGCGCCGCGCCCGCCCGTCCCAGGTCGCGTCGAGGTCGGCATAGAGGGCAGCGACCGCTGGGGTGTCCAGCCGCTCGAGGAACGCGCCCATGGCGCCCATCACGTAGGGATGGGCATTGAAGGTCCCGCGGGCGAAGCAGATGTCGACCGGACGATCGTCCCGGTAGCGGCGCATCAGGTCGGCGCGCCCGCACAGGACGCCGACGGGCAGCCCGCCACCGAGCGTCTTGCCGTAGGTGACCATGTCGGCACGCACGCCGAAATACTCCTGCGCGCCGCCGCGGGCGAGGCGGAAGCCGAGGAAGACCTCGTCGAGGATCAGCACGATCCCTCGGGCGCTGCACACCGCCCGCAGGTCGTGAAGCCACTTGGTGAAGGCGGCGCGGTCGAAGGACGCCCTGCGACCGCTGTCCACCAGCGCGGAATCGGCCGGCGCGCCGGCATTCGGATGCAGGGCCTGGAGCGGGTTGACCAGAACGCAGGCGACGTCGCGGCGGGTGGCGAGCACCCGCAGCGTCCGCTCCGACATGTCGGCCAGGGTGAGCGTGTCGCGGGTCGGGACCGGGTTGCCGATGCCCGGCTGCACCTCGCCCCACCAGCCGTGATAGGCGCCGCAGAGCCGCACAATCCGGCGGCGGCCGGTGTGGTAGCGGGCGAGCCGGACCGCCTGCATCACCGCCTCGGTGCCCGACATGTGGAACGAGACTTCGTCGAGTCCCGAGATCGCCTTCAGCCGCGCGACGTTGCCGGAGACGACCGAGTGCAGCGGCCCGAGGACGGGGCCGAGCGCCGCGACGCGGGTGGCGCCCTCCTCCAGACAGGCGCGGTAGAAATCGACGCCGAACAGATTCACGCCGTAGGAGCCGGCGAGGTCGTAGAAGACGTTGCCGTCGAGATCCGTGACGGTCACGCCCGCGGCCGACGCCGCGAAGGCGCCTGTCCCCAGATGCGCGCGCACGTGGCGGGCATACTGGAACGGCACCCGGTACAGCCCGGTGAACTGCAGATCCGAGAGGCCGTCGCGCACCGCCTCGGTCTCGGCCCGCGTCCGGGCGAAGCGTGTCCGGAACCGGTCGGAGAGCCCGGCGAAACCCGCCTCGCGGCGCAGGGCCACCGCTTCGTCCGGTTCGTCCGACCGGAAGAAGGCGCGCTCCGAATAAGCGTAGTGCGGGATCAGCCCGGCGACGCGCCGGGCCATGCGGGCATGGCCGGTGAGCGAACGGTGCTTCGCCCGCGACAATTGCAGGCGCTCTGCCGCGCGCGGCAGGGCGAGAACCGCGGCAGCGGCGGTGGCGGACAGGGTGATGAGGAGCGCGGACATCGCCCCGCGCCCTATCGGAGACGGTTCACGGCATGATGACGGTTGCCCGATCCCGGTTGCGGGCGGTCCTGGCGCGGGTCGGCGCGCAGGAGGATCTCAATTTCCTTTTGACGAACCGCCTTCCGCGCCGGTTCGCCACCCGGTTCATGGGCCGGTTCAGCCGGATCGAACAGCCCCTGGTGCGCGACCTCTCGATCGCGACGTGGCGGTTGTTCTGCGACGTCGATCTCCGCGACGCCGAGGAGACGCGCTTTCCCAGCCTTCACGCCGCCTTCGTGCGCGCCCTACGCCCGGGCGCCCGGCCGGTTGCCCCCGATCCCGCAGTGCTCACCAGCCCCAGCGACGCGATCCTGGGCGCCCATGGCCGCATCGAAGCGGGACGCCTGTTTCAGATCAAGGGCCTGTCCTATCCGCTCGCCGATTTGCTCGGCGGCGACGTCACGCTGGCGCGCGCCCATGAAGGCGGCTGTTATGCCACCCTGCGGCTGACGGCCGGGATGTACCATCGGTTTCACGCGCCGCACGATCTGCGCGTCGAGTCGGTCCGGCACATCTGGGGCGATACCTGGAACGTGAATCCGATCGCGTTGAAGCGTGTCGAGGCGCTGTTCTGCCGGAACGAGCGCGCGATCCTGCGCCTGCGCCTCGCGGAAGGCGGCCATGCCGTGACCCTGGTGCCCGTGGCGGCCATCCTCGTGGCGGGCTTACGCCTCGGCTTCTTGCCCGAAGGGCTTGCCCTGCGCGAGACCGGGGGGCGGACCTTGCCCAGCGCCGCGCATCTGGCGAAGGGCGCGGAGATGGGCTGGTTCGAGCACGGCTCCACCATCGTGGTGCTGGCACCGCCGGGCTTCACGCTCTGTCCGGAACTCTCCGTGGGGTCGCGTCTGCGCGTCGGCGAGCCCCTGATGCGCCTTCCGGAGCCGCCCATCCGCTGACGATCTGCGCCGCCCTCGCCCGCACCTTTCGCGCCGGGCTGGAGAAGCCGCGCCTTGCCGACCCGGCACGCTCTGCGATGCGCTTCACTGGGGACTCACACGGCCCCGATCAGCACGCGACGGGCAGGATGCGCCGGCGCTGCCCACCACGTGCGCGCGCCTCCCGGCCCGGCAGAGGCCGGACCGTGCTGTACCGCGCCATCACACAGGCTGAGCCCTAGACGTCCAGATTGGCGACGCTGAGGGCGTTTTCCTGAATGAACTCGCGCCGCGGCTCCACCACATCGCCCATCAGCTTCACGAACAGGTCGTCGGCGTCGGTCACGTCCTTTACCTTGACCTGCAGCAAGGAGCGCACGTCGCGATCCAGGGTGGTCTCCCAGAGCTGCTGGGCGGTCATCTCACCGAGGCCCTTGTAGCGCTGGAGCTGCAGGCCTTTCCGGCCAAACGCCATCACCGCCTCGAACAGCGCGACGGGCCCGTGCAGCACGGTCTCGTCGGACTTACGCATCAGGGTGGCGGGTTCGCCATAGATTTCCCGGAAGGCGTCGGCCCGCTCGGACAGGCGCCGGGCTTCCTGCGAGGTGATCAGGCCGAGATCCAGGGTCGCCACCTGCCGGACGCCGCGCAGCGTCCGGCTGAGGCGATAGCCGCCCTCGAAGGATTCGCCCTGCCAGCCGCGCTCGATCTCGTCCGCGATGGCGTCGAGCCGGCGGGCGGTCAGGTCGGCCAGCACCTCGGCCTCGCCGGTCCGCGAGGCCGCCTCGGGGTCGAAGGCGCCGGCCAGCACCGCCTGCTCGACCACGGCGCGGTCGTAACGCGTGTGCAGGCCCTGCAGGATGTTGCGGAAGGTCCGCGCCTCCTCGACGAGGCTCTTGAGCTGAGGCCCGGCGAATTCCGCACCGGTGGAGAGGCGCAGGATCGCCCCGTCGGTCCCCTGGTCGATCAGGTAATCCTCAAGGGCGCGCTCATCCTTCAGGTAGATCGCCTTCCGGCCGCGCTCCGCTTTGTAGAGCGGCGGTTGCGCGATGTAGAGATGGCCGCGGTCGATCAATTCCGGCATCTGCCGGAAGAAGAAGGTCAGAAGCAGCGTCCGGATGTGCGAGCCGTCCACGTCCGCATCGGTCATGATGATGATGCGGTGGTAGCGGAGCTTCTCCGGGTTGAAGCCCTCGCGGTCGGTCGAGGAGCGCCCGATCCCGGCGCCGAGCGCCGTGATCAGCGTGCCGATCTCGGCCGAGGACAGCATCCGGTCGGCACGGACGCGCTCGACGTTCAGGATCTTGCCGCGCAGCGGCAGCACCGCCTGGAAGGTCCGGTCGCGGCCCTGCTTGGCCGAGCCGCCGGCGGAATCACCCTCAACCAGAAGGATCTCGCACTTCGTCGGGTCGCGCTCCTGGCAATCGGCGAGCTTGCCGGGCAGCGAGGCGATGTCGAGGGCGCCCTTGCGGGTCACGGTCTCGCGGGCCTTGCGGGCGGCCTCGCGCGCCGAGGCCGCCAGGACCACCTTGGCCATGACCGACCGCGCCTGGCTCGGATTCTCCTCGAGCCAGGTCGACAGGCCTTCGTTGAGGACGTTCTCGACCGCGGGCCGGACCTCGGACGAGACGAGCTTGTCCTTGGTCTGCGACGAGAATTTCGGGTCCGGCACCTGCACGGAGATGACGGCGGTGAGGCCCTCGCGACAATCCTCGCCGGTGAGCGACACCTTCTCCTTCTTGGCGATGCCGCTGGATTCGGCATAGCCGGTGACCTGCCGGGTCAGGGCCGCCCGGAAGCCGGCCATATGGGTGCCGCCATCCCGCTGCGGGATGTTGTTGGTGAAGGGCAGCACGGTCTCGTTGAACGAGTCGTTCCACCAGAACGCGACCTCGACGCGGATCCCGTCGCGCTCGGAACTGACGACCACCGGGCTGGTCATGCCGTCGATCGGCTTGCGGGAGCGGTCGAGATACCGGACGAAGGCCTCGATGCCGCCTTCGTAGTACAGCTCCTCGCGCTTCTTCTCGGCATGGCGGGCATCGGTCAGGACGATCCGCACGCCGGAATTGAGGAAGGCGAGTTCACGCAGGCGCTTTTCCAGCGTCCCGTAATCGAACTCGATCATCGTGAAGGTTTCGGTGGAGGGCAGGAAGCTGACTTCCGTCCCGCGCCGACCGTTGCCGGGCCCGACGACCTCCAGGGGCGCCACGGCGTCGCCGTGGCGGAACTCCATCGCGTGCTCTTTGTCGTTGCGCCAGATGCGCAGGCGAAGCCACGACGACAGGGCATTCACCACCGACACGCCGACGCCGTGCAGGCCGCCGGAAACCTTGTAGGAATTCTGGTCGAACTTACCGCCGGCGTGCAGCTGGGTCATGATGACCTCGGCCGCCGAGACACCCTCCTCCTTGTGGATGTCCACCGGGATGCCGCGCCCGTTATCGGAGACGGTGCAGGATCCGTCGGCGTTGAGGGTGACGGTGACGAGATCGGCATGGCCTGCCAGCGCCTCGTCGATGGCGTTGTCCACGACCTCGTAGACCATGTGGTGGAGGCCGGAGCCGTCATCGGTATCGCCGATATACATGCCGGGCCGCTTGCGGACGGCGTCGAGGCCCTTCAGCACGCGGATGGATTCCGCGCCGTAATCGGCAGGCTCGGTCTGGGGGGTGTCGGCCATGAACTTCCTCGGGCAGGCGGGCCTGATCGCGTCGGTGGCAGATGCGCCGTCGGGTGCCCGCGCCTGAACTCTCGCTTGATCCGCCTGATATAGGGGTTCCGCGTTGAGATTGCACGATTTTACGGGCCCGCGGCGGGCCCGTCCCGAAGCTTTTGTGACGCTCGCCGCTTAACGCCGCGTTAGCCCTCGATGCCGCCCGCGCTCGCCGTGTCGAGGCGGCCGATCGCCTCCGGCGAAAGGGTCAGCCGGACGGCGCCGAGGAGCTCGTCGAGTTGCGCCACCGAGGTCGCGCTGGCGATGGGCGCCGTGATGCCGGGGCGGGCGATGATCCAGGCAAGCGCCACCTGGGCCGGGCTGGCACCGTGCGTCTGCGCGACCGAATCGAGCACGTTCAGCAGCGCGAGACCGCGCGGGTTGAGGTACTTAGCGACGCGGTTCTCACGGGCCCGTCCCGTCGCGTCCTGGGCGCTGCGGTACTTGCCGGTGAGGAAGCCCGCGGCCAGCGAGAAGTAGCCGATGACGCCGATCTGTTCGGCCCGGCAGAGCGGCTCCAGCTCGGCCTCGTAGCCGCGCTGGGCGAGGCTGTAATCCGGCTGGAGGCATTCGTAGCGGGGCAGCCCCGCGGAGGCGGCGATCGTCAGTGCCTCCTTGAGCCGCGCCGCGCTGTAGTTCGAGGCGCCGATCGCGCGGACCTTGCCCGCCGCGATCAGGCGCTCATGGGCCCGCAGGGTCTCGTCCAGGGCCACGTCGGTATCGTCGACATGGGACTGGTAGAGGTCGATCCGGTCGATCCGCAGCCGCCGCAGCGAGGCCTCGCAGGCCCGCTCGATATGGGCCGCCGAGAGACCCTTGCCGGCCTCGCCCATGTCCATCCCGACCTTGGTCGCCAGCACGATCCTGTCCCGGACGCCCGGACGGCTGGCCAGCCACCGTCCGATCACCGTCTCGGATTCCCCGCCGACATGGCCGGGGGCCCAGCGCGAATAGACGTCGGCGGTGTCGATGAAATCGAAGCCGCTCTCCACGAACCGGTCGAGGATCGCGAAGGCGGTCGCCTCGTCGGCGGTCCAGCCGAAGACGTTGCCGCCCAGGCAGAACGGCGCGACCGTCAGGTCGGAGCGGCCGATGCGGCGCTTGTCCATGATGTCGGTCAGTCCTGCAGGAAAGGATTTGAGACACGCTCCTCGCCGAGCGTGCTCGTCGGGCCATGGCCCGGGATGAAGGCGATGTCGTCGCCAAGCGGCAGGACCTTGTCCTTGATGGCCCGGATCAGCTGCTCGTGGTTGCCGCCCGGCAGGTCGGTGCGGCCGACCGAGCCCTTGAACACCACGTCGCCGACCAGGGCGAACCGCGCGTCCCGGCTCACGAACACGACGCTGCCGGGCGAGTGCCCGGGACAGTGAAGGATGTCGAAGCCGAGACCGCCGACCGTCACGGCATCGCCCTCGTCGAGCCAGCGGTCGGGCGTGACGGGCCGGGCCGCGCCGAGGCCGTAATTGGCGGCGGTCTCGGGCAGGGAATCCAGCAGGAACTTGTCCGCCTGGTGCGGCCCTTCGATCGGAACGCCGAGGCGCTCGCGCAGCTCGTCGGCGCCGGCGGCGTGGTCGACATGACCGTGGGTCAGCAGGATCTTCTCGACGGTGACGCCCTGCTCGCGGATGGCCGCCTCGATCCGATCGAGATCGCCGCCGGGATCCACCACGGCGCCGACCTTGGTCGTGTCGTCCCAGATCAGGGTGCAGTTCTGCTGGAAGGGTGTGACCGGGATGATCCCGGCGCGTGGCGTACCTGGCATGTCGTCCCGCGTGTAGGCAGCGCCGCTCCGGACGCCCTCGGCCGCAGTCTAGCGCAGAACGCCGGTGGGCGGCACCCTGTGCGGCACGCTCAGGCCGCGTCGCCCCTGGGGCGGCGCAGGCCGTCGTGAAGCGCCAGCATCTCCGCCATGCCGAGCGCCCGCGAGCTCCAGCGGGTCTCCGCGGTGTTGACCTGCGTGAACCGGTCGTGGGACCGGCCGCCATAGGCTCCGAACAGGGTCCTGCCCGCCTCGACGGCACCGTCGTCCCGCGCCGTCTCGTCCGGCCGGTCGATCCGGTAGGACGGCGTCGGCGACCGGCCGGTCACGCCGATCCGCACCGAGGCGTCGCCGTAATGCTTCTGGCACAGCCTCATGGTGACCAGCACTTCGCGCAGGTAGTCTTCAGCGTCGGCGAGATCCGGCAGGATGTCGGCGATCGTCGCGTCCGAGGGATAATGCTTCGTCCGGGCCATGCTACACCTTGCTCGGGCGTGTCCTACCGTCTTCGCCGGCCGAGGGCGAGCCGGGCACCGGTTTTCCTCACGCCGGCCGCCGCTTCAACAGCGCGTCGAGGCCCCCGACCCGGAACCAGTGGTAGCCGTAGCCTTCCAGGAACAGGCAGTGCCGTCCGTCTTCGCCGACCTCGCTGCGGCTGCCGGTCAGCACATCGACGAGGATGTCGTGCTCGGGATCCTCCACGCCGGATGCCATGGCGACCTCGACGGGCTCCGGCGCCAGATTGTGGACACACAGGATGGCGTTGCCGCGCCAGTCGTAGCGGAGCGCCAGCACCGAGGGACGCCCGGTCTCCATCGGGACCACGTCGCCCCAGCCGATCTCCGGCGCCTCCTTGCGCTGACGGATCATGCTCTGCATCCAGTTGAGCAGCGAGTCGGCCTCGTGGCGCTGGTCGGCGACGTTCACGTGCGCGTAGCCGTAGGGCCCGTGGTCGATCAGCGGAATCACCGTGCGGTCGGCCGTGGAGAAGCCGCCCTGATACTCGCTGGTCCACTGCATCGGCGTGCGAGCGCAGTCCCGCTCCTTGAGCGCGAGCTCGTCGCCCATGCCGATCTCGTCGCCGTAACGCAGCACCGGCGTCCCCGGCAGGGTGAACATCAGCGAATAGGCCAGCCGGATACGGCGGGGATCGCCGGCCAGCATCGGTGCGAAGCGGCGGCGGATGCCGCGGTCGTAGAGCTGCATCCCCTTCTCGGGCCCGAAGGCGTCGAACACGCTCTGACGCTGCTTGCCCGTCAGGCGTCCCAGGTCCAGCTCGTCGTGGTTCCGCAGGAAGATGCCCCATTGGCAGGAGAGCGGCCGCGGCTTCGTCCGCTCGATCGCCTTGACGAGCGGGCGCGCATCATGGGCCGCAAGGGCGTAGAAGGTCGCCTGATTGACCTGGAAGTTGAACATCATGTGCATGCGGTCGGCGTCGTCGCCGAAATAATCCATGTCCTGGTTCGGCAGGATGTTGGCCTCGGCCAGGATGATGGCGTCGCCCTGCCGCCATTGCAGGAACTCGCGCAGGTCGCGCAGCATCTCGAACTGCTCGCGGGGCTTGCCGCCGACATCGGCCCCCTTCTCGGCGATGACGAACGGCACGGCATCCATGCGGAAGCCGGAGACGCCCAGCTGGATCCAGAAACCCATGATCTTGAGGATCTCGGCCAGCACCTCGGGATTGGCGGTGTTGAGATCAGGCTGAAAGTTGAAGAAGCGGTGGAAATACCACGCCTTGGCCTTCGCATCGTAGGTCCAGGTGGTCTCCTGCACGCCGGGGAAAACCATGCCCTCGTCGGCGCTCGCGGGGCGCTCTTTCGACCAGACGTACCAGTCGCGATAGGGCGAGTCCGGGTCGGAGCGGGCCGACTGGAACCACGGGTGCTGGTCCGAGGTGTGGTTGACCACGAGGTCGATCAGCACCCGCAGCCCCCGCTGCTTGGCGGCGTGGGTGAAGGCGACGAAGTCACCGAGCGAGCCGTAATCGGGGTCGACGCCGTAATAGTCGGCGATGTCGTAGCCGCCATCCTTCTTGGGCGACGGCTGGAAGGGCATCAGCCAGACCGCGGTAGCGCCCAGGCCCTGGATGTAGTCGAGCCGTCGCTCGAGCCCAGCGAAGTCGCCGATCCCGTCGCCGTTGGCGTCCATGAAGGTGCCGACCGACAGGCAATAGATGATGGCGTTCTTGTACCACAGGTCGTTGATCATGGCCCCCCCGGCGTCGTCGCGCCTCACGAACGTGGGACCCCATCAAAGCGTTGCCGTGCGGCGTCTCCTTAAATCAGCCGCGTTGTGCACGCCTTGTTCAGGCGCGCTCCCGAAAGGTCCGCGCCCGCCCCGTCGCGTCCCCCGAACCCGGCCCGTATGAACGCCATCCTGATCAAGCTGTTCGCGACAGCCCTGACCCTGAGCCAGGTCACGACCCGGCCGGAGGCGGTCCGGACGCAGTTCGATCCAGCCACCGATGGGCCCGAGGTTGTGCGCCTGCTGCGCGACGGCTGCGCCCACATGCGCAAGGCCTTCGACATCGAGGACATCAACCTCGACGAGCTGATCACCACCGCGATGGAGGATCCGTCCACCGTCGCTGGGCCGGCCGCCCCGAAGATCCTGCACGGGCTCGACCTGAACGAGTTGAACACGAGCTACAAGCAGTTCTGTAAAGGCGAGAACCCGGCGAACTCGCCCTTCGACGCCAAGGCGGTGATCGAGTTCTACGACAACGCCACCAAGGACCTGCCCAGCGCCGAGGCCCTGCGCGACAAGGCGCTGCCCGGCATGACCCGGATCCTCGACGGCGCCGGCAAGCCCTTCGCCGAGGCCTCCGAGCCGAACGGGCGCCGCATCGTCGTGCCCATCACGGCGGTTCCGACGCTGGTGCAGAAGGCCTTCATCGCCGCCGAGGACAAGCGCTTCGAGACCCATCACGGCATCGACGAGCGCGGCGTGATCCGCGCCTTCATCGCCAATCTCGCCTCGCCGGGACGTCCGGCGGGTGGTTCGACCATCACCCAGCAGGTGGTCAAGAACCTCTCGGTCGGCGACGACGTCACCTACGAGCGCAAGATCCGCGAGATGATCGTCGCGTCGCGGCTGGAGCGGATCCTCTCGAAGCCGCAGATTCTCGGGCTCTATCTCAACGGCATCTATCTCGGCCGCGGCGCCTACGGCATCGAGATGGCGGCGCAGAGCTATTTCGGGAAGCCGGTGGGGCAGCTCACCCTGCCGGAGGCCGCGCTCCTCGCCGGCATGCCCAAGGGGCCGAATTTCTACAGCCCCGACAAGTATCCGGACCGGGCGCGGGAGCGGCGCGCCTACGTGCTCGCCCGCCTCAAGGAAGAGGGCGCGATCACCGAGGCCGAGATGAGCGCGGCGATCAAGTCCGATCTCGGGCTGAAGCCGATCGAGACCGCGCGGCGCGATTCCGGCTTCTACGTGGTGGATTTCCTCAATCGGGAGGCCCGCACCTTCGCGGGGGTGGATTCCCTGACCTCCGGGTCGCTGACCGTCCGCTCGACGATCAATGCGGGCCTGCAGCGCTCCGTCGAGGAGGCTCTCCAGGACGGGCTCGCCAATTACGAGCGCTCCACGGGCCGTCAGGTCTTCGCGGGGCCCGAACTCAACCTCGCCGACAGCGTCCGCCGGATCCAGGCCGCGACTCCTGCACCGGAGGGGGCGACCCAGGCGGCGCCCGCGGTGACGGGAGCGCGAACGGATGCGCCCAAGGCGGATGCCAAGATGGACGCCAAGGCGGACGCCAAGGCGCGTCGTGGCGAGAAGGTCGCGGCGGTCCCGCAGAAGAAGCCGGCCTGGCTTCTGGCGCTCGAGAGCGCCCGCCCGGTGCTCTACGACGTGCATTGGCCGATGGCGGTGGTGCTGGAGACCGGGCGCGGCGGCATGAAGGTCGGCCTCGCCGATGGCCGGACCGCCGTTCTCGACCCCGGCATCGCCCGGGGCAAGCTGCAGCTCTACGACGTGATCCGCGTGAAGGTCGGCTCGGGCAAGGGCGGCCTGCGCGCGCAGATCCGCGTCCGGCCCACGGTCCAGGGCGCGGCCCTGGTGATGGAGAACCAGACCGGCCGGATCCTCGCGATGGCCGGCGGCTTCTCCTACCCGCTGAGCCAGCTCAACCGCGTCACCCAGACGGTGCGCCAGCCCGGCTCGACCTTGAAGCCGCTGACCTATCTCGCCGCGCTCAATGCCGGCCTGCAGCCCAACACCCTGGTGATGGATTCCGCCGTCACCCTGCCGCCGATCGGCGGGACCGGCGATTCCTGGTCGCCGAAGAACTACGAGGGGGGCGGTTCGGGCCCCACCACCCTGCGGCGCGGCCTCGAATTCTCCAAGAACCTTGTCACCGCCCGTCTGCTCCAGGGTGGAATCGAGCCCAAGGCGCCGGCGAGCCTGAAACGGGTCTGCGACATCGCCCTGGAGGCACAGATCTACGCCGAGTGCGAGCCCTACTATCCCTTCGTCCTCGGCGCACAGCCGGTGCGGATGCTGGACCTCGCGGGCTTCTACGCGGCAGTGGCCAACGAGGGCGCGCGTCCGGCCCCGTATGCGCTCGAATCCGTCGAGCGGGACGGCAAGCCGCTCTACACGCACCCCGCCAAGGAGCCGGCGCGGATCGCCTCTGCGGACCGGGTCGCCTTCTACCAGCTCAAGACCATGCTGCAGGGGGTGACCCAGCACGGCACCGCGGCGGCGCTGTCGAAGGTCTCGGCCTACGTCGCCGGCAAGACCGGAACCTCCGAAAACGAGAACGACGCGTGGTTCGCGGGCCTGACCAACGAGATCAGCGTGGTGGTCTGGGTCGGCTACGACAACGCCGACGGCACCCGCAAGACCCTCGGCCGCGGCCAGACCGGCGGCCATGTCTCGGTGCCGATCGCCTCGGCGATCCTGCAGGCGGCCTGGGCGAACGGCATCGCCAAGACGCCGCTGCGGGGCCCCTCCCCCGAGGCGCGCCCCTTCATCGCCGACCTGGCGGTCGATCCGCGCAGCGGCGTGCGGGTCGCGGGCGGCGGCTTTCTCGAGCATTTCCGCACAAGCGGCGACGGACGGATGGCGGACACGCAGTACCGCCTCGTTCCGCGGGAGACGCTCTACGCCATGCGGCCCGATGCCCAAGACGGAGATCTCGCCGGCGCCGACGACGGCGCGAACGTGGCGGGCGACTATTACGGCAACATGACGGGCGAGCGGCCGCGGGCCGACTTCCTGGACCCGTTCGGCGAGCGTCCGGCGCCGCGCAGCCGCCGTGCGCAGGGCGATGTGGATCTCTACGGGCAGGATCCGTACAAGCCCTGGCCCGGCCAGACGAACCGCTCGCCCTTCGGCGGGGATGACGACGCGCGCCGGCCGCGCCGCCGCGATCCGGACTACCTGTTCGGCGAAGATCCCGGTTACTGACTGCCCTCCCCGAGAGATGAGAATCCCGTTGCGTCAGCAGCTTCCTGCCGCCCTGGCGGCCGCCCTCACGGTCGCTCTCCCGGCCATCCCGGTCTGCGCTCAGACGCCCGCCGCCAACACGGCGCCGGCACCGGAGCGGGTCAAGGATGTGACCTCCGTCACGGCCGTCGACCCCGCCGCGATCAAGCCGGGCCAGATCCTGTTCACCGATCACCGCGAGAATCCGTCGGCGCCGGAGAACGGCCTGATCCCGTATCTCGACTGGTTGAAGGTGCGGCCGGCCGAGGCGACGGCACTCGCCCCCTATCCCGGCTACAAGGAGCCGGATTACACCGTCACGGTGAACGGCGTGACGAAGCCCCGGCACGAGACGCTGAAGGTCTATGTGGCCGAGGGGCGCTTCGTCGTCCCGCGGCCGGCCGAGGCGATCGACCTCCAGGCCTTCGCCAATCTCGCCTTCGTCCAGAAGATGGATCCGGCGATCAAGCACCGCGCCATCTCGGCCGCCGACGTGACCCCCAACAAGGATCCGGCCGCCGCTTTCGCCAAGCGACCCGACCGGCCCTGGTGCGAGGGGGCGGGCGCCTGCATCGAGTCGCGCTACGATCTCGAGGGCAAGCTGCCGCTCGGGGTGAAGCTCGCCAACAAGCTGGAGGAAGGGTCGGCCAAGAAGATCGCCGAGTTCGTCTCGTTCCAGAGCGAGTTGCGGATCCTCGGGCCGGACCAGGCCGCCGCGCTCAAGGCCCTGACCAAGATCGACACGTCCGTCACCGGCGGCCTGGAGCAGACGATCTTCTGGGTCAACCAGATCCTGCGCTTCGGCAAGTTCCTCGCCGTGTTCCAGCCGATGCCGAACGACCCGACCAAGACGGTGGTCACCACCTACATGGCCCTTGCGATCAAGGGGGACGTCCTCGACCGCAAGGCCGAGTACGCCCGTGTGCCGGTCCTCAAGAACCTGCTGCCGGCGCAGGTGCTGATGGGCAATTCGAGCTTCAACACCGGCAACTCGATCAGCGCCGGCCTGCCGGTCTACGCCCGCAACCGGATCGCCGCCTTCGCGGACGCGCTCACCAAGCGCTGACGCGTCGCGACCGCGGGTGTCACATCCCGCGGTTGCCGATCGTCGGCAGCGTGGGCTGGGTGTAGGCGCGGTTCACGTCCCGGCGGCTCTGGGTGCCGTTCGTGTTGCCGGAGGCGCGGTAATTGTCGAGGTTGAAGGTCTCGGCCAGCCCGCTGCGCGAGTCCGGCCCGTCGCTGGTGCTGCAGGCGCACAGGCCACCGAGGGTGAGTGCGGAGAGGGCGAGAAGGGTCAAGCGCATCGCAAATCCTGAAGCCTGCCGGAGTCGAGCCTCCCTCCGGCATCTCCCGGACGAGGCCTCGACGAAACGTCTCGCGGCATGGTCAGCCCGGGAGCGCGCCCGTCAAGGTCGCGCGCAACGTGTAAATCCGTTCTGTGGCCTCCGATGCGCAGCGGCCACGGAAAATCCACCACACCCCCGGTTTGGGGCGGATACCGACGGGCAATCGTGTTGAGCGCGGCCCGCGCCCCCTGGCGAATCCGGACCGTTTCGGGCGAAAACCCTCGGCAATGAGCAACGTCTTGCCCTTCCGCCCGCGTCCCACCGTCACGCGCCTCGCCCGCTGCGAGGTTGTGACCGTGGCCGGCGATCTTCTCGCCCTCCTGGAGCAGCTCGAGGATGTGAGCGCCCGCGCCGCCGCGATGGGTCGCCCCGCGCTCGAGGTCGAGCGGACGGTCCAGCACCTGCTCGATGCCGTGAGTGCGGTCGAGCGCGCCCTCGACTGCATCGGCGAGGGCGAACAATCCGCTCCGGGCTGATCGGCGCTTCACCCCCACCGCATCCGGATCGCGTCATCGCCCTCAGACGGGGGCGTCGAATACTGCACCGTCGCGAAGTCGACCGGTGTTGCTAAGCAGATCGTAAATCATCCGGAACCCTCCAGTACGCCTTGCGGTTGAGGGTCGGATGCTCACGTCGGGCGTCGGTTCCGGAGGATGTCATGAGGCTTCGCACGAGCAGTTTGCTGGCCGTCATGACGTCCGGCGGCCTTCTCGCCGGGACGACGATGCACGCCCACGCGGCCGAACTGGGCTTCCTCGAGATGCTGTTCGGGGCTCGGCCGGCGGTTCAACAAGCTCAGCCCGCGCAGACCCAGGCTCCGGCCTTCGAGGGCCGTTCGTATGGCCGCCAAGCGAGCCCGCGGCTCGGCGCCGCGCGCCGGCGCTTTCAGACCCGCTACGCGGCGCTGCCGCTGAAGATCCGCGTCAAGGAGCGGGAGATCAGCGAGCGCCAGACCCCCATCGACATGAAGGGCGGCGCCACGGCGGCTCTGTTGAAGGACGAGACGCTGCGCCCCGGCGACATCGTGGTCCTGAATGCCGGCGCCCGGGTGTTCACCGGGAATCCCGACAAGCGTCACGCCATCCGGGATTTCGAACCGGTCCAGAACTCGCGCTTGGTCAGCAAGGGCACCCGCAAGGTCCTGGCCGGCCTGTTCACGCCGGTGGGCACCCTGCCCGCACAGGCCGCACGGCAGATGATGGCGCGGGCGAAACAGCCGGCCCCCGAGATCGCGACGCCGATCCCCGCGCAGAAGACCGCGATGCGGGTGATCAACCCGTGGCATGAGGCGCAGTGACTGGCGCGGCCGTCGCTCAGAAGAAGCGCTCCTTGATGACGATCGTGTCGCCCGGACGGACCGCGTAGGTCATCGGCACGATTCCCGAGACCAGCGTGCCGTTGGTGTCGCGGGTCAGAACGGCATAATCCCGCGCCGCCCGGGGGCCGAAGCCGGCGGCGATGGCCACCGCCGTCTCGACGGTCATGCCGTTGACGAACGGATACTGGCCCGAGGTGGTCACCTCTCCGAGAATGTAGAAGGGCCGGTAGGCGTCCACCTCCACGGTGACGTGCGGCTCGCGGACGAACCCGGCCGCCAGCTTGGCCTCGACCGCCTTGGCCGCCTGGGCGGTCGTCTGACCGCCGACCTGCACGGTGCCGATCAGCGGCATGGCGATGCGACCGGCACCATCCACCGCGTAAATGTTCGATAGGTTGTCCTGGCCGAAGACGATCACCCGGAGCTTGTCGCCCGCCGCCAGCGTGTAGCGGGCAGCGATCGACCCGGTGCCGGTCGCGTCGAGTTCGTCGGTGCGGAAGCTCGGCCGCAGGCAACCGCCGAGTGCCAGAGTCGAGCCGAGTGCGAGAAGCAGAGCGCGCCGGTTCATCACCATCGCCGTCAAGGATGCAGTTGCCGGATGATCTAGGCCGTTAAGGTTAATGAAACTTGATCACCGCCGGACGGGCCGGCCGGCGCCGCCGGTCCGCGCGCGCCTTAACTCTTGAGCAACCTTAACATCCACTAATGGCGGCGGGCGGGCAGTAATGCCGGCCCGGTTTTCCGCCGCGTCCAGAGCGTCCGCATGTCCTCTATACGTCAACGCTCGACCAACGCCCTGCCCAGCCCGCAGCCGCGCGCCGAGGAGGGCCTCGGTCTCGCGCAGCTGCCGCGGATTTTGAGGCGCTCGATCGGATGGATCGTCGGACCGACCCTGGTGGTCGCCCTGGGGGCGAGCGTCTTCGTCAACGTGGTCAGCCCCCGCTACACCGGCGAGGCGAAGGTTCTCCTGGAGAGCCGCGACCCGGCCTTCGCCCGCACCGCGCAGGAACGCGCCGACCAGCTCGCACCCATCGACGAGCAGGCTGTGGCGAGCCAGGTGCAGGTGGTCATGTCCCGGGATCTCGCCCGCGAGGCGATCCGCCGGCTCAAACTCGTGGGCAACGCCGAATTCGATCCCGGCGCCGGTAGCATCGGCCCGGTGCAGCGCGTGCTGATGATGCTCGGCATCGGCACCAATCCTCTGGACCGCCCGGCCGAGGACCGCGTGCTCGATGCCTATTTCGATCACCTGCTGGTCTTTCCCGCCGGAAAGTCACGCATCCTGACGATCGAGTTCCGCGCGAAGGATCCGAAGCTCGCGGCCGAAGCCGCCAACACCATCGCGAAGCTCTACATCGGCTCGCTGGAGGCCGATAAGGTCGACACTGCCCGCTATGCCTCCACGTGGCTCGGCGGCAACATCGACGGGCTCCGCAAGCGCGTCGCCGAAGCCGAGGCGAAGGTCGAGGCGTTCCGCGTCAAGAACGGCCTCGTGGGCAGCGCCGGCGCCACCGGCCGGCCCCTCAACGCGCAGCAGCTCGGCGAATTGTCGAGCCAGCTCTCGGCGGCGCGGAGCCTGAAAGCCGATCTCGACGGCAAGGTGAAGGCCATCAAGGACCTGATCAAGGACGGGCGCGCCTTCGAGATCCCGGATGTCGCCAACAACGAGGTGATCCGGCGGATCGTCGAGAACCGGATCTCGGTGCGCGCCCAGCTCGCCCTCGAATCGCGCACGCTGCTGCCGGCTCATCCGCGGATCAAGGAACTCAACGCTCAGCTCGAGGATCTCGACGCGCAGATCAAGGCTTCCGCCGAGCGCATCGTGCGAACGATGGACAACGACGCCAAGATCGCCGGCGCACGGGTCGAGAGCCTTCGGAACGCCGTGGACGGCCAGCAGGACGTCGTCGCCCAGGGGAACGCCAGCGAGATCCAGCTCCGGGCGCTGGAGCGCGAGGCCAAGGCGCAGCGTGAGCAGCTCGAATCCTATCTCGGCCGCTACCGCGAGGCGGCGGCGCGCGACGGCGAGGCGGCGACGCCGGCCGATGCCCGGATCGTATCCCGCGCGGTGACGCCCGAGGTGCCGTCCTTCCCGAAGAAGTTGCCGATCGTCGCGTTCGCGACGCTGCTGACCCTCATGCTCTCGGCCGGCGGCGTCATCGCCAGCGCGCTGCTCGCCGAATCCGGCCGCGCTGCCGGACAGCGCGACGGCGATCCGACGGACGATCGCCGGCGCCGCGAGCCGGTGATGGACCGGCCGACCTTCGCGTTTCCGGAGCCGATGCCGTCCGAGCGCTGGTCCCAGCCGTCGGAGGCCGCAGCCGCCTCTGCGACGACGGCACCCGTGGCGAAAGCGTCAGCCGGCACCGCCGAGGCCTTCGACCTTGCGCCCCTCGTCGCGCGCATCGCCGCAGCGCCCCGCGACCCGGGAGCCCAGTCCGGCCGCCGGATCCTGATCGTCGAGACCGAGGATCGGCGCGGTCCGGCGACGCTCTCGGAGGCCCTGACCCGTGCCCTCGGCCGCGAGGGGAGCCTCGTCGCCGTGGATCTGAACGCGCCGAGCAGCGGGCCCCGGGGCTTGGGCTTCTCCGACCTCATCGCCGGCGAGGCTGCCTTCCTCGATGTGATTCAGGCCGGTCGCGCCGGCGGTCATCATCGGATCGCGGCCGGGCTCCACGATTCGACGGTCCTGTTCGACGCGCCGAACGCTCTGGTGTTGACCTTCGAAGCCATGGCAGAGGCCTACGAATGCGTGCTCTGCCGGCTCGCCGCCGCGCCGGGCGCCGTCGACCTCCTCGAGCTCGTCGCGGGCTTCATGGACTGCGTGGTGATCGCGTCGAATGCCGATGCGGAGGATCCGGCGCTGGCCGATCTCTACGCCCTGGCCGAGGATGCGGGTGCGGGGCAGATCCTGGTCGCTCAGGACCGTCCGGCGAATGCGGGTTTCGAGGATCCGGCGGCCGAGCTGCGCCTCAGCGCCGCTTGAGACGGGTGCCGCCGGGCGCAGGTCCGGCCCAGGACGGCGACGGTCAGGGCCGGCGGCGCAAAGCCCGGAGCCGCTTGAGGACGGCGTAGAGACGCGGGTCTCGCTTGATGCGCCGCTTCGTGCGCGTCAGGCTTCCGCGCACGGCTCCGTAGGTCCGGCCGCGCAAGGTCACCGGTATGACCGTCTCGACGAGGTTGATCGTCTCGTCGCAGATGCTGGCCTTGTAGCGCGCCTCGCCGACGCCGAGGTCGAAGCCCTGCCGGCCCCGGTCCGTCTGATCGCGCACCAGATGTTGCAGCAACAGGTCTCCGGGGCTGTACCGGGCGATCTCCGGGTCGGCGTCGAATGCCGTCATCATGCCGCTGAAGCGCCGGTCGCTCACGGCGCCGCCGAACGTTGCCAGGACCCGGCCGCTCTCGACGAGGCAGAGGGCATGCACCTCCATCGCCGGCTCCGCGCCGGTCGACGCCGCCGCGAGGAAGGCGCGGATCGCGGGATCGGCATAGGGGTCGGAGATGCCCATGACGGCGAAGCGCGCCGATTTCTGCGCGTAGAAGGCGGCCAGCAGACGCTGCGCCTCCTCGGGCGTCCCGGCGCGGCGGTAGGCGATGGCGCCGTGCGCCTCGATGAGGCGCTTCTCCTTCGAGCGCAGTTTCTTGCGGGCGTCGGCGCTGAAGACCCGGCGCACGGTCGCCTCCGGGTCCGGCCCGAGCATGAGACCGTAGGCATCGCTGGCCTCGGGCTCGCCGGTCGCGGCGAGCGGATTCGCCGCCCCGTCCCACATCCTGGGTTGATGCTTGAGGGTGTAGGCGTCGATGCCGTTGGCCCGGCCCGCCTGGATCAGGGCCGTGACGATGCTGCTGGACGGGAGGGCTGCCGCATCGCGGGTGGCGAAGAGCGGCATATGATAGTTGGCGTGCGTGTCACCGACGGTGCGCGCGATGCGGAGGCCGTGTTCCCGCTGCAGCGTCAACGGGATGAGAAGGCGTGGACGCCCATCTGCGTTCCGCACGATCACGATGCGGGCATGCTCGACCTGCCCGGTCGCATGCAGATAGGCGCTCACCCAATCGAACCGCTGATAGGGTGTCCCGAGGGCGGCCGGGTCGGTTTCGAGCCGGCGCCAGAGTGCCTCGGCGGCATTCAGATCCGGGATGATCTCCGCGATGAGCCCGTGGGCCAGGCGCGATTCGACCATGTCCGTTCCCGCCATCTGGACGCCGGTCGCCATGACCCGATCTCCCAGGGACCACCGACGATCCCGTGCCGCCCGAATACTGGGTTCCAGGGCCTGAATGGCCCGTCACCTCAACGCGAGATCCTGGGCCCGCGGCGCGGCACGGCGCGGCAAAAGGGATGCGTGGCTAACAGCACCTTTCTTCCGGTCGCCCCTCGGTGCGGCGGCTTTCGGATTTGTTTACCGCGTCGCGCCAAGGCTCCGTGGTACGGGCGCTGCGGCCCGATCGGTTCAGAATCATGCTGTCGTCGCGCGCCAAGCATCGGGTCTTCGCGTCCGGCTTTCGCGCGATACAGGCGCTCGGGGCGGATCGGTGGCTCGGCCCCGCCGCCCGCGGCCTCGGTGTGATCCTCACATTCCACCACGTCAGCCCCGCGCCGAGTCCCGCCTTCGCGCCGAATCGCCTGCTGGGCATCACGCCGGAATTTCTCGACCTGACCCTGCGGGAACTCGATGCCCGGGGCTTCGAGATCATCGGCCTGGATCACCTGCCGGAGCGCCTGGCCGAACCCGATTACGGGCCGCCCTTCGCGGTTCTGTCATTCGATGACGGCTACCGGGACAACGTCGTACATGCCCGTCCCGTGCTGGCCCGCCACGGCGCGCCATGGACGTTGTTCGTCACCAGCGGCTTCGCCGATCAGGCTGGCCGGCTCTGGTGGATCGAGCTGGAGCACGCGATCGCGCGCCTC
The DNA here is from genome assembly GCF_040545035.1 of Methylobacterium sp. 1973. Lineage (NCBI taxonomy): Bacteria > Pseudomonadati > Pseudomonadota > Alphaproteobacteria > Hyphomicrobiales > Methylobacteriaceae > Methylobacterium > Methylobacterium sp. 1973. Next base: position 112,341 of record NZ_JBEPLA010000003.1, read on the forward strand.
GATCGCGTGCGGATCGACATCGGGTCCCGCAGCGTGGACCTGCCGGCCCGCAGCCCGCAGGAGAAGGCTCTGGCCTTCGAAGTCGTTTACCGGGACCTGCGCCGCGGCTGCGAGGCCGACCTTCTCGACCGGATCGCCGAGCTCTGCCGACAGGCCGGCTTCCCGCCCGGACGGATCGCCTCCGAACTGTGCCTGTCCTGGGCGGAGCTGCGCGACCTCGCGGCCGACCCGGCCGTCACCATCGGCGCGCATACGGTGAGCCACCCGATGCTGGCCAAGCACGACGCCGCCTTCGCCGCCCACGAGATCGCCGAGGGACGCGCGCGGATCGAGGCGGAACTCGGACGGACGGTCCGGCACCTGTCCTATCCGGTGGGAGACCCGACCTCCGCAGGACCGCGGGAATTCGCCCTGGCGCGGGAGATGGGCTTTGCGACGGCGGTGACCACGCGGCCCGGTCACCTGTTCGCCGAGCATGCCGCGCACCTTCAGGCCCTGCCCCGGGTCTCGGTGAACGGCTGCCACCAGACGGGTGCGGCGCTCGCCGGACTTCTCTCCGGTGTTCCGTTTTTGGCGTGGAATCGCGGGCGGCGCGTCAACGTCGCCTGAAGCGGCGTCGCGCTTCGAACCGGCCCCTGACGACGCCGGACGAGTTCATCGAGGCGGGTGCGGGGACCGGATCGCGGACGCGGTCAGCGGAATAGAGCGTCGAACAGGTTCTGCGGCTGATGCGGCGGCGGCGGAGCCGGTGCCGGACCCTCGTTCGACGGGAAGAACTTGCGCGAGGGCTTCTGGCGCGGCTGGACGGGCACGCCACGCGGCGCCTCCACGTCCACCTGCCCGGCCGCATTGAGCTGCTGCGCGGTCTTCGTGGGGTCCTTGCCCGGGCGCTTCGCCTTCTCGGGCTTGGCCGCGACGGCCGGGACGTCTTCCTGCTCCTTGGCTTCGGCGATCACATCGCTGCCGCCTTTGCAGTCGACCAGCCACACGTCGTAGATCGGATGCTCGATCGCGTGCAGTCCGGGGCTCGACGCGAACATCCAGCCGGTGAAGATGCGGCGGTACTTGTTGTCGAGGGTCACCTCGTCGACCTCGAGGAAGGCCGTGGTCTTGGCGCTCTCGGTGGGCGGACGCGTGTAGCAGACCCGCGGGGTGAGCTGCAGCGCGCCGAACTGCACGGTCTCGTCGACCGCCACCTCGAAGTTGACGATCCGGCCGGTGATCTTGTCGAGGCCGGAGAAGACCGCGGTCGGGTTCTTGATCTTGTCGGCGGCGGCGGGGCTGGCGCAGATGGCGAGCGCCAGGCTCGGGGCGAGCGCGCGGCGTGCGAAGGCGGTGATGCGGCTCAAGGCTCGGACCCCTAGACGAGGGTGGCCGGCCGCGCCAACGATTGCGCGGCGGACGATCGGGATTGGCCCGTCATGAACACCGGAACGGTGGCGGCAAAAGGGCGCCGGGTCCGCGGGAGACCGGGGATCTACTCGCCCGGCGACCAGGAGACGTAGTCGCCGGTGGCCGCCGGCCGCTGGCCCCAGGAGAGTTGCGAACCCGCCGGCCGGTACGCGTTGGCCGTGCCGGTCTGGTTCTCGATATGCGGCTTCTGCCAAGCCTTCGGCTCGTAGTTCTCCTCGCTCGGGGCGAGATCGACATTGTGGCAGAGCCAGCCACGCCAGCCGGGGGGGACCTTCGAGGCGTCGGCATAGCCGTTGTAGACGACCCAGCGGCGCTCCGAACCGACCGAGCGGTCGATCAGCGCGCCTTCCGCCTTGTAGTACTTGTTCCCGAACTCGTCCTCGCCGACGAAAATGCCGGTGCGGGCGGTCTGGAGCGCCAGGGAGACGGTCTGGCCGTTCCACCATGTGAAGACGCGCAGCAAAGTGTCCTTCAGCGCCATCGCCGGTCCCGAGATCGTGCCGCGCCGCGGGGGCGCTTCTCGGCGTCGTTATGGTGACCGCGCGCCCGCGAGTCCAGCCGCGTGACGGAAGTGTCGCTGCGCGGCAACGCTCAAGGCGGGCTTTCCGCTCCCCGTTTCGGCCGGGCGCCCACCGCTCTCTCCAGGGTTGTGAATCTAAAATTTTCCCGATCCGATTCCGGAAAGCGGGAAGGACACTTATCCGGGCCCGGGACGATATCCACAGGCTTTTGCGAGCCGGCACAACATCTAGCGGGGAACAAGGCCGCCGAACACCACTTGTTGACGTGAGAGTGAAGGCGGCGGTATTCTCCCGGCATCGGTCGCGACCTTGGAGTGGCGCGTTGAGCAGGGGCGACCGTTCCTAGATTTCGTTCGCGACACCGGGTGACGACCCTTCGCCGGGCGTGTTCGGCCGCGAATCCCAATATCGGGCATAGACCCCGCGTCGCGCGGGGCCGGGGCCGTCGTGTCCCGTCGGAAGAGGTGTGTTTCATGCGGTTCGAGCGTCGCTACACAACGGCCGGACAATCGCCCTACGCCGGGATCCCCTTCCGCAAGGCCCTGAGCGAGATCCGCAATCCGGACGGGTCGATTGTGTTCCGCCTCGACGGCATCGACGTGCCGGAGAGCTGGAGCCAGGTGGCGAGCGACGTCCTCGCGCAGAAGTATTTCCGCAAGGCGGGTGTGCCGGCCCGCCTCCGCAAGGTCGAGGAGAACGCGGTTCCCTCGTTCCTCTGGCGCTCGGTGCCCGACGAGGCGGCGCTGGCGGAACTGCCGGAGGACGAGCGCTTCGTTTCGGAATCCTCCGCCACGCAGGTCTTCGACCGGCTCGCCGGCTGCTGGACCTACTGGGGCTGGAAGGGCGGCTATTTCTCGTCGGAGGCGGACGCGTCCGCCTTCATGGACGAACTGCGCTTCATGCTCGCCCGCCAGATGGTGGCGCCGAACTCGCCGCAATGGTTCAACACCGGCCTGCATTGGGCCTACGGCATCGATGGCCCGAGCCAGGGACACTATTACTGCGACCCGCAGACCGGCGCGCTGACCAAGTCGGCCACGGCCTACGAGCACCCGCAGCCGCATGCCTGCTTCATCCAGTCGGTTCAGGACGACCTCGTCAACGAGGGCGGCATCATGGACCTGTGGGTGCGTGAGGCGCGCCTGTTCAAGTACGGTTCGGGCACCGGCTCGAACTTCTCGCAGCTGCGCGCCGAGAACGAGAAGCTCGGCGGCGGCGGCAAGTCGTCGGGCCTGATGAGCTTCCTCAAGATCGGCGACCGGGCGGCGGGCGCGATCAAGTCGGGCGGCACCACCCGGCGCGCCGCCAAGATGGTGATCGTCGATATCGACCACCCGGATATCGAGGCCTTCATCGACTGGAAGGTGAAGGAGGAGCAGAAGGTCGCCGCCCTGGTGACCGGCTCGAAGGTCGTCTCCAAGCACCTGGCCCTGGTGATGAAGGCCTGCACCCAGTGCGAGGCGGAAGGCGACGCCTGCTTCGACGCCGAGCGCAACCCGGCCCTCAAGCGCGAGATCAAGGCTGCTCGGCGGGCGTCCGTGCCGGACGCCTACATCAAGCGCGTGGTGCAGTTCGCCCGTCAGGGCTTCACCAAGATCGACTTCCCCGTCTACGACACCGACTGGGATTCCGAGGCCTACCTGACGGTGGCCGGCCAGAACTCCAACAACTCGGTCTCCCTGACCGACGGCTTCCTGCGCGCCGTCGAGGCGGACGCGGACTGGAACCTCACGGCCCGCACCACCGGCAAGGTCACCAAGACCCTGAAGGCGCGTGAGCTGTGGGAGCGGATCGGCGAGGCCGCCTGGGCGTCGGCGGATCCGGGCCTTCACTTCAACACCACGATGAACGACTGGCACACCTGCCCGGCGGGTGGGCGGATCCGGGCCTCGAACCCGTGCTCCGAGTACATGTTCCTCGACGACACCGCCTGCAATCTCGCCTCGGCGAACCTGCTGACGATGTACGACCGGGAGACCAAGCGCTTCGACGTGGAGGCGTTCGAGCACCTCAACCGCCTCTGGACGGTGGTGCTCGAGATTTCCGTGATGATGGCGCAGTTCCCATCCAAGGAGATCGCGGAGCTCTCCTACCGGTACCGGACGCTGGGTCTCGGCTACGCCAATATCGGCGGCCTGCTGATGACGATGGGCCTGCCCTACGATTCCGATGCGGGCCGGGCACTGGCCGGCGCGCTTACCGCGATCATGACCGGTGTCGCCTACGCCACCTCCGCCGAGATGGCTGCCGAACTCGGCACCTTCCAGGCCTATGACGAGAACGCCGACGCGATGCTGCGGGTGATCCGCAACCACCGCAGGGCCGCGCATGGCGAGACCGCAGGCTACGAGTTCCTGAATGTCGCGCCGGTCGCCCTCGACCATGCCAACATCCCGCAGGCCGACCTGGGCGACCATGCCCGCGCCGCCTGGGACCGGGCGCTGAAGCTCGGCGAGGAGCACGGCTACCGGAACGCGCAGGCCACCGTGATCGCGCCCACCGGCACGATCGGCCTCGTGATGGATTGCGACACCACGGGCATCGAGCCCGACTTCGCCCTGGTGAAGTTCAAGAAGCTCGCCGGTGGCGGCTACTTCAAGATCATCAACCAGGCCGCGCCGGACGCCCTGCGGGCGCTGGGCTACCGCGAATCCGAGATCGCCGAGATCGAGGCCTACGCGGTCGGCCACGGTTCCATGGGCCAGGCGCCGGGGATCAACCCGACGACGCTCCGCGCCAAGGGCTTTTCGGACGAGAAGATCGCCGCGGTGGAGAAGGGGCTGAAGTCGGCCTTCGACATCAAGTTCGTGTTCAATCGCTGGACGCTCGGCGACGACTTCCTGATCCAGACCCTGAAGGTCCCGGCCGAGAAGCTCGCGGACCCGACCTTCGAGCTGCTGCCGTTCCTCGGCTTCTCCAAGAAGGAGATCGAGGCCGCCAACACCCATATCTGCGGGGCGATGACGCTGGAGGGCGCGCCCTTCCTCAAGCTCGAGCACTACGCGGTCTTCGACTGCGCCAACCCGTGCGGGCGGATCGGCAAGCGCTACCTCTCGGTCGAGAGCCACATCCGCATGATGGCGGCGGCCCAGCCCTTCATCTCGGGGGCGATCTCCAAGACCATCAACATGCCGAACGACGCCACGGTGGAGGATTGCAAGGCGGCCTACCTGCTGTCCTGGCGTCTCGCCCTCAAGGCGAACGCCCTCTACCGCGACGGCTCGAAGCTGTCACAGCCGCTCAACTCGGCCCTCATCTCGGATGAGGACGACGAGGCGGATGAGGGCATCGAGGCGCTGATCCAGGCCCCGGCCGCCGCCAAGGCTGCCGCGGTGGCGGAGAAGATCGTCGAGCGGGTGATCGAGCGGGTGGAGCGCATCCGCTCCCGCGAGAAGCTGCCGGCCCGGCGCAAGGGGTACACCCAGAAGGCAGTCGTGGGCGGCCACAAGGTTTACCTGCGCACCGGCGAGTACGACGACGGGCGGCTGGGCGAGATCTTCATCGACATGCACAAGGAGGGCGCGACCTTCCGGAGCTTGATGAACAACTTCGCCATCGCGATCTCGCTCGGCCTCCAGTACGGCGTGCCGCTGGAGGAATACGTGGAGGCCTTCACCTTCACGCGGTTCGAGCCGGCGGGCTTCGTGCAGGGCAACGACGCGATCAAGAACGCGACGTCGCTCCTCGACTACGTGTTCCGCGAGCTGGCGGTCTCGTATCTCGGCCGCGCCGACCTCGCCCATGTCAGCCCCGCCGAGATCGGCGGCACGGTGATCGGCGGCGGCGAGAGCGGCGACACGACCCGCGAGGGCCCGAAGCCCGCCCCAGCCTCCTCGGTCGTCTCCCGCGGCCTCCTGCGCGGCTCGGCCGACCGGCTCACCCTGATCCAGGGCGGCCCGGCGGGCGGGACGGTCGGTGTGGGCGCGGCGAGCGCCGGTCAGTCGGCCCCGGCCGGCGGAACGGTCCACGCGATCCGCGGCAGCACCGCGCTGAAGGCGGAGCCGGTGGCACCCGGTCAGGCCGAGACCATCGCGGACGCCCTGCCCTTCGCAAAGGTGGAGCGGAGCGTCGCGGACCGCCGCGCCGAGGCGAAGATGAAAGGCTATGTCGGCGAGGCCTGCCCGGAATGCGCGAACTTCACGCTGGTCCGCAACGGCACCTGCCTGAAGTGCGACACCTGCGGGTCCACGACGGGCTGCTCGTAATCCCGACGTCCTGGGGTGGAGATTTGGGTGACGGCAGCGTTTGCCTTTGTTTAACGACGACGGCAGCACTCAAAATCCGAATCGCTCGATCTCCTTCCAGGCCGCCTTTCGGCGGCCTGGAACATTAAGCAGAACAAAACATGAATATATGGCCTCTTGCGACAATCATGGGCCGACCGAATAGAGCGCTTTACGTGTGCGAGACGGCTCTGGATCCCTGAGTTGTCGCGCTGGACCGAGAAGGCCGAACGTCGATCCGCTCGCCGAATCGTCGGGACCGAGCGGGCTTCGAAATTAACCGCTCGGGGCCATGATGGGACGTCTCAGTGTCGGACGTCATCATGCGGTTGCGCACGCTCCTCGCCCTCACTTTCGCGGCCGGGGCGCTGCTCCTCACCTTCGCCGCCACGATCGTCGTCTCCCAATTCATCGCGGCGCGGGTGCAGATCCGCGCGGAGGCCCACACGGCTGACCTGGCGGAGCATCTGCGCCAGATCATCGACGCCAACATCAGCGAGCGGCTCGGCGACATGGCCGTGCTGTCCTCGGTCGCCCGGACGAACGCCACCACGCCGGAAGCGCGGCGTGCTTGGGTCGACGCCTTGCGCGAGAGCTTTCCCGCCTATGCCTGGATCGGTTTCGCGGACCGGACCGGTATCGTCCTCGCCAGCACCGACGGCATGCTGGAGGGCGAGAGCGTTGCGGCGCGCCCGTGGTTCCAGCGCGGCATCGAGGCCTTGGCCGTCATCGACATCCACGAAGCGAAGCTGCTGGCCAAACGCTTGCCGTCGCTGCCCTACGGCGAGCCGCGGCGGTTCGTCGACGTGGCGATGCCCTTCCGCGACCCTTCCGGCGCCGTCGTCGGCGTGGTCGGCGGCCATCTCAGTGTCAGTTGGATGCGTGAGATGAGCCGAGCGGCCATCGCGACCGCCCTGAAGCGTGAGCCGAGCGTCGAGGTGCTGATCCTCGCAGGGGACGGAACCGTGATCCTCGGTCCCGGCGATCAGGCCGGTCGACGGATCGATGTTGATCTGCCCGCGCTTCCGGCACTGACGGCCGGAGCCGAGCTCGCGAGCGCCCGCGGGACATGGCCCGATGGGGGCGATTACTTCACCGGCGCGAGCCGCGCCCGACCTGTGGCTGACCGGCCGACGCTGCCCTGGACAGTCCTGGTCCGCCAGCCGGTCGAGGTCGCGAAAGCGATCTCCGATCCCATCGTCAATCAACTGGTACTCGGCGGCGCGGCTTTCACGCTTCTATTCGCGCTGCTCGGCTGGTGGGCGGCCGAGCGCTTGGCCGAGCCGCTTCGCGCCTTGGCGGGCGCCGCTGGCGGCATCGGCCATTCCTCGACGAACGCGCAGCTACCCAAGCCGCACGGCTACCGGGAGATCGCCGAACTGACGGATGCCCTGACAAAATTGCTGGCCCGGCTCGGCGAGCGTGATCGCGCCCTGGCGCAGGCCAACACCGATCTGGAAGGCCGGGTCGCAGAGCGGACTGTAGAACTGGCCGAAGCGTGCCATCGCGCCGAGAGGGCGCAAGCGCGAGCCGAAGCCGGCGAGCGTGCCAAGGGCGACTTCCTGGCGACGATGAGCCATGAGGTCCGCACGCCCCTGAACGCTATCGTGGGCTTCGGTGACCTACTCCGTGATGAAATCAACCTCACCCCGCACCAGATGCGCTGCATCGATCAGATGCGCGTCGGTTGCGAAGTCCTGACGACGGTCGTCAACGACATCCTCGACTACGCACGCATCGAAGCCCATGGCGTCGTACTCGAAGCTGCCCCGTTCTCGCCGCGAGGGCTGGTGGAGGAGACCGTCGCCCTCGTCGCCGGCACCGCTGAGCGCCAGGGTCTCGACCTGCGGTTGGACGTCGGCGCAGGCGACGAGCATTTCCTCATCGGCGACAAGACCCGGTTGAGACAGGTGCTGCTCAATCTCGTCAACAACGCGGTCAAGTTCACGCCGCAGGGCTCTGTGACCGTCTCTTTGGAACAAGCGGCAACGCCGGATGGCATCGCTCTGCGCGTCGCCGTCTGCGATACGGGCATCGGCATTCCCGCCGAGGCGCAGGCGCGGCTCTTCACCCGCTTCGTGCAGGCCGACAGCAGCACCACGCGCCGGTTCGGCGGTACAGGATTAGGGCTGGCCATATCGAAAGGGCTGATCGAAGCGATGGGCGGCGCCATCGGCCTTGAGAGCCGCGACGGTGTCGGCTCGACCTTCTGGTTCAGACTCGTGCTTCCGCGTGTACCGACTGGCGAGCGGTCGCCCGAACGACCGGTTGCCGCGGCTCTGCCCAGACCGGTCCAAGACGACACGTCGCGGCAGGCGCATCTGCTCCTCGTCGAGGACGGCGCGATCAACCGCGAGATCGCCCAGATGGTTCTGGAGGCCATGGGCTATCGCGTGTCCATCGCCTGCGACGGCTCGGAAGCCGTGAAACGGGTGCAGGAGCAGGCCTACGATCTCGTGCTGATGGATGTGGAGATGCCGGTCATGGACGGCATCACGGCGATGCGGATCATACGGGGGCTCGAGGGTGTGGTGCGCGCCGTGCCAATCATCGCGATGACGGCGCATGTCCTGCCGGAGCAGGTTCGCGCGCTCCTTACGGCGGGCGCAAACGATCACGTCGGAAAGCCCTTCGACCGAACCCATCTCCGCGCGGTTATCGAGCGCTGTCTCGTCGAGTCCGCCGAGCGGTCCCGAGCTGCTTGAACGACCCCCGACAGGGTGCGCAGAGGCGGCGCGCCGGGAGCCGTTGCGCGACCAGGAGCGTTCTTCGTGGGAAAACGTTGAAGCAATAATCTGGATAGGCGCGACGCATCAGTATCATGGCAGAAGACAGTTCCGGCTCCGCCACACCGAGCGGCGTTCACGGGCGCATATCCACCGGCGTTCCCGGCCTCGACGAGGTCCTGTGCGGTGGCCTCACGCAGGATCGACTATACTTGCTTGAGGGCACACCGGGCACCGGCAAGACTACACTCTCACTCCAGTTCCTGCTCGACGGCGCCGCGCGCGGTGAGCGCGGCCTCTACGTCACACTATCCGAGAACAAAGATGAGCTGTGTGCTGCAGCCGCCTCGCACGGCTGGTCGCTCGACGGCATCGAGATCTACGAACTCGTCAACGAGTTCGGCCTCGATCCCGACAGCGAGCAGTCGATCCTGCACCCGTCGGAGATCGAGCTGGGCGAGACCGTCAGGGACGTTATTGCTCGCGTCGACGATTTGAAGCCGGCGCGGGTCGTCTTCGACAGCCTGTCCGAGCTGCGCCTGCTGGCCCAGAATCCGCTGCGCTATCGTCGTCAGATCCTGGCCCTCAAACAATATTTCGCCCGACGCAGCTGCACCGTTCTCATGCTCGACGACCGCACGTCGGAGCCGGGTGACCAGCAACTTCACAGCATCGCCCACGGGGTGATCTCGCTGGAGCAGGCACCGCGCGAGTTCGGCTCCGAGCGCCGTCGGCTGCGCATCGTCAAGATGCGCGGCATCAAGTTCCGCGGCGGCTATCATGACTTCGCCCTCGACACCGGCGGTCTGACGGTCTTTCCTCGCCTCGTCGCCGCCGAGCACCACGCGACGTTCGATCCGACCGCCGCCTCGACCGGGTCCAACGAGCTCGATCTGCTGCTCGGCGGCGGCTTGGTGCCCGGCACCAATACCCTGCTGATCGGCCCATCGGGGGTCGGGAAGACCACGACGGCGCTCGGGTGCATGCTGGCGGCCTTGGAGCGGGGTGAGTCGGCGACCTACTTCCTGTTCGACGAGGGGCTCGCCACCCTGCTCGCCCGTTCCGCGATGCTCAACATGAACCTGTCCCCGCACATAGAGGCGGGCCGGCTGACGATCACCCAAATTGACCCGGCGGAACTCGCTCCGGGTGAGTTCGCCACCCATGTTCGGCATGCGGTGGAGAAGCGCCGCTCCAGGTTCGTCGTCATCGACAGTCTGAACGCCTACCTGCACGCGATGCCGGGCGAGGAATTCCTCATCCTGCAGATGCACGAGCTTCTGAACTACCTGAATCAGCAGGGCGTCACGACGCTTCTGGTTCTCGGACAGCACGGCATCATCGGTGATGTCCAGACCGACGTCGACCTCAGCTATCTCAGTGACGGCATCCTGCTGTTCCGGTTCTTCGAGGCGAAGGGAGAGGTTCGCACCGCCGTTTCTGTGGTGAAGAGCCGGGTGAATGCGCATGAGCGCACGATCCGTGAGTTGAAGCTCACGAGTCAGGGGCTGCGGGTCGGCTCGGCCCTGGACGACTTCCAAGGTGTGCTCACGGGGCTGCCCTCTTACCGAGGGAGAGTCGCGCTGTTGCCGGACGACGCTCCCCTCGGAAGCCAAGCGTGATGCCTCAGCCGCCGGATCACGAAGGGCGCGTCCTCGTCCTGGCGCCGCGCGGGCGTGACGCGGCGGTGATCGCGCAGGTGCTCGACCGCGTCGGCACGCCGACCGAGGTCTGTGCCGACGTGTCGGATTGCGTGACGGGCCTGAAGGCGGGGGCCGGAGCCGCTTTGGTCACCGAGGAGGTGCTCGCCGGGGCGGATACGGGAGCCTTATTCGCCTGGCTCGACGCGCAGCCCGCTTGGTCCGACTTCCCTTTCATCGTCCTGGCGACGCGGCAGACAGGCCGCCGGTCGGAATCCGCCGCCGGCATCCTCGCGCGGCTCGGAAACGTCGTCCTGCTGGAACGCCCGATCAATGCCGAGACCCTGATCAGTGCCGCCGAGTCGGCGCTGCGGGCGCGCCGGCGCCAGTATCAGGTGCGCAGCCTCCTGGCCGGCCGTGAACGGACGCAGGAGCACCTGCGACTCCTCAACGAGGGTCTCGAACGGCGGGTCGCCGAGCGGACCCACGAGGTCGAGGCCGCCCGGGAGACCCTGGCCTTCGCCCTCGAAGCGGCCGGCATGGGCTCGTGGGACCTCGATCTCGCGAACGGAACCTCCCGTCATTCCCCGCGCTTCGATGCCATCTTCGGGTATTCCGACCCGTGTCCATCGTGGACCCGAGGCACGTTTCTCGCCCATGTCGTCGAGGAGGACCGTCCCGCGGTCGAGCAGGCGTTCTCGGCCATCCCGGAGACCGGCCGGATCGACCTGGAATGCCGCATCACGCGCCAGGACGGCGCCGGGCGCTGGGTCGCGGCGAAAGGGCAGGTCACATACGACGCGTCCGGCGTACCGACCCGCATCGCCGGGATCCTGGTGGATCGAACCGACCAGCGCATCACCGAGGACGCGCTGCGCCAGGCCCAGAAGATGGAAGCCATCGGTCAGCTGACCGGCGGCGTGGCCCACGACTTCAACAACCTCCTCACCGTCATCGTCGGCGGCCTCGACATGATGCTTCGCCGGCCCGAGCAGACCGACCGCGTGAAGCGGCTGGCCGAGGCGGCGATGAGCGCAGCCCGGCGCGGCGAGCAGCTCACGCAGCAGCTCCTGGCCTTCTCCCGCCGGCAGATGCTGCGGCCACAGACGCTCAACCCGAACCGCCTGCTGCTCGACTTCAGACCGCTGGCCGAACGGGCGGCCACGGGTGCCGTCGAGCTGGTGTTCAACCTCGACCCGGCGCTCGATCCGATTCGCATCGATCCGGCACAATTCGAGGCGGCGGTGCTGAACCTGATCGTGAACGCCCGCGACGCCATTGAGGGCCGCGACGGCCACGCCCGCATCGCGGTCGTGAGCCGCAACGTCCACCTTGGCACCGCGGCTGTCGCCGACCAGGGGGTGCCCCCGGGGCCCTACGTGGTCGTATCGGTCAGCGACACCGGCAGCGGCATTCCACCCGACGCGCTCCAGCGTGTATTCGAGCCGTTCTTCACCACCAAGGAGGTCGGCAAGGGAACGGGGCTCGGCCTGTCCCAGGTCTACGGCTTCACGCGCAGCGCCAAGGGCTTTGCCCAGATCGAGTCCGAGATCGGCTCGGGCACGACGGTCAACCTGTACTTTCCGCGTTCGACCGACCCGGCCGGCGATGAGAGGGGCGCCGCTTCGGCGAGCTCGATCCCGTTGCGCCGCGCCGGCGAGGGCGAGACGGTTCTGTTGGTCGAGGACGACGAGCAGGTGCTCGGGATGGCTGTCGAGAGCCTGGAGGAGCTGCGCTACCGGGTTATCATCGCTCGAAACGCCGTCGAGGCTCTTGAGCACCTTCGCGGCGTGGAGCGGATCGACATTCTGTTTTCCGACGTCGTGATGCCGGGCGGGATGAACGGATCACAGCTGGCGGTCGAGGCACAGAAGCTTCGGCCAAGTGTCAAGGTCCTGCTCACATCAGGCTACGTCGCAAACCTCGACGAGGGTCAGGTCATCGGTCGAGGCGAGATGCCGGTCCTGAACAAGCCCTACCGCCGCGACGAGCTCGCCCGCTCGCTGCGCCTGGTCCTGGGGGGAGAGGGACGTTGACGCGACACCGAGGACGATCTGGCTTGTTAGAGGCTTCGCACAATGAAGAGCGCGAGGGAGATACACTCTGCGCCGGGAGTATAGTCATCAGACTCTGGGCCTGTCATGTTGGAGGTTCGGCGCGCGCATTCGGCCAATCTCGCCGCGTTCAAAGCTCTGCTGTATTCTAACAACCGACTTGCTCGGGCCGACACCATCGCGCGTGTTCGCTGCTCCGGCGGGATCTACGGCGTGGATTACAGGATCGTTCATCCCGGCGGGCAGATCCGCCGGTTGCGCTCGCGCGGGCGCGTGCAGGTAGACGAGGAGGGCCAGCCGGTCCGGCACCGCGGCGTGGTCTTCGACATCGACGCGTACAAGCGCGCCGAAGAGGAGCAGAAGACGGTCGAGGCGCAAGTGCGGACGCGCGAGGCGCGCCTGTACGCCATCCCCGACACGATGACTGAAGGCATGATCGTCATCGACGAACGCGGCATCATCCCTTCGTTCAACCCTGCTGCCGAGCGCATCTTCGGCTACCGGTCGGCCGAGATCGTGGGTCGGAAGATCAGTCTGGTGCTGCCGGAGCCGGATCGCGACCGATCCTATGCGGCCTGTCGTCATGGTGACGGGGCACGAAGATCCGTCGCGCGCGGTCGAGGCGATGAAGCTCGGGGCCTGCGACTTCAGCGAGAAACCGTTCGACGAGAGAGCCTTTATACGACCTTTGCGCGCCACCCTGTAACGCGGCTGCGTGACCGAGACGGGGTCGAACACGCGGCGAGTGCACATCCGCCGGATCGCCGAGTGCGAGCGACACGTTCTGGACCACTTGGTCGGCGGGGACACCAGCCAGGAAATCGGTCGCGTGCTCGACTTCAGCCCGCGCCTGGTCGGGATTAATCGGGCGAAGCGCATCACCAAAACGCAGGCGGCCCACCGACAGGAGCTGGTGCGTTGGTGGATGCTGAGCGGTCTCCGGTGGGTTTGATCCTCCGCAATTCGACGGAACCGCGGAAGTGGCAGCGTCATTTCCCGCTCTATGGTGCCAGTCGAGTTGGTAGGCGAACGGACCCTGTCTTCCAGGATAGCGTAATGCCGATCTTCATCGTGGACGACGATGCCGCCATTTTGAGTTCAGCACGGTTCATGCTGGAGGGCGAAGGTTACACGGTCGCCACGTTCGAGTCGGGCAGCAAGCTGATCGCCGCATTTCCGCAGGCGAAACCGTGCTGCATCGTGATCGACTACGTGCTGCCGGACATGACGGGGCTGGATGCCTATGAACGCGTGCGGTCTTCGGGCGGGACCGCTCCGGTGATCATCATCACAGGCCATCCGAGCGCCGCGATCCGCGAGAAGGTGCGGCAGGCTGGCTTGCCGCTGGTCGAAAAGGCCTTCGTCGAGGACCTGCTCGGCGCCATCGAGGCGATAGGTCCGCTGCATTGACCATACGTTCTTGGACGGAGGCTGGACGGCGTGCAGAATGTTACTCTGGCGCAAGGGAAAACCAGATCTATTGGTGCCTGTTCGGATCAGGGACCGCAATGCGCGAGTGAATCCTTCCCGGACCTGATGGCCGAGCGCGGTATGGACTGCTTCATGAGCCGGTCGGGCGATGCGTGGGACCGCGCGACCATGGAAGGCCGTTTCTCGTCGCTGACGATCGCGCGCACGGCCCCGAGGACCGACTGCACGCGGCACGAGGCGCCCACGGATGTGTTCGATGACATCGAGCGCTTCTATAGCCCGACAAGGCGGCTCTCGACCTTGGGCTGTCTCGAACCTGTCGAATTCCAGTACCATGCTCGATTTGCTTAAGATGGTATCTGTCGAACCGGCTACAGGATAATTTGCGGACGGCGCTTAGGCTCGCCAAGTCATCGCGATTTGGTCAACGGACACACTCCATAGGCAGCCAAATCGGTCGGATTGCTTTTGATCCCGGCGCGATCCTGCGGCGTCCTCACCGTATTCCAGCCGAAAAACTCGGCCGCGCCGATCCCCAATCCGCTTGCCGGTCCCAGGGCCACTGAGGTTTCGCCGACCTCGTCCTTACAGGCGGAACGCGATGCGGGCGCTACTTGAAGTAATTATGCCTCCGCTCCGTGAACACTGACGCAGATATTTTGCATCGCTTTCCCATGTTGCCGCGTTCTATTAACAAGCGAACCGGTATTCCGGTACGATTTCTGACATGAAGGAGGCGCGAATGCTGCGCGGTGGAATGCTGTGGCTGCTGGGGATCCCGCTGCCTATTATCCTGCTGTTGTGGTTCTTCGGCGTGTTCCACTGAGCGCCGGTGGGCCAGCATCATGCCCTACACAGTCGAGATCACAACGCTCGCGGCGCAGGTCGACGGCGAGGAACGGCCAGCAAGGCTGTACCAGTTGCCCGACCCCTTCAGCACGCTGGCCGAAGCCAAGGAAGCCGCTGTCACCCACATAGCGGGGCTCGGGCTCGATCCTTCCTGTGTCCTCTACAACGTGTTCGACCGCGAGGGCTTCACGGTGGCATCCAATGCTGAACAGATGGCAGGGTCCGGGTGACGTCAAAGCCGCTGGCCAGCACCGCTATGCCGGTGAGGAGCTGGGCCTATCAGAAGTAAGCGTTTGGAAACGCGTCTTCCTGAGCAAAACCCGTTGGACGGCGCGTAAACGCCTTTTCGCTCATGGCCGACGACGCGTGCGCCGACGACGGGGTGCTGGAGACGGTGCAGCGGGCCTGGACGCGCCAGGATGACGTCACGCCAAGCTCGAACCTGGAGGCGCGGCTCTGCACCATCAGCCACAATCCGTTTCATGCGGAGTGCCGCGAGCGCAGGCGCGTGATCGGAAATGTGGACGGCTCCGTTACGACTCAGCGCGCTGCGCCCGCGGCCCACGAGCACCGCTCCGATCTGCCGACCGTCCCGTCGCCCATCGGTCAGCTGCCTGAGATGTGGCGCGGGGGTCTGCTGCTCGTGAGCGCGCGAGACTTAACCTATGAGGCGGCCGCCGAAGTGATGGGCTGTCAAACCGGTCCTGTGAAAAGCCGGGCGCGCCGCGCCCGGGCCTGGCGCGTTGCGAATCCTGCCAGCGAGGAGCACCTCAACTTGCGCGGGCATCCATGCTGACCTGTCCGGAGGCACCGAACCGGCCTGACACGGCCATGCCAGTGTGAGCGTATTCGTTTCTGTCAGATCGGCCACGACACAAGTTCTACGCAGGACGAGGCTCGCGATTTGGCTTCGTCCCGAGTTCCAAACGATTGAGCAACCCGCTGGGCTGAGCTCAATTGCCGTGCCACTTCGTTGGTGGTCACTCGTAGTCGCTGACGATTCGGATGGCTGCCACGCTTAGCCATGCGCATCTACCCTGAGGTTGTTTCCGCATGACGCCGACTACGTCGCAGTTGGAGCCGAAGCTCCTCCTGAAGAGCCTCCGCGCCTTTCGGAAAGGTGACTTCTCGATCCGGCTGCCGCTGGATCTCACGGGCATCGATGGCGAGATCGCGGACGCGTTCAACGACATTCTCGAACTCAATCAGGGTCTCGTCCGGGAACTCGACCGGGTTGCTCGTGCCGTGGGCAAGGACGGGCGCATCGGCGAGCGTGGCAAGCTTCCGGCCGCGACCGGCGGATGGAACGACTGTGTCGACTCGGTCAACACGATGATCGGAGATCTCGTTCAACCGACCACCGAAGTGGCCCGCGTCATCGGGGCGGTCGCGAAAGGCGACCTCGGTCAGACCATGCAGATCGAGATCGAGGGCCGCCCGTTGAGGGGCGAGTTCCTCCGCATCGGCAAAGTGGTCAACACGATGGTCGACCAGCTGAACTCCTTTGCCTCGGAGGTGACCCGCGTGGCCCGGGAGGTTGGCTCGGAGGGCAAGCTCGGCGGTCAGGCCAAGGTCAAGGGCGTCGGCGGAACCTGGAAGGACCTCACCGACAACGTGAACCTGATGGCGGCCAATCTGACAGGCCAAGTCCGCAATATCGCGGAGGTCACCACTGCCGTGGCCAATGGCGATCTGTCCAAGAAGATCACTGTCGATGTGAAAGGTGAGATCCTCGACCTGAAATCGACCATCAACACAATGGTCGATCAGCTCAATTCCTTCGCCTCGGAGGTCACGCGCGTTGCCAAGGAGGTGGGCTCGGAAGGCAAGCTTGGAGGCCAGGCTCAGGTCAAGGGCGTCGGTGGTGTCTGGAAGGACTTGACCGACAACGTCAACATGATGGCCGAGAATCTGACGGGCCAAGTACGTAACATCGCCGAAGTCACGACCGCGGTCGCGCGTGGCGACCTCTCCAAGAAGATCACCGTCGACGTCAAAGGCGAGATCCTGGCGCTGAAGCTGACCATCAACACGATGGTGGACCAGCTCAACTCCTTCGCCTCCGAGGTGACACGTGTCGCCCGCGAGGTCGGCACGGAGGGCAAGCTCGGCGGTCAGGCCCAGGTGGAAGGCGTCGGTGGGACCTGGAAGGACCTCACCGACAACGTGAACATGATGGCGGCCAACCTCACCGGCCAGGTGCGCAACATCGCCGACGTGACCACCGCGGTGGCCAACGGCGACCTGTCCAAGAAGATCACCGTGGACGTGCGCGGTGAGATCCTGGAGCTGAAGAACACCATCAACACGATGGTGGATCAGCTTAATTCCTTCGCCTCGGAGGTGACCCGCGTCGCGCGCGAGGTCGGCTCGGAGGGGAAGCTCGGCGGGCAGGCCCAAGTTCCTGGGGTCGCCGGCACCTGGGCCGATCTCACCGACAACGTGAACCTCATGGCCGCCAACCTTACCGGCCAGGTGCGCAACATCGCCGACGTGACCACCGCGGTGGCCAACGGCGACCTGTCCAAGAAGATCACCGTGGACGTGCGCGGCGAAATTCTGGAATTGAAGAACACCATCAACACGATGGTGGATCAGCTCAATTCCTTCGCCTCGGAGGTGACCCGCGTCGCCAAGGAGGTCGGCTCGGAGGGGAAGCTCGGCGGGCAGGCCCGCGTCGAAGGCGTGGCAGGAACCTGGGCCGATCTCACCGACAACGTCAACCTGATGGCCGCCAACCTGACCGGTCAGGTGCGCAACATCGCCGACGTGACCACCGCGGTGGCCAATGGCGACCTGTCCAAGAAGATCACCGTCGACGTGAAGGGCGAGATCCTGGAGCTGAAATCGACCATCAACACGATGGTGGACCAACTCAACTCCTTCGCCTCGGAGGTGACCCGCGTCGCCCGCGAAGTCGGCACGGAAGGCAAGCTCGGCGGGCAGGCGCAGGTCAAGGGCGTCGGCGGCGTGTGGAAAGGCCTGACCGACAACGTGAACATGATGGCGGCCAACCTGACGGGCCAGGTGCGCAACATCGCCGAGGTCACAACCGCGGTGGCCAACGGCGATCTCTCCAAGAAGATCACCGTGGCCGTCGAAGGCGAGATCCTGGAATTGAAGTCGACCATCAACACGATGGTGGATCAGCTCAACTCCTTCGCCTCGGAGGTGGTCCGCGTCGCCCGCGAGGTTGGCATCGAGGGCAAGCTCGGCGGACAGGCCCAAGTGCGCGGCGTCGGCGGAACCTGGAAGGATCTCACCGACAACGTCAACATGATGGCCGCGAACCTCACCGGTCAGGTGCGCAACATCGCCGACGTCACGACTGCGGTGGCCAACGGCGATCTGTCCAAGAAGATCACCGTCGACGTGAAGGGTGAGATCCTGGAGCTGAAATCGACCATCAACACGATGGTGGATCAGCTCAACTCCTTCGCCTCGGAGGTGACCCGCGTTGCCCGTGAGGTCGGCTCGGAGGGCAAGCTCGGCGGACAGGCACAGGTCCGCGGCGTCGGCGGAACCTGGAAGGACCTCACCGACAACGTGAACATGATGGCGGCCAACCTGACCGGTCAGGTCCGCGGCATCGCGGATGTCGTCACGGCGGTGGCCCAGGGCGACCTCACGCGGAAACTCTCGGTCGATGCCAAGGGCGAGATCGCCGCCCTGGCCGACACCGTCAACGAGATGATCGAGACGCTCGCCACCTTTGCCGACCAAGTCACCAACGTGGCCCGCGAGGTGGGCGTCGAAGGGAAGCTCGGCGGTCAGGCCCGGGTGCCGGGTGCCGCCGGGCTGTGGCGCGATCTCACCGACAACGTGAACCAGCTCGCGGCAAACCTGACGACCCAGGTGCGCGCCATCGCCGAAGTGGCGACGGCGGTGACGAAGGGCGACCTCGCACGCTCGATCTCGGTCGAGGCTTCCGGCGAAGTCGCCTCGTTGAAGGACAACATCAACGAGATGATCCGCAATCTGCGGGACACGACCCTCAAGAACGCCGAGCAGGACTGGCTGAAGACGAACCTCGCCAAGTTCACGCGCATGCTGCAGGGCGAGCGCGACCTCGCCACCGTCTCAAATCTGATCCTGTCCGAGATCGCTTCGCTCGTGAATGCCCAGCGCGGCGTGTTCTTCATGGTGGAGGACGATGGCGGAGAGCCGGTTCTGGATCTGATGGCGAGCTATGCCTTCACGGAGCGCAAGAACCTGTCGAACCGGTATCGCCTCCGTCAGGGTCTCGTGGGCCAATGCGCCTTCGAGAAAAAGCGCATCACCCTCACCAACGTGCCCGGCGACTACATCACCATCGGCTCGGCTCTCGGCGAGGCACCACCCCTCAACATCATCGTCCTGCCAGTCCTGTTCGAGCAGGAAGTTCGGGCAGTCATCGAGCTGGCGTCGTTCAACCGTTTCAGTGAGACCCATCAGTCCTTCCTTGACCAACTGACCGAATCCATCGGGATCGTGCTCAACACGATTGCCGCCAACATGCGGACCGAAGGTCTCCTCAAGCAGTCGCAGCTCCTGACCGGCGAATTGCAGAGCCGGCAAGAGGAGCTAAAGAAGACGAACGACCGCCTGGAACTTCAGGCGGCCTCCCTGCAGCAATCCGAGGATCTGCTGAAGAGCCAGCGCGAGCGCCTGCAGCAGACCAACGAGGAGCTGGAGGAGAAGGCGCGGCTGCTCGAAATCCAGAAGCGCGAGGTCGAGGGCAAGAACCGTGAGGTCTCCGTCGCCAAGACGGCGCTGGAGGAGAAGGCCGAGCAGCTGAGCCTGACCTCGCGCTACAAGTCGCAGTTCCTGGCCAACATGAGCCACGAGCTGCGCACGCCGCTCAACAGCCTGTTGATCCTCTCGAAGCTTCTCTCCGAGAACCGCGACGGGAACCTCACGGACAAGCAGCGGGAGTTCGCCAAGACGATCAACGCAGCCGGGACCGACCTCCTGTCGCTCATCAACGACATCCTCGATCTCTCCAAGATCGAGTCCGGGACGGTGTCGCTCGAAGTCGGCGATGTCGCGCTGCAAGACCTCGTCGAGAACCTCGAAAGGACCTTCCGCCAGCTGGCCGAGGACCGCCAGCTCGCCTTCGTGATCGATGTCGAGCCCGGCCTGCCGCGGTCGGTACGCACGGATTCCAAGCGCCTGCAGCAGGTTCTCCGGAACCTTCTCTCCAACGCCTTCAAATTCACCGAGACGGGCAGCGTTTCGCTCAAGATCGGCTCGGCCGAGGGCTCGCCGCTGCGCGCCGGGAGCCAGTGGATGGCCCTCTCCGTAACCGATACCGGCATCGGCATCGCCGAGGATAAGCAGCGGATCATCTTCGAGGCGTTTCAGCAGGCCGACGGGACCACGAGCCGCAAGTATGGCGGCACCGGCCTCGGCCTCGCCATCAGCCGCGAAATCGCCCGCCTGCTGGGCGGCGAGATCGTGGTCGAGAGCCGCATCGGTTCGGGCAGCACCTTCACCCTGTTCCTGCCCTTCGAACCGCCCGTTCAGGCGGCCACGGGCCGCGCGTGGGAGACGGCCGCGGGGACCGGAAATGCCGCGCTGACCGGCCGCCAGCCGAACGCCGCGATGGCCCTTTCGGCCGCCGCGGACGACCGCCATGCCATCCACCCGGGGGATCACATCGTGCTCATCGTCGAGGACGACGCGATGTTCGCCTCGGTGCTGCTGGAACTTGCGCGCGAACGCGGGTTCAAAGGCTTGATCGCGCAGGACGGTGCCGGCGCGCTGAGCCTCGCCCACCGCTTCAAGCCGCACGCCATCACCCTCGATATCGGCCTGCCCGACATGGACGGCTGGGCCCTGCTCGACCTCCTGAAGAACAACTCCCGCACCCGCCACATCCCGATCCACGTCATCTCCGTCAACGACGAGAAGAAGCGCGGCCTGCGCGCCGGCGCGTTCGGCTTTCTGGAGAAGCCCGTGGAGCGCGAGGGCCTGCTGCGGGCCCTGGAGCTCTCGAAGGATTTCATCACGCGGCCCGTCCGCAACCTTCTGCTCGTCGAGGACGACGAGAACCAGCGCGCCAGCATCACGGCGCTCCTGAGCGAGGAGGACGTCAAGATTTTCGGGGTCGGCACGGCGTCGGCCGCACTGGAAGCCCTGACCGGCGGCCGGTTCGACTGCGCGATCATCGATCTCGGCTTGCCCGATATCGGTGGTTCCGAGCTGATCGAGCAGATCCGCGCCTCGCAAAACGGGGAGGAGCTGCCGATCATCGTCTATACCGGTCGGGAGCTCACGCCCGCCGAGGAGCAGCAGCTGAGGCAGACCGCCTCGACGATCATCATCAAGGACACGCGCTCGTCCGAGCGGCTTCTCGACGAGACCGCCCTGTTCCTGCATCGGGCCATCGCCAGCGCCCCGGCCGACGAGCAGGGTCTCGGCGATCGCAGTGACGGCGTGTCTCTCCAGGGCTGCCGGGTCATCCTGATCGACGACGACCTGCGTAACATCTTCTCGCTCACGAGCGCCCTGGAGCAGCACGGGCTTGAGGTTCTGTTCGCGGAGAGCGGGCACGACGGCATCGCGCTGCTCGAATCCCATCCGAACATCGACGCGATGTTGATCGACATCATGATGCCAGGAATGGACGGCTACGAGACGATGCGTGCGATCCGGGTTCAGGGCGCATTCCGAACCCTGCCGCTGATCGCCGTGACCGCGAAGGCCATGAAGGGCGACCGCGAGAAGTGCCTCGAGGCGGGCGCGTCGGATTACGTCTCGAAGCCGATCGACATGGACGAGCTTCTGGCCGTGCTGCGGGTGCAGTTGGCACGACGGGGCGAGATCGCCGACGGTGTGCCGCCGCTACGCGCGGAAGCGAGAGACTTCGAGCGGCAACCCCGATGAGCCGCCGACTGGATCCCCATCCGGCTGGTCCGGACGATACCGCAGGACAGCTCGGCTTACCCACCGAGCTGGCCCCGGTCCGAGCCAAGATCCTGATCGTCGATGACGACCAGCGTAATCTGCTTGCCGCCTCCGAGATTCTAGCCGATCCCGAGACCGACTTGATTCTAGCGAACTCGCCGGAGGAAGCCCTACGCCGGGCCCTCCGGGAGGACTTCGCCCTCATTCTGCTCGACGTACAGATGCCGCGCATGGACGGCTACGAGGTGGCCGCCCTCATCCGCAGCCGCTCGCGCACATCCCGTGTCCCGATCCTGTTCCTCACGGCCCACAACAAGGACGACATCCACATCTTCCGCGGTTACTCCGCAGGCGCGGTCGACTATGTCTTCAAGCCGATCCAGCCTTTGGTGCTGAAGTCGAAGGTCGATGTCTTCGTTGATCTGTACCGCAAGACCGAAGAGATCAAGCGCAACGCGACCGCCGAGAAGCGTCTGCTCCTGGAGAACCTTCGCGTACGCGGTGAGAAATTGGAAGCCGAGCAGGCGCTGCGCAGGCGGGAAGAGCATCAGGCCGCTGTCCTGCGCGGCCTTCCCATCGCCCTCTACACCTCACCGATCGGCGTCGCCGACCGGCGCCTGTACTTCACCAACGACAGCATCGCGCGCATCACCGGCTTCTCGCGCGAGGCCTTCGCCACCTCCGGCCTCTGGAGCTCCCGCCTCGAAGCAGACGACCGTGAGCGCGTGTCGGCGGCGCTTTGCGCGGTCCTCGAGACCGGCGAGGTGGCTCTGGAATATCGCTGGCGCAACGCGGATGGCTTGGAACGACACATCCTCGACCAGATCGCGGTGAACCGTGATGAGAGCGGCACGGCGGTCGAACTCTTCGGGATGTGGTTCGACGTGACGGAGCGTAAGGAACTTGAACTCAACTTGCAGCACGCTTCGAAACTCGAGGCGATGGGCCGCCTAACCGGCGGGATCGCGCACGATTTCAACAACATGTTGAGCATCGTCATCGGCAATCTCGACTTGGTCAAGGGCGCGTTGCTGGGCAACGAGAAGGCGCACCGCCGCATCGAGAGCGCCATCGAAGGGGCCCATCGCTGCGCCGAACTCACCAGCCGGCTGCTGGCCTTCTCGCGACGCTCCCCTCTCCAGCCGAAGGCGCTGAACTTCGCGAACTTCATTCCTGGCCTGATCAAGCTTCTGGAGCGTACGCTCGGCGAGCGGATCACGATCTCCGCGGATCTGGAGGCGGGACTGCCGGAAGTCTGTGTCGATCACGCTCAGTTCGAGGCCGCTCTCATCAACCTCGCGGTGAATGCCCGGGACGCGATGCCGGATGGAGGGACCTTGGACATCCGCATCAGGCGCCGGGACTTCACTGGGCCGGAGGGGGTCGAGGACGTGCGTTTCGTAGAGATCACGGTCGCCGACTCGGGCACGGGGATGTCACCTGATGTTCTGGCGCGCGTCTTCGAACCCTTCTTCACGACGAAGGAGGCCGGCAAAGGCACGGGCCTCGGTCTGAGCATGGTCTACGGCTTCGTGCAGCAGAGCGGCGGGACCATCGTTGTCGACAGCACGCCGCATCAAGGCACCCGTTTCGTCGTCACGATGCCCGTGCTCGCCGGAGGGAGTCCCAAGTCGAAAGAAGACCCTGCGGGTCCGACGAACGTATCTCCCAACCCGATGAATGGTGCGGGTAGGGCCGTGCTTGTCGTCGAGGACGACGCCGATGTTCGCTCGACCGTTGTCTCGACCCTCGAGGCCCTCGCGTTCGAGGTGCTCAGTGCGCATGATGCCAGCGAGGCTCTGCGCGTTCTGCGGAAGGAGGCGAATATCTGCCTCGTTTTCAGCGACGTGAACATGCCCGGCACGATGAACGGCATCGAGCTCGGACACATCATCCGACAGCAATGGCCACACATGCAGATCCTGCTGGCCTCCGGTTACCTTCGAGAAGGTCAGGATGCCAATGACTTCCCATTGCTGCAGAAGCCATTCCGTGCGGACGACTTGATTGACAACCTGCGGGACCTGCTTGGCAACGCGCGGGGTTAAAGCTTTCTGGATCGCGCCCGAGAGAATCGACAGGGGAACGCGTGCCGATCGCAGACAGGCGCGGCGATTTTGCCCGGCAGAGATCCCCGGGATCTGTGGAGATCCGCCGTTCCCGCGTATCGGCACAGGGCTGCCGGCGTTCTGGTTCCCGGTGAGACGGCCAGCGGTGCCCCAAGACGGTGCGTACGAACGGCACCCGGGCGACGCCGGTTGTCGAGGGATGGACGCGCTGCCTGTCGATCAGCCGTCTGTCGCACGCACCGGGATGGACGGGTTCAGTCGGCCGAGCCGGCCGACTTCCGCGGCAACGTCCTGCAAGCTGGCGTCACCCTTGCGCAAGATCCGGTCGGCCGCGGACAGATCATGACGCTCTTCCTCCGAGACGTCGCGGGCACTCAGGACGACCACCGGAACTTCGTCGCCGCCCGGCATTGCCCGCAGCGCACGCAGGAATGCGAAGCCGTCCATCACCGGCATGGTCAGGTCGAGGAGCACGAGCCCCGGGCGCGCCGCGCGCACGCTGGCCAGGGCCTCGGCCCCGTCGCCGGCCTCCCGAACCGCGAACCCCTGGCGCCCCAGCACGGTGCGGAGCCGGCGCCGCATCTCGGCGTCGTCATCCACCACCAGCACGTCGCCCGCGCCGGCGCCAATCCGGTCGAGCACCCCCTTCAGGCGGCTCCAGTCCACCGGCTTCGGAAGCGAACCGGCCGCCCCGAGCGCGGCCCCGAGTGCGGCATCGGCCACGAAGCTGACCATGATCACCGGGATGTCGCGGGTGGCGTCGTCGCGCTTCAGCGCGGCCAGCACGGCCCAGCCGTCCATCTCCGGCATCATCACGTCGAGCAGCACCGCGACGGGCTGCAACTGGCGTGCGAGTTCGAGACCCGACCGTCCGTCGACCGCAGCCTGGGCCGCAAAGCCCTGGCGGGCCAGGAAGCGGATCATCAGCTCGCGCTGGCTGGACTCGTCGTCGACGACCAGGACCAGACCGCGCGTGCCGTCCGCCGTGCCCCCGTGAAGGGCCGGAGGATGCCCATCCGCGATCTCGGGCCCGGGCATGGTCGCCGGCAGTGTGAGGGTGAAGGTCGTGCCCCGACCTTCGGCGCTGTCCGCGGAGACGTCGCCGCCCATCAGATTGGCGAAGGCCTTGGTCAGGGCCAAGCCCAGTCCCGTGCCGCCGTACTTGCGCGTCGTCGATTCGTCGGCCTGCACGAACCTCTGGAACAGCCCGGCGAGCTGCTCGGGCGTCATGCCGATGCCAGTATCCGATACGGCGAAGGTCAGCCGGTCACCGTGGGGGCCGGGCTCGCGCCGGACCCGCAACGTCACGGTCCCACCCTCGGTGAACTTGGCGGCGTTGCCGAGCAGATTGAACAGGCACTGGCGCAGTTTCACCGCGTCGGTCTGTGCATGGCCGAGGTCCGGAGCAAGGTCGAGGACGAGGCGGTTGCCCTTCTTGGCCACGAGACCCTCGACGGTCGCGGCGGCGTCTCGCACGAAGGCCTCGACGGCGACGTCCTCGGCCAGGACGTCCATCTTCTCGGCCTCGACCTTCGAGAGGTCGAGGACGTCGTTGATCAGCCCGAGAAGGTGCTGGGCGTTCGAGCGGATCTTTCCGAGATCGGCCTGGAACGTGTCCTGCCCGAGATCCTCCGCCTCCTCCTGAAGCATCTCGGCGTAGCCGATGACCGCCGAGAGCGGCGTGCGCAGCTCGTGGCTCATGTTGGCGAGGAACGCGCTCTTGGCGCGGTTGGCGGCTTCGGCCGCATCCCGGGCATCCCGCAAGGCGGCCTCGTGGGCGTGACGGGCGCTGACATCCGCGTGGACGCCGACCCATTCGCGGATCGCCCCGTCCGCATCCCGCACGGGCACGGCGCGCACCGCGTAGTGCCGCCAGCTGCCATCCGATGCGCGGACGCGGTGTTCCACGGCGTAGGCGCCGCCCGTCCGGGACGCCTCCTGCCAGATCCGGTTCGTCTCGGGGAAATCCTCCGGGTGGATCGCTTTCGCCCAGCCGCGACCGCGATACTCAGCGAAGGTATGGCCCGTGATCTGCTCCCAGCCCGGCTGCTCCTCGATGAAGTCACCGGCAGCGTTCGTCGTCCACATCACGCCATCGACGGCCCGAACCGCGGAGCGGAAGCGCGCTTCGCTGACGTGTAAACGCCGCTGGGTGCGCCGCTGGTCGAACGAACCCGCCATCATCGCCAGGAACAGGACGACGAAGGTGATACCGGCCACCGCCAGGGCGAGATCCTGCTGACCGGTGGACAGGATGGCCGCGTGGGCCGGGTGAGCACCCGCCTCCTCGGCTGTAAAGGTCGCGGCGGCCATGCCGGTGTAGTGCATGCCGGCGACCGCCAGCCCCATGACGCCGGCGGCCATGAGCCTCTGCCAGGGGCGGTTGCGCCGGAAGGTGAGCCACAGCGCGGCGGTCGATGCGGTGACGGCGATGGCGACCGACGCCGCGACGATGCGCGGGTCGTAGGCCAGGTTCCCCGGGACCCGCATCGCGGCCATGCCGGTATAGTGCATGGCCGCCACGCCCAGGCCCATCGCCGAGCCCGCGACGAGCAGCGGAGCGGTGGCGATGCCTTCCCGCGCCACCCAGGCAAAGGCCGCGGCCGTGCTGCCCACAGCGATCAACAGCGACAGGACGGTCGTGCCGAGGTCGTACCGCGCCGGCATGCCCATCTCGAAGGCAAGCATCCCGACGAAATGCATGGCCCAGATGCCACCGCCCATGGCGCACGCGGCGGCTGCGGCCCAGGCCCAGCGCGGACCGGAATCGGGCTGGCGGATGCGCGCTCCGAGGTCGAGCGCCGCATAGGATGCGAACACCGCGATCACGATGGAGAGCGCCACAAGGGCCGGGCTGTAGCCGGTATGGATCATACGAGGATCGATCAGGGAGAGGTCGGGCGTCGGGCGCCTGGGAGGGCGGACGAATCTGCGGGCGGCGACGGAGCGTGTCCACTCACCGATGCGTTTGGCTTCGGTATCCGCCCGCGCCGGACGCCGATAGCGTGGCATTGTCGCGCGACGACCGCGGTGGAGAGGTCGGCTCAGGCCTCCCGCCAGCCCGAATCCCATTCCGGGGATGAGAGATCGGGGTCGGCTCACGTGGCTTTCGATCACGCTGCGGACAGCGGCTCACGCATGTAGCTGGGCCCGCCCACGCTGGCGGACCGTGACGGGCACCGCTCATGCACCGACGCGGACAGGAGATTCACGCGGCGCGTGACGCGTGCGACTCCGGGCGACGGTCGTGCCCATATCGTCCCAGGGCAGGATCGCCGATCAGCGCGCGTCCGGATCCCGTCAGCACCGTGGGCATGGCCGAGCGGAGCCTGGGACAGCCACGGGTCGATTTCGGCCAAGGCAACTGGTCCCGTCGGCGACGGACCTGGTGCAACCGTCGCAGTCGGCGCACGCCATGCACGGTGCGGATGCGACCCATTCCCCGGATCTGCCGGAACCGGGACGCCAGGGTCAAAATGCGGACGCAGACGTTGCATCCGAGCGCCAGAAGCATCACACACGCACCAGATTTCCGGACCGTTCGGTGCGCCGCCCATGAGCGAGGCGCACCGAAGAGTCGGCAGTTCGGCGCCGTCCGTGATCGTCCAGACAACAGGAACTTGTGATGAAGACGCGCGCGGCTGTCGCGTGGGAGGCCAAGAAGCCTCTCACGATCGAGACCATCGACATCGAGGGGCCCAAGGCCGGCGAGGTTCTCGTCGAGCTGATGGCCACCGGGATCTGCCACACCGACGCCTACACGCTGTCGGGCCTCGATTCCGAGGGCAAGTTCCCGGCGATCCTCGGCCATGAGGGCGCAGGCATCGTCCGCGAGGTCGGCGCCGGCGTCACCACGCTGAAGCCCGGCGACCATGTCATCCCGCTCTACACGCCGGAATGCCGCAACTGTAAGTCCTGCCTGTCCCAGCGCACCAACCTGTGCACCGCGATCCGGGCGACCCAGGGCCAGGGCGTGATGCCGGACGGCACGAGCCGCTTCTCCTGCGTCTCGACCGGCGGCAGCCCGGGCGGTTCGAGCACCGTATTCCACTACATGGGCTGCTCGACCTTCTCGAACTTCACGGTCCTGCCCGCCATCGCGCTGGCCAAGATCCGCGAAGACGCCCCCTTCGACAAGATCTGCTACATCGGCTGCGGCGTGACCACCGGGATCGGCGCAGTGATCTACACCGCCAAGGTCTGGCCGGGCGCCAACGTGGTTGTGTTCGGTCTCGGCGGCATCGGCCTCAACGTGCTCCAGGCCGCCCGGATGGTCGGTGCCGACAAGATCATCGGCGTCGACATCAACCCGGAGAAGCAGGCCATGGCCCGCAAATTCGGCATGACCGACTTCATCAATCCGAACGAGGTCGGCACCGACAAGGTGGTCCAGGCCATCGTCGATCTCACCGGCGGCGGCGCCGATTTCTCCTTCGACTGCACCGGCAACGTTCACGTGATGCGCCAAGCCCTCGAGTGCTGCCATCGCGGCTGGGGCGAGTCGATCGTCATCGGCGTGGCGGAAGCCGGCCGCGAGATCTCGACCCGTCCGTTCCAGCTCGTCACCGGCCGCGTCTGGAAGGGTTCGGCGTTCGGCGGCGCGCGCGGACGCACGGACGTGCCGAAGATCGTCGACTGGTACATGGAGGGTAAGATCAACATCGACGATCTGATCACCCACACCATGCCGCTGGAGGAGATCAACCACGGCTTCGACCTCATGCACGAGGGCAAGTCGATCCGCTCCGTGGTCGTGTACTAAGGAAGACAGATCCGGGGCTCCCCCGCCTGCGAGGTCGGGGAGCCCCACGCACGCCCCCGCATTCCCGGAGCCCCGGTGCCCGCGATCCGGCCCCCGAGCGGGGCTCTCGACGCCCGAGCAGGAGATCACAGCTGATGGAAACCGTCTCGAAGGCCCGCGCCCACGGCGGCACGCAGGGCGTCTACAAGCACGACGCGCAGACCACCGGATGCCCGATGACCTTCGCGGTGTTCGTGCCGCCCCAGGCCGAGAAGGGACCAGTCCCGGTGCTGTGGTACCTGTCCGGGCTGACCTGCACGCACGCCAACGTCATGGACAAGGGTGAGTATCGCAAGGCGGCAGCCGATCATGGTGTGATCGTCGTGGCTCCGGATACCAGCCCGCGCGGCCCCGGGATCCCGGACGAAGAGGGCAACTGGCAGTTCGGCTCCGGTGCCGGTTTCTATCTGGACGCCACCGAGGCGCCCTATGCGAAGAACTACAAGATGTGGAGCTACGTGACTGAGGAGTTGCCGGCCCTGATCGCGCAGGAATTCCCCGCCGATCTGTCGCGCCAGGGCATCTTCGGCCATTCCATGGGCGGCCACGGGGCGCTCACCATCGCGCTGACCTACCCGGAACGCTTCAAGTCCTGCTCCGCATTCGCGCCGATCGCACAGCCGTCCACGGCCGGCTGGTCGAAGCCTGCCTTCGAGAAGTACCTCGGGTCCGACCCGGCCGCCTGGCGCGCCCACGACGCCACCGCGCTGATCGAGGACGGCAAGCGCTTCCCCGAGATCCTGGTGGATCAGGGCACCGCCGACAGCTTCCTTCAGGACGGTCTGCGCCCCTGGCTGCTTGAGGAGGCCTGCAAGAAGGCCGGCATCGCGCTGACGCTGAACATGCGCGAGGGCTACGACCACTCCTACTTCTTCATCTCGACCTTCATGGCCGACCACATCGCCTGGGCTGCCGCGCGCCTGAAGTAAGTTTGTCAGCACCCTCGGCGCAGTCGGGAAGCGATGCTTCCCGACCTCGGGTGGAAGACGCCGTCCTGGGCGCCCGCGGAGGCTCGATCCCCCCGCTTTCGGGAAGCCCAGGCGGTTTTCCGCATGCCCGACATGGATCAGTTGGAGCTCGTCCGCTTGTGCAGCGCGCCCTCTGCAAGGCGGACGTTTGACTTCCGGCCAGACCAACGCACGCCGGATCTCCGAAGCCCCCAACACCGCGCATCCGGGTTTGCGCTCCATTCGGCTGAACGGCGAGGGGCAGAAACGTCCCCCGAAGCCGGCACGGTTCCGGGGCGAGATCGATCCGCTTCACGTCCCGGACCGGAATCAGGCCGACCGACTGGCGCGACGTCTGTCAGGACAGGATCCCGGCGGCGCGCCGGGACATCTCGGGACCTCGTCGTTGCGAACCCAACGGTCGCCCTGATCAATCGGGTGTCCGGCCACCAAACCGGCAACGGCGGCGACACCGCCCTCCAGAAAGCGCCGCCGGGCGGGGATATCGGTGTCGTCGTCGGTCATGGCCGTGCGATCCGAAGTCGAAGGCGCTTGCGGCCGGGGCACGGTCATGCCGCTCCCCGGTCGGAGGCGGCGTGCGGGGTGGAGAACCGGTCGGCGGGACGCGGCAGGCCGAGATTCTCCCGCAGGGTCGTCCCCTCGTATGCCTCCCGGAACAGGCCCCTTCGGCGCAGTTCGGGGATCACCAGGGAAACGAAATCGTCTAGGCCTCCGGGCAGGGTCGGCGGCATGATGTTGAAGCCATCCGCGCCATAAGCCTCGAAGCGCTCCTGCAGGGCGTCCGCGATCTGCGCCGGCGTGCCGACGATCGTCCAATGTCCACGGGCGCTGGCGGCCCGCAGGTACAATGCGCGGATCGTCAGCCCTTCGCGGCGGGCGAGACGGAGGAAGAGATCCTGACGGCTCTTGCCGCCGTCGGTCTCCGGAAGATCCGGCACGAGGGCATCGTCCGGGTAGGCGGAGAGATCGGCGCCGATGAGCTGCTGCAAGAGCGCGCGGCCGACCACCGGATGAATCAGCTCCTGCAGGGACGCGAATTTGTCCTGCGCCTCGGCCTCCGTCCGGCCCACGACGGGGAAGGCGCCCGGCATGATCTTGAGGTGGTCGGGGTTGCGGCCGTGGCGTGCCATCCGATGCTTCACGTCGCCGTAGAAATCCACCGCGTCCTCCAGGGTCTGCTGGGCGGTGAAGATCACTTCGGCGGTGCGGGCGGCGAGGGCTTTGCCCGCCTCCGAAGAGCCGGCCTGAACCACCACGGGATGCCCCTGCGGCGGCCGGGGGACGTTGAGCGGCCCCCTCACCGAGAAATGCGCGCCCGCGTGCGCGAGCAGGCCGAGCTTGTCCGGGTCGAAGAAGCGGCCGGTCTCGCGGTCGCGCACGAAGGCGTCGTCCGCGTAGGAATCCCAGAGACCGCGGACGACGTCCACGAATTCCTCCGCTCGGGCGTAGCGGTTGGCGTGGGCGAGATGGCTCTCGCGGCCGAAGTTCCAGGCCTCGCGCGGATCGGCGGAGGTGACGAGGTTCCAGCCCGCCCGGCCGCCGCTCAGGTGATCGAGCGAGGCAAACTTCCGCGCGACATGGAACGGCTCGTTGTAGGTCGTGGAGGCGGTCGCCACGAGCCCGATGCGCTCGGTGACCGCCGACAGGTGGGACAGCAGCGTCAGGGGCTCGAACTGGCCGACATAGCGGATCGCCGTGCGGCTCAGGGCGTCAAGATCGTCCCCGCGAATGCTGACGCCGTCCGCGAGGAAGAGCAGATCGAACTTCGCGGCCTCCGCGATCCGGGCGATCTGCCGGTAATGGGCGGCGTTGATCCCGGCATCGGCCTGGGACGACGGATGCCGCCACGCGGCGACGTGGTGGCCGCCGGGATACAGGAACGCGCCCAGGCGCATGCGGTCGCGGCGTGCCATGCCCGTCGCCCCCTCACGCCGAGCCGACCCGGTATTGCCGGGGCGGCGCCTCCCCGGAAATCGCGAAGGCGCCGACGGAGCGGTCCCGGTAGATCCGCGGGTTGTGGGAGGCGATGGTGCGGGCGTTGCGCCAGTAACGGTCGAGCCCGTTCCCGACCTTCACCGCCGAGGCGCCCAGCGCGTCGAACAGGCTCGTCGTCGCGCTCAAGATCAGGTCGGTCACCACGCTGACCGCTTGGTTGACCTCGACATCGGCGAGCGTCGCCTGACGCTCCACGTCCGGCGATCCGGCCCGGTGCGCGTCGTGGACCCTCTGGAGGGCCTCCGCGACCTTCAGGACGATCGCGCCCGCCGCGTAGGCGTTGGCACGCACGCGCCCCACCACCGCCTGGATCTGCGGGTCGTCAGCCGTCCGCCCGGCATTGCCGTGGCTGTAGACGCGGGTCCGCTCGGCCACGAGCCGTGCCACGTCGTCCGCCGCCGCCCGGCCGATCCCGGCGAGCGTCGCGAGATGAACCAGCTGGAAGAACGCCATCGCATAGGGGAAACGGGCCGGATCAGGCTTGATCAGGTCGGGGGCGAGCACCACGCCTTCGAAGGTCGCGGTGCCGCTGGCTGTGAGCGACTGCCCGAACCCGTCCCAATCGTCGACGATGGTCACCCCCGGCGCGCGCACCGGCACCGCCGCCGTCACCGGGCCGCCCGCCTCGTCATCCGCCGAGAGGTGGATGTAGTCCGCGAACAGCGAGCCGGTCGTGTAGAACTTCCGGCCGTCGACCACGCGGGCACCGTCACGCTGGCGCACCACCGTGTCGAATGCGCCGACCTTGGCGGGGCCCGTCTCCGAGACGCCGCTGCCGATCGTCTCGCCCGCGCCGATCCGCCCGATCCAGGCCGCGCGCCATTCGGGCGAGGACGAGCAGAGCGCATCCTCGGTGAAGCCGAAATGCGCCCGCAGCGCATTGGTGACGTTGGAATCGGCGCTCGACAGCTCGATCAACAGAGCGAACAGTTCCGACAGGCTGGCGCCGTGGCCGCCCTCGGACGGCGCGAGGCGCAGCGTGGTGAAGTTGGCCTCCCGCAGCCAGCCGATCTCGGCATGGGGCAGTCGGCGTGTCCGATCCCGCTCGACCGCCGTGGCGCGGATCTCGGCGAAGACCGGCCGAAACCGGTCCGCGAGTTCCTCGTAGCGCCCGCTCGGCCCCGCACCCCAGCCCGCTTCCGTCTGAGACATGAACACGACTTCCCGATTCCGGCCGACGGCCCGACAGCGATGCCCCTGGAATCGGTGAGTTGTTCCCGGATCTCAAGCCGAATGGTCTTGCACTATCCGTTTTTGGAAACTCGGTCTTGCAAGGAAGACGCTTCGGAGATTTTCATTTTCTTCAACGTCCCAGAGAGAAAAGGCTGCCTCTTCGGGCCCGTGATTCGTGGACGATCCGACAAAGATCGATCGTCGGCGCCGAATTCCGAACTGTCGGGCGTCGACAGCGAAAGAATACTTTTCCGAGCGCCCGTCGAGGAACGGTCTGCCATGCTGCTACGGCAAATCGAAAACACGTTTCATTGATCCGGCGCCCCCAGGCGGCTTTCAATACGGGGCCGGCCTCTTCTTTCCCTGCCGCGTTGCGAGCCTTCGATGACCGACGAGACCCTCTGGCGGATCGCGCCCTCCCGCCGCTCGCTCCTGCGCACCGGACTCGGCGGCGCGGCCGCCGTCGCGCTCGGTGCCCCCGCCGTGCACGCGGCGCCGCGCGAGGTGAAGATCAGCATGCAGCGCTCGTCGGTGCTGTTCACCGTGCTCAAGGTGAAGGGCACGCTGGCCGAGCGGCTCGCTCCGCTGGGCTTCACGCCGACCTGGCACCTGTTCACCAGCGTGATCGAGCCGATGAATGCCGGCGCGGTCGATATCCATGCCGACGTGGCCGATGCGGTGCCGATCTTCACCCAATCGGCCAAGGCGCCCCTCACCTTCTACGCCCGGGAGCGGGGGGCGCCATCGGCCGAGGCGATCATCGTGCCGGACGAGTCGCCGATCCGCACCGTCGCCGATCTGAAGGGCAAGACGGTCGGCGTCTCGCGCGGCTCGGGCAGCCATTACGTGCTCGCCGCCGCGCTGAAGCGCGACGGCCTCACGCTCGGCGATATCACGCCCGCCTATCTTCAGGCGCCGGAAGGTGCCGTGGCCTTCGAGCAGGGCCGCCTCGATGCGTGGTCGATCTGGGATCCGTTCCTGGCCTTCGCGGCGGCGAAGCGCCCGGTGCGGGTCATCGCCGACGGCAGCGGGCTCACGAGCTATCACCGGTACTACCTCGTCAACGATAGCTTCGCCGCCGCGCAGCCGGAGGTGGTGGCGACCGTCTACCGCGCGCTCGCCGAGGCCGGCGCGTGGATGAAGGCGAACCCAGTGGAGGCCGTGGCGCTGCTGGCTCCGATCTGGGGCGACCTGCCGCCCGCCGTCGTGGCCGCCGCCAACAGCCGCCGCACCTATGCCGTCGAGCCGGTGGAGCGGGCGCAGCTCGGCGAGCAGCAGGCCATCGCCGACGTGTTCTACGAGGCGAAACTCATCCCCCGCCGGATCGACGCCACCGCCGTGCCGATCTTCGCGATTCCTCCCGGCCGGGGCTGACGCCATGACGGGTTCACCCCGGTTCGGCATCTGGGCCGCCGTCCACGGCTCCCGCGCCGCCCACCATGATCCCGACGAGCCGGACGATGCCAGCTGGGAGCGCAACCGGGCCTTGGTGCTGGAGGCGGAGGCGCTGGGCTTCGACGCGGTGCTGGTCGCGCAGCACACGATGAACCCCTACGATCCGCAGCGCGATCAGCTGGAGGCCTGGACAGGAGCGGCGGCACTGGCGGCCCTGACCCGGCGCATCGAGATCATCGCGGCGATCAAGCCCGGGCTTTACCACCCCGTGGTGCTCGCCAAGATGGCGCTGCAGATCGAGCATATCAGCGGCGGCCGCTTCGCCCTGAACCTCGTGAATGCCTGGAACAAGGCCGAGTTCGAGCGGGCCGGGCTGCCCTTCCCGGCCCATGACGAGCGCTACGCCTACGGCCGCGAGTGGATCGGCCTCGTGGACCGGCTGATGCGCGGCGAGCGCGTGACCGTCCAGGGCCAGCACTTCCAAGTGGAGGAGTACCAGCTCCGCCCGGCCGGGACCTTCCGGGCGCGGCCGAGGATCTATCTCGGCGGCGAATCCGAGCCCGCCCGGGCGCTCGCCGCCGACCATGCCGATGTCTGGTTCATCAACGGCCAGCCGCTCGCGGAGGTCGCGGCGCTGATCGAAGACGTCGCCCGCCGCCCTGCCCCCAATGGCCCGCTGCGCTACGGCCTCTCGGCCTTCGTGATCGCCCGCGAGACCGATGCGGAGGCGCAGGCCGAGCAGGACCGTCTCCTCGACCTCGCCCAGCGCGACGCGGCCCTGCGCGCCGACACCCGGGCCCGCACCGATGCCGCGAGCGTCATGTTCGCCAAGACCGATGCGGCCGCCTCTCGGCATGTCGGCACCAATGGCGGCACCGCCGCCGGGCTGGTGGGCAGCTACGAGACTGTGGCCCGCCGTCTCCGCGACTTCCACGCTGCCGGCATCGACCTGTTCATGCTGCAGTTCCAGCCCTTCGAGGCCGAGATGCGCCGCTTCGCCGAGCAGATCCTGCCGCGCGTCCGCTGATCCGGAGAGAGTCGATGAGCGGCCGTCAATTGCACCTCAACGTCAATGTACTGCATGCGGGCGTCTACCCCTCCGCGTGGCGGCTGCCGCAGAGCCAGCCGGATGCCTTCCTCGACCTCGACCACTTCGTGCGCGTCGCCCGCGTCGCGGAGCGGGGCAAGCTCGACGCGGTCTTCCTGGCGGACACGCCCGCCATCAACGACCAGATCGACCACCGGCCCTTCAACGCCCTGGAGCCGACCGTCTTGCTCGCCGCGCTGGCCACCGCGACGCGCCATGTCGGCCTCGTGGCCACCGCCTCGACGACCTACAACGAGCCGTTCAACCTTGCCCGCCGCTTCGCAAGCCTGGACCTCGTCAGCCGGGGCCGGGCGGGCTGGAACGTGGTGACGACGGCCGATGCCGCCGCCGGCCGCAATTTCGGCTTCGCCGGCGCTTCGGAGCACGGGGCACGCTACGCCCGGGCGCGAGAATTCACCGATCTCGTCCACGCGCTGTGGGACAGCTGGGAGGACGATGCGTTCGTCGGCGACAAGGCGAGCGGCCGGTTCATCGACACGGCGAAGGTCCATGCCGTCGAGCACCGCGGCGCGCATTACGCCGTTGCCGGGCCGCTGACGGTGCCACGGAGCGCGCAGGGGCGCCCGGTGACCTTTCAGGCCGGAGGATCGGAAGACGGGCGTGAACTCGCCGCTGCCACCGCGGACGCGGTGTTCTCCCTGGCGCAGACCATCGAGGACGGCACCGCCTACGCCCGAGACCTGCGGGCGCGGGCCGCGCGATACGGACGCCGACCGGACGCGCTCGTTATCCTGCCGGGCCTCGCCACGGTGATCGGCGCGACGGAGGCCGAGGCACGCCGCCGCCAGGACGAACTCTGGGACCTCGTGCCGGTGGAATACAGTCTCGCCCGTCTCGCCGGGACGTTGCGCCTCGACCCGTCGCGGCTCGAACTCGACAAGCCACTGCCGGAACCGCTTCCCCTGCCGCCCGACGCCAACCACACGATGTTTCTCGGCACGCTCGCCCTCGCGCGCCGGGACCGGCTGACGGTCCGCCAACTCCTGCGGGCGCTGGGCGGCGGCGTCGGCCACCGCATCGTCGTGGGCACGCCGGAGGCGATCGCCGACGACATCGAGGCCTGGTTCCGCGCGGGCGCGGCGGACGGCTTCAATCTGATGCCTGACGTGCTGCCGGATGGTCTGGAGACTTTCGTGGACGCGGTCGTCCCGATCCTCCAACGGCGCGGCCTGTTCCGTCGCGACTATACCGGCGCCACCCTGCGCGACCATCTCGGCCTGCCACGGCCGGCGAGCCGCTTCGCCGCCACGGACGCCGCGGCTTCGGCATGATCAAGTGCAGCAGCATCAGGCTGAGAGAATTCCGCTCTCGATCTTCCCGACGACACGAGAAGCAAGACCTACAGAAATGCGAAAGTTCGACAGTCGATACTCTTGATTCCACGGAGCACCGAGCGATAAGAATATAAGCATTATCGTTCAAGAATTTTCTTCGAGAAGCGTGCGCCGTGCCCCAATACTCCCGTCGTCTCTTCCTGTCCGGCGCGCTGGCCCTGAGCATGGCGCCGGCGCGCGCCGCGACGGCTCCCCTGCGTGTCGTGGCCTCGTCCGTACCGCATGCGGAGATCCTCGAGTTCGTCGCCGACAAGCTCGCCCCCGACCTGCCGCTCAAGACCATCGAGATCTCGGGCGATCTCCGCCCGAACGCCCTGCTGCGTGACGGCGACGCCGACGCCAATTTCTTTCAGCACGTACCCTTCCTCCGCTCGGAGGAAGCCGCGATGGGCGTGCGCTTCGCCGTCGTCGCGGCGGTGCATATCGAGCCACTGGGATTGTACAGCCGCCGGGCCAAGTCGCTCGCGGACGTGCCGGCCGGCGGGACCGTCGCCCTGTCGAACAGCGTGTCCAACACCAGCCGAGGCTTGTCGCTGCTTCAGGCCAACGGCCTGATCCGTCTGCGGGCGAAGGACGCGGGCGTGAACGCGACCTTGGACGACGTCCTTGAGAATCCGAAGAACTTCCGTTTCGTCGAGATCGCGCCGCCGCAATTGCCGCGCTCCCTCGATGACGTGGCGATCGCGGTCATCAACGGCAATTACGCGCTGGAAGCGGGGCTGGAGCCCGCACGGGACGCGCTGGCCCTCGAACGCGCCGAGGGCAATCCGTATGCGAACGTCCTCGTGACGACCGAGGGTTTGGCGAAGGATCCGCGCATCCAGCGTCTTGCAACGCTGCTGACCTCGGCCGAAGTCGCGGCGTTCATCCGCAGCCGCTACCGCGGCTCCGTGATCCCCGTCCGGAATTCATGACCGACCACGGTTGCGGGACGACGGAGGTTCGGTGCGGGGGCAGTCCGGCCTCTGCCTCGGGGCCGGCGTCCTCGCCCAGAATGCGCCCAGGGAATTCCGGATCGGCTACCAAAAGTTCGGCCTCATCGTCGCCGCCCGGCAGCAGGGCCTGATTGGAAAGCGGCTCCTATCGCGACTTCGCATCGCAGGTCGCGGCGTTCGTCGGAGACCCATCGGGGGACCGGCGCGGTCGCCCCGTGGACCGCGACGTCTTCGGTAAGCAGAGCCGTCCTGCATGCCGGTGACCACGATCCCACCGTCTCCGCGCCCACCGATCGACTCCGATGGGCGGAGGGCTCTCGGAGTGACCGCATTCGATGCGGTGCGCGTCGTTCGCAAGGACGTGCTCGGGTCGCAGGCGGCTCCGCGCATTGCCCAACCGATCGGGTTTTGATCTAAGCGCTGCAGGGTGGCCGCTCCGTGAGGAGCAGCGGATTTGCGAGCCCCGCGATCGTGCTGACGGGCGCCTCGCAGGCCCGGCCTGCGGCGTGGCCGGGGCGACAGGTGTGCTGCCCGGCTCGCAGCTCTCCAGCGGCACCGGCCGGGGGTGGGTATACCGTCCGTCAGCCGATTTCGGGCATGGATGGCGGCCTCCCATCGACCACACCAAACGGAAGGGCTGACGCCACGATGCGAACGATCGTTTATGCCGACGGCGGTTGCGACCCTAACCCCGGGCCAGGTGGTTGGGGGGTCGTCGTTGCGGCCCCGGACGGCACGGTCGAGCTGTGCGGCGGAGAACCCGGTACGACGACCAACAACCGCATGGAGCTGACGGCCGCGATCAAGGGTCTCGAGCATTTCCCGGCCGGAGCCGCGATCGAGATGCGGTGCGACAGCCAGTACGTCGTCAAATCCGTGACCGAGTGGATGCGCGGGTGGAAGGCGAAAGGCTGGCGCACGACGACGGGTGACGTGAAGAACGTCGACCTCATGAAGCGCCTCGACGAACTGAACGCGGCGCGCGACGTGAAATGGACCTGGGTCCGGGGGCATGCCGGCGACCGTCTCAATGAGCGCGCCGACGCTCTCGTCCACCGAGGCCGCCGCGAAGCGAAGCTCGGCAAACCCGAATCGCGGACCCATGCTGCGCCCATACCTGCCGCGACCCCCGCATCGGCTTCGCCGAGCCAGGGTGGGGACCTGCGCGTCGATCTTGCGCTGGGTCTCCAGATCACGCGCGCCGCAAAGGCGGCGGGCGTCACGCCCGACGCTCTGGTCGACGATGCGATCCGCTTCTACCTTGAGATCGGGCCTCGCGAGGTCGCACGCCTGCGATCGAGCCGGGCCTAGTGGCCGAGGCCGATCCAATTCGCCT
Source organism: Methylobacterium sp. 1973 (assembly GCF_040545035.1). NCBI lineage: Bacteria > Pseudomonadati > Pseudomonadota > Alphaproteobacteria > Hyphomicrobiales > Methylobacteriaceae > Methylobacterium > Methylobacterium sp. 1973. The sequence goes on from NZ_JBEPLA010000003.1 coordinate 151,200, forward strand.
TGTGGATGTGTTCGCGGATGAGCGCGATCGCGCGGTCCTGGGTCTCGCCGACATGACGCCGGCTGCGACGGGCCTGCGCGACATTCATCCCGCGACGCTGCCGAAGCTTTACCTAAACTCGCAGGGGCACGGGAATGGTCGGCTACGGCGTGCAGGCGGCCGTCGAGACGGAGCGTCTGCTGTTCGCCGCCCACGCGCTCAAGCATGGTGATCCGGTGGTCCTCGGCAATCGGCCCGCCCGCAAGGTCGGCGGTCTCCGCGCGCCTATCGAGGCGGCCGGCGGACGGTTGCTCTACCGACCGGCCGACTCTTTCGGCTTCAATCTGATCGGACTCGTCTTCGCCCCGCTCAAGGCCAGACCACGCGCCGAGGCAACCCGCACGGTCAGCGCCTCCTCGGACACCATCAGACGCCCGTCCTCGGGCGCTTCTCCACGGCCGAGTGCCGCAACTTTCCCGCGGCCGCAGGCTCCGACTCTGACGATCCGGTCAGATCCGATGAAGCGCTAGTCCGGCGCCGAACGCGGATGAAGCTCCCTGTATCGCGCGATGGCTGCCCGCGTGTTGAACAGCAGGCGATCCGGACCGAGTTCCTGATCCAGGCCAGCGCGCCGCACCATGTCGAGGACGCTCGGATTGAGGTCCACGAGCCAGACCGTCACGTCGGTCCGCCGTACGCCCTCCTGCAGCATCTGCAGCGCCGAATACTCGATGTCTGGCACACGGCTGAGGTCGAGGGCGACGACGCGCGGCGCACGGTCGGCGACCAGCGTCCGGATCCGATCGGCCACGTTCTGCGCGTTGGCGAAATAGAGGCGGCCTTCGGGACGCAGTATCAGAAGGCCCTCGAACGTCTCGTCGTCGGGGTGCTCCGGAGACAGGGGGCGCAGGACATCGGCCCCCCGCTTGCGGACAATGATCGAGACCCGCGGATGGGCGGTCTGGAGGGCAAGGCCGAGGAGCGAGAGCACGATCGCCACGACAATGCCCTGGAGTGTTCCAAAGACGAGCACACCGAGTGCCGCCACAATCGCCCAGCGGAATTCCATGTGCCGTACGTGGTAGATGGCCCGGAACTCCTCCGGCTGAATGAGGCTGGCTGAGTAGACGATGACGATCGCCGCGAGGGTCGCCTGCGGCAGGAGACTGAGGATCGGAGCCAGGAACAGCATCGTGGCGAGAGCCGCCCCGGCCGTCACGAGCGAGGCCACTTGTGTCCTGCCGCCAGCGGCTCGGACGACACCGGTCTGAGACGTTCCGCCGCCGGCCGGCATGCCCCCGAGCAGGGCTCCCCCCAGGTTCGCCAAGCCCGTGGCGACCAGTTCGCGATTGGCATCCAGCGGCGGATCGCCGGGCCTCACGAACGCCCGTGCCGCGGCGATGCTCTCCGTGAAGCTCATCAGGGCGATGCCCATCGCGCCCGGCAGGAGTGCTTGAGCGAGCGCTGGGTCGGGCAGGCTGAAAGAGGGCAGGCCCTGCGGGATTGTCCCGACGGTCGACACGCCCGCGGCGCCGAGATCCAGCAGCCATGAGGCAATGAGGGCAGCCGCCACCGTGACCAGAGGGGCTGGCGCGTGCGGCTTGAGCCATTCCATCCCGACGAGCACGGTCAGCGTGGTCCCTGCGACGGCCAAAGTCGGCAGGGAGGTTGCGGGCAGGTGCTGAACGAGGCTCACCACGTCCGCAAGGAAGGACTGTTTCGCGACGTGCAGCCCGAGGAGCTTGGGAGCTTGGTCCAGCAGAATGACGGCTCCGATGCCGGCCTTGAAGCCCGTGAGCACCGGCAGCGAGATGAAGCTGGCGACGAAGCCCAGCTTCAGCAGTCTGGCCGCGAGGAGCAGAATTCCGACAAGTGCCGTCAGCGTCGCCGTCGCGGTGACGAGCTTCGCCGGATCGCCGTCAGGGACCACGCTGCCGAGTTCTGCCGCGGTCAAGATGGCCAGTGTCGTCGTCGAGCTGACGCTGAGCACGCGGGACGAGCCCAGAAGACCGTAGATGAGCGCGGGAACGAAAGCCGTATAGAGGCCGACCGCTACCGGCAGTCCAGCCACGGTGGCGAAAGCCATCGCCTTGGGCAGGACGACGGCCGCAGCCGTAAGGCCTGCCACCACGTCGAGCCGAATCTCCCTTGGCGCGTCCTTCCGGACTGGATGTGGCGTCGAACCGAAGTCCTTCATGTGCGCTCCTCCGCGCTCGGCGTGGGCACGAGGATCGATTCTACCAGTGCTTCGACGATTCCCGCACAAGACACCGCGCAGCTTCGGCCGGATTCTTGTCTTAAGAACATTCCTCAATTGAATAACGGATCGCGTTCGATCCGCGAAGTCGGGCGTGGTTAAGGCTGACCTTGCCCCGCTGGCAGCCGGGGCAGCATCCGCCACGGCCCGCGTCGATGGTTCACCTCGGTCTCGACCAAGGCGATCCCCATCTCGGCGAGGCGCTCGGTGTCGCGGTGGCCCACGTCTTGCGACCCTCGGCCGGACTGGCAGACGCGGCCGCCGCCGGATCGCGACCCGCGGTGCAGACCCTGCGCCGTCGGACGATGCCGTCAAGCCCCTCCCCCGCATCTGTTGGGTTATCCGTCACCAATGGGACGTCCGTTGTCCCGCTCTCTGCTCTAACTGGGGCGATCTTCGTGCTCTCAGAGATAGCTCAAAGCCGGCCATCTCCCGGATCGTTTCAGCCGTACCATCGAACGGCAGGCCACCCAGAGGGGAATGCTGACAGCGGCGGCGATGAGCCAGAGCGCCGCCGGTGAGCCAGCCTCGACCCGTCCTGAAGCCCCAACCAGACCGACCGTCGCGGCTCCATCATACAGGAGACGCAGGAGCGCAAGGTGGAGCAGGTAGAAGAACAGCGGCGCGCCGCCGAAGACGCACAGCCAGCCGACGAGCCGCGCCGGAACCACCTCGAACAGCGTCAGCAGGCAGAGGCCCAGCCCGAGCGTCAGCAGCAGGAAATCGGCGGACGGCGGGTACTTGGTCAGATTGACGAAGGACAGCGCGGTGGCGAGGGGCGTGCGGCCGGGCTGCCACGGCACCGGTTCGCCGTAACCGTTGAGCGCGCGCAGGACGAGGAAGGCGACGAGGGCGGCCGCCCCGAGCCCGGCGAGCCAGGCGCGACGGCGCGTTTCGTTGACCGCTCCCGTGAAAAGCGGCCCGAGCGCGTAGCCTGCCGCGATCACGCCGATCCAGGGCAGGAGCGGGTACGAAGTCCGGGCCACGCCGCCCCAGGGCAACGCGATCATCCCGCGCTGGTGCAGGATGGACCAGAGCACGTAGCCCGGCTCGCCCACTTGAAGCACAAGCCCGTCGAGCAGGTTATGACCGAGCATGAGCGCCAGGGCTCCGGTCACGAGGAGAACCCGCGGCAGCCAGAGCAACGCGGCCAGTGCCACCATGCACAGGCCGATCACCCAGATCACCTGCAGATAAAGGATCGGCGGCCAGAAGCTGCCGGCCCAGGCGACATTGACGAGCGTCACTTCCAGCAGGATCAGGAGCAGCCCGCGCTTGAGCAGGAAGGCGGCGGTCGCTCGCGGACCGTGCTTCTGCCCATAGAGGCTGGCCGAAAGGCCGGTGAGCAGGATGAAGAGCGGCGCGCAGAGGTGCGAGGACGCCCGCGTCAGGAACAGGTCCGGCGGCGTCGCGGCGAGATCCATGGGGTCTCGGACCTGCGCATGAAGGTAGAAGAACTCCCGCACGTGGTCGACGAGCATCAGGAGCATCACCAGCCCGCGCAAGGCGTCGATCGAGAGGATGCGCGGCGGGCGCTTCACGTCCGTGGTCGTCACGACTGGTCCTCAAGACGGCAAAGCAGATTTGGGCGCGCGGCCGGGGTCCAGACGGTGCCCCCGCGGAGCATGCAGAAGCCGCGACGGCTCAATCCGCCGGCAAAGCCCACCGGGGTGTACGGCCGCTCGCGCACGAGAGCCGCCAGTCGCCGCTTCGACGCGTGCCTGGACCGTTGCGCGCGAAGCGACGCGGCTCGACGTTCTGCATCGCCGGGCCGCGTCTCAAAATCCGGGCGGGCAGCCGACGTCGCGACAGCGCTCATACGGACCATATCGCGAAGCGGCGGAAGGCCAGCCCGGCCAGAGCCAATGCCACGCCCCACAGGGTGAGCGCACTGAGCGCGGCCTGCCATCGCGCTGCGTCTGCCGCTATCACAGTCGGAAATCGCGGCACGGCATCGTAGGCGTCGAAATCGAGGCGCGCCGGGCAGCCTGCGCAGACGGCCGCCGGCCGCACCTCCTGCGCCAGGATGCGCGGTTCGAAGAAGGCGCGCAGGCTCCGGCGGTACTCGGAGGCTGCAGCGAGAAAGGCGGCGTGGCGGGCGGCGTCGGTGCCCGCCGCCGTGTCGAGCGCGAGGGCGAGCGTCGTCGCCGCAGACAGAAGAGCCAGGCGTGCGCTCCAGGCCGCGGCGCCCTCGGCGCGGGCCTGCATCCCTGCGCGGTAGGGGGCGAGCGTCGTCTCGTAGAACGCATCCCGGGCCAGCCGCTTGATTTGCGGCGTCTCGCGCAAGTCGGGTCGGTCCGTGGTGCCGGGCAACCGCGCCGTCAGCCATGCGGCCGTGACTTTCGCCGCCTCGTCGCCCCGGTAGAAGGCATCCTGAACTTGGCGGCTGGCGTCGATGGCGGCGATCCGCGAGGGGGGCGGCGCCAGTTTGTCCACCGCGAGACCGAGGAGGGCCGGCAGGACAACGGTCACGCAGGCCCAGGTCAGCACGAGGATCGTCAGCGACGCCACAGCCCCGCGCCATAGGCTGGCGGCGAGGGCACAGGCGGCGACCCAGAGTACGACATAGGCGCAGAGCGCGGCGGCCAAGAGGGCGACGGTCGTGGCCCAGCCCGGAGGGAGGTCCAGCCATCCCGCCAGCGCCAGGGCCAACGCCGTCCCCCCGATCACGGCGGCGACGAGGATGAGCGCTGCCGCGCCGAACTTCGCGCCCGCGACGATCCGGGGGTGTACGGGCTGGGCCGCGATGAGGCGGAGGATCCCGGCATCCTGCTCGGCGGCGAGGCGCGTTCCCGCGATGGCGATCACCGCCAGGGGAACGAGGTAGATGAGGACGAAGGCGAGGTCGAAGGGCCCAAGATTCAGCGCGGCGGCGGATCCCAGTTCGTAGGCCGTGTCCTCGAATACGGAGCTGAAGCCGAAGCTCGTCTTCATGACGGCGGGCTGGATCTCGCTCTGCCCCGCAGAGAGCACGGCCAGGGGCGTCGGCGGCTTCACGGCGTAGGCGGCGAGGAAGTAGTGCATGTAGCCGAAGGCGTGGGTCGGATCCTGCCAGTAATTGACCGTCATCGCACGCGGCACGGCGTAGCGGGCGGCGGCCTCCTTAGCGTCCCGGAGGGAGCGCGCGGCATCGTCCGAGGCTTGCGCGATCGCGGCCCGTTCGCCCGCCACACGCTGGGCACCGGTATGTCCCGCCAGGCAGAGGGCCGCCAGGAGCGCGGCGAGAATCGCCCAGGTCAGCCGCTCGCGCAGGATCAGGCGCAGTTCGGTCCTCAGCAGTGGGAGAAAGCGCGATTGGCTCACGGGGCCAGCCTGCGGATCAGGGGGAAGCTCCCGGCGGCGAGCAGCGCCAGCCACAGACCGAGCAGGAGGCCCGGGACCCGGATCTCGGCGAGGGACCGCGACAGCGGCAGGGGCGCAAAGGCAAAGGGCGGAATTGCGCGCCACAATTCCGGCCCCGCCAGCATGGCGCGCCCGTCGCGCTGTGGGTTGTCGCGGATCTCGGCATTCATGCGCTCCGAGATCGCCCGCCGGTAAGCCTCGGCAGACCAGACGAAATGGGCGTGCTGAACGAAATCGGTCCCCGCAAGGCCTTCCGACACACGCTGGAGGGCGACGCGCGGCGAGAGCAGGCCCGCCCAGCCGAACGCGGCATCCCGCGCCGCCAGGGCCGCGAAGAAGGCCCCGAGTTCCCGGTCGTAGACCGCGAAGGCATGGTGGTCGTTCTCCACCATCATGAGGCCACGCAGATCCACAGGGAGTTCCTGCGAATCGCTCACGCCGTAGCGGGCGAGCGTCGCCTGCGCTCGCGCATCGCTGGCTTCGGCGGATTTATGGGGACGCAGGTCCCCGTCGATCCGCAGCCGGGTCTCGCGATAGGACGGGGCGGGCGAGACCATCTCCATGCCTGCAGTCGCGAGCCGTGGCGCGACGAGGCACAGCGCGATCCAGATCGCGAGGGAGATCGTCAAGGCTCCTCGCGCCGTGCGGGCCAGCAGCGAGGCGATCATCGCGATGAGCAGGAAGACGGCACCGTAGAGGGCCTGCACCGCGACCCAGACGAGGAGGCGCGGCCAAGCCTGCCAACCCGCGGTGCCGAGGCTCGCGATGGCCACGCCGCCGAGCGTGAGGAGGGGCAGGCAGACCAGGACCGCAAGGACGAGGGTCAGTGCGGTGAAGCGGGCGGCAAAGAGTGGGCCGGGCGGCGCGCCGTTGCCGAGGGCGAGGCGCAGGGTACCGCGCTCGCGATCCGCCGCGAAGGCGGCAAAGCCGAGGAGAAGCGCCACCAGGGGAACGACGAGGCCGACGACATCGGAGACATCGGAGAGGCCGGCCCGGTCGAAGGGGCCGGCATCCTGCACGGCGCGGTAGACCGCATCGTTGAACAGGTGCGCCTCGATCCGCACCATCCGGCCCGTATAGGGCTCGGTGCCGGGATCGAGGATGGCGAGGGGCGACGACGGGCGAAACACCCACAGGCCGTAATGATCGGCGGAATGCGGGTTCTTGGCATCCTGCCCGAGCCAGCGGGCTCGCTCTGCGGCCGTAACCCGCGCGACCTCGGCACCGTAATCGCGGGCGGATTGCCAGGCGCCGAGGCCCGTGACCATCAGGAGCAGGACGAGCATGCCGCCGATCCAGCGGACGCGCGCGTCCCGCCACAGCAGCGCCAACTCCGCGCGGACGCGCCTCACGTGACCGCCCCCGACAGGCGCGCGATGTAGAGGCGTTCCAGATCGGTGTGCGCGTAGCGCCTCGGATCGATCTCCTCGGCGACGCGCCCGCCCGCCAGCACGCCGACCCGGTCGGCCATCTCGCGCACGCGGTAGAGGTCGTGGGTCGCCATCAGCACCGCCATGCCGCGCTCCGCCGCCGCCCGCACCGTCCCGGAGAAGGCCGCCGCCGCCGATGGGTCGAGGCCGGATGTCGGCTCGTCGAGCAGTAGCAGCCGGGTCTTTCGCGCGAGCGCGATGGCGATGCCGACCTTCTGGCGCATCCCCTTCGAATAGCCGGAGGCTGGCCGCGACCAGGCCTCGGGCGCCAGGCCGGCCGCCGCGAGATGCGTCTCGGCCTCCGCCCGATCGATCGCGAGACCGGCGAGGGTCGCGAAGTAACGGAGATTCTCCAATCCCGATTGCCCCGGATACAGGGCCACCTGCTCCGGGATGTAGGCGGTGCGCGCCCGGGCAGCGATGGGATCCGTTCCTGCATCGATCCCGCAGACCCGGACCTCCCCCGCATCGGCCTTCAGGAAGCCGAGGATGAGGTTGATCGTGGTGGTCTTTCCGGCACCGTTGGGACCGAGCAGGGCATAGACCTCACCCGCGCTCAGGGTGAGGTCGAGACCGCTGAGGGCGGTCCTGCCTCCGAACTGCTTGACGACGCGGCCGAGCGCCAACACCGACTCAACCGCCATCAGAACCGCACCGTCACGGAGCCCGTGATGCGACGGGGCGAGCCCGGATAGACGCGGAATACGTTCAGTGAACTCTCGTAGTAATCGGTGTCGAATATATTCTCGATGTTGAGCGCCACGCGGGCGTTCCCGAATTTGTAATAGGCCAGCGCATCGACCGCGATGAAGCCCGGCAGGGTGAAGCCGGACCCCGCCGCGTCGCCCGCCCGCTCGCCCACGCCGCGCACGCCGCCGCCGATCCCGAAGCCGCGCCACGCGCCTGCTGGCTCGTAGACCGCGAGCAGGCTGCCGGAGTGGCGGGGCACGTTGACCAGGGGGGCGCCGACCGGAAGGACGTTGTCCTTGGTAACGCGGGCATCGGCATAGACGTAGCCGGCCAGGAGCTTCAGTTCCGGCGTGATCTGTCCCTGGGCCGTCAGCTCGAAGCCCTGGCTGCGCACGGCGCCGGCCGCGAGGGAGAAGCCGGTATTCGCCGGGTCGGGCGTGAGCACGTTCTCCCGCTCCACGCGGAAGGCGGCGGCGGTGAGGAGCAAATTGCCGCCGAACAACTCGGACTTGGCGCCGACCTCGTAGCCGAGGCCGGTCTCGGGCGGCAGCGCCGTGCCGCGCGTGACGGCGGCGGCGTCGGTGCCGATATTCGGCCGGAAGCTCGTGCCGACATTGGTGTAGAAGGCGAGTTCCGGGATCGGCCGGTAGACGAGGCCCGCCCGGGGCGAGGCCGCGACCCGCGACTGGTCCACTTGGCTGCGCACCACGCGCTCGCGGAAGCTCTGCTCGAAGATGTCGAGCCGAAGGCCGATCAGCGCCCGCCATTCCGGGCTCAGGACGATCTCGTCCTGCGCGTAGAGGCCGGTATTGGTGATGCGCTCGATATTGTTGCGTGGGATGGTGATCGGCGGCAGCGCCTGTCCGTAGACCGGCGAATAGATGTCGAGGGCGAAGGGGCTCGTGCGGAAGTTCGAGCGCAGATAGACCGTCCGGCTGTCGGTGCTCTCCCGGTCCATGCCGAGGAGGAGCGTGTGGCCGATGCCGCCCGTATCGAACCGCCCGATCAGGTCGGCCTGACCGACCGCCACGTCCCAGCGATAGTCGCGCACGTTGCGGTCGCGAAAGACGGTGCGGTTGTTGGCGGCGATTCCGCGGATCTCCGCCGATTCCCCTTCCAGATCGCCGGTGTTGAAGTAAGCGGCGAGCCGCATCTGCCAGTTCTCATCGAAGCGATGATCGACGCGGACCTGCAGCGAATTGTTGTTCTGGTAGGTGCTCTGACCGGGCTCGCCGAGGAACCGCGAGAGCGGCAGGAAGCCGAGCTGGCGGTTGAGCGCGATCACGCCCCGGTCGAAGACGATGCGGTTCTTCACGAACTCGGTCTCGACCGTAACGCGTGTGTCCGGCGTGACCTGCCAACTCACCACTGGAGCCACGAGCAGCCGGTCGCTGTCCACGAAGTCGCGGAAGCTGCCGGCCCCCTGTGCGGCGAGATTGAAACGATAGAGGACCGTCCCGTCCGCGTTCAGGGCACCGCCGGCATCGATGGTGCCGCGGGTCAGACCGAACGAATCGACCTGATTGCCGAACTCGACGAACCGTTCGGCGGTGGGTTGCTTGGTGATGAGGTTGACGAGCCCGCCGGGATCGCTGCGTCCGAACAGGGCCGCCCCCGGTCCCTTGAGCACCTCGATGCGTTCGATGTTCTGCGCGTCGGGCGGAGGCGGGGTCCCGCGATTGAGGGGGAAACCGTTCTTGTAGATCTCCGAGGTCGTCACACCACGAATGGCGTAACTGAAGATCGAGAGACCCCCGAAATTGTTCTGCTGGGCGACGCCGGGCAGATAGTTGAACGCCCGGTCTACGCGGGTGGCGGCGAGGTCTGTGATCGTCTCCCGCGGCGCCACGGAGACGGCCACCGGCACGTCGATCTGCGGAGTGGCGGTGCGCGTGGCGCTGACGGCCGTGCCCGCTCCGTATCCCGGCGTCGGGCCGATCAGGCCGATGGTGCCGCGCCCGGAGGCCGTCGTGCGGCTGGCACCCTCCCCGACCTGCTCGACCGAGAGTTCCTCCAACGTCACGCTCTCCTGCGCCCGCACGTCCTCGATCGGGAGTCCGGCCGAGAGGACAGCGGCGAGCGCCAGCCGCCGACCGCGATGCGGAGTCCGCGGACGACGCGCTGATGGCGCTGAAAATCGCGCAGGCTCGCCGAGAGACGGACGTTCGGAGGTCGCCACCACACACTCGCTGTTGCCAGGTGGAGGCCACGGGGATACGGGCAGCGTCGCCCACGAGACGGCGACACCGCGCGCTCCGCCGGGGCACCCCGCCCGAGGGACGTCATCGTGCCGAAGGCAGGTCTCCTGGCTCACGGGTCAAAGCGCCCGCCGGACCTTCCCAGTGCAAGCACCAGTGGTCATCGGTGGCAGGCGCTCGCCGCTCACAGTTGCGGGGGCAGCTTCGGATTCGCTCCGAAAAGCGCACCGAATTCCCGTCTTAGCTCCGGGCCGGGACCCGGAGAACCTTGGCCGGACGATATTCGCCACCGGCGCGCATCCGGTCAACGGGCCTGACAAACTTTGTAACAGTGTTACGTTACGTGTGGCGCTATGGCCACAGCCTGATCCTTGATGGAACGCATGGCTCTCAAGTTGCCGTGATGGGCCGGTTTGGGCTCGGACGACGTGGGTCCGAACGAGATCGGCGGGCCGATGGCGGCTGGATATGCGCCATCCTGAACCGAACGGACGAGCGGTCATCGACGCCCTGTTTCATGCGCCGGTGGGCGCCGAGCGTCTCAGCTGATTGGAGATCCGATGGTCCGCTCTTGGCATCGTGTTGCTGATTGCCGAACGCGCGGCCCGACCTCATGACCCGGCATACGGTCCTTCGGTGACCCGCTCCATCTCAGGGCCGGCCTTGCCGTCCGGCCTTGGATCGCGGCATGCGTCATCGCCGTGGTCGCGGTGGCCCCGTGCCAAAACTTCTCGTTCGGCGCGAACCCGATACCCTGACAGGCTGGCTTTGCACCGGGCAGATGCTCTCGATCGGTTCGGTTCTAAGCCAGCCGGTCAAGTCAGTCATGCATTTGCGGTCGCTCGATCGCCCCTACATCTTCCGCTCGCGATGGATACGCTTCTTCTTCGGAAGTGCCTTGTGACGGCCGATGGTGACCCTGGCTTCCGACACCGTCGGTCCGGCCAGCGCCTTGCCCGGTGCGGGGCCAGCGGCCGTCGCGTCCGCGAACGTCGCGAAGGTCAACAGGGGTAAGGCGGCCAGCGCCGCGCGAAGAGCCCGGATCGTGTGCATAAGCGTTCACTCCTCTGTCTGTGGGCGCCGGGCCGTTTCCGGGGCCGGCCGGATGCGACGAGCGGTCTTCGGTGTGAAGGTGCTCCCCCGGAATCGGGCCGGTCCGACTGCGAAGTGCCGCGCCGATCATGCGCGTGAACCGGTGTGAAGAGGCTTGGGCAGAGGCCCATTTAGTCTGACAAAATATCGTCGATCTGCGACGCGCAAGACTGATAAATGGAACACATGCTGCATTTATACCAAATAAATATAAGTCATAAATCAATATAGGCGCCTTGATATTGATCAAGTTGAGCAAGCTCTGTCATGCGCGATGGGGCGTTCCGGCTGCGTCAGACGCCTTCGAGCAGTCGGTCGAGATCGAACGACGGACGCCGGCCCAGATCCGGCCCATGATCGGTCAGGAAGGTCGCGGCGCTCCGGCGTCCCTCGTCCCGAAGCATCGTCAGGAATGCCCATTCCGCGTTGAGCTTCGAGGACGAGCCCAGCTCGGCGACAACGTCGCTGGCGATGCGGTGCATGCGCATGGCCGCCCATCGGGCGCACTCGGAATTGTCCGTGGGCGCGACCTGCCGCAGCAAGGCCATCATCCGCAGTTCCTTGAGCAGGACCGCGTTGAAGGAGATCTCGTTGAGCCGGTTGAGGATCTCCCGGGCCGAGGTCGGCGCTTGTCTGCGCTCGACCGGATTGACCTGCACGATGATCGTATCGCGCGACTCGCATTCGCGGACCAGGGGGGTGATCGTCGGGTTTCCGGAATAGCCTCCATCCCAGTAGGAGGCACCGTCGATCCGCACCGCCTGGAACAGGGTCGGCAGGCATGCCGAGGCGAGGAGCACGTCGGCAGTGACCTCGGCGTTGCGGAACACCCGGCCCCGGCCCGTATGAACATCCGTCGCGGTGACGAAGAGCTTGATCCGGCTCCGTGCGATACGCTCGAAATCCAGCCGCGAGTCCAGGATCTGTCTGAGCGGGTTGAAGTCGTGCGGATTGAGGTCATACGGGGAGAAGACCCGCGCCATCAGGTCCGCGGCCAGATACAGAGGCGCGGAATCGAGCGTCCAGCGGCCCAGTATCACGTCGAGCGGGCTGCGCTGCAGCGGGCTGAACCGGGCCGCGCGCGAGACGGCGTCCCAGAAGGTCTGGAGTGCCGCGCGCGCACCGGTGGCCCCGTCCCGCTCGTAGCCGTCGATGAGGACGGCTGCGTTCATGGCACCGGCCGACGTCCCGGAAATGCCGTCGATGCTCAGCCAGGGCTCCTCGAGCAGGCGATCGAGGACCCCCCATGTGAAGGCGCCGTGCGCGCCGCCGCCCTGCAGGGCCAGATCGATCAGGACCGGATCCCGCCCCCGCCTGCCCGCCGTGATCGCCTCATCCGACATGGGACCGATACCCTCATCCCGTGAGCACCTCTTCCGTCGCCCTGCGGCCATCCCGGACCGCGACCGGCTGCGGAGCAAGAGCGGCGGTCGCCGGCTACTCGGCGACCGCCTCGCCGGAATCGGCCCGATACGGGTCGGACTGCACGCGATTGGTGGCGCCGCGCGCCTTGGTGCCGGGCAGGATCTCGAATCGCGGGTCGAACGTCACCATCGTGGCGGCCAGCCGGCTCAGGATGCCGGCGTCGCCCTCGACCTGCGCGGTCCCGTCGGCAATCTGCGCCTCCAGGGTCTTGGCGCCGATCATCGTCTGCTCGAGATCCGACCGGTTGATGGTCAGGGTGAGATCGGGCTTCTCGGCCTGGAACCCCGCGATGTTGGTCAGCGTCGCGTTTTCCAATTCGACGATGAACCGCTCGCCGTTGTCCGGCGTGATCAGGTTGATGGTGAAGCGCATCCCCTCCGCCTTGCGGCTGTCCATGCGGATGCCGAGAAAGTTCAGGAAGAGCTCGGTCGGCATCGCCCGCACCACGTCGGGGCTGCTCGAACTGGCCGTCGCGCCTTCCGGGATGCCGGAGCGTAGCTCGTAGGCGCCAGCCAGGAAGCAGTTGCGCAGGCCGGGATTCTCCTGCTGGTAGCCGATCTGCTCGAAGATGTCGGCGAGGAGGTCCTTGGCGGCCTGGTTCTGCGGCTCGGCCTGGACGAGCTTGTTCACGATCTCCTGGGCCAGCAGATACTGGCCCGCGTCGTGCAGCCGCTTTCCCCGGGCGAGGATCGTCTCCGCACCGCCCATCATGTCGACGTAGAGGGGGGCGCTCTCCGACGGGGCGAGCGGAATCAGCGTCGCCGGGTTGCAATCCCAGAATCCGAGATAGCGCTGGATCACGCCCCGGCTGTTGTGCTCCGGCGACCCGTGATAGCCGCGACAATGCCACGTCTGCTGTAGGCTCTGCGGCAGCGCGTAGACCTTGTGGATCTCGTTGATCGTCACGCCCTGGTTGGCGAGGTGGAGCACCTGATTGTTCATGTGGGCGTAGAGGTCGCGCTGCGCCCGCAGAACCGCCTGGATCCGCGCATTGCCCCAGCGGGGCCAGTGGTGGGAGGCGAACATTACCTCGGCCTCCCGGCCGAACCGGTACAGCGCCGCGTTGATGTATTTCGACCAGTTGAGCGGATCGCGCACCGGGGCGCCGCGCAGGGTGTAGATGTTGTGCAGGGACGCGATGACGTTCTCCGCCATCCAGAGCGCCTTCCGGTCCGGGATGTATGTGTTCATCTCCCGCGGCGCTTCCGTGTTCGGCGTATTCTGGAAGACCATCGGGATGCCGTCGACCTCGAAGGTCTCGATCGGCTTCTCCACGTAGCGCGTCGGGGCGATCAGGCCTGTGGTGCCGGCCGAGACGCGCTGTCCCAGGCCCTGCCCGACATAGCCGTGCGGCGCCGCCGGCAGGAGCAGCCCGTACTGGTAGAACAGCCGCCGGTTCATGGCGTTGCCGGCGTAGACGTTCTCCGCCACCGTATGGACGAGGAAATCGGCCGGCGCGATCACCGGCACGGCGCCGGACCGCACGTCTTCTTCCTTAAGGATCCCGCGCACGCCGCCCCAATGATCGCCATGCGTATGCGAGTAGATCACGGCCGAGATCGGCCGCCCCTCGCCCGCATGCGCCTGGAACAGCGCCCAGGCGGCGCGTGCGGTCTCCTGGCTGACGAGGGGGTCGAACACGATCCAACCCGTCCGCCCCCGCACGATGGTGAGGTCCGAGAGATCGAACCCCCGGACCTGATAGATGCCGGGGACGACCTCGTAGAGCCCGTAATTGTTGTTGAGACGCGAGATGCGCAGCAGAGACGGATGGATACTGTCGAATCCGTCCTGCTGCTCCAAGAACTGGAACTGCTGCATGTCCCAGGCGACGTGACCATCGTCGGCCCGGATGATCCCGTCGGCCATGGGGGCGATCAGCCCGCGCCGCTGCTCCTCGAAATCCGTGTCGTCCGCGAACGGCAGGCGCGTGCGGGCCTGCCGGAGCACGGCGCGGGTGAACGACGACGGCGGTTTGCCTTTCGGGTGGAAGTGCTCCGGACCGGCGGATGCAGCCGGGGATTCCCCGTCGTCCGCGGCACGCGCTTCCGCCAGGAGGCATCCGGCTGCGGAGAATGCGGCTCCGACAGCGGGAAGAGTCTTGATGAAGGCGCGGCGCGTCGACATCGGTCTGCTCCATCCCGGACGCGGTGGCTTGCCGTGGGACGACCGGGTCGCCGGGCGGCGGCGGCCGGATCCGGTCATCGGCGCACCAGTCAGCGCCAGGCGCAGACCCGTCGTCCGCGTCGCCACCAGCAGACCCTGCGGCGGCGCCGCCGCGGGACGACGACGACGGCCTGTGCTTTCTCGACGGGCGCGCCGCTCGGATCATCGAGGGGCTCGATTCTCAGGGGCGCGGCGTAGACGGCAGCCGGCACCATGAGCAGGCCCGCAGCCGCCAGGGCGGCGGACGAGAAACTGCCCAGCACGGCACGACGATGCATCGGTTCCATTGCCATCCTCCGGCTCGTGGTCTGATGTCCCTGGCTCTGCCACCCGATCCCGTCCGCGCCGACGGAGATCGGCGCTCACCCCAGCGGCTCAACGGGTCGCCGACCCGCTTCCGGGCGATGCGAGCGCCGGCGCGACCGGCGGCGGGCCGAAGAGGCCGATCCACGCCCATGACAATCCCGCGGCTATCAGGTCGCAGGACACGAAGAGGCCGATCGCCCACAGGCCCGAATAGGGCCATTGCGCAATGATGGCGGCGCCCAGGAGCATCGAGAGCAGGGCGAACAGGATCACCGTGGCGCGCGACAGCTGCGTCGTATGGACGATGGCCCAGAGCGCGCGCGCCACGCCGGAGGCGATCAGGGTGAGCCCGAGGACGAGCGTGAGGGCGAGCGACGCTTCGAGGGGGCGGAAGACGGCCCAAAGACCGCCGACGAGGTAGAGCAGGCCCGCGAAGAACCGAACGACGCGGGATCGCCACGCTTCGACCTCCGACGGCTTGGCGAGCGCCTCGGCGATCTCGGCGATCCCGGCCGCGATCAGGAGGACGCCGTACCAGAGCGTGCTGACGATCGTGAGGCTGACCACCATGAAGAGGCCCACGATGCCGAGGATCAGCAGCAGGCTGCCGACCGCGAGGAGCCATCCGCGGGCACGCCCCGCTCCGGTCTGCAGCGTTCCAAAGGTGACCGTTCCGCCCATACGACACCTCCCGTCGGACCCGTGGATGAGGAGGCTGTACCTACTCCGTCCGATCACTTCCGATTGAATCGCCCGTTCGATCGGAACGGCGTTGATTCAAATCAAAGGCGCGGGTCCCCGTTCTCGACGGCCCGGGCGTCGATCGACGGCTCGGCATGGCCTGCGCAGCACGGGAGAAACAGGCGGATCGACCGAGGCACCGCACCGAAGAGATCGGTGCCGGCGACCAGACCCGCGATGCGGGATTGATCTAGCTCAAATCGAGGCCCCTCCCTTCGCGGCAGGATGCGGTCCGGCCCTGGATAATCCGATCCGCTCGGTCGGGCGGGCCACGGAAATGTCGCCTCGCCTGACCGCAGGAGGTTCCATGGATATCCGCAAGTGCGCGGCCGAGGCCATTGGCACGTTCTGGCTCACCTTCGCGGGCTGCGGGAGCGCCGTCATCGCGGCCGCGTTTCCGCAGGTCGGAATCGGCCTCCTCGGCGTCGCGCTCGCCTTCGGCCTGACTGTCGTCACCATGGCCTATGCCATCGGGCACATCTCGGGCTGCCACCTCAATCCGGCGGTGACCTGCGGACTCGCAGCCGGAGGCCGGTTTCCGGCCCACGACATCCCGGCCTACGTCATCGCCCAGGTCGTCGGCGGCCTCGCCGCCGCGGCTGTGCTCTACGCCATCGCCAGCGGCGCGCCGGCCTTCTCCGTCGAGAAGGGCTTCGCCGCCAACGGCTATGGCGCGCATTCGCCGGGGCAATACGCGCTGACCGCCTGCCTCCTGACCGAGGTCGTGCTCACCATGATGTTCGTCTTCGTCATCATGGGCGCGACGCACGGCAAGGCCCCGGTCGGCTTTGCGCCGCTGGCCATCGGGCTGTGCCTGACCCTCGTCCACCTCGTCGGCATCCCGGTCACGAACCTCTCGGTGAACCCGGCGCGCAGCACGGGACCGGCGGTCTTCGTCGGCGGATGGGCCCTGACCCAGCTCTGGCTGTTCTGGGTCGCCCCGATCTTCGGTGGGGTTCTCGGCGGGATTCTGTATCGCTGGCTGAGTGAGGAGCCCTCCGTCCAAGTGACCGGCATCTCTCCTCCGGCCCCCGCGGAGTGAGACGACGCACCGCTCGCCGGGAAATCAGGCAAGAACTTTGCTGAAAAACCATATTCACTGTCTCTCTTCGCGATGTCGATTTTTGCGCGCGGCGCGTCATCGCGATGCGCCGAACGTGACTTGGCCGGACGACCCGGGATGTTCCTCCCTGCGCCGGCCTTCGCCAGTCGAATCGAAGGCCGGCGCGATCCTTGATCGGACACCGGGAACCGCGCCTCAGCGGCTCGCGATCTGTCACGCGACGGGACAGGCCCCCCGGTCCGAACACTTCGTGTCTTTCCGTCCGCCAGACGGATCGGTGCCGCGCGCGTTCGTCTCCGGGATCGAGGATCGATCTCGAATCCGCGCCGCGGTGCATCCCATCTTGTCCGCTCAGGCCATGGCTACGATGCGGTCCTCGACGGCGCGCACGCCCGGCACCGACCATGCGGCGCGCTCGGCCGCATCACGCTCGGCCCAGGCCGTCACGGCACCTTCCAGAATGACCCGGTCGCCCGAGACGGTGACCTTGATCGCGTCGGCTTCGAACAGCGCGCTTCGCCGAAACGCCTCCAGGATCTTGTCCTTGACCGCCCCAGGTGGAACGCGCGGTTCGATCGCGATCCGGTTGGTGACGCCAAGCACCCCTGAGAGCTGCCGCACGACGGCCTCGGCGGATCTCGACTGGTAGCGCCAGGGCACGGCGCCCGTCAGGGTGATCCAGCCGCCGCTCACCGTGACCTGGATGGCGTCCTTCGGCAGATGCACCGACCAGTCGATGATCGCCAGCGCCCGGGCGGCGATCTGGTCGTCGGCCACCTTCTTCGCGTCGGCGTAACGGACCGCGATCTCCTGCGCGATGGCGCGCACGCCCCGGACGCGGCGCACGGCGCGCTCCGCCTCCACCTTCTCGGCATAGCTGCCGACATGGCCGGTGAGCGTCACCACCCCTTCGGAGACGGCGACGCCGATATCCCCGGCGTCCAGGCTGGGGTCGAAGTCGAGTTCGTCGAGCACCGCCCGGCGCAAATCCTTGTCGGTCATGGCGTTCCTCCTGAGGCGGCGCGCGCCGCGCGGCTCCCGGTCAGGCGGCGCCGGCCGCCTGATCCATCAGAAGGCCCTCGCGTCGCGCTCGCTCGAGCACGAGCCGTGCGGCCACCCGGGCTCGGCCGGCGCGCAGCCTGCTGTCCGGATGGCCCTCGCGGAGCGCCTGGCGGGCACGGGCCCGGAACCAGTTGGCATTCGCGATCGCCGTGGCCCGGCGTCCGGGCTGATCAACTCCGCGGGCCTTTTTCAACGTTGCCATCGTCTTCAGCATTCCGGTTCGCGCGACACCGAGAGCCTGTCCATCGTGGCGCTGGCGGCGCTCTTCGTCTGTCGAAGCGGTGAAGCAGTCGACCGCGGCACACATTGATCAGGATCAACGCTGCCGCATCCGTCTCCGGCATCAAACTCTCAAGCCAGGAGGAGGATCGCGATGTCGCCATCGGATATTCGACTCGCTGTCGAAGCCCACAGAGAGGCCCTCGACGCATTGACCGGATTCTTGTCCGAGTTTCCTATGATTCCGCGATATCTTGTCGAGAATCATATCGCCTTCGAAGTTGCCCACCGCATCCGATCGGGCGTCAGATCGCGCGATCGTCTGGTGCGTTACGGGATCGAGGCGGTTTTGACGGATAAGTACTGAGCGGCGAACCGGAGCCGCATCAGGGGTGGACCGTGTCGGCGAACCCAGACTTGCTCAGGCGCGCGGCGGTTCGGGCTCGCCGCGCAGGGCCGCCACCGTTCCGGCGAACCGGTCAAGGAGGACGGCGCGGCGCAGCTTCAGCGTGGGGGTCAGGAGGCCGTCCTCGACAGTCCAGGGCGTCCGCAGCAGACGCACCGCCCGGACCCTGGCAGCGCGGGGTCCGTCATGCAGCGCCGCGGCGACCCGATCGAGCGCGGCCCGTCGGGCGCGCGCGTCATCGAGGGCGTCCTCCGCCGCGGGATCGAGACCCAGATCCTGCGCAAGCTGCGTCCACATCGCCGCATCGACCACCGCCAGGACCGACAGCCGCGCTTCGCCCTCGCCCAGGACCATGGCCTGACGGAACAGGGGATCGCGCAAGATCGCGGCCTCCACGGCCTCGGGCGAGATCTTCTCGCCGGTCGACAGGACCATCATCTGCTTCAGCCGGCCGGTGATGCACAGATCGCCGTCCTGCAGCGTGCCGAGATCGCCCGTATACAGCCATCCGTCACGTAGGACCTCGCCCGTGAGGTTCGGACGGCGCCAATACCCGAGCATCACGCCTGGCGAGCGCACGAGGATTTCCCCCGATGCCGCGAGGCGGATCTCCATTCCGGGGAGTGCGGGGCCGACCCGGCCCGGGCGCGTGGCGCCGAGCCGGAATCCCGTGACCGCCGAGGCCGCCTCGGTCAGGCCGTATCCCTCGACCAGGGGCAGGCCGAGGCTGAGGCAGAACCGGGCGGTATCTTCCGGAAGCACGGCGCCTCCAGAGACCGCGAGCCGCAAACGACCGCCGAACGCGCGGCGGATGGGGCGCCCCACGATGCTGCGCAGCAGGAGGCCGAGTACGGTCCGGGCAAGGCCGAGCCGCCGTCCGTCCCGCCGGGCCGCGAAGAGCGCCCAGCCTCGGGCCAGGGCTGCGCGCAGCAGCCAGCGCGTCGGCGGCGTCCGCTCCGCCCGTTCCGTCACGCTGTGGCGCAGACGTTCCAGCACGCTCGGGACCACCAGCAGGATGGTCGGGCGTGCGAACAGGAGGTCCTCCTGGAGATGCGCCACCGATCGTGCGAACACGACGGGCGCTCCGAGGATCAGCGGCAGATAGCACCCGACCACACGCTCGAAGATGTGGGCGAGGGGCAGATAGGACAGGAACACGTCCCGATCCGAGCCGGGATTGCGGTCGAGAACAGCCTGCGCGACCGCCAGCAGATTGCGGTGCGAGAGCATCACGCCCTTCGGGCGACCGGTGGTCCCCGACGTGTAGACGATCGTCGCGAGGGCATCGGGGTCGCGCCCGGCAGGATTGAGCACGGATCCACGCGCCCCTGCGAGCCAGAACCGCAGGCTCTGCAGGCGCGGATCGGAAGGTCGGGTTCCTCGCGGCTCCTCGAGCGCGATCACGCGCTGAACTCCTGTGCGCAGCTGGGCGCGATCGCCGAGGCTGTCCCACTGCGCCGCCGTGCGGACGACGACGATGCGGGCGCCGGAATCCACTAGGATGTCGACGGCGTTGGCGGGAGCGTCATCGGGAAACAGCGGCACCACCACGAGGCCGAGCGAGAGCGCCGCATGATCGAAGGCCACCCACTCGATCCCGTTCGGCAGCCAGAGCGCGACCCGTGCGCCCGGTTCGAGCGCCTCGCTGGCCAGGGCGGCCGCCCGTTCGGCGACCCGCTCGGCCATCTCGGCCCATGTGATCGCAGAAAAACGTCCCTCGG
Source organism: Methylobacterium sp. 1973 (assembly GCF_040545035.1). Classification (NCBI taxonomy): domain Bacteria; kingdom Pseudomonadati; phylum Pseudomonadota; class Alphaproteobacteria; order Hyphomicrobiales; family Methylobacteriaceae; genus Methylobacterium; species Methylobacterium sp. 1973. The sequence continues at coordinate 171,297 of NZ_JBEPLA010000003.1, forward strand.
CAGGATCGTGCGCCACGTAGGCTACCGCCGTCGGGCGGCGGGTTGCCTGGGCTCGCAGAAGGCTGGGGATCGTGCCCGTCGAGGCCTCCGCGGGCGGCTTTGCGCAGATCCGTGTCTCGGAGCGGCCCGACATGATCATTCCGGAGCCGGCTCGACGGGCGGCGGCACCGCTTCCCGGGACAGATCCGGCTCGTTGCAGCGGGCGAGAATCGCCGCGCGCGCCCGATTGCGCAGGCGGATCGCGGCGTGGAAATCCTCGCCGTCCGGGGCGATCGGCGCTCCGATATGGACGTGGATCACGCTCCGCCGGGGGAACCACTGATCGGCCCGCAGCGCCGACCGCGTGCCTGTGATCGCGACCGGCACGATCGGGGCACCCGCGCGGCAGGCATCCAGAAACGCACCGGGATGGAAGCCGAGGAGGCCCGGGGTCCGGGTAAAGGTGCCCTCCGGGAACGCGACCACCTGCTCGCCATCGCGGATGCGCCCGACGATCGCCGCCGCGTCGGCGATACCCGCCACGGTACCCCGGTGGACGAAGGCGGTTCCTAGCCGCCGCAGGAACGGCCCGGCGATGCGCTGACGGGCCAGCTCCTGCTTGGCGAGGAAGACCGGCGCCCCGGGCAGCACGGCCGCCAGCACGGCGCCGTCAAGATAGCTCGCATGGTTGGCGACGATGACGGCGCCGCGGCTGACGGGCTCGCCCGATACGGTCAACGGCGTCCGCGTGACCCAGAAGAAGAGCCGCAGGCCCGTCCGGAGGGCGCCGAAGCGCCAAGCGCGCTTCGGCAGGACGAGCACCAGCGGCCATAGGATGGCACCGATGACGACGAGGACGCCCCACCAGGACGCCGCGTAGGCTGCCTCCGACCAGAGCCGCCCGATACGGCGCAGCCGCGCCGCGGCCCCCGCGACGGCGAGCCGGACCAGCTGCGTCCGCAGGGCGGCTTCCGGCCGGCCGAGTTCGCCTGCCGCGTAGAGCGACCACGTCGCCGCGCGACGGATCTTCCCGCTCGACGTCTTTGGCAATGTGCGGGGCGGACACAGGACGATCACGTCGGGCGGCTGCTCGATCACGCCCGTCGCTTCCCGGGCCAGGGTGCGGCGCAGCTCCTCCAGGGCCGCGGCGTCGGTGAGGCGCGTCTCGGCGGCGAGGATCAGCCGCTCCGTCCCGGTTCTCGGGTCGGGGCTCGCGAAGGCCGCGACACAGCCCTTTCGGACGCCGTCGACCGCACCCGCCACCTCTTCCAGCTCGTGCGGATGGATCTTCCGACCGGCCCGGATGATGATGTCCTTGGTACGCCCCGTCACGAAGACGTCGCCGCTCGCCAAATAGGCGAGGTCGCCGCTCTCGAGCCAAGCTCCGTCGAACAGGGCGCGGGTGATCTCCGGACGCCGGAAGTAGCCGGTCGTCGCGGAGGGACCGTTGAACTGCAGCCGCCCCTCCCGGCGCTCCGGCACCTCGCGCCCGGCCTCGTCCACGATCCGGATCTGATGGCCGCGCAACGGATGCCCGCAGGCGGCGAAGGCGACGGCCCCCGGAGCGCCAGGCTCAGCCGGCAGGGCCTCGCCGCTCCGCGACAGCGTTGCGCGGTCGATCCAGTCGATGCGCGGGCCCCGGCCGAGGGGCGGAAAGGTGAGGCCGACCGCGCATTCGGCGAGCCCGTAGACGGGTGTGACGGCCGACGGCCGGAGGCCGAAGGCCGCGAAGCGCTCAGTGAACCGGGCCAGCGTGTCCGGGCTGACCGGTTCGGCCCCGTTGGTCAGGACGCGCAGCGAGCTGAGATCGAGCCCCTCGAGATCCTCGTCCCGCAAGGTCTTGAGACACAGCTCGTAGGCGAAGTTCGGGGCGGCCGAGATCGTGCCGCGCTGGCGATGGATTGTCCTGAGCCAGCGCCCCGGATCGGCCAGGAAGGCCAGGGGTGAAAGGATCGCCGCCGGCGCACCGAAATAGAGGCTGCCCAGCCAGCAGCCAATCAATCCCATATCGTGGTAGAGAGGGAGCCAGCTCACGACAACGTCAGCCGACGAGGCCGCCACCGCTTCGCCCATAGCGCGGACATTGGCGAGCAGGTTGGCGTGGGTCAGCATCACGCCCTTCGGATCGCCTGTGCTGCCGGAGGTGTATTGGATCAGCGCAAGGTCCGCCCCCGTGGCCGGGACGGCCGCCGCCAGAGCGTCTTCCGTCACGAGATCCGCGGTGGTCGTCAGGACCCGCAAACTCTCGACGCCGTCGCGCAGCAGCCAGGCGAAGGGTTTGATCGCCGCATCGGTGATCAGGATCTGCGGCGCGGCGTTCGCCAGGATACCGACTTGACGCTGCAGGTGATCCTGGATCTGGGCGCGCCGGAACGGCGGGTAGAGCGGGACCGGGACCCCACCCGCCAGGATCGTGCCGAGGAAGGCCGGGAAGAAGTCGGGCCCGGTGGGCAGCATGAGGGCGACCCGGTCGCCGAAGGCGAGATCGAGCTTCAGGAGGCCGGCCGCGACCTGACGCGAACGCCGGTCGAGCGCCGCGTAGGTCAGAACGGTCTCGGTCCCGTCCTCCTGTTGCAATCGAAGATGGGGGCGGTCCGGGTGATTGCGGACGTGGAAATCGAGCACGTCCGCCCACGTGGTGGCCCGGTGCGGCTCGGCCGCCGTCGGCAGCGCGGCTGGTGGCGGGGACGCCGCCGAGGGCTCGCGCGCGGCGCCCGCAGCCTGGATCGCGGCCAGCAACGCGGCCGGCGTCGCTGCCTCGCCGATCAGCCTCTCCGGCAGCGACACCCGGAAGCTGCGCGACAGCCTCAGGATCAGCTCCGCGCGCCCCAGGCTGTCGAGGCCGAACTCCCGTTCGAGGTCGCTGTCGAGGTCGACCGCGATCGTCGCGCCCCGCTCCGGGTGCAGTTCGAGCAGGAGCGACCGGACCATGTCCAGGACAGCGGCTCCGGTGGGCTGCGCGACCGGATCGAACCGCTCGCTCGGCAGGCGCGCGACGTTCTCCACGAAGGACTCCGGGATGCCGGCGAAATGACCGGGCTCCAACCCGCATCCGCAACTCAGATAAGCCGTGTCCCGCCGCCGCGGCTTGATCTTCATCAACACGGGAACGCCGCATCGGATGTGCCTATGCAGCGATCGACCGGGGAAAATGCTGTGTTCGAGTGTGAACCGACGAGCTTGGCCTGCCGAGGCGGCGCGTCCTCGGATCGCGCACGCAGCGAGACCTTCGCCGGATGAGATTCCGTTGACACGCGTCAAACGCGCGGTCGGGGTGCGGGTCTATGATCCGCGCCGTCATCCGGTGACCGGAAGAAGGCGTCATGTTCCGCTCTGTCCTCGTCATCGCCGTCCTGGTCGGATCGACCGCGGCGCTCGCGCGGCCCGGAAGCGGCGCCCTGCCCTTCGCGCATGTCGAGGCGCGTCGGACATCGACTTGCGCGTGCGGCCCCGTGCGAAGATCGCCCCGCTTCAGGGACCGGGCGTCGGTCTACCGCGATCGCGCCGCCTTCCAAGGCGGCGTGCGAAGCCGGACCCTGGCCGGCGGCCGATTCGACACGGGCGCCCATGTTCCGATGATGGGCGCGGCAGACGGGTTCCAGCGCTGGAGGCGCTACGACGATTGCATCTGGGGCTACGCCGGTCTCCTTCCGCCGGCGCATTGCACCGACTTTTACGCCTTCTGAACCCGGCCGCGATCCGATCCGCACTGCATTGGCCGGGATGCACGGTCGTGCATTCGTCGACCGGCCGTCACGGTTTCAGCGTCTTGAGGTAAGCCGTGAGGTCGGCGGCATCATCCGGTTCGAGCCGGAAGTCCGGCATCGCCGGATGGCGCCTCTCGACGCCCTCGATCAGGACGTCGGCGAGGTCGTCGACGGGAAAGCGCTCGGCCAACATCCTGAAGGTCGGGGCCGCCCGCATCGGGCTCGCGCCCCGGAGGCCGATGGCGTGGCAGCCTGCGCAATGCGCATGCGCAAACTTCCGCCCCTGCGGCGCCGAGGATTCCTCCGCCCCGATCGCTCCGGTGCAGAGCAGATCCAGGCCGAGGGCGACACCGACGGAGAGCAGCCGCCGACGCATCAGTGACACATCAGGCTGCAGATGGGTGCGCGGTCGAGGACATCGCGCGTGACGCCGCCGAAGATCCATTCCCGCAAGCGGGAATGGCCGTAGGCCCCCATGACGACCAGGTCGGCGTCCTGCTCCAGGGCGAACCGCATGATCGCGTCGGCATCCGGGCCGGCAGCGTGGAGGTGGTGGGCGGTGGCGCTCACGCCGTGCCGGGCGAGGTGAACCGCCAGATCCTCGGCGTTGCCGACCCGCAGGTCCTCGCCGCGGGTCGCCACGAGCACCTGATCCGCCGCGCGGAAGAAGGGCAGCGCCGCCGACATCGCCCGGCGCGCTTCAGGACCGTCCTTCCAGGCAAGGACGATGCGGGCGGCCTTCAGATGGACGATCCGCGGCGGCACGATGAGGACGGGCCGGCCGGCTTGCATCAGGACGGGCCCCGGCGACACGCCAAGCGGACCCGGTTCCGGGTCATCCGGCCCCTGCCGGCTCACGACGACGAGGTCGGCGGTGCTCGCCTGTTCGACAAGATGCGTCAGCGGATCGGCGAAGCCCGCGTGCCAGATCGTGCGCAGCTCGCAGCCGGCGCTGTGTTCGAACACGTCGCGCGCCCGTTGCAGGATCCCGCGGACCCGGGTCGCATTCTGCTCGACGTCGTCGGCCGCCTCGCAGAGGTCCCGCACCAGGATAGGAACAGGCACCGTCTGGGCGGCCGCACCCGTGAGGATCGCTTCGAAGCGCCGCGCCAATCCGGCGGCGAGGCTGACCCGGTCCGGAGCGTCCTCGCTGAGGTCGAGGGCGACGAGGATGTTCGCGTAGCCCATGGCGCCCCTTCCCGTGCCGAAAGCGAGACACGACGGGTGGCCCAGAAGGCGCGTGGCCGCCTTGATCCAGCGCAAGATGCTGGGTCGTCCGGGTCTTGAGATGGATCAAGGCTCTGCTGAAACCGCGACCGCATTGTGGGTGGGTATTCCGTTCCCGGTCGCAGGATATCCGCATGTCGTACGCTAGCCTCATGGTCGCGGTCGATGACGGGCTGCACGCCGCGCAACGCATACGACTCGCGGCGGATCTCGCGCATCGCCTGGGCACGCGCCTCGTCGGTGTGGCCGCATGCGTGCCGGATTATCCGCGGGGCTATGGCGAGACCGCCGTGCCCATGGGCTCGGCCATCGAGGACATCCGCCAAGCCGCCCTTACGAGACTCGCAGGCTTCGAACAGATCTTCCGGGAGGCCGCCTGCCGCAGCGACCGCGTCGAGTGGCGCTCGGATCTCGACCATCCCGTCCGCTTTCTGGAGCAGCAGGCGCGGGCCGCAGACCTCGTCGTCGTCGGTCGCTACGCGCAGAACGAGGGGGTGTCCCTCGGGGCTGCGGTCGACCTCGGGGACGTTCTGATGGAGCTGGGCCGTCCGGTTCTGGTCGTACCGCCCGGCGTCGAGCGAATGGAGGCGAAGCGCATCGTCGTCGGGTGGAAGAGCTCTCCGCAGACCCGCAGGGCCGTATGGGACGCGATGCCGTTGCTCAGGCGTGCGGAGACGGTCCAAGTGGTGCGGGTCAACGATGGCGAGGACGCGTCAGAGATCGAGGATGTCGCCCGGTACTTGGCCCTCCACGACGTGAATGCGGTGCCGCGCCGAGTCGTGGCATCGGGCTGGACGGCGGCCGAGGAACTGCAGAGGGCAGCTGTCGAGGCCGATGCGGACCTGATCGTGACCGGGGCCTACGGCTACAGCCGTCTGCGAGAATGGTTCTTCGGCGGCGTGACCCGTGACCTCCTGGCCGACGCGTCGGTCTGCAGCCTGATGAGCCACTGACGGGGAGGTGCGCCGATGGCGAACCCGGGCAACCCTGGCGATCCTGACACCGGCTTCCCGCCGCCATCTCCCGCGCGGACACCGGAGCCGCAGCAAACCCCGCTGCCGGAGCCCCTGGGCATCCCCGACTCGGAGCCGGACGATGTGCCGCCGGCCAACGAGCCGCTGGGCATCCCGGGCGGAATGCCGCCCGAGATCGTGCCCTGACTGCGGACTCGTGCCTGACCGGCTGCGGAAGCCGGCGATCCCGGCCGCCCACCGATCCGGGCGCGGCTCCGACTGCGTCGGACAAGGCCGTGTCCTGAAGCTCTTCCCGTGCGGAGCGATCCAGGCGCAGCGGTGCCGCCCGCCGCTGCGCTTGCCCAGGACGAGGCGGCGACGGCCAGGCCGGGCGCTGTCGTCCGATCAGGCGGCGATGCGCGCGGCCTGATCGCTGGTCGCCTCCTCCGAATCCGGCTCGGCGCGACCCTGGCTGGCGCGGAAATGGTCGAGGAGGCTGTCACCGAGGCCGTCGAGCACCCGATCGGTCGCAGCCTGCGTGGCCGGGTCCAGTTCCTCGGTGCGGTACCAAGCCAGGATCTGCTCCGGCAACGCGTCGAGGATCGCCCCCACGGGATTGAGCGGCTCGGCCACAGCCGGCACGTTGGCAACGGCTGTGACGATGACGGATTCATCCGGACCGGCCTCGGCCACGAAGGCGGTCCGGCGCTGGCTTTCTAAGGCAGCACGCCACGCGGCGTCGGCGGCTTCGGTCTCCCGGCGGGCCGTTTCCCGGGCGAGCGCCTGTGCGGCGATTGCGCGGGCCGCCTCGCGGGCCTCGTCCCGGGCGGCCTCGGCCTCGTAGCGGGTCAGCAGGGTGATGACCGGATGCATGTGCGGATCCGAGAGATCGCCGCAGGCCTCGATGGCGCATTCGATGATCCGCCGCGACAGACCGGTTCCCCGGGCGGGGAGCGCCCGGCCGGCGAGGTCCTGCCAGGCGGAGAGCGCCGCCTGCATCGCCGGCAGGAGCGGGTCGGGCAGACCCGCTCTGGCATGCAGGTCCGCGAACTGGCGCGGGTCGCGCATGGCCCGGACGATCGCGGCATGATCCTGACCCGAGAGGTCGGCCAGGGCGGCCAGGGCGAAGTCGATCTGGCCGGAGAGCACAGCTCGGAGAACGAGCCCTGCCGTCAGCTGCCGGGTCGTGCGCAGATGGGTCACGAGGCGCGACACCGCAGCCGCACCCCGTCCTTCGCAGGCTTCGAGGGCCACGCGCTCGCCGGCCTCGCGGCTCATCCGGCCGCAACGCTCGGCGCTGAGCCAGCCCCGGTCCGTGACGAACCCGGAGAGAGCCTGTGCCACCGCGATCCCGAGGGCATGGCGCACCTCGGGCGGCAGGTCGGCCCGGGCAAGCAGCGCCTCGCGCAGGGACGCCGCGTCTCCCCGCCGCTCGATCATGCGCAGCAACCGGCCGGCCGTGATCTTCGCCGTCGGATTGGCCGCCAGAACGACCAGCGTGTCCGTCTCGCCGATCTCGGCCAGGGCGCCCGAGACCGCGTGCGACAGGTGGTGCCGGGCGGCGATCACCGCGCGGGTCGCCTCATCGCCGAGGGCCGCAGCGTCCACGAGATCGGCATCGGTGAGGACCGGGGATCGGGCCAGGACCAGCCGCGCCACCTCCGGCACATCGCAGGAGAGGGCGACCACGAGGGGACGCGGGGCCCGTGCTGAGGCCGCGCAGGTCTCGGCGAGCGCCCGGCGTACCAGCGGCGATGGATCGTCCAAGAGCGCGAGCAGCGCCGTCTTGGCCTCCCAGGCCTCGTCGGCGTTGAGATCCCCGTACAGATAGGCCCGCGCCAGAGACGCGGTCGCCTCGGCCCGGCCTCCGGCCGAAGCATTCTGCGTCCAGGCCAGGAAGTCGCGGATGATCATCGACCGCTCCGGGGGGCGAACAGGCTGGTCCTGTCGCCGGGCATGGGCACTGCGACCGCAAGGTCCGCGGGTCGGCGGGGCGGCAGCGGCGGATTGAGAAGAGGTGCGCCCGCGGGCGTCGCCGCCGGTTCGGGAAGTGCGCCCGTGACGGCATTCTCCGCGTCGGCGACGCGCGACGGCGGCTCCGAATCGGAGCGCGGGAAGTAGGTCGGCGCCGGGTGCTGCGTCGGCGCGGCGGTGTTGCGGGACTGCCAGAGCCGCGCCGCGGCATCCGACGCCGCACCGCGCTGGTCCGTCTGGAACAGGCTGCGCAGATCCGAGCTCCCGCCGAACGCGGTCGCTGCACTGGCATAGGCCGACACGGCCTGCGGCGCGGCGGGATTATCCTGGCGCAGGCCGGTCAGGTCGGTGGCGGCCGCGCCCTGTGCGGCCGCCGAGAGGCTGGCATACAGTTCGGCAGCGCTACGCGGCCGTCCGGCGCGGTCGTAGAACAGAGCCCGGTTCGCGGCGGCCGCCTCCGGCAGGTCGAGGGCGGCGGCGCGCTCCGGGAAGGCGCGGGCCGTCGAGATCAGGGCCGCGGCACCCTTCGCGCCCAGCACATGCGCCGCATAGAGGTCGCCCGCGGTCGGCTCGCGGCCGAGGGCGCTCGTCAGGGCGTCCGCATTCTGCTGGGTCAGGGCGCCGGCCAGCGTGGCGGAGATCTTGGGATCGCGGCGCAGGTCGAGGATCGCCTGCCGCTGGCTCGCGTCGGGGACCGTATAGGTGCCGTCCGACTGTCGGGTGATGGCTTCGGCCTGGGCCTGCAGACCGAGCCGCGGCCCGGCATTCTTCATCACGCCGAGCCAGGTCTGCTCGATGAACTGGAACAGCCCGGTGGCGGAGGAGGTCCCCGCCTTGGCGGCGGGATCGAGGGCCGATTCACGCCGCGCCGTGGCGAGGAGATAGTCGAAGCCGACGCCGCTCGCCGTCGCTCCGTCACGGATCGCCTGAACGACCGGACCCGAGGCGGGCGCGGCCGGCAGGGACCGCGCCTGGGGCGGCGTGCTCTCCGGTGGGCTCGACGGCGTGGTGAACAGGAACATCCGGGCGCGCACGGGAGTGGGGACCGTCCGAACCTGCGCCCGCTATGGTAAACAAGTCCTCAATCGACGGTGCGCGGCCCGATCCTGTTTCAGGACCCGGTGAACTCCCCGGCGCCCTTCGGCCGGCGCATCTGGAACCGGGTGTCGGCCGTGACGTGGAAGTAGTCGAAGTATCCGCCACGCATGATCGGATGCATCGCCGCCGTATCGACCATGCCGTCGACCACGTAGCGTGGATCGATATAGATCGACACGACTTGGCCGATCACCAGGAAATTCTCGGCCTCGCCGCCCTCAAGGGGGACCAGCGGCACGGTCTGCAACCAGCGGCATTCCAACGCCGCCGGCGAGGCGGCCACCCGCGGTGGGCGAACCTTGTGCGAGGGCGCGGTCTCCAGCTTGGCGAAGGCGAACTCGCTCGTTCCGCGCGGCAGCGGCGCCGAGGAATCGTTCATCCCGTCGCGCAGATCCCAGGTCGCGAGACTGCAGACGAATTCCTGCCCCTCCTCGGCGAAGGTCATCGCGTCCTTGCGGCCCGTGGAGGAGAACGCGACCATGTTGTCGGCCACGGCGTTGAAGAACGAGTAGGGCGCGAGGTTCACCGCGCCCGCACGGTTCATGGCGCTGATCCAGCCGATCGGGCGGGGCGCGACGATCGCCTTCAGCGGATTGTGCGGGAGGGCGCGCGCCTCCCGAGGCAGCGCGAGATCGTAATGCACGGCCGGTCCCTTCAGAGGTAGGTGACGATGTCGTCGAGCGCCGGCCGCGGCCGGTCGGAGGGCACCTCGCGCGCCCGGCCGATATGGACGAAGCCCGCCAGTTTCTCGGCCGGCGCCAAGCCCAGTGCGTCGAGGACGCGACGGTTGTAGGCGAACCATTCCGTCAGCCAGGAGGTCGCGAAACCGGCGGCATTCGCCGCGATCACGAGGTTCATGGTGGCGGCACCGGCGGAGAGCACCTGCTCCCATTCCGGGATCTTCACATGCGGCCCAGCTCGCGAGACCACCGCGACGACCACCGGCGCGTGGGTCAGGCGCGCCCGCTCCTGCGCGAGCCGCTCCGGCGAGGCGTCCGGATTGTCCGCCGCGAAGGTCGACGCAATGATCTCGCCCGCCCGCGACCGCGCCTCCCCGCCGATCACGATGAAGCGCCAGGGCGCGAGCTTGCCGTGGTCGGGCACGCGGGAGGCCGCGGTCAGGATTGCCTCCAGCTGCGCGCGATCCGGGCCCGGCTCGTCCAGCAGCGGCGGCGGCACCGAACGTCGGGTCTTCAGGAGATCGAGGGTGGCGGTCATGCGCTCCGTCCCGGTATCGCGTCCCGTGGGGGATGTGGCATGCGCGGGCCTCCGGTGGAAGTGCGGCCTTGCCACCGCCATGGTCCGGAGGCACAGGCAGCCCCGGACGATCCGGCGTCCGAGCTGGGGCAAAGGGTTGAGAGAGGCCGACCGATGCGCATGAGGCTTGCCGCGACGGCGCTGGCGATTCTCGCTGCCGGCCTGCTGCCCGCATCCGCCCAGCAGGACCCGTTCCAGAACCGGCTCGGCGGCGCCCTCCCCTCGCCGTCGATCACCACGCCGAACCTGCCGCCATCCCTGCCGGCCGCCGAGCCGGAGGCGCAGCTGTCCCTGTCGGCGCTTCTGTCCGGGCCGGGCACACCCCTGCGCCAGGGGCTGGCATGGCGCATCTACGAGGACCGGGGCGACGGCACCCGCCCCGCGATCGTCGCCCGTTCCAACGAGGCGGAGCCGCATTTCAACCTCGCCCCGGGCACCTATGTGGCGACCGTGACCTACGGTTTCGCCAGCGCCTCGAAGCGGCTCGTGATGGGTGGCCAGCCGACCACCGATACGCTGCGGGTGGCCGCCGGTGCACTGAAGCTTGCGGGCGCCGTGGGTGACCAGAAGATCCCGCCCGGCCAAGTGATGTTCTCGGTCTTCGTGCCGGTGGGGACCAATTCCGAGGGCCGCCTCGTCCGCTCCGGGATCAAGACCGGCGAATTGCTGCGCCTTCCCGAGGGCACGTATCACGTGGTCTCGACCTATGGGGAGTCGAACGCGATTCAGCGCGCAGACCTCCGGGTCGAGAACGGCAAGGTGACGGAGGCGACCCTCAACCACCGCGCCGCCACCGTCACGCTGAAACTCGTGGCCGCTCCCGGGGCCGAGGCCTTCGCGGGCACCGCCTTCTCGGTTCTCACCCCCGGCGGCGACACGATTCGCGAGGCCATCGGGGCGTTCCCGCAGGTGACCCTCGCCGAGGGCGATTACGTCCTGATCGCGCGCCATGACGGGCAGGTCTACACGCGGGAATTCAAGGTCGAGAGCGGCCTCGACCGCGACATCGAGGTCGTGGCCAAGTCGGGCTGAGAACGCCGGATCGGCTTTCAGGCGAAGCGCCGGGCCAGGGCTACGCAGGCGGCCACGGCCAGAGCGGCGCCGATCATGGCGGGCTCGATCCGCTCGCCGAGGACCAGCGCGGCGACGCCGAGGCCCAGGAACGGCTGCAGCAACTGGAGCTGGCCGACCGCCGCGATGCCGCCGCGCGCCAGGGCCCGATACCAGAACACGAAGCCGATCAGCATGCTGAACAGCGCCACGTAGGCGAGGCCCGCCCAGGCCGGCAGCGGGATCGTGCCGGGCTCGGCCGGACAGAGGGCCAGGGCCAGCGGCACGCTGACCGGCAAGGACAGGACCGTGGCCCAGGCGATCACCTGCCATCCGCCGAGCCGGCGCGCCAGGACGCCGCCTTCGGCGTAGCCGAGCCCGCAGAGCACGATCGCCGTGAGCATGAAACCATCCCCGGGGCCGGGCGGTCCATCGAGGCCGCGCGCGGCGAAGGCGACCGTGACGAGCGCACCGGTGAGCGAAAACAACCAGAAGACGGGCGATGGCCGTTCGCCCGAGCGCAGCGCACCGAACAGCGCGGTGACCAGGGGCAGCAGGCCGAGGAACACCGTTCCATGCGCGGCACCGACGGTCTGCAAGGCCAGGGCGGTAAGCAGCGGAAACCCGACCACGACCCCCGCGGCCACGATGGCGAGCGCCGGAACGTCGGCCCGGCGCGGGCGCGCTTGGCGCAGGGCCAGAAGGGCCGCCGCACCGGCGAGGCCGGCGAGCGCCGCCCGTGCCGCACTGAGGAACAGGGCGTCCATGCCGGTCAGGGCGAGCCGGGTCGCGACCAGCGAGGCGCTGAAGATGGTGATCCCGACGAGACCATCCATCCAGGCGCCCGGTGCTGACCTCCGCGCCCGATCGAGCGAGGCGTCTGCCATGCATGTCTCCCGCAAACTCACGTCGGCCTTCGCTTGCCGCGACGGGCACCGGTGGGCCAGGAACGATCCCGCCGCCGCCGGGCATTCTGTCCCGGTCACGCGTCAGTACAGTTGCGCAAGGGGTTCGACGGGCGACTCACGACCAGGTGTCCGCGGACCGCGCGGGCACCTCGCGAGGGCTCCATGTTCCGCGCATTAACATTTCCGTGCGGGGGCGGAACGATGCGGCGTCATCGTCCATTTCCAGCCACCCATACCGGGACACTGGAGTTATTCATGCGCCGCCTCGTCCTTACAGCCCTCGCCGCCGCCACCCTCGCCGGTCCCGCCTTCGCCGCCAACGAGGCGCCCGCGACGGTGGCGCCGAAATTCGAGGCTGTCCCGCAGGACGCCGTGCTCAGCTACAATCTGATCGGTCTCAACGTCACCGACGCGCAGAACAACACGGTGGGCGAGATCAAGGATCTGGCCATCAATCACGACAAGCTTGTCGGCTACATCGTCTCGGTAGGCGGCTTCCTCGGCATGGGCGAGCACTACGTGGCGGTTTCGCCGAGCTCGATCGCCATCGGCTACGACGCCGACGCGAAGAAGTGGAAGGCCGTCATCGGAGCCTCCAAGGATCAGCTCAAGGCTGCGCCGGAATTCAAGTACGACGGCAAGTTCAAGCGCTGAGATCCAGATCTCAGACGAGGCCGGGCAGAGCGCCCGGCCGACCATTCGGGTCTCGCGGTGGAACGATCGCGGGACCCGTCGTGGCGGCCGAGGCATAACGCAGCGCCGGGCCGCCATGACATGATCGACGACAGTGCTGTCTGTGCCGACCGCACGAGGCGGAATGACAGGCTATCGCGACGGTGCGACGGTGTCGCCCTGGGAGGGGCGATCAGGCGCTCGGTGAAGCGGTCCACCGGGGCTTTCCAGAGCCTGACGCGCCAAGCAGGCGACCAAAGCGTCGCGTTTGGCCTGACGAAGCACGATCCGGGCGGCGGCCCGTGCGTTGGCGGCGCGCAACTCGGCGCGCGGGCCTCCATCGCGAAGGGCCCGCCATGCCAGGGCACGGAACCATCGGACGTTGGCCAGGGCCGCGGCGCGCCGGCTGAGCGGCCCACCGACATCGAGCGGCTTCTCCAGTGTCACGGACGCCATGGGCTCAATCCTGAAGTGCGACTCGCCGCTTGTCCGAACAGAGACAAGAGATGGCGAGTTCCGAGGAGCTGGGCAATAGTCCAAACGGTCATAACTTTCGGCCGACGCGCGAAGACTGCGCATCCGTGATATTTTCCGGACCCGCACCGTCTCGGCTTCGACGGCCCGGGTAAGACACGGCCTTCTTTGACGCGGGCCGGTCGGGAACACCCCAGCGCGTTAAGGACTTCACGGAGCTGGGAGCCGGAGCGACGGCAATCCGGTCCGGTGGATGCCGCAAGAGGGCAGCGTGCCGACGATCTTCGATGCCCATACCTTCGCCCTTACCGCGCATGCCGGTCAGCTCGACAAGTGTGGCGAGCCCTGCATGCGGCACCTGGAGCGCGTTGCGAACGCGGCCTTGGCCCGAGCCGGTCACGCCCGACTCAGCGACGGACTCGACATTGACCCGATGCGAGTGATGCAGGCGGCGCTCCTGCACGATGTGCTGGAGGACACGTCACGCACGACGACAGATCTTCAGGCGGCCGGTTTCGAGGCGGATATTATCAGAACGGTCACGCTTCTCACGAAGCCCGCCTGCCGGATCGCCTATTCGGAACGAATTGCGGCCCTGATCGGATCGGGTGATCTCGCGGCACTGCTGATCAAGATGTCCGATACGGAGGACAATCTTCGTCCCTCCCGGATACCGCCCGATGCCGCCTTCCTGCGCGAGCGCTACGCCGACGCCTTCGCGCGTCTGAAGTCGGCTGCGGCGGTGATGGGATACACAGGGCGCTGAGGCCGGGGGCAAACGGGTCGCGTTGTGATCCGCTTCCGACATCTCTGTGCCGCTGAACTGCAACGCCGCGATCCGCCGCCCAGAGTGGACGGAAAGCTGAAGGGTGAGGTCCCGGCGGCCGGGCTTGGCCTTCGCCGGTCAGGGTGCCCTTCCCGCCACCTGGGCTGCCGGCGGCACCGTCTGGCGTCTGAGGGAGATCGACTCGGAACTGATGATCGTCCCCCGGATTGCATCGTCTGCGGATGCTACCCCCCGCTTTGGCCGCGGAGGACGTCGCCGTATCAAAGCGGCGGGAGCAAAGTTCCGAGCGACGCAGGCTTCGGGCCAGCGGTCCTCAGCACTGAAGCCGAGCGCTGTCGGTCCCATTCCATGCATTTGCAAGAAGGAAGTTCCATGCCGTCGATCAGTCGTCTCTCGCTGGTAGGATTCATGCTGATCGGCCTCGCGGCCTGCGACGACAAGCAGGCGCAGAACAATACACCGACGAAGCCCGACACCACGAAGATGGAACCGCAGACCGATCAATCCGCACCGAACCCGCCGAAGCGCTAGAACCGTTCCCGATCGCCTCGCGATCAGGAGCGGCTCGAAGCCTTCGTCCTAAGGCGCCTCTTGCGCCGAACCGGCGTTCATTGCGGCGGCGCGTCCGCGCGCCGGCAGCCCGCGATCGTAACGGGGCCGACCGATGGACGGTCCGAGACATCTGCGGTCATGCCCGGTCCGATGTGGCCGCGGAGCCCTCCGGGCCGGAGGCGGTGGTTAAGGTAGGATCGCCGGAAGGCTCAGCCACGAACGGGGCGGCTGCGCCGAAGCTCAGGGCGGCTTGGACGAGGATGTCATCGAGCGTATCGGCAGCCCAAAGCGCGCCGTCGAATACGGACCACAGGATCTGGCGCATCGGTCTCCTCCCGCCGCATCCCGGGACGACGCCGCTCCCCGGCGTCGTCCCGGGATGCGGCGCTCATTCGGTTCGCAACTGCATGCTTAGACGAAGTGCATCGGCAGGGCACGATCGAGGACTTCGACGTAGGTTCCGGCCAGGACCGCGATGGTGGCCAGGGCGGCGGCGGCGGCAAGGGTGAGACGCGCAGTGAGGGTCATTGGAAGTCTCCATCGGATCCGCGACTGTCTTCGCGGTGTGATTCCGATGTAAGCTCAAGCTTTGCGGGCCGAAGTGCTCCCGCACACCTGAAAACGGATCGCGTGACCGTCGCGCGGCTCAGGGGAGCGGCAGTCCCGTCGGGAGCGTCGCGGGGCCGGAACGATCGCCGACGGCATCGACGGCGCGGTTCAGAGGGCCGGCGTGGCGTTTCCGTCCGTCGAGATCGTCTCCCTCTTACACAAGCCTCCCCCTGCGACGGCGTCTGGGTGACCTTCACGGGATGTCCGCCACCGCGACAGCGCCAGCCCCGACGAGGGCGCAAGGACGGATCGCCGGCCAGACCCACCATGCGCCCGATGGGCATGCCGAACGGCAGGTGGCTCTGATAAGCAGTCCGGGCGGAGACACGCGGCTGCGTCACCGACCCTCGCGCAGGTCGGACCGGCCCGAAGCGAGCGGGATCCAAAACGCCATGGCAGGGATCGTCGAGATGCAGAACAGCCCCGGGGTCGACCGCATCCCCGTCGCGGTCAAGCAGGCCTGTCCGACGATCTGGATCAACCCGGCGGTGGCCGACAGTGCGTCCGTCCTCCCGGATCTGGCGCTGGGCAGAGCCGACGTCGACGGTGCGGTGGCACGCTGGCAGCGCTTCGCACCGTTGCTGACGCGCCTCTTCCCGCAAGAGGTGTCAGGCCGAATCGATTCACCGCTGATCCCGCTGGCGGCCGGCTTGTCCGACACCATCCTGCGTGGAGCGGGGGGCCGTGTGCTGGTCAAGGCGGACCATGCATTGCCGGTGACGGGCTGCATCAAGGCACGCGGCGGCGTCTACGAGGTCCTGGCCTACGCCGAGGCGCTGGCCGCGCAGGCCGGACTGCTCGCCGAGGGCCGATCCTATGCGGCCTTCGCGGACCCGGAATTTCGCGACCTGTTTGGCCGTCACATCATCGCGGTCGGCAGCACCGGCAATCTCGGCTTCAGCGTCGGACTGATGGGACGGGCGCTCGGCTTCGCGGTGGAAGTCCACATGTCGCACGATGCCAAGGCCTGGAAGAAGGAACGCCTTCGGGAACTCGGCGCCCGCGTGGTCGAGCATCGCGGCGATTACGGTGCGGCGGTCGCG
This sequence comes from Methylobacterium sp. 1973, assembly GCF_040545035.1. Taxonomy (NCBI): domain Bacteria; kingdom Pseudomonadati; phylum Pseudomonadota; class Alphaproteobacteria; order Hyphomicrobiales; family Methylobacteriaceae; genus Methylobacterium; species Methylobacterium sp. 1973. The sequence goes on from NZ_JBEPLA010000003.1 coordinate 187,587, forward strand.
GCGGCGCGCAACGCCTATTCCGGACGCGGCGACGCGCATTTCGTCGACGACGAGGACTCGGTCGAGCTGTTCCTGGGCTATGCGGCCGCGGCCCTCGACCTGGAGCGCCAGCTCGCTGCAGCCGGGATCCCGGTTGGACCGGCCCATCCCCTGTTCGTCCATCTGCCCTGTGGCGTCGGAGGCGCGCCGGGTGGTGTCGCCTTCGGCCTGAAGCTGCTGTTCGGTGATTCCGTGCATCCGGTCTTCGTCGAGCCCGTGGCGTCGCCCTGCATGCTGGTTCAGCTCGCGGCGGGGCTCGAACGGCCGGTGAGCGTCTACGATGTCGGTCTCGACAATCGCACCGCCGCCGACGGGCTGGCGGTCGCCTCCGCGTCCATGCTGGTCGCTCGCACCCTCGAGAAGCTTGTCCGGGCCGTGGTCACGGTCCCCGACGATGCGTTGTATCGTTGGCTCAAGATCCTCTGGACGGAGGCGGGTATCCGCCTGGAGCCTTCCGCGGCGGCCGGCTTCGCGGCGGCGGGACGTTTTGCACAGATCATCCCGGCGGAGACGCGCGCCGCCGCAACCCACGTCATCTGGACGACCGGTGGTGCGCATCTCCCGGCCGAGGAGTTCGAGGCGGCGCTCGCCCGCGGCTGAGGGGCCTTCCCCGGGGCGGATGCCGACGTCGCGCGCCCCTTCGAACAGGGCTCGACGATCAGTGCCGGGTGGATACGCTCTCCGTCCCCGACCAGGGTGCCGCGAGGTAGACGGCGTCCGCCACTGGGACGCGGCCCGCCGCCTCGCCGCGCTCCCGAGACGCGACGATCATTCCATCAGATCGGTCAGGGCCCCGATCTCGTCGTCATTCTTCCAGACCGTCTCGCAACCGATCACCTTCTCGGTGGCGTCGATCGTCAGCTGGAATTCAGCGGGGACCCGCTCCGTGCCGACCAGCCGGAGGCGCACGCCCCAGCGGGACATGTCATGGACCACACAGGGTATCGTCGGGTGACCCGCGACCGCGATGCGTCCGTGCAAGTTGACTGATACGCGCCGGGCGCTTCGCTCTTTGATCATGACAGCTCGACCCCAAACAGGGTCAAGCTAGTGGCGAGGGCTCAAAAAGGTCTTCACGGATTCATTCGAATTGCCGGAATGGGCCTGCCATGACGGCTGCGGCCCGCCGCCGACCTCACGCACGCAGAAGTCTAAGGATAGGCGTGCCGGCGTGCGCGTTCGAAGGCATCCGCGCAGGCCTTGTCGAAGAGCCTGCACGGCGCTGGCGCATCGCCGGGTTCCGCCAACATCGGCTGACCGCGGATGTCTCCGGCTGAATGCACTTGAGAATATCGCGACCGCGGATCGAAATAGGGATCCGACGTGTAGCTGCTCATGAACGCGCCCCCTGCCGCCATCTCGCTCTCCGCACGCGCGGACCCGACCAAGCGCAGCAGCGTCAAGGCCAGGATGAGGAGCCCCAGGTATCGTCCGCCCACCGGCTTAACTCCTCGTCGAGCCTGACATCATCAGCACAGACGCCGATCGATCGGCGTCTTCATTCCGCCCCGGAGCGGCGGTGACGGGGGCCGCTCAGGTGTCCGAGAGGTTCGCTCGCCGCCATGGCACGGGGTGAGCGGACAGGCCGCAACCCGGCCGAAACGAGGCCCTGCGGTTCGATCACGCGAGACATCGGAGGCACCCCGGGTCGCGTGGCACGGGCAGCCCCGCGATACGCGGCAATGGCACCGGATCGGTCGGAGCGGCGCCAGGATGATCGTGCAGGATGTGCAAGAGACGCAATTAAATAAGTCTTCTAGCAGTAAAAATTCAATTTTTTTCCAAAATACCTTTTAATTTTCGACCGGCGCGCCGCCATCGGCGTCCGGTGCTGCAGCACATCGCCGGGATGGAGCCCGGCGATCCTTAAGAGAGCTGGGGCGTTTTTAATTTCTTGAAATCCGCTTTAGATTGTCGTGTCGAATTCATTCGAAGAGTGTTTCGGCGAAAGCTATATCTCTTCCGCGCCGGGCATTCGCCCTGTGTTCTCTCTGAAAACGAGGCATGATCTGCTCGATGTTCCCGCGGCCCGGCCGCCCGGGACGCGAGCCGGATCGTGATGGAAGATCCGACAGGTCACATGGAACTCGTCCGGTTCGCCCTGAAGTTTCGCAAGAGCTTCTATGTTCTTGCCGTCCTAATGTTCCTCGCGGGCGTCGGCTCCATTGCCGTGGCCCCCAAGGACGTCCTTCCCGCCGTCGACATACCGGTTGTGGTCGTGGTGTGGACCTACAACGGCCTCGATGCCACCGACATGGTCCAGCGGATCACGAATTACAGCGAGTTCTCGCTGTCGAGTAACGTGAACAACATCAGGCGGATCGAATCGACCTCGATCCAGGGCACCGTGACCGAGCGGATCTACTTCGATTCGGCGGTCAGCATCGATCTGGCGATGACCCAGGTCGACTCGGCCATGAACGCGATCCGCTCGCGCATGCCGCCGGGCGTGCAGCCCCCCGTCATCATGCGCTTCTCCGCCTCCTCGGTGCCGGTCATCCAGATGGCGCTGTCGTCATCCAAGCTGCCGCTCACCAAGGTCTTCGACTACGCGCAGTACCGGACCCGGCGGCGGCTCGCCGAGGTGCCGGGCTCCACGCTGCCGTCGCCCTATGGCGGCGCGCCGCGTCAGGTCATGGTCGATCTCGATCCCGCCAAGCTGCGCGCGATCGGCATGACGCCGCTCGATGTCCTGAACGCGGTCCTCAAGCAGAACCTCGTGGTGCCCTCCGGGCTCGCGAAGATCGGGACGCAGCAATACACCGTGCGCCTGAATTCGAGTCCGCAGCTGGTCGATAAGCTCAACCGTATTCCCATCAAGGTCGAGAACAACCAGCCGGTTCTGCTGCGCGATGTCGCCCATGTCCGGGACGGTTCGCCGCCGCAGATCAACATCGTCCGCGCGGATGGGCACCATTCGGTCCTGCTGCAGGTCCTCAAGAACGGCGCGGCCTCGACCCTGGACGTCGTGAATGCCGTCAAGGGCGCCCTGCCCGACATCCACGCGGCCGCGCCGAAGGGCATGACGATCACGCCGCTGTTCGATCAGTCGGTCTTCGTCTCGGACGCCATCTCCGACGTGGTGCGCGAAGCGGTGATCGCGGCCGGCCTCACAGGCCTCGCGATCCTGCTGTTCCTGGGGTCGTGGCGCTCGACCATCGTGGTGCTCGTCTCGATCCCCCTCTGCATCCTCACCTCTCTGTCGATCCTGGTCGCCCTGGGCCAGACCATCAACGTGATGACCCTGGGCGGCCTCGCCCTGGCGGTGGGTATCCTGGTGGACGATGCCACCGTGGCGATCGAGAACACCTACCGGATGTTCGAGGAGGGCTTCTCGTTCAGGCGCTCCGTGGTCGAGGGCGTCGCCGGTATCGCCAAGCCGGCCCTGATCTCGACGCTGGCCATCTGTTCGGCCTTCTCGGCGGTCTTCTTCCTCACCGATGCGCCCCGCTACCTCTTCGTCCCGCAGGCCGAGGCGGTGGTCTTCGCGATGCTGACCTCGTACCTGCTGTCTCGAACGCTGGTGGCGATCCTGATCGACGTCCTCGTCGCACCGGAATACGCGCAGCATCACGGCGGGTCGGAGGCGGGGCCCGAAGAATCCGCGGCGCCCCGGCGCCGCTCGGTCCTCGGGCGCGTGCTCGGCTTCGCGGTGCGGCCGCTCGTCTGGGCGTTGCGGTATCCGGTGCGTGGCGCCCTCGCCTTCCGGGCGGCCTTCGAGCGGGGCTTCGCGCGGTTCCACGCCGGCTATGTTGGACTTCTCTCCGCCGTGATCAGCCACCCGGCCCGCGCCCTGGTCGGCGTGATGGCCGTCTCCGCGGTGACCGCGGCGATCTTTCCCTTCGTCGGGCAGGATTATTTCCCGCAGATCGAATCCAGCCAGATGACGCTGCACATCCGCACGCGGCCCGGCGAGCGGATCGAGCAGGCGGAAAAGACCTTCGCGCAGGTCGAGGACGTCGTCAGGCAGGTCGTCCCAAAGGACGAACTCGGACTCATCCTCGACAATATCGGCCTACCGGCATCGAACTACAATTTCGCGTTCATGGACGCCTCCTTCGTCGCCTACAATGACGGGCAGATGCTGATCAACTTGAAGGGCGAGCACAAGCCGATTTCCTTCTATGAAAAGCGCCTGCGCAAGGTTCTGCACGAAGCCTTCCCGGACGATATCTTCTACTTCCAGCCCTCCGACATCATCACGCAGATCCTCAACTTCGGAACCGTCGCCCAGATCGACGTTCAAGTGTCCGGACGTCACGACGACAAAGACTTGGCCGTGGCGCGGGATCTCGTCCGCCGCATCGCGGCGGTCCGAGGCGCGGTCGATGTCCACCTGCACCAGATCGTCGACGCGCCGCAGATGTACGTGAATGTCGACCGGAGGCTGGCGTCCGAAATGGGGGTCAGCGAACAATCCATCGCTCAGAATCTGAACGTCTCGCTCTCCGGCTCATTCCAGGTCAGCCCGAACTTCTGGGCCGATCCGAAGTCCGGGATGCCCTATCAGCTGTGGGTCCAGACGCCGGAATGGCGCAACGCCGATATTCATCAGCTGATGAATACGCCGGTCTCCGTCCATGCGAACGGGCAGGACAAGCCGGGCATTCCGATCCTGCTGTCGAACATCGCCACGATGCAGCGGCAGCCGGAGCAGACGGTCATCAACCACGTCAACCAGCAGCCGACTCTCGACATCCTCGCCAACGTCCAGAACGCCGATCTCGGCAGCGTGCGAAACGCCGTCGACCGGATCGTCGCCGACGAACAGGCTCAGCTCCCGGCGCCGGACAGGATCCTGGTCCGCGGCCAGATCGAGAGCATGGAGAGCGCGTTCTCGCGGATCGAGCTCGGGCTCGGCATCGCCCTGGTGGCGGTCTACCTGCTGCTCGTCCTGAACTACCAGACCTGGGTCGATCCCTTCGTGGTCATCGCGGCGCTGCCGCTCGCCTTCTGCGGCATCGTGATGAGCCTGTTCATCACCAGCACGGCGTTCTCGATCCCGGCCCTGTTCGGGGCGATCATGTCGGTCGGCGTCGCGAGCGCGAACTCGATCCTGCTCGTCACCTTCGCCAAGGAGCATCGTGAAGCCACCGGCTGCTCGGCCCGCGAGGCCGCCCTCATGGCCGGGCATACCCGCCTGCGGCCTGTGCTGATGACAGCGTCCGCCATGTTCCTGGGCCTGATCCCCATGGCGATCGGCGCCGGCGAAGGCGCCGAGCAGAACGCCGCCCTCGCCCGCGCGGTGATGGGCGGGATCGGGATGGGAACCGTGTCGACGCTGCTGTTCGTCCCCCTCCTCTACACCCTGCTCCGGCGTCAGCCGATCAAGCCCCTCGAGGATTATTGATGACCGCTTTCACCGACCCTCCCGAGGCCGGCGCCGAGCCTGCCGCGCGGGCGCACCAGCACGCGCTCGAGGTCGATCCGCTGCGGCGGGACGAGGCCGGAGAGACCCTGGCCCAGGCCGCGCCACCGCCGCCGCGCAAGCGGCCCTTCCTGGTGGCGTTCCTCGCCCTCGGCAGCGCCCTCGGGCTCGGCGCGTGGCACCATTGGGACGTCTATCAGGCGTCGCTGGAGACCCAGGCCGAAGCCGTGGACTTCGTGCCTACGGTCCGCACCGGCCCAGCGACCGTGGATGACGGGCCCATGCGGCTGACCCTGCCGGGGCAGACCGAGGCGTTCGACCATGCCGACATCTTCGCCCGTGCCACCGGCTACATCGCCGAACGCAAGGTCGATATCGGCTCGCGGGTGAAGAAGGGCGATCTGCTCGTCCGCATCGCCGCACCGGACCTGGATCAGCAGGCCCGGCAGGCCGAAGCCCAGCTCGGTCAGTTCAAGGCCCAACTGGCGGTGGCGCAGGCGGACGTGGAGCAGGCCAAAGCCAACGTGACGCTCGCCAACGTCACCGACGCGCGCACCGCGACCCTGGCCGGTCAGGGCTGGGCATCCAAGCAGAATGCCGACCAGACCCGCGCCGGCATGCTGACGGCCACGGCCTCCCTTGCCGCCGCGCAGGCGAAGGTGAAGGTCGCGGAGGCCAACATCACCGCGCAGCAGGCCACCGTCGAACGGCTTCGCACCCTGACGACCTTCGAGAACGTGGTCGCGCCCTTCGACGGCATCATCGTCGCCCGCAAGGTCGACGTCGGCGACCTCGTCCATGGCGATGCCGGCAGCGGGACGCCGCTCTTTTCGATCGACAGCATCGATGTCCTGCGCGTGACCGTGCAGGTGCCTCAATCGGCGGCGGTGGGCATCCATGATGGCGTGAAGGCGCGCGTTCAGGTTGCGCAGATCCCGGATCGCACCTTCGCGGGCACGGTGTCGCGCAGCTCGGTCGCCCTCCAATCCTCGGTCCGGACGCTCGACACCGAGGTGGACGTCGCCAATCCGGAGGGAACGTTGCGACCGGGCCTCTACGTCGCCGTGACCTTCGAGGTCCCGCGCATGCACCCGCGCGTGGTCATCCCGTCCGAGGCGCTCATCTTCGACGCAGGCGGAACGCAGGTCGCCGTGGTCGGCACGGACGACATTGTGCATCTCCGGCCGATCACGATCGCGCGGGATCTCGGCACCCGCCTCGAGCTGCGCAGCGGCCTCAGCAGCGGTGAAATGGTCGTCCTCAACCCGCCTGCCGACCTCCGGGAAGGCGGCCGGGTCGTTCCGAAAGGCCCCACCGCTTCCCGGATCCCCACAGCCAAGCTCTCCGAGCAGGCGAGCGCGGAGTGAGGCGCATGGTTCAGATCCCGCGCTCACCTGTAAGCTTTGCCGAGCCGATGATGCAGAGCGATAGCCCCGAGCCGTCCCCATTTGACTCCGGAACCGAAGAGGATATTTCCGGCTCCTCCTCCGAGCTGCAGGAGACCAAGCAGAGCCGACGAATACAAAATAAGAAGGAAAAACGGATGGCCAGCGTATTGGTGGTAGAGGACGACCGGCGGGTCGCGGCCGAGATCGGATCGGCACTCGCGGAATACGGATTTCAGGTTGACGAGGCCCCAAGCGGCAGTATCGGATTACGCAAGGCCCTCGACGGTAAATTTGACGTGATCGTTCTGGACCGGATGCTTCCGGAGATTGACGGCCTGTCGCTGCTGACCAAGCTGCGCGCCGCCAAGGTGTCGACGCCGGTCCTGATCCTCAGCGCCCTCTCGGCCGTCAACGAGCGCGTCGACGGCCTGCGCGCCGGCGGCGACGACTACCTCGCCAAGCCGTTCGAGTTCATCGAACTCACCGCCCGCGTCGACGCGCTGGCCCGCCGCAAGATGGCCGCCGAGGCGGTCAACGAACTCGTCGTCGGCGACCTCCGCCTCGATCTGATCGACCGCGTCCTCTACTGCGCCGAGCGCGAGATCGAACTCCTGCCCAAGGAGTTCGCGATCATCGAGTTCCTGATGCAGAACGCCGGCACCCTCGTCAGCCGGAAAATGATCTTCGAATCCGTCTGGGGCTACAGCTTCAATCACCAGTCGAGCGTCATCGACGTCCATATCGGCAAGATCCGGAAGAAACTCGATCCCGACGGGCTCAACCCCCGCATCCATACCGTGCGCAACACAGGCTTCATCCTCCGTGCGCCTGCTTGAAGTCCGGCGCACGAGCGGCTTCCGGGTCGCCTGCCTGTTCTTCGCGACCTTCGGAACGGCGTCGCTCGCGCTGTCGGCCTTCCTGTACGTCGACACGCGCAGCTACGGCCGCAAGGCCGCGTTCGAATGGGTGGGATGGGAGTCGAAGCATCTTCTGGGGCTGTCCCCGCGCGCGCTGCGCGAACGGATCGACGCCTCCGAGGATTTCGCCGAAGGCGGCCGCCCGCTGGTGCTGTTCGGGCCCGATCAGACGCGCCGGGCCGGCGCACCGATCCCTTTCCCGGTCACGGCGCCGGTTGGCCGGCCGTTCATCCTGTCACAGCCGACGGATCACGGCACCCGCGCGCTGTTCAGCCAACTCACGGAGCTGCCAAGCGGCGAGTATGTCCTCGTCAGCCGGTCTGCCAAGGATCTGGAGACCCTGGAAAAGGCGCTGGTCGAGACCTTCGTCTGGGGCATGATCGCCACCATCGTCATCGGTCTGATCGGCGCCGTGGTCTTCGGGGCCGGCTCCCTGCGGCAGAACGATGCGATCACCAAGGCGGTGGAGCGCATCATGCGGGGCGATCTGAGCGAGCGTCTGCCGACGCGCGGCGTCTCGGCCGACCTCGCGCACCTCACGCGTGTGGTCAACGACATGCTGGATCAGCTTCAGCGGCTGATGCTGGAGATCAAGGGGGTCAACGAGAACATCGCCCACGACCTGCGGACCCCGCTGACCCGGGTGGTCGGCACGCTGGAACGGTCGCTGCGCAAGGCCGACAGCGTCGAGGCCTTTCGGGCCTGCAACGAGGACGTGCTTGCCGAGGTCAAGTCGATCGTCGTGCGCTTCTCGGCGCTGCTGCGGATTTCGGAGATGGAGGACCGGCTGCGCCGATCGGGCTTCACCGAGGTCGATCTCGGGCGTTTGCTCGAGGACGCCGTCGAGTATTACGAGCCGCTGGCCGTGGAGCGCGGCATCCGGATGCGCTGGGAGCGGCCGGACGGGCCCTGCCTCGTGGAGGGTGATCGCAGCCTGATTTTCGAGGCGGCGAGCAACTTGATCGACAACGCCTTGAAGTTCACCCCGGCCGGCGGAGAGGTCGCGGTCACGCTGCTCCAGCATCCGGCGGGCATCCGCGTCGTCGATACCGGCTGCGGCATCCCGGCGGACGAGCTCAGCGCGGTGCGGGCGCGGTACCGTCGCGGTGCCTTGAAGACCGACAAGAGCGGCTTCGGGATCGGCCTGAGCTTGGTCGATTCCATCGCGCGGCTCCACAGTGCCACCTTCGACATCGCCAGCGACGGCGCCGGCTGCTGCGTCACCTTCCGTTGGGCGCGCACGGTCGCGAACACGCCGTCCATCGACCTTGTCCCCGCCCCTGCCCTGTAGCGCCGCCGCGCCCGGCCCCTTCCCGTCGTCAGGAGCGCCGGGCGCGCGGAGCCTCCGATGCGGCGTCTCAGTAGGACGACCGCCCGTGTCGACGCTCGCGGGTGTTGTAGCGGCTCCACTGAGGATTGGCCGGGACCGTTCCGATCGAGGCGGGCCGCTGAACGGCCGCGCTGTAGCCGGTCGCGCCTTCCCACATGCCGCCGGCTTTGTCGTTGCCCTCGGCGGCGGACCACGCGTCGAGACCGCTGCCGTTTGTCCGGATGATGAGGCTCGGATCGATCGACGGACCTCCATCCTGCGCGAACGCCGGAGCCGCGATCAGCATGGCGCCCATGGAACAGGCCAGGACAATGCTCTTCATGATAATCTCCCGTCTTTGTTCTGTCGCGAACCGGCGACGTGAGTAATACATGCAGCACAGACGGTTTGAAGGCTATATTTTATTGCAGAATAATTCTTTCGCTCTTTGTTTCGGCTTCAATCTTGAAAGGTTTTTTGAATTTTTGACCTTGGCGAAGGCGGAGTGCAGCGCGAGCGGCGTTCGAGCCCGCCGCGCCGGGATCGCGGACGCGGCCCTCTGCATGGGGTTTGCTGGCATTTGGCTCGGTGAAAGAAGCGACGGCTTTTCGGGCCGACAACGCCCGACGGTTGCGCAACACGCCTGTGCGGCTTGAGAGGCTGTGCGGGGTGGCGCTCGAAGGCCTGCAAAACCCGGTCTTTGACCCGGGAGATGGCGCAGGAGATCGCTCACCTGGATGCCGGCCGGCGTCGAACATGAAAAAGCCGACCGGTTGCCCGGTCGGCAGAGTCTTTTGGGTCTGAAGCTTTGGATCAGGTCGGCCCTGCCCTGGTACCCGGGCCCGCCGATCTGAAACCGTAGCATCTGCTCGACCGGAGGCGAAGCGAGCCGCCGAAGAGCTGTATTAGTTGTAGCTCGTTCCGCGTCATTATCAATTAAAAGAAGTTTTATTTGCCGAACAAAACCGAAAATTTCCAAGCGTCTTCCGGTCAAACAAAAGCCCAGCCGAATGGCTGGGCTCGAAATTTCTTGTTGTGAGTGGTTGCGCGCGTCGCTGGCGCTCAGAAGTCCCGCTGCACGCGGAAGCGGAACTGGGCCGCGTCCTGAGAACTCACGTAGCGCAGCGCGTTCTTGGAGATGTCGGGCGTCACACCATTGTTGAGGGCGGTGCGGATGTACTCGCCCTCGACCCCGATATCCAGGTCCTTCACCGGAGTCCAGATCAGGCTCGCGCCGGTGATGATCTGGTTGTTTCCTCTCAGGACAGGACTTGTGGCGAAGGCCAGGGCATTGGAGGCGCTGGCGCCGGCCGGTGCGAAGCCGAAGCCCAGGAGGCCGAGGGCATTGCGGCCCTTCGAATTGTAATCGATCTGAGCGTAGCTTCCGAAGAAGGCCGACCGCCAGGCCGGTGACCAGTAGTGAAGCATCGACGCGACGGCCGAAAATGACGTCGACAGCTCGAGACGGCCCGTGGTGGGGTTGAGGACCGCATCGGCGTAGTATTGGGCGAACGAGCCGCCACCCACGGGCGCTGCGCCGAGGGCATCGTACGGAGCCGTGTAGTTCGAGATGCCCGTATAGGCGATGGCACCCTGCCCGTAGGCGCCCTGAAGGTACAGCGTATCGCCCGTCGCGATGAACGGCAGATTGACCTTCAGGCCGCCCTGGACCGCCCATCCATAGGCGTTCGACGCGCGTCCCGTGGGCGATATGCCGAGACCGGTGGTGGCCGTGGTGATGCCCCCCACCGTGCTTCCGGCATCGCCCGCATTGATCTCGTGGATGGCGGCCGACACCTGGGCGGATCCCCAGGCCTGATCGATGCGCGCCACGCCGATGAAGTCGGGCATCCGGCTTTTCTGGGTCACATCGACGAAAGCCACGTTGCCGGGACTAACAACGATCGGTGCGAGGAAGGTCGCGGGCGTGAACGGGTTGAAGGCGTTGCTGTAGCCCGCGAACCCGCCGCCCGCCGTGAAGGCGCCGACAGCGGCCCCCGTGCCGAAGATCGGAAAGCGGCGATAGACCGGGTCTTCCATGGAGGCCGTCAGGGTGACGCCGTTCCCGAGCGTCGCCGAATAGGCGAGCAGGTTCGTGCTGAACGTGTCGGATCCGGCCGTTCCGCCGATCAGCTCGAAGTCGTGGGCATAGAAGTCGAAGAACGAGGAGGCGCGGCCCGCGGTCAGGCCGGCGAACTGAATGAACGCCTTGTCGGCGTTGATGTAGGTTTGCGTGCGCCCGAACGCGTCGGCGCCGAGTCCGGCGATCGCCAAGCTCTCGCGCTGCCTCGATCCGGAGGTCAGGAACGGGCCGCTGCGGTTGGCGACGTCGACCCGCAGGAAGGCTCTGAGGGTTCCGTAATCGGTCTGGGTCCGCGCATCGAGGTTGATCCGCATCAGGCCCAGATATCCGGTCAGGTCGCCGCCACCGCCGGTGCGGACCTTGCTGGTCTGATACAGGAAGTCATACCGCGCCCTGCCGGATATGCGGAGGCAGGTATCAGTGCCGGGAATATAGAAAAAGCCCGCTCCGTACGCGTTGCAAACGCGCACGAATTCGACTGGCGCTGACTTCAGGGTCGGCAAATCTGCGGCTTGTGCGCCTGCAATCGGAAGCATCAGAGCTGAAGAGCCCAGTAACAGCGCCTTGATTTTGGTCATGGTGTCCCCGCATCCGACGCCGTGGCCATGGAGGTGCCAGCGTCAACCCAATGATCCGCGTTCACGCGCGTGCGGGATGACCGGCACGATGCGACGTCGCAGTGTTTTGGAGATTTGGCCGGCCTATCGATCGGCAGCTTGACCGTATCTATCAAGTAATGATTTTACAAATAAATTAGACTTGTATTTTTCAACTACAATTCGGTTCCTTAAATTTGTTTTTGTATCTGAATCTTGAAACGACGACGAAGCGCGGGGCTTTGCGGTTGCGACGTTTCCGCGGCCAGGCAAGGTCCTGCTCAGGGGGAAGCCGCGGACGGGATCGCCGATCGTCCGGGTGAGCGGCGGCGCCACGGCGCCTGTCCGTCGTCGCGATGTCACGCGCAACCATCGAAACGGATCGCCGTCCGCGCCCCGCGTTCCCGCCGGCGGCCCCATCGGTCCGGGGAGACCGAAAGCCTCTGCGGTCATGCTCCCGAGCGAGGCGCTGACGCTCCTGAGCGTGCATTGGACCGAATGCCGTGCCGATCTCGCTCGATGGCCGGCCCGCCCTACAAGCCGGACGGAGCAGGCCGGCAGGATGCGACATGGATCCGCCGGCCATTGCCCGCGGGCATCAGCGGACCCCGAATGGAAACGATGGCGCAGCCGATGCGATCGGTCGCCGAACCACGATGGCCGGACCGTTTCGCAACGGGGGATTCGGTCGATTGCTCAGGACGGCGCCGTTAAGCATATCCGCGAGGAATCTCGGATTTGAAAGCTCGGCCATATCGCCGGGTGTGGTCTATGATTTACAAAGTCCTAACGCAGGTCGGATAAATTGCGCCGATTGAGCGGAGGATCGAATGTCGGAACCGCTGACCCTCGCGCCCCATCCGTCTCGTGGCGCCGCGGCACCGTCCGAACCGGGCGTGCGCCTCGACCGGCATCCCCGCTCCGATACCGGCACGATCGTCATCCATTGGATCGTCGCCGGCGCGATGGTTGCGAGCCTGCTCACGGGTCTGCGCATCTCGGCCGACGCTCCTGTGGCGCGCACCGCGAAATTCCTGGCCCCGTTTCTGCCGCAGGGCGAAGTCTGGACCGTGCACTTCGTGGCTGGTCTCACCCTGTTCTTCGGGATCACGGCCTATCTCGTCTATCTCGTGCGCGGACGTCTCACGGATCGCAATGGCCTGTCCCGGCTTCGCGCGATCCGCGTTAGCGGCCGGAGCAGGGCGGCGCGGAAGGCGCGGTGGGGTGGCGTCAACGTCGCCCTGCACTGGCTGATCTATGCCGTCACCCTCGTCCTGACCGGCACCGGCATCGCGCTCTATCTCGGCTATGGCGGCTGGGTCGTCTGGCTGCACGCCACCTGCGCCCTGGGCGCGCTGGCCTACATCGCCATCCACACCCTCGCGCATTTCATGTATGGCGAGCTGTGGCAGCTCCTGCGGCTCTTCCGCCCCGCGCCCCTGGCGGACGGGGCGACCCGCCGCCGTCGGCCCTTGCTGGCGGCCGCAATCGTCGGCCTGCCCGTGGTGGGTTTGCTGGCCTGGGCAGATCTGACGGGTCGCTCCACCCTCGTGGTCGACAAGGTTTCGGTCGGCCCCGACCTGTCGAAGCTCCTCGACGATCCCGTCTGGCGCACCGCCCGACCGGTTTCAGTCCGGACGATGCAGGGCGCCAATTTCGGCGGCACCGGCGAGACCACCGTGGAGATCCGCGCGGTGCGCGATGGGGCGAACGTCTACTTCGCTTTTCGGTGGTGGGACCCCTCCCGCTCGCTGAAGCGCGTCCCGATGATCAAGAAGGCCGACGGCTGGCATCTCCTCGACGCGGACGCCGCCAAGGCGGACGTGACCGGATACTACGAAGACAAGCTCGCCGTGATCTTCTCGCGCTCCGATGCCTTCGGCAGCGGCGGCTCGACCCATCTCGGTGCCCGCCCCCTGCCGGACGCCCCCGCGCCTCTGAACGGCCGCGGCTACCACTACACCACCGACGGCAGCTACATCGACATGTGGCAGTGGAAGGCGGCCCGGGGCGGCATGCTGGGCGTCGTCGAGGACATGCATATCGGGCCGCCCACCGAGCCGACCGCCGCGGAGCGGGCTGTGAAGGGCCGCTACCAGGCGGGCTACTGGGGCGATCCCGGCACAAGCACGTACCGCTACAATTTCCGCTTCGAGGGCCCCGGTGGCTACGAAGGCGCCGTCGAGCCGCTGCGGCTGCCCAAGGACTGGCGGGCCACCGTGGCCAGGCTCGGGACCATCGATCTGGGCCTCGATGCCAGTACCGCGCCGGGTTCGGCTTGGTGGATGGTCGAGAAGACCGAGACGGTTGCCTACTCGGCGGCCGGCGACGCAGAGATACCGGTCGGGACCGTCATGCCGGGTGTACTCATGACAGACGGCTATTCGGGCGATCGGGCCGGAATCTCGGCGGCGGCCGACTGGGCTGACGACCATTGGACCCTGGTGGCCTCGCGCAAGATCGCGACCGGCAGCAAGTACGACGTCGATTTCCTGCCCGGCAGCAAGTTCTTCCTCTACGTCTCGGCCTTCGATCACACGCAGACCCGCCACACGCGGCACATGCGGCCGGTCGAAGTCCTGCTGCGCTGACGCGGGATCGCAGCATGACCGATCGCGTCTCCCTCGTCGTCAATGGCCGGCCCATCAGTGCCGGCGCCGGACAGACCCTCCTCGACGCGGGTCTGGCATCCGGCCAAGCGATCCCGCACGATTGCGCCACCGGCCAGTGCGACACCTGCCGGGTCCGGATCCATTCCGGCTCGGTGGACGATGCCGGGACCCGCATCGGCGACACCGTCCTGGCGTGCCGGGCGCGCCTGACCGCGGACATCGCCATCGAGTTCGACGAGGTTCCCGACGTCGTGCGGCGGGCCGGCATCGTGGACAGCGTGGTCGAGCTCACTGCCGAGATCGTCGAGGTCACGGTCGCGTTGCGCAAGCGGCTGATCTATCTCCCGGGACAGTACCTTCGCGTCTCCTTCGCCGGCCTGCCCGCCCGCGACTACAGCCCGACCCTCCGCGTGGACGGATCCGGCGAGCTGAACGAATTGATCTTCCAGATCCGCCGGCAGCCCGACGGCGTGGTGTCGCCGCAGCTCGGCGGACGGATCGGACCGGGAACCGCCGTGAAGGTCGAGGGTCCGTTCGGAGCCGCGTTTCACAGGTTGGGGCGCGGCCGTCTCGTCGTCGTTTCGTCCGGCGTCGGCTTTGCGCCCGCCTGGGCCGTCGCCCGAGCGAGCCGCCTGCGTGAGCCGGAGCGCGACCTGCTCGTCGTGGCCGGCACGCGCGAGGCGCAGAATCTCTACATGCGTCCGGCCCTGGAATGGCTGCGCGACCGGGGGGCGGCGACGATCTTGACGTGCAGCGGCCGCAACCCACCCACCGACGCCCGAGCCGGGCGGCCGACCCTCCATCTGCCGAGGCTCACGCGGGACGACACGGTTCTGGCCGCCGGCGCCCCCGAGATGGTCGCGGCGGTGCAGTTCCTGGCGGCCGCGACCGGTGCGACCTGCTACGCTGATCCGTTCTACGCCGCGACACACAGGCCGGACCGGAGCCCGCCGTCCGACACGAACTTCTTCCAGCGTTTTCTCCAGCGCGTGGCAGGTAATCGGACCGCTAAAACGGATCCGGTCGCCTAGCGGATCGTCAACCACATCTTCAAAGCAACCTAGTTGGTGACTCGAGGTTAAGCATTCGAGACGCATTCTGCGGCAATGGGCCCCATATTCGCGAACGTTCGAAGCGCTACCGCGCTCGCCATTCTCCTCCTCACCGCGTCGACCGGCGTCCGGGCGGAGGATCTGCCGATCGTGGGTACGGGCGACGGGATCGAGATGCTCCAGGCCGTCGCCGATTCCTACAATGCGGAGCATGGCCAAGCCCGCGTCTCGGTTCCCCCGAGCATTGGCTCCGGGGGGGCCGTGGCGAGCGTGGGCGGTGAGCGCCAGAAGCTCGGGCGGGTCGCGCGTCCGCTCACCGAGACGGAGAAGGCGCAGGGCCTCGTGGAGGTGCCGCTCATCCGAATTCCGTCGGCCATCTTCGTTCATCGCGGTGTCGGCGTGGCGACGTTGACGAGCGCACAGGTGGCCGCGGTCTTCTCGGGCGGGATCGACAACTGGAGTGCCCTCGGCGGGCCCGATCTGAAGATCCGGGTGGTCCGCCGCGAGGAGACCGACAGCACGCTGTCGGTGCTCCGGGCGACCATGCCGGGCTGGCGTGATCTCGTCCTGACCAGCCGCTCGAAGACCGCGACCACCACGCAGGACGCGATCGCGACCGTTCGGGATACGCCCGGCGCCATTGGATTCGGCCCTTTCTCTCCGGGTCTGGCAAGCGATTTCACGGTTCTGTCGATCGACGGCAGGGCGCCGCGTGACCCGGGCTATCCCAGCGCGGTGACCCTGGCGCTCATCTACAAGACCGCCACGAAAGACGCGGAGGCGTCGGCGTTCGTCGCCTTCGCAACGTCGGATCGCGCCGGGCAGTTGATGGCGGAGCGGGGCGGCGCCCCGCTCAAGCCGTGACGGGCACCGTCTTCTCGCGATCCCTGCGCGCCCGCCTCGTCGGTGCGACGCTCTCGACGGCCGCGATCGCACTCGCGGCTCTCGTTTTCCTCGTGGTTCTCCGCTCCGAGCAGACGTTGCGGGAACAGGCGCAGGAAGTCACGACCTGGTCCGAAACCCAGCTCTCCGATCGCCTCCTGAGCGATGCCAAGCTCGCCGCGGCCCGGCTCGCGATGCAGCGCGAGGATGTCGAGCGCCGCTTCGCCACCATGGCAAAGCGCTGGGATGTGGTGAAGGCTGTGTTCTCCGGCAACACGGTGGCGGCGTCGGAGCTCATGCGGCCCGCCCTCGCCCTGGCGGATGTCGACGGGGCGATCGCCTTCGACGTCAACCTGCGCGCCCTCACCGCCGACCGCGTCGATGCGGATCTCCTCGCCGCCAATGCGGCCTTCGGGACGACGGCCGTCGCCACCGCGTTGCGCGCCGTGATCGCCGGGAACGACCGGGAGCACGCGAACGGGTTTGTGCTGTCCCTGCGCTGGGACGACGGCCTCGCGAAGGCGCTCGCTGCCGAAGAGTCCGGTGCGGTCGCCGATGTCTTCGGCCAGCCGCTGTTCGACGAATTCGGCGACGTGATCGGCGGACTGGTCGGTTATCGCGTCCTGCGACCG
Organism: Methylobacterium sp. 1973; assembly: GCF_040545035.1. NCBI lineage: Bacteria > Pseudomonadati > Pseudomonadota > Alphaproteobacteria > Hyphomicrobiales > Methylobacteriaceae > Methylobacterium > Methylobacterium sp. 1973. The sequence continues at coordinate 204,465 of NZ_JBEPLA010000003.1, forward strand.
CACGAGCCGACCCTGACTGCCTTCGCATCGCTGAGCGGACGCGACGTGCTGATCCTGTCGGGGCAGAACCTCCTCTCCTCGGCCGGTGCCGACGTCGCCGACGCGCGGCTCGGCGACATCTCGGGCGCGGATCTGCACGCCGTCGTGGGGGCCGAGAAGGTCGCGCGCTGCCTTCCTCAGCTTCCGGATCTCCGTCTCTGCGTCGCGGCGCCGCTGCGTGAGTTGCAGCAGCTCACCGGAAAGGTCGTCGGCATCGGCGAGGAGAGTTCCCGCTCGCTCCTCAGGACGCTCAGCGTCGTCGCGGGCCTGACCCTATGCCTTGTCGCCCTGGTCCTGCTCATCCTGTCCAGCCGGATCACCCGTCCGCTGGTGCGCATCACGCAGACGGTGTCCGAGGTGGCGCGCGGGAACTGGCACGTCAGCGTGCCCGATATCGACCGCGCGGACGAGGTCGGCGACATCGCCCGCGCCGTCGTCGTGCTCGAACATTCCCTGTCGGAGCGGGATCAGCTGCGCGACGACGTCTTCCGGCAGAACACGATCCTGACGGAGCGCGAGCGGCAGCTGCAGGAGCAGAACGAGCGATTCGATGCGGCCCTGAACAACATGTCCCAGGGCCTGTGCATGTTCGGCGCCCATGGTCGCCTCAAGGTGTTCAACGCGCAGTTCTGCCGGATCTACAGTATCGCTCCGGGTGCGCTCGAAGCCGAACCGACGCATGCGGATGTCCGCCAGCTGGCCGGTCTTGCGGATTGGTCGGGTCCGGAGAGCCGCCCGCACCGGCGGTCTCTGACCAGGACGCTCGCGGACGAGCGATGCGTCGAGATCACCGTCGAGCCCATGGCGGATGGCGGCTGGGTGGAAACGCATGAGGACGTCACCGCGAGCGTGACGGCCCAAGCCCGGATCGCCCATCTCGCGACCCACGACGCCCTGACCGGTCTCTCCAACCGGGCCCTGCTTGCGGATCGCTTGGCCGCGGCCTTGGCAGGCCATGCGCATGACGGCCGGGCGGTGACCGTGATCTGCCTCGACCTCGACGACTTCAAGGGGATCAACGACACCCTGGGCCACCCGGCAGGCGACGAGTTGCTCCGGCAGGTCGGTCGACGCCTGACCGTGCTCTGCCCGCCCGGCGGCACCGTTGCGCGGCTCGGCGGTGACGAATTCGCCATGGTCCTCTCGGAGGCGGATTTACCGGCCGGCGTTCTCGCGCTGGCGGATGAGGTCCTCACCCAGCTCAGGCGGCCGTTCATCCTCGCCGGACAGTTCGTGTCCGTCGATGCGAGTCTCGGGCTCGCGGTCTCCGCGGCGGACGATGCCGACGGCGACGATCTCCTGCGTCGCGCCGACGTTGCCCTCTATGCCGCCAAGGCCGACGGTGGCCGGCGCGTCCGCGTCTTCGAGCCGGAAATGGAGGAACGCCAGAATCAGCGACGCTGGCTCGAACGGGAGTTGCGGCTGGCGATCGGGACCGACCAGATCGCGCTGCATTATCAGCCGCTGTTCGATCTGGCGACGAACGCGGTGACCAGTTTCGAGGCTCTGGCCCGCTGGCATCACCCGGAGCGGGGCATGATCTCGCCCGGGGAGTTCATTCCGGTCGCCGAGGCGACCGGGCTGATCGACGCCCTCGGCGCTTACGTCCTGCAAAAGGCCTGCGCGGACGCGATGGGGTGGCCGGGCAAGCAGCGTGTCGCCGTCAACATCTCGCCGATCCAGTTCCGCGAAGGCAATCTCGACCGGTTCGTCGAGGAGGTCCTGCGCACGACCCGACTGCCGAGCCAGCGGCTCGAACTCGAGATCACCGAATCCGTGATCCTGAGCCAGGATCAGGCGAGCTTCGATATGCTGACCCGCCTGCGTCGCCTGGGCGTGCGATTCTCGATGGACGATTTCGGGACCGGCTACTCATCCCTGAGCTCGCTGAACACCTTCCGCTTCGACAAGATCAAGCTGGATCAGTCGTTCGTCCGGAATCTCTTGGAGAAGGACGAGGCGGCTGCCATCGTCCACGTCGTTGCCGAACTCGGTCGCAGCCTGAAGATCACCACGACGGCCGAGGGCGTCGAGACGCCGGAACAGCTGGCCCGGCTGCGGGCGAGCGGATTCTCGGAGGTTCAGGGCTATCTGCTGAGCCGGCCGATTCCGGCGGCCGACGTACCCGACTTCATCAACACGCAGAACGCGTTGAACGCCGCGGCCTAAAGGCGCCCTGTGTCTGACGGCCCTCAGCACTCGGGCGGTTCGCGCGCGCAACGGGGCGATATGGCCCGCTCCGGCTCAGTCCGTCACCCGTTCCACCCGCGACAGCAGACAGCCGGGCCGGGCGGTGTGGATGTTGACGAAGAGCGTCCGCGTTTCGTCGAGGGCGCGTCGAAGCGGCTCCGCGACATCGCCGCCTGGGCAGACCTGTCCGAGGTCGTAGAGACAGAGGTGATCGGCGTCGTAGGCCCGAACGGAGACCAGCGGATTCGCATGAACGATGGGCGCGACCGCGTCGACCGTTTCCGTATACGGGCACTCCCTCTCGTGCAGGAAGATCGGGCTTGGGGTCCAGTAGATGCCGAGCGGCTGCCGAAGATCGTAGGATCCCAACAGCATGCATTCACCGGCTTTTGCAAGTTTGAGACAATGTCGGCAGGGAAATTGACCGCTCGCCGTCGCCATGATCCGCCGGATCGGGTTGCCCCGATCATCGAAGCCCGTGCGACGGAAGCGATCCGCCGTCGCCGTCTCGATCGGAACACATCGAAATCTCGTCATCTCTCTTCCTCCGCGACATGCTGTACGGCGCGTCGCAGAGGTGCTGCATCCCGCTTCTTGCTGTGCAATCAGGTCCGCCGAGCAGGTCCCGTGGGGACGATCCGTGAAGGCCCGTGCGCGAGACGGCGACGCGCGCAGCCGCACGCGCTTCAGGCGGGGTCCGGATCGCCCGGGTCGAGCGCGTGGCGATAGACTTCGACCGCGCCCTTGCCCTTGAGCGTTACCGCGCCGATCGGCCGGACGCTCCGCCGGTCGGGCAGGCGCAGAAACGCCGCGTGCGACAGATGCAGCGCGGTTCCCTCGCCGAGGCCCGACAGGCGCGCCGCGACGTTGACCGTGTCGCCCCAGAGATCGAACGTGAACTTCGTCCGGCCCACGATCCCACCGACCACCGGCCCGATATGGAGTCCACCGCGGATCCGCCAGCCGGGCTCTCCGGCCGCCGCGACCGCCACCATGTCGGCGGCACATCGGATCGCGGCCGTGACCGGATCGGCATGTTCCCGCAGCAGGTTCGCCGTTGCCATGAAGGCATCGCCGATGGTCTTGATGTTCTCGAGACCCCGCGCCTGCGCGACGACCTCGAACGCTTCGGCCAGGCGCTGGATCTCCGCGACGACGACGTCCGGTGTCTGACCATGGCACCAGGTCGTGAAACCGACGAGGTCGACGAACAGGACGGCGACGTCGCCGAACAGGCGCGGCTTGACCTGTCCGGTCTCCATCAGTTCCGACACGGCCGAGACCGGCAGGATGGCATGAAGCAGTTCGTCGGCCCGCTTGCGCTCACGCTCGATCGTTCGCAGGTGTGCAATCTCGCGATCATGGGCGCGCTTCCGCTCCAGGCACGAGCGGATGCGAGCTTCCAGGATCACCGGCTCGAAGGGCTTCGGGAGGTAGTCGAAGGCGCCGAGTTCGATGCATCGGACGATGCTGCCGATCTCCATCAGCGCGGAGATCATCACCACCGGCGTGTGGCGCCATGCCTCGTGGGCCTTCATCCGTTCGAGCACGGCATAGCCGTCGAGAGCCGGCATCATCACGTCGAGGAGGACGAGGTCGAACGGCTCCTCGCTCAGCCGGTCGAGGGCGGCTCGTCCGTTGGCCGCACGGACGCTCGTGTGGCCCAGGATTTCCAGTTCCTGTTCCAGCAGGTCGAGGTTGAAGGGCTCATCGTCGACGATGAGGATGCGGGCTGGCTCCACAGGTTCTTCTCCCTCCGGCGCGAGACTGCGGCCGGATCGGCCGGGCTCAATCGAGCCAGTGCCGCAACTTGGCGAACAACAGGTCTTCGTCGACGGGCTTGGTCATGAAGTCGTCGCAGCCGGCCGCTCGCGCCCGATCCTCGTCGCCCGTCATCGCGTTGGCGGTGATCGCCACCACCGGGATGGCGGCGGTGGACGCGTTGGCCTTGATGCGGCGTGTCGCCTCCCAGCCGTCGACGAGCGGCAGCGACAGATCCATGAGGATGAGGTCGGGCCGGTGGGCGATCGCCATCTCGACCCCGGCGGCGCCGTCGACCGCGATGACAAGCTCGTACGTGTCCTCGAGCAATTGAGTCAGCAGATCACGATTGAGTTCGACATCCTCGACGATAAGTATTCGCTTCATGCGTTGATCCCCGAGGGAGCGGACCGGCGCGCAGGGCGTAGCCGACGGCTCATCGGTCACGGTCGGCCGCCTCGAGCTCCAGGACCGGCAGCACGCGCCGCACCTCGCGGACCAGGGCGGCGCGGTCGAGACCGCTCTTGTCGATCAGTCCGAGTACCCGCTCCCGCAGCATGTCGCGCTCGGCCGTATCCAGGGATGCGGCTGTCAGGACCACGACGGGGATCGTCCGGCCGACCGGATCGGCCTGGAGGGCGTCCAGGAAGGCGAGGCCGTCCATCCGCGGCATCAGCAGGTCGAGCAGGATGACGCTCGGGCGGGCCTGAGTGATACGCTCCAGGCCGGCCGCCCCGTCCGCTACCCAATCGACGGTGCATTGCTCCGCGTTGAGCAGCTGGCGCACGAGGTCGGGAACGTTGGGATCGTCGTCGATCACGAGGATGCGCTCATTGTCGGGGGCGATCCGCGCGAGGGCGCCGATCAGGGCTTCCCGCTCGAACGGCTTCACGATGTAGTCGGTCGCTCCGAGGCGGAAGCCCAGCTCCTTCTGGTCGACGATCGAGATCAGCACGACCGGGATGTCCCGCGTCAGCGGATCGGTCTTCAGCGCGTGCAGCACCTGCCAGCCGTCGGTGCCGGGCATCATGATGTCGAGGGTGATGGCGCGCGGTTGCAGCTCCCGCGCCTTGAGCAACCCGTCCTGGCCGCTCGACGCGCCGATGACCGTGTAGCCGGCATCGGCGAGGTTCTCCTGCAGCAGGTAGACGACGTTGGGATCGTCGTCGATCGCGAGCACGAGCTTGGCGCCCGACCGGGACACCGGCGTTACCGGGAGCGCCGGCCTCGGACTCGGCGGTCCCTCGGCGGCGCCGGCGATCCGCATCGGGATGCTGAGGGTGAAGGTCGACCCCGCCCCTTCCCGGCTCTCGACGCCGATCTTTCCGCCGAGCAGCCGGGCGAGCCGGTGGCTGATCGCCAGACCGAGGCCTGTGCCGCTGTGGGAGCGCGTGGCGCTGTTGTCGACCTGATGGAACTCCTCGAAGATCGCATTCAGCGCGTCGGCGGGAATGCCGATGCCGGTGTCGATCACGGCGAATTCGACACTCTCGCCAACCGGACGGACGCGCAGCGTCACCGATCCGGCCTCGGTGAACTTGATGGCGTTGCTGAGCAGGTTGATGAGGATCTGCCGCAGCTTCTCCTCGTCGGTCCGGAGGGTCGCGGGCGTATCCCGGACATCCCGAACGAGCTGCACGCCCTCGTTCTTGACGAGGGGCTCGACCGTCCTGAGGCAGAGGTCGAGGACCGGCTCCAGCGTGAAGTCGGACGGTTTCACCTCCATCCGTCCCGCTTCGACCTTGGCGAGATCGAGGATGCTGTTGATCAGCGAGAGAAGGTGCTCTGAACTCGCCAGGATCTTCTCGAGATTCTCGAACTGCTTCACCGGCAGGGCGTCCTTCGCCCGGCGCATCACCAGCCGGGTGAAGCCGATGATCGCATTGAGCGGCGTGCGCAATTCGTGGCTCATATTGGCCAGGAAGCTGCTCTTGGCGCGGCTGGCTTCCTCGGCCGCCTCCTTGGCCTGTCGCAGACGTTCCTCGGCCTGCTTGCGCTCGATCACCCGCCCCAGCTGCGCGCCGATATTGCTCATCACCCGCAGCAGCGACGCGTCCGGCGGCGATGCATCGCGGGCGAAGAATTCCAGCACCGCCACCACCTCGCGCCCGACTGTCACGGGAAAGCCGAAGCCCGCCCGGATCCCGTCCTGCGCGGCCGCCGGGGCGCGGGGGTCTCCGGCCAGCGTCGGATCGCCGAGGGTCCATTCGGGAGACCCGGAGAGCAAGACGCGACCGGCGAAGCCCGTTCCCGGACCGAGCGGCGTCCCGGCCGTCGCCGCGCGCAACCGGGCGAACCCTTCTGGCGTGTCGCAATGCCAGATCCCCGTCGGCAGGAGGGCCCGGCTTCCGTCATCGGCGCGGGTGTAGGCGTGGCCGAGGGGCCAGCCGGCATGGTGCGCGACGCGTTCCAGACAGAAGCGCAGGGCCTCCGCCACCGTCGGCGCCTCGTTGGCGGCTGCGGCCGCCGCCTGGAGCAGCTCGACGAAGGCGGTCTGCTTCTGAAGCGCCAGCTCGGCTTCCTTGCGCTCCGTGATGTCGCTCCACGACTCGACCACCTCGACGGGCCGACCGTTCGGATCGCGCAGGAGGCGCTGCTCGTCCCGGACCCAGCGATAGGTGCCGTTCGCGTGCAGGAACCGGTATTCGATGACGTTGTGACCCTGATCGAGCAGATGCGGGAATTCGCCGAGGACGCGCTCCCGGTCTTCGGGGTGCAGCCGCTCCAGCCAGAATTCCGGTCCGGCCAGATAATCGCCGGGCTCGTAGCCGAGGAGATCGCGTACATTCTCGCTGATGAAGGTCGGCGCGTTGCGGCCGCCCACCTCGAAACTGCAGATCATCGACGGGGACGCGGTCAGCAGGTAGGTCAGCCGGCCCTGCGTCGCCCGGAGCGCCTGCTCGGCACGCTTGATCTCGGTCACGTCGGTGTAGACGGCAACGACGCCGCCGTCGTTGATCTTGCGCTCGCTGACCTGAACCCAGCGGCCGTCGACGCGCTGCTGGAAAAGCGGCCCGCGCGGTGCGCGATAACGGGCGATCCGCTCCGCCAGCCACGCCTCGACCGTCGTCCCGTCCGCGCGCACGATGCAGGTCTCGGCGACGGCTCGGGCGATGGCCGCGAACGTCACGCCCGGGACGATGATCGCCGACAGGCCGGGATGGAAATCCTGGAAGTGCCGGTTGCAGAAGACGAGGCGGTCGTCCGAATCGAACAGCGCGAACCCCTCCGAGCTGCTCTCGATGGCCTCGATGAGCTTGTGCCTGGCGACGCCGTCCTCGGGCGATCCGGCGGTCCGGATCGCGGCCCCCACCGCATCCGGAGACGTCTCGAACGGGGACCCGGCCGGCGTGTGAGACATGGCTCGGACCACCCTGACGACGACGCTTCGAGGGCGCCGCGGCTTGCCGCGTGAGGCCGGACACACGCGTTGTCCGAAGCCTGGCTATTCATTATTCGACACCGTTACATGGTCCAATTGTCGGATCAAGCGGCGTCAGAACTGCTGTCGCGTTGCGGTGAACGATGTGCCCACAGATGTGGCAACTCGAAACAGACCGTCGATTTCAGCCGGTTCGTCACGGCCGCCGATCATCCGTGCCCGCCTCGGACGCATCGGTGCCATGTCTGGGCGAGGCGTCGCGTCGCGTCAGGTACAGTGTATCTTCCGTGAAAACGGAGGAAATAATGGCCTACAAGATCACTTTTCGTAAGGGAAAGCGCGAGAGCTTTACCAAGCTCTGGCCGTGCGACCTCGAGGCGGCGACGGCCTACGCGCTGGCGCAACTGCCAATCCAGCACCGGGAGAAGGGTGCGACGTCGGTGAGCGTGATCTGCGAGCGGACCGGCGACATCGTGTTCAGTTCGACCGAGCAGCCCGAGACCGAACCGGCATAGGGCCGGTCGCGAGACGGACGATGCAGAGGTCGGCGTCCGCTTCGATGCGGATGTCCGGCCGCGGGCGCGGACGAGCCGCACCGGGAAGGGCCGAATCATGGCTTCAGACGCATCCCGGCCGCAGGGGCCGACGGTTACGTCTTCCGCATGCGCCGACCTGGAAGTCGGCCCGTACAGCTCGCCGCCCTGCTTCCTGCACGAACTCGATCCGAGCTTCCTCGGTCTTGCCACGGCGCCGGCGGCACAGCCGCAGACCACGGCCGCCGACGACGGGACGCCTGACCTCGCAGTCGCTCGCGATCCTGATGACATCCCTACGCCGGATGCTCTGCAGCCGTCTTGGATCCTCACGGCCGACGGTGACGTGATCGCGCCACCGGGCACATGCCCGGATGGAGCCCCCCCATGCAGATCCTCCGCCATATCCTCGCCGAATGTCGGGCCGACCGCGTCTTCGCGCTGATGATCGTCACGCTCGGCGCTTGGTCGGCCATCTCGGTCCTGCTGCTGGCTCTGAACATCCCCGAACCCTTCACCGCTCGATGAGCGCCTCGGTTACGGCGCTCGATTTGGACGACCGGCCCTCCGGAGCGCCGTCCTGTCCCGCACCCGGGCGGTCGCCGCAGATTGGCTTGGCCGCGCCCTGCGCCTGCCCCATCGTGCCCGTCGCCGGGCGCTGCCACGCTTGTGGGTTGATCTATGGCGGCATTCGCGGCGAGGCCGCGGGCGTGATCCGGCTGGATCGGGCGCTGTGGCGTGCGCTCTGCCCCGGCGCCGCGCGGCTGACGATGCCGGCAGCCTGCGGCGCGTTGCGTGCGAGCTTCGTCGGACGCGCACGATCCTAACGCGACCCTTATAAGTTCCGCCCCGGTCCTCGCTCGAACCCTAACGCGGTTTGAGGCGACACTGATGGTCGGCCAAGGCCGGGTGCGGAACCTCCGCGGCCGGTCCGCCGAACCGGACCTGACCCCCATGCTCGACATCGTCTTCCTCGCCGGAGCGCTCGCCTTCTTTGCCGCCGCGGCCGGCTACGCGGCCGCCTGCGATCGGCTCTGAGAGAGTCCGCCATGACCCTCGACCTCGCCCTCGGCGCCTGCGTGACCGCCGGCCTCCTCGTCTACCTCACCTACGCCCTCGTCCGCCCCGAGCGGTTCTGAGCGGCCCTGACGGATCTCCCCCATGAACCTCAACGGCTGGATCCAGATCGCGCTCTACTGCGCGGTCGTTCTGGCGCTCGTGAAGCCCCTCGGATCGTACATGACCCGGGTCTTCACCGGAGAGCGCACCCTCCTCTCACCCGTGCTCGGCCCCGTCGAGCGCGGGCTCTACCGCGTGTCCGGCATCGATGCCCGCCAGGAGCAGCACTGGCTGGCCTATACGGGCGCGGTCATCCTGTTCCACGTGCTGGGCTTTGCGGTGCTGTACGCGATCCTGCGGCTGCAGGCGGTGCTGCCGCTCAATCCGGCCGATCAGACCGCGGTGGCGCCGGATCTCGCGTTCAACACGTCGACCAGCTTCATCACCAACACCAACTGGCAGTCCTACGGCGGCGAGACCACGCTCTCGTACCTCTCCCAGATGCTGGGGCTGACGCACCAGAACTTCCTGTCGGCGGCGACCGGCATCGCGGTGGCGGTGGCGCTGATCCGCGGGTTCGCCCGCGCCTCGTCGGGCACGATCGGCTCGTTCTGGGTCGATGTGACCCGCGCCACCCTCTACGTGCTGCTGCCGATCTGCGTGCCCTACACGCTGTTCCTCGTCTGGCAGGGCATGCCGCAGACGCTCGGCGCCTACGTCGATGCCACGACCCTGGAGGGCGCGCACCAGACCCTCGCACTCGGACCGGTGGCGAGCCAGGTGGCGATCAAGATGCTCGGGACCAATGGCGGCGGCTTCTTCAACGCCAACGCCGCGCACCCGTTCGAGAACCCCACCGCCCTGTCGAACTTCGTCCAGATGGTCTCGATCTTCGTGATCGGCGCCGCGCTGACCAACGTCTTCGGCCGCATGGTCGGCGACGAGCGCCAGGGCTGGGCGATCCTCGGCGCCATGGGGATCCTGTTCCTCGCGGGCGTCCTCGTCACCTACTGGGCCGAGGCCCACGGCAGCGCCGTCCTGAACAGCTTCGGGCTGACCGGCGGCAACATGGAGGGCAAGGAGACCCGCTTCGGCATCGCCGCCTCGGCGCTGTTCGCGGTGATCACCACGGCGGCCTCCTGCGGCGCCGTCAACGCCATGCACGACTCGTTCACGGCGCTCGGCGGCCTGATCCCGCTGCTCAACATGCAGCTCGGCGAGATCATCATCGGCGGCGTCGGCGCCGGCCTCTACGGCATGCTGATCTTCGTGATCGTGGCGATCTTCGTGGCGGGCCTGATGGTCGGCCGCACCCCCGAATACCTCGGCAAGAAGATCGAGGCGAAGGAGGTGAAGATGGCCATGCTCGGCATCCTCTGCCTGCCGCTAATGATGCTGGGCTTCACCGCCCTGGCGACGGTGGTGCCGGCGGGCCTCGCCGGCCCGGCCAATGCCGGCCCGCACGGCTTCTCGGAGATCCTCTACGCCTACACGTCGGCGGCGGCCAACAACGGCTCGGCCTTCGGCGGGCTGACGGCCAACACGCTGTTCTACAACAGCACCCTGGCCATCGGCATGCTGGTCGGCCGGTTCTTCGTGAAGATCCCGGTCCTGGCCATCGCGGGCTCGCTTGCTGCCAAGAAGACGGTCCCGGCCTCGGCGGGCACGTTCCCGACCCATGGCGGCTTGTTCGTCGGGCTGCTGGTCGGCGTGATCCTCATCATCGGCGGCCTGACCTTCTTCCCATCCCTGGCGTTGGGCCCCGTGGTCGAGCACCTCGCGGGCGCGGCCGGCCAGACCTTCGCGACGGGGGGCTGAGATGCCGCGCGCCCTCCCCGCCCGGCGCGTCGCGCGCCACCACCTCGTGCTGCACCGGCAGCCCCACCGGCGCGACCGCGCCGGTGCCCCGCCCCTGCGGACGTCGGACCTCGTCCTGGCGCTCCTCGGCGTCGTCCTGCTCGGCGGCTTCGCCCTCCTGGCCGCCTACGCACTGACGGCCGGCAGGCTGGCCCTCTGATCCCAAAAGCGCCCGGCGCGCCGCGCCGGGCTCCCCACCCCTTCCGGACATCTTCCATGTCGCGTCAGACATCATCCCTGTTCAGTGCCGCCCTGATCGGGCCGGCCCTCATCGGCTCCGTCAGGAAGCTCGATCCCCGCGCCATGATCCGCAACCCGGTCATGTTCGTGGTCGAGGTCGTGGCGGCGCTCACCACGGTCCTGTTCGCCCGCGACCTCGTCACCGGCGGCAACGACCTGGCCTTCTCCGGCCAGATCATCCTCTGGCTGTGGTTCACCCTGATCTTCGCCAACTTCGCCGAGGCCCTCGCGGAGGGGCGCGGCAAGGCCCAGGCCGACAGCCTGCGGCGCACCCGCACCGAGATGACGGCCAAGCGCCTCAAGGGGGCGGGCCGGGCCTACGAGACGGTGCCGGGCACCGCCCTCAAGGTCGGCGACGTCGTCCTGGTCGAGGCCGGCGACCTGATCCCCTCCGACGGCGAGGTGATCGAGGGCGTGGCCTCCGTGAACGAGGCCGCCATCACGGGCGAATCCGCCCCGGTGATCCGCGAATCCGGCGGCGACCGCTCGGCGGTGACCGGCGGCACGCAGGTTCTCTCGGACGAGATCAAGGTCCGCATCACCGCGGCGGCCGGCTCGACCTTCGTCGACCGGATGATCGCCCTGGTGGAGGGCGCCTCGCGGCAGAAGACGCCGAACGAGATCGCCCTGAACATCCTGCTCGCCGGGCTCACCATCGTGTTCGTCTTCGCGGTGGCCTCGATCCCGAGCTTCGCGAGCTACGCGGGCGGTTCGATCCCCGTGATCGTCCTCGTAGCCCTGTTCGTCACGCTGATCCCCACGACGATCGGCGCGCTGCTCTCGGCGATCGGCATCGCCGGCATGGACCGGCTGGTGCGCTTCAACGTGCTCGCCATGTCGGGCCGCGCCGTCGAGGCGGCGGGCGACGTCGACACCCTGCTCCTCGACAAGACCGGCACGATCACGCTCGGCAACCGGCAGGCCACCGAGTTCCGCCCGGTCTCCGGCGTGAGCGCGCAGGAGCTCGCCGACGCGGCGCAGCTCGCCTCCCTGGCGGACGAGACGCCGGAGGGCCGCTCGATCGTCGTCCTGGCCAAGGAGAAGTACGGCATCCGCGCCCGCGACATGGCGGGTCTCAACGCCACCTTCGTGCCGTTCACCGCGCAGTCGCGCATGTCGGGCGTCGATCTGGAGAGCGCCTCGATCCGCAAGGGCGCGGTCGACGCCGTGATCGCGTCCCTGTCCGGCCAGCCCGTGGCGAGCCGGGGCTCGAACGCCGCCCTCGCCTTCCAGCCGGCTCCGGAGACGGGTGCCGTCAAGGAGATCCGCGCCATCGCGGAGGAGATCGCCAAGGCCGGCGGCACGCCCCTCGCGGTTGCGCAGGACGGGCGGCTGCTCGGCGTGGTCTACCTGAAGGACATTGTGAAGGGCGGCATTCGCGAGCGCTTCGCGGAGCTGCGCCAGATGGGCATCCGCACGGTGATGATCACCGGCGACAACCCGATGACTGCGGCTGCCATCGCGGCGGAGGCCGGCGTCGACGATTTCCTTGCCCAGGCCACCCCGGAGGACAAGCTCGCGCTGATCCGCAAGGAGCAGGCGGACGGCAAGCTCGTCGCCATGTGCGGCGACGGCACCAACGACGCCCCCGCCCTCGCCCAGGCCGATGTCGGCGTCGCGATGAACACCGGGACCGTGGCGGCCCGCGAGGCCGGCAACATGGTCGATCTCGACAGCGACCCGACCAAGCTCATCGAGATCGTCGGCATCGGCAAGCAATTGCTGATGACCCGCGGCGCGCTGACGACCTTCTCGATCGCCAACGACGTCGCCAAGTACTTCGCCATCATCCCGGCGATGTTCCTGGGCCTCTATCCGCAGCTCCAGGCGCTCAACATCATGGGCCTCGCCTCGCCGCAGAGCGCGATCCTGTCGGCGATCATCTTCAACGCGCTGATCATCGTGGCGCTGATCCCGCTGGCCCTGCGCGGCGTCACCTACCGGGCCGTCGGCGCGGCCGCTCTGCTGCGCCGGAACCTCCTGATCTACGGGCTCGGCGGCGTCCTCGTGCCCTTCGTCGGCATCAAGGCCATCGACCTCGCCGTCAGCGCCCTACACCTCGTCTGAACCGGTCCATCGGAGACCCGCCATGCTGAAACAGCTTCGCCCCGCCCTGGTCCTGCTCACCGCGCTGACCGCGATCACCGGCCTCGCCTACCCCCTCGCGATGACCGGCCTCGCCGGCGCCATCTTCCCCGCCAAGGCCGCCGGCAGCCTGATCGAGCGCGACGGCACCGTCATCGGATCCAGCCTGATCGGCCAGACCTTCACCGGCGCCGGCTACTTCCACGGCCGGCCCTCCGCGACGACGGCGCCGGACCCCGCCGACGCCTCCAAGACGGTGCCGGCGCCCTACAACGCGGCCAATTCCTCGGGCTCGAATCTCGGGCCGACCAGCGCGGCGCTGGCGGAGCGGGTGAAGACCGATGTCGAAGCGCTGAAGGCCGAGAATCCGAGCGTCCCGGTGCCCGTCGATCTCGTGACGGCAAGCGGCTCCGGCCTCGATCCGGACATCTCGCTCGAGGCCGCCTACTTCCAGGTTCCCCGCGTCGCCAAGGCCCGCAACATCCCGGAGGACAAGCTGCGCGACCTCGTGACCGCCCGGATCGAGGGGCGCACCCTGGGCATCCTGGGTGAGCCGCGCGTCAACGTCCTGGCGCTGAACCTCGCCGTCGACGATCTCGCCCGTCGGTGATGGACACGTCCGATCCCCGCCCGCATCCTGAAGAGCCGCGTCAGCGGCCCCGACGGGGATGGCCGGGGGTCGCGCATCCGGCCGGAGCACCGCGAGGCCACCGGCTGAGAGCGAGGGCCGGATGGCCCGAGACAGACTGCTCCTGAGACGAGGTTCATGCCCGAGACCACCCGCGACCCGACCCGCCCCTCGCCCGACGCCCTGCTCGAAGCGGCGCGCCGGGAGGAGCGGACGCGCGGGCGGCTCAAGGTGTTTCTCGGGGCCGCTCCGGGTGTCGGCAAGACCTACGAGATGCTGACCATCGGCCGGGCCCGGCTGAAGGCTGGGATCGACGTCGTGATCGGCGTGGTCGAGACGCACGGCCGGGCCGAGACCGAGGCCCTGCTCGACGGCTTAGAGACGATCCCCCGCCGGTCGGTGCCGTATCACGGCACCGTCCTTCAGGAGATGGACCTCGACGCCCTCCTCGCCCGCCGGCCGGCGCTGGCGCTGGTCGACGAGCTGGCCCACACCAATGCCCCGGGCTCGCGCCACCCGAAACGGTACCAGGATGTCGAGGAGCTTCTCGATGCCGGCATCGACGTTCTGACGACGCTCAACATCCAGCACGTCGAGAGCCTCAACGACGTGGTCGCCTCGATCACCCGTATCCGGGTGCGCGAGACGGTGCCGGACGGCGTCCTCGACCGCGCCGACGACATCGAGGTGGTGGACCTCAACCCCGACGACCTCATCCAGCGCCTGAAGGACGGCAACGTCTACGTCCCGACCCACGCCGAGCGGGCCCTGAAGCACTACTTCTCCCGCGGCAACCTGACGGCGCTCCGCGAGCTGGCGCTGCGGCGCACCGCCGACCGGGTCGACGACGAGCTGCTCGGCCACATGCGGGCCAACGCCATCGCCGGCCCCTGGGCGGCGGGCGAGCGCGTGCTGGTCTGCGTGAACGAGGACCCCCGCTCCGCAGGCCTCGTGCGCTACGCCAAGCGCCTTGCCGACCGCCTGCATGCGCCCTGGACGGCGCTCTCGATCGATGGGGCCCGCGCGGCGACCCTGAGCGAGGCCGAGCGCGACCGGATCGCCGAAGCGTTGCGGATCGCCGACCGGCTCGGCGGCGATGCCGTCACTCTCCCGGGCGGCCGCCGGATCGCCGACGACGTACTCGACTACGCCCGGTCCGCCAACGTCAATCACATCGTGGTCGGCAAGGCGAACCGGTCATGGCTGTTCGAGCTGCTCAACGGCTCCGTGGTGCACGATCTCGTGCGGGGCAGCGGCGCCATCAGCGTGCACGTGGTCCCCGGCGAGGCCGTTCCGGATACGACGCAGCCGCGCCGCCCCGTCGCGGTCGCCCCGTCGCGGTCGGGCTTCGAGGCGCGGCCCTACGCGGTCGCGCTTTCGGCCGTCGCCGCGGGGCTCGGCGCTGCCATCCTCGCTCAGCCCTATGCCGGCGTCGAGAACGCCGACCTCTTCCTTCTGACCGCCATCGTCGCGGTGGCGGTGCGCTGGGGGCTCGGGCCGGCGCTCGCCGCGGTGGTGGCGGCCTCGCTCGCCTACAACTTCTTCTTCCTGCCGCCGGTCTACACGCTCACCATCGCCGACCCGACCAACGTCGCGGCCTTCCTGCTCTTCACCCTGGTGGCGGTGCTGGTCTCGAACCTCGCCTCCCGCGCCCGCCGCGTGGCGGTGGTCAGCCAGGGCCGCGCCCGGGCCACCGAGCGGCTGTTCGGCTTCTCGCGGAAGCTCGCCGCCTGCGGCACCCTGGACGACGTGCTCTGGGCCACCTGCGCCCAGGTCGCCGCGATGCTGAAGGTCCGCGTCGTCCTGCTGCTGCCCGACGGTCAGGCCGTCACGGTCCGGGCCGGCTACCCGCCGGAGGACATGCTGGACGAGGCCGATCTGGCGGCGGCGCAATGGGCCTTCGACAACGACCGGCCGGCGGGCCGCGGGGCCGACACGCTGCCGGGGGCCAAGCGGCTGTTTCTGCCGATGCGGACCGGGCGCGGCACGATCGGGGTGATCGGCCTCGATTCCGACGGCACCGGACCGATCCTGTCGCCGGAGGGCCGCCGCCTCCTCGACGCCCTGGCCGACATGGGCGCCCTCGCCATCGAGCGGGTCCGGCTCGTGGAGGATCTGGACCGGGCCGAGCGCGCCGCCGAGACCGACCGCCTGCGCCAGGCGCTGCTCACCTCGATCAGCCACGACCTGCGCACGCCCCTCGCGTCGGTGCTCGGCGCGGCCAGCACGCTGCGCGACCTCGAATCCGCGCTTCCGGCAGACGCGAAGGCGGAGCTGCTGGCGACGATCATCGAGGAATCGGAGCGGCTCAATCGCTTCATCGCAAACCTCCTCGACATGACCCGGCTGGAGGCGGGCGCGGTGGCACCGAACCTCTCGGCGCAGGACGTGGCCGAGACCGTCGACACGGCCCTGCGCCGCACCCAGAAGATCCTCGCCGACCATCGCGTCGCCGTGGAGGTGGAGCCCGACCTGCCGGCCCTGGCGCTCGACCCCGTCCTGTTCGAACAGGTTCTGGTCAATCTCCTCGACAACGCCGCCAAATACGCGCCCGAGGGCTCGACCGTCACCCTGCAGGTCCGCCGCGCCGACGACCGGGTCCGGATCGCCGTGCTGGACGAGGGGGACGGCCTGCCCGAGGCGGATGTCGAGCGGGTGTTCGACAAGTTCTACCGCGTCCGGAAGGGCGATCGGGTCAGGGCCGGCACCGGGCTGGGGCTCGCCATTTCCCGGGGCTTCGTCGAGGCGATGGGCGGCACGGTCACGGCCGGAAATCGCCGGGACCGGAGCGGGGCCTGCTTCACCATCAGCCTTCCCGTGCCCGCCCGAACTGCGCCCAAGGACATCGCCGCATGAGCCCCACGGTCCTGGTGGTCGACGACGAGCCGCCGATCCGCAAGCTCCTGCGCATGGGCCTCGCCACGCAGGGCTACGCCGTCCTGGAGGCGCCCGACGCCCGGACTGCCCTGGCGCTGCTCGGGCGCGAGGGGGTGGACCTCGTGATCCTCGACCTCGGCCTGCCCGACATGCGCGGCCACGATCTGTTGCGGGCGGTCCGGGCGAGCCATCCCGATCTGCCCGTGGTGGTGCTGTCGAGCCGCGACGACGAGGGCGGCAAGGTCGAGGCGCTGGATCTCGGCGCCAACGATTACGTGACCAAGCCCTTCGGCATGGCGGAGCTGCTGGCCCGCCTGCGGGCCGCCATGCGCCACCAGCTCGCCGCGCGGGGCGAGCGGCCGATCTTCCGCGTCGACAACCTATCGGTCGATCTCGTCCGCCGGATCGTGAAAGTCGACGAGGCCGAGGTGAAGCTGACCCCGCGGGAATACGATTTCCTGCGCGTCCTGGTGCTGCATGCCGGCAAGGTGCTGACCCACGCGCAGCTCATGCGCTCGGTCCCGTCCTCGTCCGATCCGCAATATCTGCGCGTCTACGTGCGCCAGCTTCGCCAGAAGCTGGAGGCCGATCCCGAACGGCCGCGCCTCCTGCTGACCGAGACCGGCGTCGGCTACCGCCTGCGCGCGCCCGACGACGAGCCGGTCCCGCATCCCCGCGCCGCCGACGGCGCCGCGACCCACTGATCTCGAGGATAGCCCGATGCGTCCCTGCGCCCGCGATTTCGCGCGATGACCGTGGACCAGATCCTCATGCCGGCCGACGCCCTCGTCGGCCTGCGCATGGCCAGCAAAGGCGCGTTGCTCGAGGAGCTGGCCCGCCGTGCAGCCGGCGCCCTCGGCCTGAGCGCGGGGGCGATCCATCCGGCGCTCGTCCGGCGCGAGACCCTCGGCTCGACCGGGATCGGAGACGGCATCGCCCTGCCGCATGCGCGCCTCGACGCGGTGACGCGCCCGTACGGGATCCTCGCCCGGCTCCGTGAGCCGATCGATTTCGAGGCGGTCGACGACCGGCCGGTGGACCTCGTCTTCCTGTTGCTGCTCCCCACGGCCGCTGAGGGCGAGCCGCTGAACGCTCTGGCCTGCGTGGCACGGCGCCTGCGCGATCCCGAGGCCGCCGCGGCCATGCGTGTGGCACGGGATGCGGCGGCTCTCTATGAGGCGGCGATGCCCCGGTAGCCGTGCGGCCCGGCCGTCAATGCGCCCCGCCCGTCTCGACGAACTTGAACAGGAACACCGCCGCGATCACCCAGACGATCGGCTTCACCTCCCGGGCCCGGCCGGCGAGCAGCTTCAGCGCCGCGTAGGTGATGAACCCGCAGGAGACGCCGGTGGCGATCGAGTAGGTGAAGGGCATCAGGAGGGCCGTCACGCAGGCCGGCACCACCTCAGTGAGATCGTCCCAGTCGAGCTCCACCAACTCCCGCAGCATCAGGCAGGCGACGTAGAACAGCGCCGGTGCCGTGGCGTAGGCCGGGACGGCACCGGCCAGGGGGGCGAAGAACAGGCAGGCGAGGAACAGAACCGCCACGGTGGCGGCCGTCAGCCCCGTGCGGCCGCCCTCCTCCACGCCGGAGGCGCTCTCCAGATAGGCCGTGGTGCTCGACGTGCCGAGAAGCGCGCCCGCGAAGACCGAGACGGAATCGGCCATCAAGGCCCGGTCGAGGCGGCGCATCCGCCCGTCTGTCAGGAGCCCGGCGCGGTTCGCCACGCCCATCAGCGTTCCGGTGGCGTCGAACAGCTCGACCAGGAACAGGACCAGGATCACGTTGAGCAGGCCCGCCGAGAGCGCCCCCGGGATGTCGAGGGCAAAGAGCGTCGGGGTGATGGAAGGCGGGAGGGCGACGACACCCTGGAAGGTGTTGCCGGCGAACACGAAGCTCAAAGCCGTCACCGTCAGGATGCTGGCGAGCAGCGCCGCCCGAACCTTCCGCGCGGACAGGACGGCCACCATCAGGAAGCCGACCACCGCCAGGATCGTCTCGGGCTTGTGCAGATCGCCGAGGGTGACGAGGGTCGCGGGGTTCGCCGCCACGAGGCCGGCATTCTTGAGCGCGATGATCGCCAGGAACAGGCCGATCCCCACCGTGATGGCGATGCGCATGGAGCGCGGGATCCCGTCGACGATGAGCGCGCGCAGCCCGGTCAGGGTGACGATCAGGAAACACAGCCCCGAGATGAACACCGCCCCGAGGGCGGCCTGCCAGCTGAAGCCGAGTTGCTGGACCACCACGTAGGTGAAGTAGGCGTTGAGCCCCATCCCGGGCGCGAGGGCGATCGGGTAATTGGCGTAGAGCGCCATGATCAGCGAGCCGAGCGCCGCCACGAGGCAGGTCGCCACGAACACGGCGCCCCGCGGCATGCCGGCATCCGCCAGGATGCTCGGATTGATGAAGACGATGTAGGCCATCGTCAGGAAGGTGGTCAGCCCCGCCAGCACCTCCGTGCGCACGCTGGTGCCGTGCTCGGCGAGGCGGAAGGTGCGCTCCAGAAAGCCGGGTTTGGCCGCCGGCGTGGCATCCCGCGGGTGATCCATCACGAGAGCCCGGTCCTGCCGGCCGCCACGGCCCGGTAGATCCTGTCGGGGGCGAAGGGGGTCGCGGTCAGCCTCGCGCCGGTCGCGTCGCGGATCGCGTTGCCGAGCGCCGCCGCCACCGGGTTGAAGGGCGACTCGCTCATCGACTTGGCGCCGAGGGGGCCGATGCTGTCGTACGTGTCGGCGAACAGGACCTCGGTGTCCGGCACGTCGGCGCAGGCGGGGATGTGGTAGTCGCGGAATGTCTGCGTGATGAGGCTCCCGTCCGCACCGACGCGGACCTCTTCGTAGAGCGCTGCGCCGATCGCCTGCGCGACGCCGCCCTCGACCTGTCCGCGGCACTGCATCGGGTTGATGACCCGCCCGGCATCGGCGGCGTGAACGCTCCTCAGGATGCGCACCACCCCGCTCACGGGATCGACCGCGACCCGGAAGGCGTGGACGTTGAACGCCACCGAGCGCGGGCTGCCGTCGGCCCGGCCGGCCGCGTCGAGCGGTCCGATCGCCGCGAGCGTCACCGGCCCGGCCGGCGTCTCGACGACATCCCCCGCCACGCGGCAGGAATCCGGGGACGCACCCGCGATTTCCGCCGCCCGCGTGCGGATCCGGACCGCGAGCGCCTCCGCGGCGCGGAGCGTCGCCAGACCCGCCACAACGGTCCCCGTGCTGCCATAGGCGCCGGTATCGTGGCCGACGCCATCGGTGTCCGCGCCCGCGATGCGAACGCGCTCCGGCGCGACGCCGAGCGCCGAGGCCGCGATCTGCCGATGCACCGTGCTGGTGCCGTTGCCGAACTCCGCCGTCCCGACGCGAACGGTAAAATGCCCGTCGGCGTCCAGGCCGACCCGCGCATCGGCATGGTGGCCGCGCGGGGGAATCGTGTCGATCATCGCCATCGCCATACCGGTTCCGCAGCGCCAGCCGGCCTCCGGCTCCGTTCCCGGATCGGCTTGCAGCGCCTCTTCGACCAGGGTCAGGCACTGGTCGAGGCCGTAGCTGCCGAACACCACGTCGTGGGGCTCCAGGCTGTTCGACACCAGGGCGTCGCCCGGCTTGACGGCGTTGTGCCGCCGCAGCGCGAAGGGGTCGAGGCCGAGCCCGCGGGCGACCTCGTCCAGGGCGGATTCCAGGGCGAAAACGGTCTGGCTCAGCCCATAGCCCCGGAAGGCCCCCGCCGGCAGCGTATGGGTGTAGACGGCGCGGCCATCGACCCGCTTGTTCGGGCAGACATAGGCGGCCAGCACCTCGTTGCAGGCGTGATGG
The DNA here is from genome assembly GCF_040545035.1 of Methylobacterium sp. 1973. NCBI lineage: Bacteria > Pseudomonadati > Pseudomonadota > Alphaproteobacteria > Hyphomicrobiales > Methylobacteriaceae > Methylobacterium > Methylobacterium sp. 1973. The sequence goes on from NZ_JBEPLA010000003.1 coordinate 224,932, forward strand.
ATCACGCCGCCGGCGTGGTTGCCGTAGGCGCCGGTGTCGGACAGGACGTCCAGGCTGAGCGCCGTCAGCGTGCCGTCGCGCCGGGCGCCGACCTTCACATCCACCCGCATCGGATGACGCGTCGTGGTTCCGACGAACTGTTCCCGGCGGGTCAGCTCCCAGCGGACCGGCCGGCGGGTGTGCAGGACCGCCAGGGCGACGAGATCCTCGGTGAGCATCTCCTGCTTGCCGCCGAATCCGCCCCCGACCCGGGCGCAGACCACGCGCACCGCGTCCTTCTCCAGGCCGAACAGGTCGGCCAGCGCGTCCCGGGTCAGGAACGGCACCTGGGTGCTCGTGCGCAGCGTCAGGCGGCCGTCCTCGGCGCGCCATCCGATGCAGCCATGGGTCTCCATGGCGGCGTGCTGGACGCGCTGCGACCGGAACGTCCCGGCATAGACGAAGTCGGCTTCGGCCAGGCCGACCTCCACGTCGCCGACAGCGCCGTGGACCTCGCCGGCGAGGTTGGGGTGGCGTCCGAGGGGCGGCGCATCATCGCCCGGGCCGTCGCGGGGATCGTGGACCCGGGGTGCGTCGGGCTCCAGGGCGCGGTCCGGATCGAGGAGCGCCGGGCGGACCTCGTAGGTGACCTGCAGGGCCCGGCAGCCGGCCTCGGCGGCCGCTTCAGACTCCGCCACCACGGCGGCGACGCGCTGGCCCACGAAGCGCAGGATCGGGTCGAGCACCCGCGTGTCGGACGCATCGTCCCGCGGATCCTCGTGGCGGCCGGTGGAGAACCGGCGCGGCGGTGCGTCCGCATGGGTCAGCACGGCCACGACCCCCGGGACGGCGCGCGCTGCCGCGGCGTCGATCGCCACGATCCGGGCATGGGCATGGGGCGAGCGCAGGACCTTGAGATGGAGCGTGTCGCCGAGCGGGGCGTCCAGGGTGAAACGGGCGCGACCGGACACCACAAGCGGCGCAGCCGGCGCCGGGCAGTTCCGCCCGACCGGATCTCCACAGCCGCCGCGCTCCACGGACCTTGCGCTGCCCGCGATGGCCTCGCGGATGGCGCGGTAGCCGGTACAGCGGCAGAGATTGCCCTTGAGGGCGGTGCCGAGATCCTGCTTCTGCCCCTGGTCGAGCCTCGCCGCCGTCATGATCATGCCCGGCGTGCAGAACCCGCACTGGAAACCCTGGGCGTCCAGGAAGGCCTGCTGCGTCGGATGGAACTCGGCGGGCTCGGGATCGTCGGGATGGCAGGGACCCGCCAGGCCTTCGATCGTCGTCACGCTCCGGCCCTCGGCGCGGAATGCCGGGACGAGGCAGCTGTGGACCGGCTCGCCGTCGAGATGAATCGTGCAGGCGCCGCAATCGCCGGCATCGCAGCCCTTCTTGACGCCGAACCAGCCCGCCTCGCGCAGATAGGTCCGCAGGCACTGTCCGGCCCGCGGCGAACCCTCGTGCATCGCGCCGTTGATCATAACGTTCATGACGCGGCTCCCGGCGACGGCGCCGCGTCGAGCGACGCGCGGATCTCCTCGGCGAAGTGCCGGGTCATGTGGCGGCGCCAGTCGGGCCGGCCGTGGACATCGTCGTAATAGAGGGCATCCGGAATCGCACCTTCGAGGGCACGCGTCAGCGCATCCGGACCCGGCAGCCCGTCGAAGGTTAGGCGGAGCGGACGCGTCACCGAGGCCGTGACGGTCAGCGCGAAGGCGCCGTCCGCGGCGCGCGTCCCGATGAGCAGCGCGCCGGAACGGCCGTTCGGGCTGAGGCTGACGCGGCGAAACGCCGTGCGGCGCGCAAGGGCAGCGGCCGGCATCGAGAGGCTGCGGAGGACGTCCCCCGGTCTCAGGGCATTGCGCTGCGGACCGAGGACGAAGTCGATCACCGGGACGTGGCGCTCGGTCCCGTCCGCGGACCAGATCGTGCAGGTCGCGTCCAGGGCGGTCGCGAGGGCGATCATCGGGCCGGCCGGGAGGGCGAGGCAGACATTGCCGCCGACCGTGGCCACGTTCCAGATCTTGAAGGAGCCGAGCAGCGCCCGACAGCACTGGCCGACCAGGGGCGCCGCGTTCCAGCCCGGCGGCAATTCCAGCCGGTCGAGCTGCGCGATGGTGCAGGTCGCAGCCAAAGTGAGGCCGCCTGCGTCGATCGTGTGCGGCGGCCAGCCGAGGGTCGCGAGGTCGATGAGGCGCCGCATCCCGACCTGCGGCTCGGAGAACAGCCACGTGCCGCCGCCCAGGCAGGCATCGCCGTCCTGCCAGGCGGGCAACTCGATCCGGCTGCGCGGACGCAGGACGGTCTCGATGGTGTTGAGGTCCATGCCCCCTCGCCGGTCCGGCGCCGGTTCGGTCCGGCCCTTCACTATGCCGGCCGATATGAGGCACCGGTCAAGCCGCGGCGGTGCCGGGGAACCTTGGCGCCCCCGCCCGCCTCGGCCTAGGATGAATCAGAATCGCGTGAGATGGCCGGCTGCGGCCCGCTCGGAGATCCCCATGGCCCTGACGGCATCGCGCTACGGCAAGGAGCGGGTTCGTGTGCTGCGTCTCACCCGCGACGGCGAGCAGCATACGCCGCGGGAGCTGACGCTGTCGGTCATGCTGACCGGCCGCTTCGAGGCCGCCTGGACCACGGGGGATAACCGCGCCGCCATCGCCACCGACAGCATCAGGAACATCGTCAACGTCACGGCGGCGCAGAACCTGACTCTCGACGCGGAAGCCTTCGTCGCCGCGGTCGCGCAGGTCCTGCTCGAGACCTATCCGCAGATCGAGGCCGTCGCCATCGAGGCAGAGGAGATCCGCTGGCTGCGTCACGCGATTGCGGGCGCGCCGCACGGGCATACCTTCACGCGGGACGGGAACGGCACCGGCTTCGTGGCGCTCACCGCCAGCCGAGCCGGTTCGACGCTGCGCTCCGGCCTGCGGGGCTACACCTTCATGAAGACGACCCAATCGGGCTGGTCGGATTTCGTTGCGGACCGATACCGGACGCTGCCGGATACGACGGATCGCATCGCCGCCACCAGCATGGATGCGACCTGGACCTGGGCGTCGCCCCCTCCCGATTGCAGCGAGGCCAATGCCCGCATCCTCCAGACGCTGCTCACGGTGTTCGGCACGACCTACAGCCGCGGCATTCAGGACAGCATGTACCGGATGGGTGAGGCCGCGCTCGACGCGGTTCCGGAACTCGCCGAGATCGGCTTCGTGATGCCCAACAAGCATTACCTGCCGATCGACCTTACTTCCTTCGGCCTCGACAATGCTGGAACCGTCTTTCTACCGACGGATGAGCCTGCCGGCCGCATTGAGGCGACGATCGGCCGGACCGCCTGACGTCCCTCGACGCGCGACGGGCCTGGAAACGGCGCATGTCCCCCGGTGCTCCCCGGCGACAGCGGGACCGCCGCCTGCAGGGCGGATACCGGTTGCTCCGCGCCGGGGCAGAGCACGGCGCGTCAGTCCGCCGGAAAAGCTCACGCTGCGCACAACGCAGGATTGTCCAAGATCAAGTCCTGAAACGTAAGGGCACAATCTCTGGGCGATGACTCGGGGTTTACTGAACAGTCCGTTCTCGCCGGTCATCGCGTGTGATTCTGATGTAGGGCGGCGGGCCCTTAACGGCACTGAAACGGTCCGCACCTATGAAAGATGTCGATTGGCTGGGGCGTCGGTGAGAACCCAAGGTCGTTTGGGACGACAAACGACGCCTGGACTAGAAAAAAGCCAGCATCGACCGTGCTGTTGCGCGCTTCCGCCGCACTGCGGTCGTGATATGTGGAGGATCAATGTTCGAGGGACTCAGGACTCGGAACGACCAAGCCGCAAAACTTGCAGCTTTGAGCCGATCCCTTGCGACGATTGAGTTTGCGCTCGACGGCACAATTCTGGACGCCAACGAGAACTTTCTCGCGGCCATGGGCTACACGCTCGCGGAAATCCAGGGCCGTCACCACAGCCTGTTCGTCGAACCGGCCGTGCGAGAGAGTGAGGACTATCGCCGTTTCTGGGAGAGCCTGCGGCACGGTACGTTCGAGAGCGCCGAGTACAAGCGCCTCGCCAAGGGTGGCCGCGAGGTCTGGATCCAGGCAACCTACAATCCGGTGCTCGACGCGGGCGGCAAGCCGGTGAAGATCGTCAAATTCGCCACCGACATCACGGCGCAGAAGCTGCGAACCCTCGATCTCGAAGGGCAGATCACCGCGCTGCATCGCTCGCAGGCCGTCATCGCCTTCTCCCTCGACGGCACCATCGTCACCGCCAATCCCAATTTTCTGACCGCAGTGGGTTACGAACTGGACGAGATCGTCGGACGCCATCACAGCCTGTTCGTGAGCGAGGCCGAGCGCACCAGCGAGGCTTACCGCCTGTTCTGGGCGGCGCTGGCGCGCGGCGAATTTCAATCCGGGGCCTTCAAACGCACCGGAAAGGGCGGTCGCGAAATCTGGATCCAGGCGACGTACAACCCCATCACCGACGCGGACGGCAAGCCGATCCGCGTCGTCAAATTCGCCACCGACATCACTGCGCAAGTCCATGAACGTCAGCAGCGCGCGGCCGCGCAGCGCGCGATCGGCGATGAGCTCGACGCCATTGGCGGCGCCGTGGCGGACGTCACGCGCCAAGCCGACGAGGCGGTCACGCGCGTCGGCCGCGTGTCGAGCGACATCCAGTCGGTCGCCATCGGCGCGGAAAAGCTGTCCGCGTCGGTGGACGACATGAATCGGCAGGTGAATCACGCGGCGGATGTCGCGGGACAAGCCGTGGAACAGGCGCAGCGCACCGGTCAGATCGTGACGGGGCTCAGCGAAAACGCCAGCCAGATCGGCGATGTCCTCGGCCTCATCTCCGGGATCGCTGCCCAGACCAACCTGTTGGCTTTGAACGCGACCATTGAGGCGGCGCGGGCCGGCGCGGCGGGACGCGGCTTCGCGGTGGTGGCCACGGAGGTGAAGACCCTCGCCGCCCAGACGGGACGGGCGACGGACCAGATCCGACTCCAGATCGCCTCCACCCAGTCGGCGACCCGTGAGGCCGTCGACGCCATCGATGCGATCCAGGGAACGATCCATACGTTGAACACGGTATCGTCCACCCTCGCGGCTGCGGTGGAAGAACAATCCGTGGTCATGCGGGCAATGTCCGGCAGCATGCAGACCGCAGCGCAGGATGTGTCCGCGATCTCGGCGGGCATGAACACGATCGCGCAGGCCAGCGCCCGCGCAGACCGGGCGACGCGTCAGGTCCGGGAAGCTTCGCGCGCCTTCGGCTGAAGGTGGAAGGGCCGGACGTCGCGCAGGTCAAACAGTTCCGCCGCTATCCGCACGCGCGTCGGCACTCGCGTACGACGGACCGCCCATCCGGAGCCGGACGAAATTGGTGGCTCATTCGATATCGTGCGCCGCAATGAGCTGTATTTGAAGCAATTTGGTCAAACGACTTTGCAGAACGAAACCTTCGGGCTCGCGCGCGGGTCCGATCAGCCGGACTTCGAGCGTCGACGGCAATGTCGCGGATGACGAGACAGCTCAACTGCACCGGCTGTCCGCACGGCAACCGGCGGTGCGGGCTGATCGGGTCTGAGCCCCTGTGCGTCTCGCGTCTGAAGAGCGTGCCATAGGGCAATGCCGGCGGCCGCCCAGAGGGTGGGCCATACGCCACGCGCCGGGCCTCGGCTGCACACTTGTCCCGAGCCGGCTTACCCGGCGGCAGGCCCTCGCCTACCCGTCACCGCAGTTCATGAGCGGGAGACGGATGCGTGGTGGAGCGAACCTTGCGCAAGGCAGGTCGGCTGAAGCGGTTGTGGCCGGGGCGGGCATCGCCCCTTCCGCCGGCGCCGCGCTTGCCGACCCCGGGTAACCTCCCTGAACCGCCCCCGCACCGCGGCTTTACGGCATCGGAATTGATCGCGATGGCGCGCCAAGCTCGGGCTGCGGACAATGAGGCGGATCCGGCGAAATCGGCGAGCGTTTCTTGACGTCACACACGGTTCGCCGGGAGATGATCCATGGGATTGGTCGCCTTCATCGTCTTCGTGTGCCCGTGGATGGGCTTGGCCGGCCTGTTATGGATGCGCGCCCAGCAGACCAAGCCGCTCTGACCTCGGTGCAGACGCAGCCTCGCCCGGCGTTGGCGGGGTAGACTGAGCGGCGCATCTGCGGCGCTCGGCAGGCGGCGCGGCCGATCCGGCGTGCAAGCGATGTGCGGATGGGATCGGCGGCGTGCCGCAGCGCGACGGGCGGCGTGTGCCGCCCACAGGCAGATCAGATTTGCGACGCGCGACACTCAATCTGCGGAGATCGTCCGCCCGCAAATGAGACGGTCATCTGAAGAGTGATAGATGCGAATATCATTATATTTGCTTAGCCTGTTTGTATTTTACTAGTCAAGTATGTTTTAATATGAGATCATTCAAGTTTAATACATGTCTTTCTACGAGCGTTGATTCCAGAGAGATTATTTTATAGAAGTCATTCGAATGATCTTATCGGAAATAATTGGATGCATGTGCGTCTGTCATTTCTTGGGCTGCGGCTTGAATTAAGCGTTCGATCGATCGTTATTGCATTTGCCGTGACGATGTTCTGTCTTCCGGTTGGTGTCGGATTGGTCTCTGCAGTCCGGATCGGCATTGTCGAAGCAGCGTGTCGCACCCTGGCCGGTGAGATCAAGGCCACGACCCTGCTCGGCACCATCAAGCAACTGAGTCAGGATCTTCGGACGCTTGCGGTTCTGGCGCACGCTGCGCCGACTGAGGAGGCCCGTCGTGAAAGCTTCGTCAAGATCGACGCGGCGCATCGATCGCTCTCGGCCGCCTGGAGCGCGTATCTTTCGACCGTTACGGCGCCCGATGACCAAAAGCTGGCGACAACTCTGCGCGTAGCTTGGCAGCACGTCCTCGCTGTCGGGGCCGAGGCGGCCGCCCTCGACCGGGCCGGGGAACGCGAACTGGCCGACCAGGTCCTGTCGACGGTGCTGGAGGCCGATGCGGCAGCGCTTCTGCAGGCGGTCGACGCGTTGCTCATGAACCGTCAAGGCAGGATCGCCGAAGAAGCCAAGACCGTCGATACAACCGGCCGGATGGCGTGGTGGGCGCTCGCCATGGCCGTGTCGGCCTCCGCATCGATCAGCCTCGGGCTGGCGTGGATCGTCCTGCGCCATGTCGTTCGACCGGTGTCGGCGATCACCGCCACCCTGCGGCGATGGGCGGAGAACGGGTCGACGGTTCCGATTTCCACCCTGATGCAGGACGTCGAACTCGGCGCGATGGCGGGGGCTCTCAGGGCCTGTGAGAACAGGATTCGGCACGCCGAACGCCGCGAAGAGGAGGCGGCCCGGGTGCAGGCGCACCGTGAACAGCAACGCCGTGACGCGTTTCGCAACATGACGGAGCGGTTCGAAGCGGAGATCGGCGGGGTTGTCGAGACCGTGTCATCCGACTCGGCGGAGCTGCGCGCCACGGCCGAGAGACTGTGCGAGATGGTCACGTTGACGACGAGTCACGCGGCGACGATGGCCGCCGCAGCGGAACAGGCTCAGTCCGACGTCCGGCGGATTGCCGCCGCTACCGGGGCGTTCGACTCTGCGGCCCACGAGGTCAATCGCCAAGCCGAGATCACGGCGTCTCTGGCAGGTGGCGCGGCGGTGGAGGCGGAACAGACCCTCTCGCGTGTTCAAGCCCTCAGCGGCGCCGCGGACCGGATCGGCGATGTGGTCCGCATGATCACCAAGATTGCCGCCCAGACCCATCTCCTCGCCCTCAATGCCGCGATCGAAGCCGCGCGGGCCGGTGAGGCAGGGCGCGGATTTGCGGTTGTGGCCGCCGAAGTGAAGACCCTGGCGGGACAGACCAAAGAGGCCACCGAAGTCATCGGCCGGCACGTGGCCGAACTGCAGGGATCGACTGTCGAGGCGACGTCGGCGATCGCAGGCATCACCGCCCGGATCGCCGATATGAGCCGGGCGGCGGCTTCGATCGCCGTCGCCGTCGAGCAGCAGGGCGCTGCAGCGCGGGAGGCCGTCCAGATCGTCATCCCCTGTACCGCCGACGCCGTGGAACCCGGCTTCGACATCACAGGAACAACCGATCCGGCCGCGGAGGCCGACACGGTCGCGGCCGGCATGTTGGCCGCGGCCCGCAGCTTGTCGCGGGACGCCGAACGTCTCGGCGGCGAGATCGCAGGCTTTCTCGACAATCTCCGCGCGGCCTGACGCGCGGCACGGAACGACCGGAACGGAGCGAGCGTCATGGGCCGGACAGATCGGGCGCAGATGCGCTCGCGCCTGCGACGAGCCGCCTGGGCCGGGGCTCTCGCCGTCATCGTCTGCGCGAAACCGGCGACTGCCACCACGATCGCCGTTCTGATGACTCCGCCGGCGGCCCTCACCCGCCTTCTGCACGACAGCCTGCAGGAGCACGCGGTGGCGCGCGGGATTACGGTGCATTTCGACTATGCGCCGGAGGGCGCGGGCGCGCAGCAGATCGCGCAGGCCCGGCGCGTCATCGCCGAGAAGGTCGATGCGCTCGTGGTGAGCCCTGTCGATCCGTCGGCTTGGGCCGCGATCATCCGGCTGGCGCAAGAGGCGGATGTTCCGCTGGTCGCCGTCAACGGCGCACCCCGTTCGGCTTGGTTCGCCGGACGAGTCGCCTTCGTCCAGCCGGATGACCTCGTCGCCGGGCGGTTGCAGATGCGCAAGCTTGGGCAGATGCTGGACGGGAGGGGCCGCGTGGGGATCCTTGCGGGCTGCACGTCGCACCCCGGGTCGACGCCTCGCGCCGAGGGCGTGAAGGAGGTCCTGGCCGAATCCCCGGGCCTCCGGCTGGTCGCGGAGGCGGCGGTGGACTGCGACCGTTCGGCGGCCCGAGCCGCGGTGGCCGATTGGCTCGCCCGGAAGCCGACCATCGATGCGATCGCGGCCGTCACCGACGAGATGGCGATCGGTGCTGCCGAAGCCGCGGAGGCGGCCGGAATTCCGGCGGGCCGGATCCTGATCGGGGGCGTGGATGCGACCGCCGCCGGGATGCAGGCCATGCAGGACAAACGGCTTGCCGTAACGATCCACCAGGATGCGAGCTTACAAGGCCGTCGTGCGATCGATGATGCCCTGGCTTTGATCCGGCATGAGCCGGTGCCGCAATTCGACTGGGTGCCGTCCGAACTCGTCACGGACCGGATGTCGACAACCCACTTCTCCCGCTAGAACCGGCGCGGACCTCTCCCGTCCGGTGTCGCGTGGCGTACCGGCAGGCCGCGCCTGCGGAGCATGGACGCGGCCCGCACGGTCATCCGCTCGGGTCGCGAGGATGATCCGGCTCCGTCTGGCGACGTGCGGATGACCGATCCCCGACGACGAAGCATCGCCGCAGGCCCGTCAATGCGCCATCAGGCAGCAGACATCGGTCGCGTGAAGGATGTGGCGTGTCGCGCCGCCGAAGATCCATTCCCGCAGGCGTGAGTGGCCGTACGCGCCCATGACGATCAGGTCAGCCTGATGGTCGTGCGCAAAACGCAGGATCTCGTCGCCATCGCTGACCGTCGGAGACAACAGATGCGTGGCGACGGACGCGCCGTGGAGCGCGAGATGAGCGGCCACCTCGTCCGCGCCTTCCAGGCGGGCGCCTTCGCCCGCCGTGGCGACGAAGACCCGATCCGCCGAGCGCAGGAACGGCAGGGCCCCGGCTACCGCCCGTCGCGCCTCCGGCGAATCCTTCCAGGCCACGACGATGCGCCGGCCCGGCTCCCCTCTGACGCGCGGGGGAACGACGAGGACCGGCCGTCCGGCCTCCATCAGAACCGGCGCGATCGCCACGCCGAACGGCCCGGGGTCGATCTCGCTCTCGCCGGCCCGGCCGACGACGATCAGGTCGGCGGCACGGCCCTTGTCCACGAGATGAGCGGACGGCCGGTCGAGGCCGCCACACCAAGCGGTCCGCGGTGCCGCGCCTGCGCAGCGCGCGAAGATTGCCTGCGCCTGCTCAAGGTCCACGAGGACTTCGGCCTTGAGGCGCTCGTGCTGGGCCTGCGCGTCGCGGATGTCATGGGCAAACAGGGGGGCCGGCACCTCGGCGGCGGCCGCGCCGGTCAGCGTCGCATCGAAGCGGCGCGCCAAGGCCGCCGCCAGCCGCACGCGGTCGGGCGTCGATTCCGCGAAGTCCACGGAAACGAGGATGTTGGCATAGGACATGGCGGTCTCCGCGCGACCGACACACGGCCCCGACCAGAGCCGTATGGTCGGTGGGAGGGGCCGCAACCTTGATCCAGCGCAATCGCCACCGCACCGGCTTGTCGGATTCGCGCGCTCCGGCCTTGAGCTGAATCAACGCGGCAGCGCTCAAGCTGCGGCACATCCGGCCCGTTCGTCCCCTGGGAGACCGTGATGTCCGCTCTCGAACTGCCGAGCGCAGTCGATCTCGCGCGAGCCCAATTCGCGCTCACCGTCGTCTGGCACTTCCTGTTCCCGGCCTTCACCATCGGACTCGCGAGCTATCTCGCGGTCCTCGAAGGCTTCTGGCTCAGGACCGGCGAGGCCGTCTATCTGGATACCTATCGGTACTGGCTCCGCGTCTTCGCGGTCGCCTTCGCGATGGGCGTCGTCTCCGGACTGGTCATGAGCTACCAGTTCGGCACCAACTGGTCGGTCTTCGCCGACCGGACGGCGCCGGTGCTCGGCCCCCTGCTCGGCTACGAGGTTCTGACGGCCTTCTTCCTGGAGGCGGGCTTCCTCGGCGTCATGCTGTTCGGCCTGGAGCGGGTCGGCAAGGGGCTGCACTTCCTGGCGACCTGCCTCGTCGCCTTCGGCACGCTGACCTCCGCATTCTGGATCCTATCGGCCAATTCCTGGATGCAGACGCCCACCGGCCACGCCATCGGGCCGGACGGGCGCTTCGAACCGGCCGACTGGCTGGCGATCATCTTCAACCCGTCCTTCCCCTACCGCTTCGCCCACACGGTCACGGGCGCCTATCTCACCACCGCGATGATCGTCGGGGCGGTGGGGGCGTGGCATCTGCTGCGCGACCGGAGCAATCGCCAGGCGCGGCTGATGTTCTCCATGGCCATGTGGATGGCCACCGTGGTGGCTCCGGCCCAGCTGGTGATCGGCGACCTGCACGGCGGCAATTCCTACGCGCACCAGCCCGCCAAGGTCGCCGCCATGGAGGGACATTTCGAGACCGAGCGCCGCGCCCCCGCGATCCTGTTCGGCTGGCCCGACGCGAATGCGGGCGTGGTGCAGAATCGGATCGGCATCCCCGGTCTCGCCAGCCTCTATCTGACCCACGACCTCGACGGCGAGGTTCGCGGTCTCAGGGACATCCCGCGCGATCAGTGGCCGACCAACCTACCCCTGGTGTTCTGGTCGTTCCGGATCATGGTTGCGCTCGGCCTTCTGATGATCGCCCTGGGTCTAGCCGCGCTCTGGCTGCGCCGTCAGGGGCGGCTGTACGACACGCCGTGGCTTCACCGCTTCGCCGTCGCCATGGGGCCGTCCGGATTGATCGCCGTCACGGCAGGCTGGACGGTCACGGAGGCGGGCCGTCAACCCTTCACCGTCTACGGCGCGCTGCGCACCGTCGACAGCGTCTCCCCGGTGGCGGCCCCGGCGGTCGCGGCCTCCCTGGCGGCCTTCGCGGCGGTCTACCTCGCCGTCTTCGGCGCCGGCATCTGGTACCTCCTGCACCTGTTCAACCAGACGCCGCACGTCCATGAGCCCGGGCCGCCCCCGGGGCAGCCGATCCGCACCGCCGGCATCACGCCCGCGCCCGCCCTGGTCTCCGGCACGCCCGGCGCCGGCCGTCCCCTCGCCCAGCCCGCGGAGTAGGCCCGATGTCCCTCGATCTCACCCTCATCTGGGCGTTCCTCATCGCCACGGCCGTGTTCCTCTACGTGGTGATGGACGGCTTCGACCTCGGGGTCGGCATCCTGTTCCCCGCAGTCCGCGGCAAGGCGGATCGGGATCTTATGGTCAACACCGTCGCCCCGGTCTGGGACGGCAACGAGACCTGGCTGATCCTCGGCGGCGGCGGTCTGTTTGCAGTGTTCCCCCTCGCCTACGCCACGATCCTGCCGGCGCTCTACATGCCGCTGATCCTGATGCTTCTGGCCTTGGTATTCCGCGGTGTCGCCTTCGAGATGCGGTTCCGGGCCGCCACTCTCCGAAGCCAGCGCGCCTGGGATCGGTCCTTCTCGTGGGGCAGCTACGTGGCGACCTTCTGCCAGGGCATCTGCCTCGGTGCCCTGGTCCAGGGCATCCGGGTCGAGGGCCGCGCCTATGCGGGCGGCTGGTGGGACTGGCTGACCCCGTTCTCCGTGCTGACGGGCATCGCCCTGGTGGGCGGGTACGGCCTGCTCGGCGCCTGCTGGCTCATCTGGAAGACCGAGGGTGAACTCCAGCTCCGGGCCTATCGGCTGGCACGCCAACTCGGCTTCGTCACGCTGGCGGCCATTGCGATCGTCTCGGCCGCCATGCCGATCCTGAGCGACGCGTTCCGGGCCCGGTGGCTGTCCTGGCCGAATATCGCGCTGGCTGCCCCGGTTCCCGCCCTGGTCGCCGTCCTCGCCTGGCGCTTCTTCGTCGCCCTCGAGCGACGCGCCGAGGTGACGCCGTTCCTGTGCGCCCTGGGTCTGTTCCTGATGTCGTATATCGGGCTCGGGATCAGCCTGTGGCCGATGATCGTACCGCCGGCCATCTCGATCTGGGATGCGGCGACGCATCCCAGCAGCCAAGCTTTCCTGCTGGCCGGTGCTGTCGTGCTCGTGCCGATGATCCTGGTCTATACAGCCTACGTGTACTGGCTGTTCCGCGGCAAGGTCGCGGCGGGAGCACCGGGCTATCACTGAGGCCGGCGCAGGTCGCATCGCGACGGCACTGGTAGGATGGGCCGGCGCGTCTCGGACCGGCCCGCGCTCATTGGCCAAGCGAAGCCGATCGGGGCCTCGGCGGCTCCGTCGGCTCGGGCGCATCACGGCCCGGCATGGGCCCCTTTTATGAATCGCGCGACGTCGTCGGCGACCGGGAACCGGAGACTGAACGGAAAGCTGAGGGCATGAACGATCTGGCCATGGCCCAGGCCGGGATAGATCTTCATAGTCTCATCGCCGGCGAAGGCCCGCATGGCTCCGTCGAGCGCCAAGGTCCCGGCCGGGTTGACGTCGAGATCGGCCGCGCCCGCGGCCAGCAGCATCGCAGGATGCCTGTCCGAAGCATGATTGATCGGCTGCAGAGTGGGATCGCTGCCGACGAAGACCTCACGATCCAACGGCTCCATCAGCGCCGCGCTCGCATAGGGGCCCGCCAATCCGACGATGCCGGCGAGCTTCGCCGGGCTTGAGCCGGCCTGCTCCAGCCATGTTGGATCGAGACCCAGCATGGCGGCGGCCCACGCGCCGGAGGAATGGCCTACGACCACGACACGCCTCGAATCGCCGCCATATTCGGCCGCGTGGGCGATGGTCCAGGCGACCGCGGCGGCATTGTCCGCCAGGATGTCTGACAGTCCGACAGCCGGAACGTGGCGGTAGTCCGGGATAACGGCAACGAAGCCCCGCCGCGCGAAGGCGGCGCCGACATACGCGACCTCATCCTTGGACCCGGTCCGCCATCCCCCGCCATAGAGGAAGACAACGACCGGACGCGCTCCCCGCGCGGCCGACCGATAGATGTCGGCGCGGTGCTCGATCCCGTCCGCGTAGGCCACCCCCTTGGTCACATGCACCTCGAAGGGCGCAAGCACATTCAGAACTGCCAGGGTCAGACCGACGATCTTATCGCCCAGATAGCTCAGCATGGGATCGACTTCCGCGAACGTCGGAGGGGGGCGTGTGTCGGTCTGCGGGCCGGTTCCGGGCCTGGCAGGATAGGTTCTATGTCAGCTCGATCACGCCGAGGCGGTCGGTGACCTGGACCGGCACGCGCCTGTCCGCCGGAAGGTTCGCGACGGTGACCGATCCGTCGTCATCGAAGCGATGCAGCCTGACTTGCCGCGGCTGGCGCGACAGACGGATCTCGGCGGGACGCGCCGGCGCATCCGGAAGCGGGATCCGGTTGCGCCGATCCCAGCCGTCGAGACCGAGCCAGATCGGAATGAGCGTCGCCCCGTCCTGTCGTGCAAACCGTGCGAAGACGAGATCGGGCACTGCAGCGGACAATGTGACGTCGCGATCGGCCGCAACGGCGGCGACCGTGCCGGCATTCGCTCCGAACAGTCGGACGAGGCTGCGAACCGCCCGGAAGGCGGGGGTCGGCCGGCCGTCGTGAGCGAGGAGGCCGAAATGGCTTTCGGGGTCGGCGTCGCCGCGATCGAAGCTGGCGATCAGCTCGTAGAGGTAGGTGCGGCGTACCCCCTGCAGATAGCTCCAGAGCAGCATCCGCGGAAGGTACCGGGCCCGGAGACCGGCCGAGATCGGCAGATGGGCGCTGCCGGTGGCAAGCGCCGTGTGGTAACCATTCTCGGTGGCCAACACCGGAGCATCGCCGAAGACCGGACGGGATGCCGCCATGAAGCGGGCGAGGCTGCCGGCGCCATCGGTTTCCGGGGGCTCCGCGCCGGGATAGGCGTGGATGTTCGCGAAATCGATCACGGCCGCAAGATTCTGCGCCGCTGCGACGTTGCCCTGGATGTAGCTCGGCCCGGCGACCCGGACGGTTCCGGCCCGGGCATCCGCCCGCACGGCGCGGAACAGGGCGGCTTGGTGCGCGGCCGACTGCTCCGCCAAACCGGGCCGCGTTCCTACCGGGGGCTCGTTGCCGCCCTCCGCCACGACGAGTCCCGCGCTAGCCCAGCCTGCGATCTCGGCGAAGCGCTCCGGCGCAACCCGCGGCCCCGGCGTGAGCCCGTCATAGAAGATCAGGCTGAAGCGGTAGCCCCGGCCGGTCAGGTCCGCGATCCGTTCGAATTGTCCAGCCGGCTCGTCGCCGGTGAGCACGATATCGTCGCGCAGATGGCGGACGCCGAGATCGTCGAGGGCTTCGATGCAGGCCGAGAAGCGCTCGACATACGGGCTGCCGCGATGGCCGAGATGCACGTTCACGCCGATGGAATCGATCAGCGCCTCGCACCGATGCAGCGGCTCCGCTGTGGTGCCACGCCCTGCCGCGAAGGCAGCCGTCGCGAAGGTGCCTGTCGCGAGGGATCCCGCCGCCAGGGCGAGGGCCGAACGGCGCGTAAGCCGTGTCATGTCCGGCCCGCCAGGGTGAGGACACGGCCGGGCTTTGCGGAAACCGCCGTGCCGGAGTGCCTCGCCTTCGACCTTTGCACCGCCTGCAGAAGGTCGTGCAGAGCCTCGGCGAGCCGGGCCTGGGCCTCACGGGATCCGAAATTGTGGTCCACACCCGGAACGACCGTCACGGGCGCGCCGAGGCGGCGGTCCGCCTTCCCGGGCGAGCGTCCCAGGTGGCGGCGGAGCGCCGCAAGACCGGGATCGCCGGCACTGTAGAGCAGTCGGATCTCTGCACCCCGGCGGCGAAGGGCCGCGATCCGCCGGGCGGGTGATCCGCCGGGCGGGCCGGGGCGTATGGCCCGGCGCATCCGGCGGAACGCGGCATCGATCCCGCGCCGGGCCAGCACCGCGGCGATCGCGCCGATCCGGATCTCGCCGCGGATCAGCCGGCGCCACGTCGCACCCCGCTTGAGCAGGGCCGCGTAGGTGGAGGCGCTCCCGAAGGTTTGCCGGATGACCTGGTCGAGGTCCTCATCCGGATCCCAGTCGAAACAGTAGAGGTTGAGCAGGAGGGCCCCGTCCACCCGGCTGTCCCGGCAGAGGGCGTGCAAGGCCGCGTAGGCGCCGCTGCAGCCGCCGACGAGCAGGATCGGGCCGACCGTGCCGGCGATCTCGTCGACGGCCGAGATCACATCGGCGAATCCGTCCGCCGCGAAGAGCGGCGTGCGGCCGTCAGCTCGATCGGCGCTGTCGCCGATGCCCCGCTGATCGAACCGAAACGAGCCGATTCCGTCGGCAGCGAGACGCCGGGCGAGATCGGTGGTCTGGCGTCCCCATCCGGAATGCACGCTCATGCCGGTGGAGACGAACACGATCGTGGGTGCATTTGCGTCAGCCCGGTCTGGACGGCACCGGATGCCGAACAGGCCCCGGGCGAACCGCACCGGCTCCTCCTCCCAGCCCGACCCGGTCAGATGCGGCGAAGCCAGGGCGCCGACGGCCGTTCCGCTGCGCGTCAGGCCGCTGTCTCCCGCGCCCGCGGTCGCGAAGGCGATGACGCGCGCGAAATCCGCCGCCGGGACATCGGAGAAGATCGGGTCGCCGACGAGTGCGGCAAGACCGGGGAACGGCCCCGTCGCGACCGTGGAGCCGAGGGTTTCGAGGCGGGCGGCCAGGGTCCTGGTCTCGGGTGCCAGGAGCAGCGCGCGCCGCGCCGGCGCCCGTTCGAGACGTTCGAGGTTGAGGGCGGCGAGCTCACTGAGGACAACCGATTCCATCCGGAAGCCACCGACGGTGAGGCTGTCCGCCTCCTGTGGTGGGACCGACCCGTCCGGCAGGCGCCCGATGGTCTGCGCCCGCAGCCGCATCTCGCGCAGATAGGCGCGCCCGGTCGTGACCGGTGCCAGCAGCACGAGGCCTTCCACGGCCTCGTCCTGGGCCGCCAGGGCCGCGAAGGTGGCGCCCAGGCGCAGACCGATGAGGACGATCTCCGTCACGCCCGCCGTCGTGCGCAGGAACTGGACGGCTCGCCGGATCGCCGCGACGCAGGCCAGGACCCGTGCGGCTTCGGGATCGGCCGAGTCGCCCTCCCCCGGGTAGTCGAAGCGCAAGGTCGGGCAGCCCGCCGCGGCGAGGCCTTCGGCCAGCGAACGCCAGGGTCTGTGCGCGGCCATCTGCTCGAAACCGCAGGTCCCGCAGAGGACGACGCCGCGCCGTCCGGCGGCCGGATGAAGCCACCCGAACAGGCCTTCGAACGTCACCGGCACCGCGGCGTCGGACTCGACCTCAGGCGTCATGACCGAATTCCACGATCTCGCTGCTGTTGATCGCCCGCACGCTCCCGCGCGGCAGCCGGTCGGCGTCCGCGAAGGCGACGATCCGGCTCGATCCCGGCGCGAGATGGAATCCGCTCTCGACCGGCCACACTCCGGAGGCTTGTACTTGGACGCTGCAGGCGAAGCGCGCGGTGCTGATCCGCAGACCCGGACCCTCCCCGGTCGCGACCGGTTCGGCCCGCAGGCCGACAGCCTCACGGAGGACTGGTCGCAGGCCAGGGAAGTGGAAGCTCTCGGCGATCACGCGGCCGTCGGCATCGCTCAGCCGGGCATGCGCGAGATCGTGGATCCGTGGCCCAAACCGGTAGCTGTCCGTGGTGTCGAAGAATCGGCCGAGAACGGCGGCGGAAGAAAGCGTGAGGGCCGCCCGCGGGCCGGCCGTAAGGACCCGCTCGGCCCGCGCTGCGACCCGCCCCCCGACATCGCACAGGGTCAGCGTCAGCGTCAGGTCCTGGGCCGCTGCCGTCTCGTTGAGGACGTGAACGTGAAGGCCGTCGAGGCCCTCGTCGGTGAGAAGGACCTGGACCGGACGGAAGGCGCGCTTCAGCGCATACCAGGCCGATTTCGGCCTCTGCGTCCAGTCGATGACGCCCCAGCCGGCGCCGGGTCCGAGGTCGCGCAGCATCAGGACGAGGCCGCCGGCCGTCGGCGAGCGCGGACGGCGCCACTCCGCGAAGGTCGCCTCCATCACCTCGGCCACCGCAGCACGGCCGAGTTCGAGGTAGCGGTCCGGATCTTCGGCGCGCAGCGCCGCAGGGTCGACGCCGTAGAGCAGGGCGACATAGTGGTCGCGCACCGTCTCGAAGTCCCAGTCGGCCCCCCGGTCCCGGGGGATGCCGGCCGGCCAGAGCGGATCGGCCGGTCCGGTCGGTCCCGGCGTGCCGGGTTCGGGCGGATTGGCGAAGGCGAGGCATTCGCTGGCGAAGCCAGGTTCTGCCCGGCGGGCATCCTCCAAGGGCCGTCGATAGGCGCCGACGCCAAAATAGTGGGTGCAGCCCCCGCGCGGCGAGAAGGGCAAGTCGCCGCCGGAGGGCGAGTTCGGCACGACGATGAGATCGGGTCGCAGATCCGCCGCGCGCGCCGGCAAAGTCGTCGCGCAGAAGGTGTCGGCCCAGACGGCCCGGGGCGCGCCGAGCATCGCCGCCTGCTGCCAGACTTCGCTGCCCCCGCACAGCACGCAGAGCGACGGCGCGGTCTGCGTCCGCTCGAGAAACCCCGTCAGCTCGCAGTCGAGTTGGGACGCGAAAGCCGGGTCCGCGTGCGGATAGTCGAAATTGGCGAGCATCAGGTCCTGCCAGACCAGAATGCCGAATTCGTCGCACAGATCGTAGAAGTCGGAATCCGGATAGAGCGTCGTGCCCGGGACGCGCAGCATGTTCATGCCGGCCTCACGGGCGCGCATGAGCAGCGTTCGGGTCCCGTCGGAGCCCAGCCCGACGAGATCCGGCGGCGTCCAGACGGCGCCCCGGCAGAAGACCGGCACGCCGTTCACCGCCAGCGACAGGCCGTCCTCGAACGGACGGGTGAGCGTCAGGCTTCGGAAGCCGACGCGGCCGAGGTCGAAGCGTGCGCCGTCGACGCGCACCTCGACCGGGTAGAGGTTCGGCACGCCGTGGGTGTGCGGCCACCAGGGCGCGATGCCGGGAAGCGCCAGCGCGCCTGCGAACAGGCCCGGCTCGACCTCGGTCAGAGAAGCCTCACCCCCGCCGCACGCGAGGATGACCGAGTCGGTCCGCCCGTCGATTCGCAGGCGCACGGCCAGGTGGCCGATGTCGCCTTCGAGGGTCGAACGCACATCCGCGGCCGCCATACGGGGTCGGACCGGCCCGACAGTCAGCGGTCGAAAGGGGCCGACGTGGTCGATCTCCGGGCACCAGCCCGGCATGAAGCCGAGGACGCTGGTTCGCAGATGGCGCAGCGATCCGGGCGTGATCATCCGAGGCCGCCAGCGCCCGCGCTTGGCCGGTCGGTCGAGTTCCTCCCGGAGCGCACGGAAGCAGAGCGCCAGCTCGGAGACGCCGCCGAGCTCGACATCGACGGTGTGCGCCTCGAACATGGAGCGGGTGCAGAGGATCGGCGCGCCGTCGAGCCAGACCTCGGCCAGGGTGGCGAGCCCTTCGAATCGAAGACGGGCCGGGCCCGCCCCGGCGATGCGCGACCGGTACCAGACATCGCGATCGTGGATCGGCTCCGGCGCGGCCTCGCTCCAGCGCCCGGCGGCCCGCAGGGCGGCGGCGGCGGTGCCCGGAACGGTGGCGGGGATCCAGCCGGTCACGGCGTCGAGGTCACCGGGGCCCGCACAGGCGCCCGGCGGCGTGACGGCGAGCATCCAGGGCCCGAACTGGACCTCCGGCGCACGCTCGTCGACGCAGCGGATGCGGGCCATCGCGACTCTCAGCGGTCCAGCGCGCGGTCGAGGTCGGTGAAGACGCGGTCGTAGGTCGCCGCGAGGCGGTCGAGACGCAGTGCCAGTCCTTCGGCCGAGCGACGGTGGAAGGCGCGGGCAAGCTGGAACTGGAAGGCCTTCGCCTCGCGGCTCACATCCGCGGCGGCCGCGGCCGCTGGCGCGAACCCACCGGCATCCCGCGCCTCGAGCCACGAGAGATGACTGGCGAGCATCTCGAAATTGGCGCCGAGCTGGCGCGTCGTATTGAAGGCGTAGGCGTGGAACACGCTGAGCGGCCGGCACACCAGATCCCCGGCCGTCGCCGCCAATGCGTCGCGGAACGCCAGGACAGGATTGCGGCGGGGCGCCCGGGCGCGATGCCGGACGAGCAGCGCGCGGGCGGCCCCCGGCAGGTCCGCGGAACTCAGGGGCGAGGCGACCGACTTCACGAACTCGGCGTAGGGCGGCAGCAGCGCCGGCGCGAAGATCCCGGCATAATCCGCCCCCGATAGCCGGAAGCGCCCGGCATTGTGGAGGTAATCGAGTTCCTGGGTCACCGGGTCGAGGGCCAGGATGCCGATCGTGGTCTTGGCGTGGTCCCGGCCGTAGGTCGTCCCCTGGGTATCGGGCAGATAGATCGCGTCGACTTCGACCAGTACCGGGCGACCGGCCTCCGCCTGACGCACGGCATGGGCCTCGAGGCCCCCGTAGACCGCGAGTTCCAGCACCTCCAGCCCGTAAAGCCGCTCGATGTCGCCGGGCGGCGGCTTGAAGAAGGTGAACTGGTCGCCCTCGAAATCCTGCCGCAGGGTGAAGCCCAGCATCGCCTCGGGCACGAGGCCGCGTCCGTGCAGGAGCTCGATCCAGAGGTCGACGTAGCAGTTCGTCTCCGGCCAATCGCGGCCGGACCCGTGGAGCGGGTGCGGGACGTAGGGTCCCGCGGCTCCGAGACCCTCCGGCCGGCGCAGAGCGGCGGTCACCGCCTCAACCCCACAGCTCGGCGCGGACGGCCTCAGGCCAGGCGGCGAGATCGAGCCCGTGGTGGCGCAGCAGCGCCAGGGTGATCCGCTCCAGGCCGAAGCCGACGCAGGCCGTATGGGCGACCGCGCCATCCGCCTGATGCAGGTCCCAGGTGCTGCCGAAATGGTCCTGGTGATAGTTGAAGCTGAGACAGGCGGTCGGATTCTCGACGCTGTTGACCGGGACGTTCAGTTCGAACTTGAGGCCCTGCGCCCGCTGGTTGTTGGCGAGCATCCGGCCGGCGCGTCCGAAAAACGGGTCGTTGGCCGCGTCGATGGCGAGCGGAAGACCGAGGTCGCGCATCATCGCCGTGCCGCGTTCAAGCCACGACGCGCGGAAGGCCAGAACCTGCTCGGGACTGCCCATGCGCACGTATTCGCGCATGCGGAAGAGCTGCATCCGGGTCGGCTCCAGCGAGGGCTCGCGCCGGAAGCAATAGGATTGCAGGTCGAAGAGGCGGCCCGCGGCGGGCAGCGCCCCCCGGGCGGCAGCCACCGGATAGACCGGGTAGCAGGCCGCGGGCGTCAGGACGACGTCGGTGGCCTCCTGCTGGCCGGTCCAGTCGGTCCCGGCCTCCAGACAGGCGAGGATCTCGGCATGGCCGCGGGCGTCGCCGCAGAAGCTGTGGACGGTGCCGGCGAGGTTCGGGAACCCCTTGAGGTACCCGCTGCGCTCGAAGGCCGACCGGCTCATCGCGGGCGGGAAACGCAGCACCTCGGCCCCCTCGGCGGCGCCGAGACGCGTGATGATCCGGTCGAGGGCGTCGACGACGCTCTCGAAGCCGCCGCTGCGGCCGTAGAGGCCGTCGACGCCGGTCCGGACCAGCAGCCCGTGGTCGAACAGGCGGTCGAGGAACGTCGGACCGCCGGCCGGCTCGTCCTCGGGGAGGACGTCGCCGGCGGGAGAGGAAATCGATTCCATCACGCACTCATGAGCTGGCCGCTGCCCTTCTGCACGAGCAGGAGCTTGGCGGTGTTGGCGAGGATGCGATCGTTGCCGATCATCAGCGGTGCGGAGAGGACGTCGCGCAGCGGCCGTCCCAGGCTGAAGGGCGTGTCGTTCCTGTATCCGGCGAGACCGACGATCGCGAGCGCACCCCGCACGATCTCGACCGCCATGTCGGAGACGGTGACCTTGAGGTTGTTCAGCATCACGCAGAAGCCGACGGAGCCGATCGTGTCGGCGTCCCCGTGCGCATCCTCGAAGCGGCGCAGGGCCGACACGATGGTGCCGCGCATAGCCTGGTGGGCGTTGGAGACCTCGGCCAGCCGGAGGGCCGTGGGCGGGACCTGCCCGGGCCGCCGTCGGGCCTCGGCCTGCACGAAGGCGCGGGCGCGGTCCACCGCGTAGGTCGCGATCCCGTACCACACGCTGCTCCACAGGAGGTGCGACGAGGCCAGCATCGACTGGGCGGCGATCTCCGCGAACGGCTTCGGCAGGATCTGCTCGACCGGGACGTTCCGGGCCTCCAGGCGGAAGCCGTCGCTGCACGTCCCGCGCATCCCGAGGGTGTCCCAATCCCCCGTGCGCACCAGGGAGATCTGATCGGCCATCAGCGCGACGAGGACCTGATCGGACGTCGCCGCGTCCGGATGGCGCCGGGCCGTGGCGAGGATCAGGTCGGCCCGGGCGCCGTAGGAGATCACCGACGCGTCCTTGCCGAGGGCGAAGACCTCACCGGTGGTCTCCACGGCGCAGAGGCTGTTGCGCAGGTCGCCGCCGATGCCGGCTTCGGTGGTCGAGGAGGCGACCAGCAATTGCTCGCGGGCGATCCGCTCCATCAGGCGGCCGTGCCACGGGCTGTCGAGCCCGTGGGTCACAAGGCTCGACACCTTGATGTGGTGCATAGCGAACACCATCGCGGCCGCGCTGCAAGCCTGCCCGAGCGTGCTGCACAGCTCGGCGATCTGGACGAGCCCAGCCCCCTCGCCGCCGAACTGCCCCGGGATCTGAAGACCGAGGAGGCGCTCGGCCTTCAGCGCCGCCACCGCCTCTTCGGGGAAGCGGCCTTCGCGATCGACGGCGTCGGCGTGACGCGCCGCCACCGCCGCCACCCGCTCGGCGCGCGCGGCAAACGTGCTCATGCGGCTTCCTGCTGGATCAGCGTGGAGACGGCCTCGCGAATCGCGCGGATGGACGAGAACGACTTGCGGTTCAGGAGTTCATCGGGGAACTCGATGTTGAAGCGCTCCTCCAGCGCCAACATCAGCTGCACCGAGCCGAACGAATCCAGCCCGCGATCGAACAGGCTGTCATCCTCGGAGAGCTGGTCGGCCTTGCCGGCGAAGGCTTCGTTCGATCCTAGGATCTCACGGATATCCTGAGCGATGTTCAAGGCAGAACTCCCTATTCCCGTCATAACGACGCTATTGAACGGATCGGCCCGCCGTCAAATTATCTATTGATTAATAGTAAATAGCCGTGCGCGTGTTGCGATACGGGGATGCGCGCGGCGTATCCAGGCAGCTCACGCGGCCCGAGCGCTATATTGGCCGCCGCTACCTTTACGATCACTTTCCGGCTCTTTAATTCGCGATCGACTCTCCCGCCAATTCGCGGATTCAGCAACTTACGCGCTTAAATGCGCGGCGTGACGTCA
Source organism: Methylobacterium sp. 1973 (assembly GCF_040545035.1). Taxonomy (NCBI): domain Bacteria; kingdom Pseudomonadati; phylum Pseudomonadota; class Alphaproteobacteria; order Hyphomicrobiales; family Methylobacteriaceae; genus Methylobacterium; species Methylobacterium sp. 1973. The sequence continues at coordinate 247,917 of NZ_JBEPLA010000003.1, forward strand.
GTTCGGGATGAGGAGCCATTTAGGACGATTCGGGACTCGTCGTGACGTGGCGGGGCCATCGTGGCCATAAGGTTGCGGCTTCGCCTGTCCCGGGCGGAGCCCCAGGCATCAGCCGGCGCGCGATGATCGACAATCTTCAAATTCTGCGTGCCGTCGCGTCGTACCTCGTCTTCCTCACGCATTACGGCCTGTATATCGGACCGGTTTTGCCGCGACCGGATCTCCTGGCCTTCGGCGCCTTCGGCGTGGACGTCTTCTTCGTCCTGTCCGGGTTCATCATGTTCGTGAGCACCAGCGGCCGCCGTGAGAGCCCCGGTGGGTTCCTGCTCCGCCGGGCGTCGCGCGTCGTCCCGGTCTACTGGCTCGTCACGATCGGCCTGGCGCTCATCGCGCTGACCGGCCTGAAGCCCATCGGGATCATGGAGGTCCGGCCGGACTACCTCATCCAGTCGTTGCTGTTCCTGCCGTTTTCCCGCGGAGGCTTCATCGAGCCTCTGAATTCCGTCGGCTGGACGCTCAACTACGAAATGTTTTTTTACGTGGTCTTCGCGGGCCTGCTGCTGGTGCCGAAGGCCGCCGTCCGGGCGCTGGGCGCGGCCGCAATCTTCCTCGCGTTGATCCTGCTCGGACTTCTGCCCGCCCCGGGCCTGTACTGGGCCTACTACACGAAGCCGATCATCATCGAGTTCGCCGCCGGCATCGGCCTGGGCTACGCCTATCTGCGCCTCGGCATCCCGCCCGCGGGCTTCCCGGTCAGACGCTTGGCCTGTGCCGCCCTGTCCGCGGCGGCGCTGCTCATCCTCGGCGGCCAGATCGCCACCACGCTGCTCGACGCCTGCCCCGAATTGTCTGGATTCGCCCGGCCGCTGGTCTGGGGCTCCGCGGCCGTCCTCGTCGTCGGTGCGATGCTGCTTCTGGAGCAGGGCGGCGTCGCGCTGAAATCGCGCTGGCTGCTCTCGCAAGGCAACGCCAGCTACTCGTTCTACCTGGTCCACAACCTGCTGCTTCACAGCGCCGCCAAGCTCGCAGCGCTCCTCGTCGCCCCCGGATACGCGCGTGCCGCTCTCATCTTCGCCATCGCGTTTCCGGCCTCTGTGGCCGCGGGTGAGGTGCTGTTCCGATATGTCGAGACCCCTCTGATCGCCGGCCTGCGACACCGGCTCCATCGACGGACGCGTCCTGCCTCTCAGCCGACGCCGATCGCCTCGTAGCCTGCGCCACGCAGGATCTCCGCGGCGCAGGCCGCAACCGGCTTGCGCTGCCAGTGCATAGACCGAAGCCACGCGCTGACCGTGCAGAGAATGCCGATCATTAACGTTACTAATTCATAAAAATTAAGTTTACACTCGGTATTACACATCTGAACAGGGCCTATTTCCAACTGTTGTCGAGGCGGTGACCCCTTTTTTAGGGCCGATGTCTCCATTACTCTTTCCAGCGCGCCTTTGCTCGCTGTCACAGGCGGGGGCGGCAGGACAGTATTGATTGGTCCCGCGTCTGGCGTGCCGACGAGGAAGCTGTGATGCGTGTCGCGATTGTTCACGACTGGTTGTATATCGTCGGTGGCGCCGAGCGTGTCCTCGAGCAGCTGCTGCGGATCTATCCCGACGCGGATGTCTTCGCGCTCTTCGATTTCCTGTCCGAAGAGGATCGGGAGCGGCTGGGCTACACGCAGGCGCGGACAAGTTTCATCCAGCGCATGCCCTTCGCGCGGACGCGGCACCGCAACTACCTGCCCCTGATGCCGCTCGCGATCGAACAGTTCGACCTCTCGGCCTACGATCTCGTCATCTCCAGCAGCTACGCGGTGGCCAAGGGCGTCCTGACCGGACCCGACCAGCTGCACGTCTCCTACATTCACTCGCCCATGCGCTACGCCTGGGACATGCAGCATACCTACCTGAGGGAGAGCGGCTGCGACGCCGGGATGAAGAGCCTGCTCGCCCGGCTCATCCTGCACCGGATGCGGGTCTGGGACTTCCGCACCGCGGCCGGACCCAACGCGATCGTGGCCAATTCCGCCTTCGTCGCCCGGCGCATCCACAAGGTCTACGGCCGCACCGCCGAGGTCATCCACCCGCCCATCAATCTGCCGAGCCAGCGCTACGACGGGCCGCGCGGCAACCACTTCCTCGTGGCCAGCCGGCTCGTCCCCTACAAGAACGTCGAGGCCGTGATCCGCGCCTTCGCCCTGCTTCCCGATCTCGAACTCGTGGTGGCGGGCACCGGGCCGGATGCGGCACGGCTGCGGGAGATCGCCGGGCCCAACGTGTCGTTCTCCGGCTTCGTCTCCGACGGTGAATTGCGGCGCCTCATGGCCACGGCCCGGGCCTTCATCTTCGCAGCCGAGGAGGATTTTGGGATCATCGTGGTCGAGGCCACTTCGGAGGGCACGCCGGTCCTCGCGCTGGGCCGCGGCGGCGCCCGCGAGACGGTTCAGGTCCGCGGCCCGCAGCGCACCGGGATGTTCTTCGACACGCCGGAGCCGCAGGCCATCGCCGATTGCGTGGGCCAGTTCCTGCAGCAGGAAAGCCTGTTCACCCGGGAGGCCTGCTGGGCGCAGGCCGAGATGTTCTCGGCCGAGCTGTTCCGAAGCCGCTTCGCGAGCTTCGTCGGTCAGCAGATGGCTCTCCATCAAGCCGCCTGCGAGACGCGCCCGCGGATCCTGCCGCGGCTCGAAGCCGTCGGCTGAGGACGCGCCGCATGTCCTTCCTGACTGTCGATCTGGCCGACCGGGCGCCGGTCCGCGCCCTCCCCCAGGAGCCGGTGCGCGGCGGCCCGCTGGCCGCCGCCCTCTCCCGGATCTGGCATCGCCGCTACCTGTTCGCAGCGGTGTTCGTCGGGATCCTCGGCCTCGCCGTAACCGCCCTGCTGATGATCCAGCCGCAATACGTGGCGAGCGGCTCGGTGATCGTCGCCGAAGCGGAGCCCGGGGCGAACAACGCCTCCATGGCCTGGATCCAAAAGATCGGCGATCCGGCCGATATCGAGAGCCAGATCCTGGTGATCCGCTCGCCCCGGCTGCTGCGTCTCGCGATCGACGACGGCCTGATCGCGGCCGTCATGGCCGAGTGCCGCTCTGCGGCGACCCGCGGGCATCCCGACGAGATCAGCGCCAAGAAGGAAGCGGCCTGTACGAAGCTCACGACGGATCGCAACGCCCTCGTGGAGTATCTTCAGAAACGCTACACGGTCCTGAGTTCGGGCCGCTCGCGCATTATCACCATCGGTTACAAGTCGCCGCTGCCCGAGACGGCGCAGACGATGGCCAACGGCCTGATCAACGCCTTCCTGGAGGATCAGCGCGAGACGCAGGCCTCGAGCCGGAAGGCGGCCGCCGACTGGCTGCATGCCGAGATCAGCCAGCTCGATGCATCGATTCGCGCGGACGAGACCCGGATCCAGACCTTCCGCCGTCGCAAGGGCCTGCTGAAGGGCTCGACGGCCCCGATCAGCGCCGAGCGACTGACCAGCATCAGCCAGCAGCTTGCCGCTGCGGAGACGGCCAAGGCGGATGCCGCCGCGCGTCTCAGCGAGATCGAGAACAAGGGCGCTCGCGGCGCCGACAGTGCCCCGGCGGTGCTGGCCAGTCAGACCGTCGTATCCCTGAAGCAGCAACTCAGCGGCGTCAGCGCGCAGCTCGCCAACCAGAGCACGCTGCTCGGGGCGAGCCACCCGGTCATCCGGGCGCTCGAAACCGAGCAGGCGAGCCTGCGCACGCGGATCGAGCAGGAGGTCGGCAACGTGGCGAAGGGCTTGCGCAAGTCCTACGAGGCGTCGAACGCCCTCGCCAAGTCGCTGCGCGCCCAGCTGGAAACCGCCAAGACCGACGCCGCCGCCGCCATGGACGACGAGGCCTCGATCGAAGGCATGGTCCGCAACGCGGAGATCAAGCGCACCCGCTACGCCGATCTGGTGAAGCGGGCGGGCGAGCTGGAGACCGAGCGGCGCATCCTCACCGGCAGCACGCGGCTGGTCAGCCTCGCCGAGCTGCCGCAGGAGCCGTTCTCGCCGAAGGCCGTGCCGTTCCTGGCGGGCGGCTTCGTGCTCGCGGGCGTCCTCGCCGCCGCTGCCGCGCTGCTGCGCGACTACACCGACCGACGGGTGCGCAGCTCCGCGCAGCTCATGGCCGGCACCGGCGCCCCGGTCTTCGCGCAGCTGCCCAGCCTGGAGCCAGCCGGGCTGGTCGGACGCTTCTCCGAGCGTCAGCGGGCGCTCGACCTCCCGGAGGCCCTGGCGCGGGCGCGGGTCGATCCGGTGATGCAGAACGTCCTGCGCAACCTGCACGCCCATCTCGTCCTGGCAGGCTCCGGCAAGTCCCGCGTCATTCTGGTGACCTCGGCGAAGCCGCGCGAGGGCAAGTCGTTCACGGCCTTCGCGCTGGCCGGGATCGGCGCCGCCGGCGGGCGACGGGTCCTCGTCGTCGAGTGCGACCTGCGGCGCCCGAATTTCGAGGCGTCGCTCGGGCTCGGCCGCGGGCCGGGCCTCGGCGGCGTGCTCCGCGGCGAGATCGACCCGGCCGAGGCCGTGGTCCCGGCCGGGCGCTTCGACGTCATCCCGGCGGGGACGCCGACGGCCGACTCAACCGAGCTTCTGATGAGCGACCGGATGGCGGGCTTTCTCGACTGGAGCCGCCGCTACGACCTCGTCCTTCTCGATACGCCGCCCACCAGCCTCCTGATGGACGCGCCGACGCTCGCCCGCCACGTCGACGGCGTGCTCTGCTGCGCCCGCTACGGCCGCTCGCAGCTCTCCGACAGCGTCGAGACCGTGGCGAACCTGCGCCGCGCCGGCGGACACGTGCTCGGAATCGCGATGACGATGGTCCGGCCGGGCACCCAACCGACCTACGATGTGATGCCGCTGCCCGATCCACGCACGGCCGCGGGCGCCCGATGACAGACGTCCTTCCCGCCGCGACGCTTCCGGAGCGTGGCTCCGTCGACCGGGTTTTGGCCGCCCGGTCCGGGATCGCCGCGCGTCCCAGCGTTCTGTTCGTCAGCCACACCGGCACGATGTCGGGAGCGGAACTGGTGCTCCGCGACGCCGTCCAGCCATGGGCGGGTTCGACCGCCTTCCTGTTCGAGGACGGCGCCCTCACCGACGCCCTGCGCGGGCAGGGTCTGGAGATCCGTCTTGCACGGCGTCGGACCTCCCTGGCGGCTCTCCGGCGGGATGCCTCGCCCCTGAGCGCCCTGCCGGTGCTAGGCCGGCTCGGCGCCCTGGCCCTGGAGATCGCGCGGGCGGCGCGCGCCTGCGACGTCGTCTACGCGAATTCGCAGAAGGCTTTCCTGCTGTCCGCCTTCGCCGCGCGCTGCGTCGGACGCCCCCTGGTCTGGCACCTGCACGACATCCTCGACAGCGCGCATTTCGGGCGGGCCCAGCGCATCGCCCAGGTGTGCCTCGCCAATCTCTGCGCGACCCGGGTGATCGTGCCGTCCGAAGCCGCAGCGCGGGCCTTCGTTCAGGGCGGGGGACGCCGATCCCTGATCCGTATCGTGCCGAACGGCCTCGACCTCGACCGCGATCCCCGGCCCGCCGCGGCGCTGCGCGCGGAACTCGGCCTGCCGGCGGGTCCGCTCGTGGGCGTGTTCAGCCGCATCGCGCCCTGGAAGGGACAGGACGTGCTGATCGAGGCGCTCGCGCGCCTGCCCGGCCTCCACTGCATCGTGGTGGGGGCGCCGCTCTTCGGCGAGGATGCCTACGCGGCGCATCTGAGGGACCTTGTGGCCAAGTACCGGCTGTCGGACCGGATCACGTTCCTCGGCCAGCGCGACGACGTCCCCCGACTGATGCAGGCGGTCGATGTGGTCGTGCACCCCTCGGTCGATCCGGAACCGTTCGGCCGCACCCTCGTCGAGGCGATGCGCGTCGGCGTGCCGGTGGTCGCCACGGATGCGGGTGCCTCTGCGGAGATTCTCGACGGCGGCGCGGCCGGAACGCTGGTGCCGCCACGGCGACCGGACCGTTTGGCGGCCGCCCTGTCGGAGCTGCTCGACAATCCCGACGCCTTCGCGCCGCGAACCGATCTCGCCCGGGAACGGGCGCTGTCCCGCTACGGAGCGGACCGGATGCAGCGCGCGCTCGCCGACATCATCCTCCAGGTTGCCGGCCGCGCCTGACGGGCCGGCAATCCCTCCCCTCTCGCCCGGAGCCGTCAGAACCGCAATGCCGCGCGTCCTCGTCAACATGCCGAGCCAGCATGCCGGTCGGCCGTCGGGCGTCGCCCTCGTCGCCTTCCGGGTGATCGCCGGCCTGATCGCGCGCGGCACCTTCACGGTGGTGCTCCGCTCTCCCTGGCGCCGCGACCAGCTGCCGGCGGCGATCCGCGACCGCGTCGAGGTCGTGACGGTGCCGCGGCCGCGGATCATGCTGTTCGACGTCCTGCGCCAGAGCCTCGCGGTCCCGCGGCTGTGCCGGGCCCTGGACATCGACGTGGTGCTGAATGCCGACCCCTACGGTGCGGCCTTCGGCGGTCGCGCGCGGGTGAGCGTCGTGCACGATCTCTATTTCCGCACGCTGCCCGAGCGCATCCGCTCCCGCGAGGCCCTGACCACCGATCCGATCTTCCGGCTGGTGCTGGGCAACAGCGCACGGGTGATCACCGTGTCCGAGGCGACCCGGCGCGATCTGGAGCACCATTATCCCCGGCTTCGCGGACGGGCTCAGACCGTGCCCTCCGCGGCGATGCTGGATCCCACGCGCGACGGGCCCCGGGCCGGACTCCCGGCCGGGTCCTTCGTGCTGGCGGTCGGCAACGCCCTGTACAACAAGAACTTCGCGACCCTCGCCCGCGCCGTGGTCGGGCTCGGCCGGCCGGGGATCGGGATCGTGCACGTGGGCGAGGATCCCGACGAGGCGATCGCCGCCGCGCTCGGCGGCGCCCCGGTGCCGCTGACGCGCCTGTCGCGGATCGACGACGACCAGCTGGCAGGCCTCTACCGCGCGGCCTTGTGCCTGTGTGTCCCGTCCTTCGCCGAGGGGTTCTGCCTGCCCGTGCTGGAGGCGCAGGCCCTCGACTGCCCGGTTCTCTGCTCGGACCGCTCCGCGACGCCCGAGATCGCCGGAGCCGGTGCCCTGACCTTCGATCCCGCCGACGCTGCGGCGCTGACCACGGGCCTGCGCCGCCTGCTCGACGAGCCGGGGCTCCGGGCCACGCTGATCGCGCGCGGCCGCGACAATGTCCGTCGCTACGACTGGGCCGAAACCGCCCGCCGCTACGAGGGCCTGCTGCTCGACGCGCTCCGGGACGGCGCTCCGGCGCGCCCCGCTCGGGAGGTGCCGCATGCGCATCCTGCACCTTAGCTCGCTCTATCCGCCCGAGCAGGTCGGGGGCGCCGAACTGATGGTCGAGACACTCGCCCGCAACCAAGCGGGCCTCGGCCATGACGTTGCCGTCGTCTGCGCGGCACGGGCGCAGGGCGAGCCGGTCCTTCAGGACGGCGTCACCGTCTATCGGACCGGCCACGGAACGCCCTTCCACATCCTCGACTGGCCTGAACGCGGGCGGCTCGACCGCCTCCGCTACAAGCTCGCCGCGCAGTGGAACCGACCCACGCTCGACCGGATGGCGGCGGCGGTCCGGAATTTCGAACCCGATCTCGTGAATACGCACTCGATCTCCGAGCTGCCGCCGGCGCTCTGGCCGATGCTCCGGCAGCTCGGACTGCCGATCGTGCACACGCTCCACGACTTCACCAGTCTCTGCACCAACGGCGCGATGGTGCGGGACGGCCGGCCTTGTGACGGTCAGCATCTCAAATGCCGCCTCTACGGTGGGATCCACCGGCGCTGTCAGCGCGCCGTGACGGCTCTGGCCGCCGTGGGCTCAGACATCCTCGAGCGTCATCTCGATGCCGGCTTCTTCACCGACGTGCCGCCGGCGCTGCGCCGGGTGATCTGGAATCCGATCCCGCCCGGCCTGCCGCCGGCACGGCGTCCGCGGGTTCCGGGGGCGCCGGTTCGGTTCGGCTATCTGGGTCGGATCGAGGCCGCCAAAGGCTTCGACACGCTCCTCGAAGCCTGCCGGAGCCTGCCGCGGGCAGGCTGGAACCTCTCCGTTGCCGGCCGCGCCGTGGACGGGCTCGACCGCTACCGCGCCCGGGCCGAGGGCCTGCCCGCGACCTTCCTGGGCTACGCGGAGCGCGACGCCTTCCTGGATGGCATCGACTGCCTCGTCGTCCCCCCGATCTGGCCCGAACCCTTCGGCCGGACGGTGGCGGAAGCCTACGGGCGCGGCGTCCCGGTGATCGGAACCGCAAGCGGCGGCATCGGCGAGCAGGTCGGACCGGGGCCGTGGCTGGTGCCACCGGGCGATGCCCCGGCACTCGCCGCCGCGATGGCCCGGATCGTCGCGGAGCCCGCCCGCCTCGCAGAGGGGCTCGCCCGCGCCGCCCGCATCCGCGCCGGCACCGACCCGGTCGTCGTCGCGGCCGCCTATCTCGCCCTCTACGCCGCGACCCGCGACGCGGCCCGCCCCGAACTGCCTCTCGAGCTTTCCGCGCGCGCGGAGCGCCCGCACCTCAGCGAGTGCCGTCCATGATCACCCCGACCCTGTCCTCGACCTATGCCCGGATCCTCACCGAAGAGCCGCGCCCCCAGGGCCAGGACCGGCCGAGCGATCAGGCCGCCGCACGCGCGGTGACCGGCCCCTTGCGGATCCTGCACCTCAGTGCCCTCTACCCGCCCTACATCGTGGGCGGCGCCGAGCGCTCGGTGGAGCACCTCGCCGAGGAACTGGTCGCCGCCGGCCACACGGTGGCGGCGGCCTGCATTGCCCGGGACCCGGAGCCCAAGAGCGTGCGCGGCGGCGTCACCGTCTACCGCATGGCGCACCACAACGATTTCTGGCTGGAGGACTGGCCCAAGGCGACCCGGTTCGGCCGCGCCTGGGCCAAGCTCAAGCAGCAATGGAATTTCGCCGTCGCGGCCGAGTTCGGCCGCGTCCTCGACGATTTCCGGCCCGACATCGTCAACACGCACTCGCTGCTCGACGTCTCGACCCTGGTCTGGCGCGAGGCGGCCAAGCGCGGGATCCCGATCGTCCACACGGTCTGCGAGTACGACCTGATCTGCGGCAACGCCGCCATGTTCCGGGACGGCAAGCCGTGCGACCGCTGGCATCTGGGATGCAAGGTCGTGAACGCCGCCAAGCAGATCACCAACCGGTCTGTGGACGCGGTCGTCTCCGTCGGCACCGAGATCCTCAAGACCCATGTCGATCACGGCCTGTTCGCGCATCTCGCGCCCGAGCGGCGCCGGGTGATCTTCTATTCCTGCACGGTCCCGGAGGGGGATCCCGCGGCGCGGCGGCAGATCGACCGGACGGACCGGCCGATGACCTTCGGCTATCTCGGTCGGATCAACACCGAGAAGGGGGTCGGCACGATGATCGACGCCTTCCGCCGGATCGGCCCCGGCGACTGGCGCTGCCTCGTCGCCGGCCAGGCGATGGACGACTCCATCGCGCGTTTCACCGCGCAGGCCGAGGGCCTCCCCATCGAGTTCGTCGGATGGGCCAAGCCCGCCGACTTCCTCAGCGCCATCGACGTGCTCATCGTGCCCTCGTTCTGGGCCGAGCCTTCGCCGCGGACGATCTACGAGGCCTACACGATGGGCGTTCCGGTGATCGGCGCGGCCTCGGGCGGGATCCCCGAGCTGGTTGGTGAGGACAACGCCGAATGGCTGTTCACGCCGGGCGACGATGCCGATCTCGCGGCGCGGCTACGAAGCGTGATCGCCCGGGGGCGCAAAGACCTCCCGGACGAGCGCGCCTTCCAGCACGTGATCCGCGAGTCGACGTCCGAGCGCGTCGCCGAGAAGTATCTCGACCTCTATGCCGAACTCGTCGCCGAGCGCCGGGCAACCCGCCCGTGAGCGCTGCCGCGCCGGTGCTTTCGGAAGCCGCCGCTGCCGAAGAGGAGCCTGGGCTCGCCTCCGGCGCGGAGGTGACGCGCCGCTCGTTCGACGCCGCGCGCTGGGTGGCGGTCGCGTCCGTCGGCAACGTCGTCCTGAGCTTCGGGGTGTTCCTCGTGCTCGCCCGGCTGATCGGACCCGCTGAGTTCGGGATGGTGGCGATCGCCGCCGTCTTCATCGACATCCTGCAGATCGTCGCCCGCTGCGGCCTGCCCGACGCGGTCGTCCAGCGGGCAGACCTCGACGAGGACTTCGCCGCCACCGCCTTCTGGGTCATGCTCGCCACCGGCGCGCTCTGTGCCGTGGGGCTGGTCGCATTGTCCGGGCCGATCGCCTGGATCTTCGACCTTCCGGCGCTGCAACCGGTCCTGTGCGCGCTGTCCGCCTGTTTCGTCATCACGGCCGCGGGCGCGATCCACGAGGCGCGGCTCCAGCGAAGCTTCGGCTTCCGCAAGCTCGCCCTGCGGGCACTGGGCGCCAACATCCTCGGCGGCGCCGTCGCCCTCGTGCTGGCCCTCGACGGCTACGGTGTCTGGAGCCTCGTGGTTCAGCGCCTCGTCGCCGCGACGGCGACCACGCTCCTCACCTGGGTCGCGGCCCGCTGGATTCCGCCGCTGCGGCTGCACCTTGCCTCCGTGCGCGAGCAGATCGCGTTCGGCTCGCGGCTGTTCTGCACCTACCTGCTGCTCGTCGCCTCGATCCGGAGCCAGGAGGTGATCGCCGCCTATTTCCTGTCCGCGGCCGATGTCGGCTACCTGCGCCTCGCGTGGCGCTGCATCGACCTCGTGAGCCAAGTGGCGGTCATCCCGCTGACCACGGTCGGATTGACCACCTACGCGCGCCTGCAGGATCGGCCGGGCGAGCTGGCGACGGCCTTCTATGGCTTCACCGAGGCCTCGTCCTTCCTGGCGGTGCCCGCCTTCTTCGGCATGGCGGCCGTGGCCCCGACCCTCATTCCCTTCCTGTTCGGCGATCAGTGGCACGACGCGGCGCCGGTGCTCCGGATGCTGGCGTTCCTGGCCCCCGAATTCGTCGCCACCTCGATGCTGTGGATGATCTTCACGGCGCTTGGGCGGAACGGCATGGCCCTGCGGCTCGCGGGCGCTCAGTTCGGCCTCGGCGCCGTCGCGGCCGTCGTGACCGCACCCTTCGGCCTCGCGGCCCTCGTCGCCGGGCACGTGGTGCGGGCCTACCTGTTCTCGCCCGCGATCGTCGCCAGTGCCGGGCGCATCGTCCCGGTGACGAATGGGCGCCTCGTCCGGATCCTGACGCCGATCACGCTCTGTGCCGGGGCGATGGCCGGGCTCGTGCTGCTCGTCCAGAACCCGCTCGACGCCGCTCTCGGGGATCGGGTCGGCCTCTTCGCGGCAATCGGCATCGGGATCGTGGCCTATCTGGGTCTCGCCTGGCTCCTCATGCGGGACACGCTTCGTACGGCGCTCGGCTTCTTCCTGCGTCGCGCCGCCTGATCTGCACCCTCCGCCAACCTTTCTGGGCGACATTGTCCGCCGAAGGTCGCGGCCGGCGGAAACGGTTCATCGGCGGCGGGTGCGCGTTCAGACGGTGCGGGACCATGACGGGACAGGCGGTGCCCATCGGAACAGGTGCGCCGGCCGCGTCCCTGCTGGCGGATCGCGTCGCGGTGTTCCTGCTCGGCGCGGCCCTGAACTTCAACGTGCTGACCTCGACTTTCGGGCTGCCGTTTCAGCGCCTGTCCGACCTTCTCCCGTTTTTGCTCATCCCCTGGCTCGGGCTGCGCCGCGCCGTCATCGCGGAAGCTTTGCGTCAGGCCGCGCCGCTCGCCGGCATCCTGGTGCTCATCGCGGCCTCGCTGGTGCTGAAGGCGCACAAGCAGGCCGGCGACGTCTACCTGACCCTCGTCCTCCTGCTCTACGTGGTCCAGGCGTTCATCCTGCTGGTCATGTTCCGCGACCGGCGCGTCGAGGAGGCGTTCTGCATCGGCCTGCTCGCCGGCCTGCTCGCCTCCCTCGCCGTGCTGCTGCTCGCCGCTTCGGGCCTGCAGCTCGAACGGTTCGGGCTCGCGGTCCCCACGGACGGGCTCGACGAGGAATTGAAGCTGTTCGTGCAGGACAAGCAGGGTGGCCTCTGGGCCTCGGGAAACGAGACCGGCCATGTCTTCGCCCTGGGCGGGGCGGCGGCCCTGGTGCTCAGCCTGCGCTATCGCCTGAAGGCGATCTATCTCGCCTATTTCGCGGCCCTGCTGGCGAGCTTCCCCTTCACCAACAACCGCGCCGGCCTGTTCATGCCGCTGCTGTTCCTCGGCCTGCTGATGCGGCGGAACCTCAAGGCGCCCGCCGTGCTGGCCGTGTTCGGTGTGCTCGGTCTTCTGCTCGTGGCCTGGGCGGTGACGGGCGAGATCCCTCTGCCGGGAACCCTGTCCCAGGCGATCGAGCGGCGCTTTGCCGAGGATCGCAACGTCACGGGCAATTTTGACGAGCGGTTCCTGTCGGGCGTGACCGCGCTCCAGCTCGTCGTTGAATACCCGTTCGGCGTCGGCGAGGTCGCCAGGCGGGAGGAACTTCAGGCCCTGACCGGCCTCGTGACGCCGCATAACGGCTTCGTCTCGCTGGCGCTTCAGAGCGGCATCGCGGTGGCGCTGCTGCTCCTCTCCGGTCTGGGCCGGATCCTGCTGGCGCCCGCCGCCTTCGGGCCGTTCCTGACCTACAGCGCCCTGTTCCTCATCCCGTCGCTGATGTTCGAGGAGCTGTCGGTCAACCAGTATTTCCTCTTCTTCATGGGCTTCATCCTGGCATCCCTCGCCCTGCCGCCCGACCGCGCGGCATCCGCGACCGGACAGCGACCCTGAAGGCCGGCCGCGCCGCCGCGATCTGCGACGGCGCGGCCGCTGCCATCACCGCATGACGAAGGGGTTCTCCGGCGCGTCGCGGCTGGTCGAGATCCAGACGCTCTTGGTCTCCAGGAACTCGCGGATCGACTCGATGCCGCTCTCGCGGCCGATGCCGGAGCGCTTCATGCCGCCGAACGGCATCATGTAGCTCACCGCCCGGTAGGTGTTCACCCAGACGGTGCCGGCCCGCAGCCCCTTCGACATCCGCATCGCGCGGCCGATATCCTGCGTCCAAACGCCGGCGGCGAGCCCGTAGATCACGTCGTTGCCGAGCCGGAGCGCCTCGGCCTCGTCCTCGAAGCCGATGATCGACAGGACCGGGCCGAACACCTCCTCCTGGGCGATGCGCATGTCGTTGGTGACGCCGGTGAAAATCGTCGGCTCGACGAACTGGCCGCCGAGCACGCCGGGACCGGAGGCGGGATTGCCGCCGAAGACGCAGCGGGCCCCTTCGCGCTTGGCCAGCGCGATGTAGTCGAGCACCTTCGTGTATTGCGGCGGCGTGGTGATCGGCCCGATATTGGTGTCCGCCTGCATCGGGTTGCCGAGCTTGGCGGTTCGGGCGAGTTCGATCAGTCGGTCGGTGAATTCCTGGCGGATGCTGTTCTGAACCAGCAGGCGCGAGCCGGCGATGCAGGTCTGCCCGGTGGCCGCGAAGATGCCCGAGATCGCGCCCGCGGCGGCGGCCTTCAGGTCGGCATCGGCGAAGACGATGTTGGGCGACTTGCCGCCGAGTTCCAGGGAGACGCGCTTGATCTGGCGCGCGGCCGCTTCGTAGACCTTCGCGCCGGTCACGTCAGAGCCCGTGAAGGTGATCTTGGCAACGTCCGGATGCTCGACGATCGCGCTGCCGGTCTCGCCGCCGAAGCCGGTGATGACGTTGAACATCCCGTCGGGCAGCCCCGCCTCCTTGGTGAGCCGGGCGAATTCCAGCGTGCTGGCTGAGGCGAACTCGGAGGGCTTCACCACGACCGCGCAGCCGGCCGCGAGCGCGGGCGCACATTTCCAGGCCACGAACAGGAGCGGCGAGTTCCACGCCGTCAGCGCCCCGACCACGCCCACCGGCTCGTGCCGGGTGAACGCGAAGGTCTCGGGCTTGTCGATCGGCACCTGGGCGCCCTCGACCTTGTCGGCCAGCCCCGCATAGTACCACCACCATTCCGGCTGGTAGCGGGTCTGGCCGTACATCTCGGCGAACAGCTTGCCGTTGTCGCGGACCTCGACCTCGGCGAGAGCCTTCGCTTCGCGCTCCACGAGGTCGCCGATCCGGCGCAGCACCTTGCCGCGCGCGGTGGCCGTCATGGTGGCCCAGGGGCCCTCCCACATGGCGCGCTTGGCGGCGGCCACTGCCCGGTCGACATCGGCCCGCCCGGCACGTGGGATCCGGGCCCAGGGCTCACCGCGATAGGGATCGATGGACTCGAACCACGAGCCCTCGACCGGATCGACGAATTGCCCGTCGATGTAGAGCTGGTAGGTCTTCACGGCGCGCTCCTCCGACTGCGGATGCGCGCCATATGGATCCGGGGCCCGCCTCCGGCGAGCCCGGCCGTCTCAGGCGTTGGCGCTGAGGCGCTTGATGTCGGCGTCGACCATCTCGGTGATCAGGGCCTCCAGGCTGGTCTCGGCCTCCCAGCCGAAGGTCGCCTTCGCCTTGGCGGGGTTGCCGAGCAACACCTCCACCTCCGCGGGCCGGAACAGCGCCGGGTCGATGACGAGGTGGTCGTCCATGGTCAGGCCGACATGCTTGAACGCGATCGCGCACATGTCCCGCACCGTCGTGGTCCGGCCGGTGGCGATCACGTAATCGTCCGGGCGGTCCTGCTGCAGCATCAGCCACATCGCCTGCACGTAGTCGCGGGCGTGGCCCCAGTCGCGCTTGGCGTCGATGTTGCCGAGCCGCAGCTCCTTCTGCGTGCCAAGCTTGATCCGCGCCACCGCGTCCGTGACCTTGCGGGTCACGAACTCGACCCCGCGCAGCGGGCTCTCGTGGTTGAACAGGATCCCGTTCGACGCGTGCAGCCCGAAGCTCTCCCGGTAGTTGATGGTCATCCAGTGGGCGTAGAGCTTGGCCACGCCGTAGGGCGAGCGCGGGTAGAACGGCGTCGACTCGCTCTGCTTGGCTTCCTGGATCAGCCCGAACATCTCCGAGGTCGAGGCCTGGTAGTAGCGCGCCTGGGGGGCGACCGAGCGCAGGCATTCCAGCATGTGCGCGGCGCCGAGGCCGGTCACCTGCCCGGTGAGAAGCGGCTGCTGCCACGACGAGGTCACGAAGGACTGGGCGGCGAGGTTGTAGATCTCGTCGGGCTTGGCGGCCTGGACGATGCGCATCAGCGCCGAGAGGTCGAGCAGGTTGCCGTCGACCAGCTCGACATCGTCGAGGATGCCGAGCCACTTCAACCGGTGGTCGAACACGCCGGCATGGCTGGAGCGCCGCACGATGCCGGTGACGGCGTAGCCCTTCTGCAGCAGCAGCTGTGCCAGATACGCGCCGTCCTGGCCCGTCACACCCGTGATCAGCGCTCGCTTGGCCGTCATGAACCCGTCCCGTCCCGAAGATGCCCGGCTGCTACGACCGCAACGGGCCGCGCGTCAAGGCGAGGTGTCGACATCAGTATTGTGCCAGGCGAGCGGGGCCGGACTGGCCCATCACCAGACTAGCGTCGCAGAGGCACGGCCAACCGCAATGGATGTGCGGCATATGTGCGGCGTGACTAAGGTCGCGCGAGCCAGTCCGTCACACCGCTGAGCGAGCGGAATTCCTCGACGGCGTGGACGCGTGCCGCCGGGAGGGCGGCCCGGGCCATCGTGGCGAGGGCATGCCCCGGTCCGAGTTCGAGCACGCGGTCCGCGCCGTACTCGCGGCACGCCTCAAGGCAGGCGGCCCAGTCGATCGTGCGCGAGATCTGAAGCGCCAGCTTCTCGCGACCGTCCGCGTCGCGAAACACCGTGCTCCCGTCCAGCCCGCTGACCAGGCGCGGCGCGCGGGCCGGCGGGCGGCGCGGCGACACCGCGGCGAGCGCGTCCCGAAAGCCCACCGTTGCGGCATCCAGCAGGGGCGTATGCGACGGCGTGTGGACGGGTAGGACCACGGCCCGCTGCGCGCCCGAGCCGGTCGCATCCCGGCACAGCGCCGCCAGCGCCGCGCGCGGACCGCCGACGACGCCGCTGTCGGCCGCGTTGCGGATGGCGATGTGGCAACCGTGGCGTGCCGCAAGATCCGCGAGCGCGTCGAGGCTCAGACCGCGGATCCCCGCCAACCCGAACCCCGCGCCGGAAGCGGCATCCATGGCCTCCGCGCGTCGCGCAGCGAGAGCGAGCACGTCCGCGTGGTCGAGGCGTCCGGCGACGCCCCAGGCCGCGAGATCGCCGATGCTGTAGCCGGCCACGATCGAGCGGTCCGAAGCCGCCCCGGCCAGCGCCCGCCACGCCGTCAGGGCGGCGACGCAGCACAGGATCTGACCGGTTCGGTTCGCCTGCAGGTTGTCGCCGCCCGCGCGGGCCAGGTCGCGCGGATCGGTGCCGCCGAGAAGCGGTCTGGCGGAAGCGAACACGTCCTGCGCGGCCGGATGATCGGCCGTGAGGTCGAACATGGCCGGGTGCTGGCCGCCCTGGCCGGAGAGGAGGATCGCGAGGGTCATGCCGGGCTCTGGCCGCGCAGGCCCGCGACCGCCTGCAGGGCCAGACGGTCCAGGCTCTTGGCGAGCACCGAACCGTCCTCCGGCGCGTCGCGCAGTTCGCGCCAGTGCAGACCGGCGCCGTCCGGCAGGAGGATCTCCCCATCGATGCCCATCGGTGCCGTCCCAGCCACGGCGGCGATGCCGTCGAGAAGACCGACCGGCACCGGAACTCGGCACGGCCAGAGCAGGTCGAGGTCGGAGGCGGCGCTCAGGTAGGTGAGGCCCGTGACAGCCTGCCAGAGGAGGCTGCCGAAGGGGCGCGGCACCAGGCCGTGCCGTCGGCCGAGCGCCGTGAGGGCGTCGACGGCCGGACCCCAGGACGCCGGGGCGTCGGCGGCGGCCTCGGCGAGGCTCACCGCCGGTACGGGCGACAGCGCGGATGCCGGCAGGGCGAGCCCGATCCGCCGCTTGCCGTCCGCGGGCGGCAGCGGCAGGCCGAGCGGCACCGGGTCGCCGGTCTCCCCGGGAACACGGCGGCGGACGATCAAGGGCCGGCCCGCCGCGGCCCAGCCCTCCAGATGGGGGACGGCGCCGAGATCGGGCCGGTCCGCGCGCCACGCGTCCCAGGCTGCCGGATCGACGCGGACGAGGTCGTGGCGTCGGAAGGGCTCAGCCAAGGCGCGCCTGATCGGCGACGGCCGCCGCGACGGTGTGGGCGACCGGGCGGCCGCCCCGCTCGGCGCCCAGCCGGTCGCGGACGTCCTCCGCCTCCATCGTGTCGATCACCGCGCGGATCTGGCCGCCAAGGGGCCGGTCCGGGTCCAGAACGACGTGGACGGCACCGGCCGCCACCATGTTGTCGAGGCCGGGGGCGAAGACGGGGGTCGACTTGGCCATCTCCTCAAGGGTGTCGAGGGGCAGCTTGGTCACCCGGGCGACGGACGGCAGATCCATGACGCTGGGATTGGCCCCGGGCAGTGCCGCCAGGACCCGCGTCGCGAGGGCCGTGGCGATGAAGGCGCCGGCGGCCGAGTGGCCGTAGATCAGCCCGATCGTCGGATGGCCCGACCGATCCGCCAGGAGCAGCGCCTTGGCGAGATGGGCGAGGCATTCGTTGAGACCCAAAAGCTCGTCACGGCGGCTCATGCGCTGGCTGTCGGAATCCACCGCCACCAGGATCGGCGCGCGGTCGCCGGTGCGCACGGCATTGAGCACGGCGCGCGACAGGACGAGCGCCCCGTCGACGCCGAGGGGCGTGTCGCCGTCGATGCCCACCACGTGCATCGGGCCGTCCCCGAACGGACCGGTGCCGGTCACGAGGCCCTCGCGCACCGCGACCGCGTGGCCCTGCGGGAAGAGGGAGGCGAGGATCTCAGCGAGCGTCATGGTCTGCCTCCGGGCTCCGCGCCACGGTCTCCGCGAAGGCGTCCGTATCCATCGCCGGCACGGATTCGGGATCGTTCACGCCCAGGCGGGCCCAGACATCCGTGGCGTCGCGGCAATCGCCGAACCGGTCGATCCGGGTTTCCAGGCGGGCCTGCTCGGCCTCGAGGGTGTCCAGGTCGAAGGCTGGCGCGCGGCCGACGAGATCGCGGGCGGCCTTGCGGAAGGCCGAGACGGTGTCGGCGCAGAAGGCGTCGGCACCCCCGATCAGGCGGCGGTGCTTGCCGCCCATGGTGCGCCAGACCAGCGCCCGGTCGCGGGAATCGAATTCCTCCGCGCCCTTGTTGGTCTCGATGACCTCGGGGCCGGACACCGAGATGCGGCCGCCCTCCGAGACCGCGAGCCGCGAGCAGGTGCCGGCGATCAGGCCGCCGCCGCCGTAGCAGCCGGCCCGGCCGCCGATCAGCCCGATCACCGGGATGCCTGCGACGCGCACATCGACGATGGCCCGCATGGCCTCGGCGATGGCCGTCTCGCCGGCATTGGCCTCCTGCAGGCGGACGCCGCCGGTGTCGAACAGAATCAGCACCGCCTTCGGCTTCAGCGCCAGGGCTGCCCGGAGCAGGCCGACCAGCTTGCCCCCATGCACCTCGCCGAAGGCCCCGCCCATGAAGCGGCCCTCCTGGGCGGCGATCAGGACCGGTTCGCCGTCGAGGCGCGCGCGGCCGACCACGATGCCGTCGTCGAAAGCGCGCGGCAGGTCGAACAGCGGCAGGTGCGGGCTCATGCGCCGCTCCGTCGGCGGCAGGAACTCGTGGAAGCTTCCCGGATCGGTGAGCGCCAGCACCCGCTGGCGGGCGGTGGCCTCGTACCAGCTCAGGGCGTCCGGATCGATGCTCGCGGCGCGGTCGCCAGCCATGGTCAGGCCTCCATCAGCCGCGCGCCCTGGAGCAGGCGCAGCGACACGGTGTCGGGGCGGGCACCGCCGTCGTTGATGCTGATGCGCAGGCCCCCGGGCTGCGCCCGGGCGACGAAATCGGCCACCACCGCCTCCCAGACGTCGCCGTAGCCGGCGATCGGGGTCTCGACGGCCACCTCGCAGGCATCCGGCGGCAGGACGCGCTCCAGCAGGATCTCCAGGTTGCCGGACGCCACGACGCCGGTGATCGCGCTCGGCACCGAGCCGGGCAGCGGCTTCTTCGTGGTGTGGCGGAAGGTCAGAGATTCCATGGCCGGCTCCTTGCCAGAGGACCCTTCATCGCGCGCCGCTCACCAGTTCCGGAACCGGGCCGGCGGCTCGTAGAGCCCGCCGGACCAATGCACGAGATCCTTGATCGACTTCGCGGCGAGCAGCGCCCGGTCGGCGTCCAGGGGCTCGATGCCGAGATCCTCGGGGCGACGGATGACACCCCGGGCGCGCAGCGCCTCCACCTTCGTCCGGTCCCGGCCGCGACCGACCTCGGTGTAGCCGGCGACGCCCCGGATCGCCTGCTCGCGCTCGTCCGCGTCCCGGCAGAGCAGGAGGTTCGCGATACCCTCCTCGGTGACGATGTGGGTCACGTCGTCGGCGTAGATCATGACCGGCGCCAGTTCGAGGCCGATTTTCTTCGCCAGTTCGAGGGCGTCGAGCTTCTCCACGAAGGTCGGGACCAGCTTGTCGCCGAAGGTCTCCACCAGCTGCACCACGAGCTTGCGCCCGCGCATCAGCGCCGGGTCGCCGACGATCTGGCCCTCACGGCCGGCCTTCATCCAAGCATCGGAGGGATGGCGCCGGCCATGCGGGTCCGAGCCCATGTTGGGGGCCCCCCCGAAACCCGCCACCCGGGACTGCGTGACGGTCGAGGAATGGCCCATCAGGTCGATCTGGAGCGTCGCCCCGATGAACATGTCGCAGGCGTAGAGACCGGCGGTCTGACAGAAAGCCCGGTTCGAGCGCAGACTTCCGTCCGCGCCGGTGAAGAAGATGTCGGGCCGCTCACGGATGTAGCGGTCCATCCCGACCTCGGAGCCGAAGCAGTGGACCTGCTTGACCCAGCCGGATTCGATCGCCGGGATGAGGGTCGGGTGCGGGTTGAGCGCCCAGTGGGTGGCGATCTTGCCTTTCAGGCCGAGCTTTTCGCCGTAGGTCGGCAGCAGCAGCTCGATCGCCGCGGTCCCGAAACCGATTCCGTGGTTCAGCCGGCGGATGCCGTACTCGGCATAGATCCCCTTGATCGCCATCATGGCGATCAGGATCTGGGTCTCGGTCATCGCCGCCGGATCGCGGGTGAAGAGCGGCTCGACGTAGAACGGCGTGTCGGCCTCGACCACGAAGTCCACCCGGTCGCCCGGGATGTCGACCCGCGGCACCGTGTCGACGATCTCGTTGACCTGCGCGACCACGACGCCGTTCTTGAAGGCGGTCGCCTCCACGACGGTCGGCGTGTCCTCGGTGTTCGGCCCCGTATACAGGTTGCCGTTCCGGTCGGCCGAAACGCCGGCGATCAGCGCCACGTTGGGCGTCAGATCGACGAAGTAGCGGGCGAACAGCTCCAGGTAGGTGTGGACCGCGCCGAGCTCGATCTGGCCGCCGTAGAGCATCTTGGCGATGCGGGCGCCCTGCGGACCGGAATACGAGTAGTCGAGCCGCTTCGCGATCCCGGTCTCGAACACGTCGAGGTGCTCGGGCAGCACGATCCCCGACTGGACCATGTGCAGGTCGTGGATCTTGTCGGGATCGCAGGCGCTCAGGCCGCGGGCGAGGCAGTCGGCCTGCTTCTGATTATCGCCCTCGAGACAGACACGGTCGCCGGGCCGCAGGATCGACTCCAGCAGGTCGACTACGGCCCCGGCCGGCACGACCTTGCCGTCCGCGTGGGCGCGCCCCGCCGCGATGCGCGCGTCCCGCGCCCGCCTCTCACCGCGCCACTCGCCCATCCGCGTGCTCCAACCGGTGTACCAAATGATATCTAGCGATTGTTTCGGTATTTTCAAACCCGACGCAATCACAGTTTCGTATACGGGATTGCGTGTGTGTGAACATATTGCATACTTCGCGCAACGGCCCCCCGAGGCCGATCCGGGAAGGGAACGCGCCATGTTGTACGCGTCCACACGGCCGTCGGATGCGGCCGGAAGCGCCGCTCCAGTGAACGGGCAACGCCGATGATCGTCCTCGGTGTCGCCCTGCTCGCCGCCGCCACGCTGATCGGCGTGTATCTCGGCGACCTTCTTGGCCTCGCTCTCGGCGTCAAGGCGAATGTCGGCGGCGTCGGCATCGCCATGATCCTGCTCATCGCCGCGCGCCTGTGGCTGTCGCACCGGGGTCGCCTGACCAAAGGGGTCCAGTTCGGCGTCGAATTCTGGGCGGGGATGTACATCCCGATCGTGGTCGCCATGGCGGCCCAGCAGAACGTCGTGGCGGCCGTAAGCGGCGGTCCGATCGTGCTGATCGCGGCGACAGGCTCCCTGGTCCTGTGCTTCGGCGCCGTCGCCCTGCTCAGCCGGATCGGACGGCGCGATCCCGGCAGCGGCGCCGTGGAGCATGGCGGCTCTGTGATCGGCGGCGACGCCGAGCCCGAAGCGGTGGCGCCGGCCGTCGCGCCCGGCGCCAGGAAGGGGTGAACGCCATGGGACACGACATCTGGCACGGCATCGAGCACGTCTTCGTCGAGCAGAGCCTCGTGGCCGCCTTCGCGGTGGTCGGCGCGCTGATCCTCGTCTCGAACTACGCCGCCAAGCGCCTCACCAAAGGCCGCGTCCACGGCTCCGCGATCGCGATCGTGCTGGGGCTGGCGCTCGCCTATCTCGGCGGGCTCTACACGGGTGGGAAGAAGGGCCTCGCCGACATCCCGGCGCTTGCCGGGATCGGCCTGATGGGCGGGGCGATGCTGCGGGACTTCGCCATCGTCGCCACCGCCTTCGAGGTGGACGTGATCGAGGCGCGGCGTGCGGGCCTGCTGGGCGTCCTGGCCCTCGCCCTCGGGACGATCCTGCCGTTCATCGTCGGCACCCTGACCGCCGTGGCCTTCGGCTATCACGACGCGGTCTCGATCACGACGATCGGCGCGGGGGCGATCACCTACATCGTCGGGCCCGTCACCGGCGCGGCGATCGGCGCGGATTCCACCGTGATGGCGCTGTCCATCGCGACCGGGGTGACCAAGGCGGTCATGGTCATGGTCGGGACGCCCCTGGTGGCCCGGCTGATCGGCCTCGACAACCCGCGCTCCGCGATGGCGTATGGTGGCCTGATGGGCACGGTCAGCGGGGTCGCGGGCGGCCTCGCGGCGACCGATCCGAAGCTCGTCCCCTACGGCGCGCTGACGGCGACGTTCCACACCGGAATCGGCTGCCTCGTCGGCCCCTCGATCCTGTTCCTGACGGTGCGGGCCCTGGTCGGCTGAAGCGGCTTCGTTCCGGCGCGTCCGGTCGCGACGCGGATTCGCCCGTGCGGATTAGGGTATGGTTCCGTATCGTCTTCCCGAAGACTGGCAGGCGCCGCTCATGGGACGATTGAGGAACGGCGGATGCACGGCGACTTTCAGAAGATCGACAGCGGGCTGCTCTCGGACCGGATCCGCGACGCGCTCACCGACGCCATCGCGTCAGGGACGATCGCGGCTGGCACGGCCCTCGACGAGCAGAACCTGGCCGATCGCTACGGCGCGTCGCGCACGCCCGTCCGGGAGGCGCTGCGCCAGCTCGCGGCCTCAGGGCTCGTGGAAATCCGGCCCCGCCGGGGCGTCGTGGTGGTGCGCCTCACGCCGCAGCGGATCGCCGACATGTTCGAGACGACCGCCGAGATCGAGGCGATGTGCGCCCGGCTCGCCACCTACCGGATGACGCCCCTGGAGCGCGGGGAGCTCATGGAGCTTCACGAGGAATCCGCCAAGGCGGTCGAGGCGGGCGACGTCGACGCCTACGACCGGTTCAACCGCGCCTTCCACGAGGCGCTCTACACGGCGACCCACAACGGCTTCATGGCCGAGCAGGCCCTGGCGATCCGCGAGCGCCTCGCCGCGTTCCGGCGCACGCAGCTCCGCCACGCCGACCGGATCCGCCGCTCGCGGGAGGAGCACGGCGAGATCCTGGCGGCGATCGCCGAAGGGGACGGCGAGACGGCCGCCCGGCGTATGCGCGCCCACATGCTCCGGGCGGCGGCGGCGCTGGGGCGCTACATCGCCGAGACGGAATGAGGTTTTCGACAGCGATGATCGGTCCGGCGCGGCAACCCGGCCCCGGACGGCCTCACGGTTGCGCGAAGACCAGTCCGACCACGAACCGAAAGGGCCTCGAACGGTCGATCAGCACCGGCAGCCGGTGACGGTCGTGTTCAAGGGGACCGGCGTCGTGCCCGCATCCACGTCAGTCCAGAGGGGTGAGGATTCCCGGCAATCCCGCCGCTTTCGGCGCCGCCGGGGTCGGATTGCGGTCCGCGAATGGCTCGCGCGCGGCGGCGGAATGCGAACCGGTTCGACAGTGCAGACGTCCGGCTCCTTGTCGTTCACGTGGTGTCGTTCACGTGCGCGGACTCACCCCGCCGAGCGCGTCGGCGAGCTTTCCGATATGCTCGGCCGCCCGACCGATTCCGACGGCCGCCCGCTCGGCATCCTCCGCTCGCCCGCGCTCGGCAGCCTCGGCAGCGGCGCGCAGCGCCGCGACGTCGGTCTCGAGGGTCGCGTACCGCATGCGCAGCTCCGCGAGCTCGTCGACGATGGTCAACGCCGCCATGACCTGAAGGCGCATGTCCCCGATCTCGCCGAAGCTCTTGCGCATCTCGCCGATGCGCCCGTCGAGGGTGGCGGCGAGGCCGGTGAGATGCGCCTCCTCCCCCTCCCCGCAGGCCATGCGGTAAGAGCGGCCATCAATGGTCACGTTGATCTGCGGCAAAGGCGGCTCCGCTGTGCGCTCGACAGGCGTAGGCGTGGGGATCAGGCGCGCCCGAGCACATCCTGGACGGTCTCGATCGCCCGGTCGAGCCGATGCCCGACCTCCCCCGTGGTCGCCGAGACGGTGGCGAGACGGGCGCTCGCAGCATCGAGAGCCGCGGCAAGGCGGGCCCGATCCTCGTCCATCAGCGCGAGTTCCGCATCCCGGTCGTCGGGCTGCGCGGCCACCTCAACGCGGCGCTGGACGACGGCATCCAGGCGGTTGATGGCCGCCTCGAGGCGGCGGAGGGCGTCGTCGATGGAACGGAGCTCGGTCTCGTCGGCCATGGTTCTGTGTCTACCTCGACAGCAAGCTTTCCGTCGAATGCAGCCGAAATTCCAGGGGGAAATGGCCTTCGATCCCCGATCCGGGTGAACTCCGAATGGATCGTGCCGATCCCTGTTTATTGGACGGTGGATCGAAGGTCTTTGTCACGGCGACGCGTTTGACAGGTCGAGGCTCCATGCTAGACAGCCGCGCGATCCCGAGAGGGACCGCGCGAGACATGCCGGAGGGCCGGTCCGCGACAGTTCCGAGGCCTCAGCCGGCACCGTCCGATCCGACGGTCACGCGCGTGGAAGCCCGGCCTCTCCCGGTCCGGTTCATCGCAGGTTCAAACCCGCCCGCACAGATCCCGCCCGGCCCGGCCCGGACGGTATGGCGGGCCGCCGAGACCGCTCCGCGGACCACCCCCCAGGTCCGGCGCGCGGCGAGCCGCATCAGGAAGGAGTCACGCCGTGACGAAGGTTGCCATCAACGGGTTCGGACGCATCGGCCGCAACGTCCTGCGCGCGATCGCGGAGGCCGGCCGCAGCGACATCGAGGTCGTGGCGATCAACGATCTCGGCCCGGTGGAGACCAACGCCCACCTGCTCCGCTACGACTCCGTGCACGGCCGCTTCCCCGGCGAGGTCGCCGTGGACGGCGAGTTCCTGGTGGTGAACGGCAAGCGCATCAAGGTCACGGCCGTGCGCAACCCGGCCGAGCTGCCGCACCGCGACCTCGGCGTCGACATCGCGCTGGAATGCACCGGCATCTTCACCTCGAAGGACAAGGCGAAGGCCCATCTCGACGCCGGCGCCAAGCGCGTCCTCGTCTCGGCCCCGGCCGACGGCGCCGACCTGACGGTGGTCTACGGCGTCAACCACGACAAGCTCACGGGCGAGCACCACGTCGTGTCGAACGCCTCCTGCACCACCAACTGCCTGGCGCCGGTCGCCCAGGTGCTGGACGCCGCGGTCGGCATCGAGCGCGGCTTCATGACCACGATCCACTCCTACACCAACGACCAGCCCTCGCTGGACCAGATGCACAAGGATCTCTACCGGGCCCGCGCCGCGGCGCTCTCGATGATCCCGACCTCGACCGGCGCCGCGAAGGCCGTCGGCCTCGTGCTGCCGGAGCTGAAGGGCAAGCTCGACGGGACCGCGATCCGCGTGCCGACCCCGAACGTCTCGGCGGTGGACCTCGTCTTCACGGCCAAGCGCGCGACGACGGTCCAGGAGATCAACGACGCCATCAAGGCCGCCGCGGCCGGCCCGCTCAAGGGCGTGCTGGGCGTCACCGACCGGCCGAACGTCTCGATCGACTTCAACCACGACCCCCATTCCTCGACCTTCCACCTCGACCAGACCAAGGTGATGGACGGCGTGCTGGTGCGCATCCTGACCTGGTACGACAACGAGTGGGGCTTCTCGAACCGCATGGCCGACACCGCCGTGGCGATGGCCAAGCTCATCTGAGCCGGACTGCAGCGGTCGCCGCCTCCTGAAAGGTCGGCGGCCGCACCACTCTTCGGACGGCCTTTCTTCGAACCAGGGACTCTCCAGGGATGACCGACGCTTCGCAGGGCACGTCGAGCGGACCGGCTGCCGTGCCGCCCGCCCCCAGGCCGGCTCCGCCGCCGCCCGCCACACCCGCCGCCGCACCGACCGCCGCGGCCCCTGCCGCATCCGCGGTCCCGTCCCACCCGCTTCCGGCCAACCAGCTCTTCGATCAGCTCGCGCGGATCGAGGACAAGTGTTCGCGGATCGAGGACAAGTATGCCCGCTCCGAGGCACTGCTGTCCCGAGTCGAGGACAAGGTCGAGAATGCGGCGAACCGGATGAATGAATCGGCGCGCCAGTCCGACCTGGCGGCCCTTCGGACGGAGATGCGCGGCCTCGCCGAGCGCACCCGGCGCCTGCCCGGGACCGGCGCCCTCGTCCTTACCGCCGTGATCACCGCCATCCTGACCGTGGTCCTGATGGTCGCCGTCCAGCGTCTGAATCTCGACCGCCTGCTGCCGCAGCGGGCCACCATCGGCACGACCGCGCAGTAATCGCCCTCGCCCCGCACAGGACCGCACCAGACCGCATGAGCGCCTTCCGCACCCTCGACGATGCCGGCTCCCTCAAGGGCAAGCGGGTCCTCATGCGCGTCGATCTGAACGTGCCCATGGAGAACGGGCGGGTGACCGACGCGACCCGCATCGCGCGCGTCGCGCCGACGATCCGCGAAGTCGCCGAGCAGGGCGCCAGGGTGATCCTGCTCGCCCATTTCGGCCGGCCGAAAGGCAAGCGCGAGCCGAAGGATTCGCTGGAGCCGGTGGTCCCGGCCCTCGGCGCGGCCCTCGGGCGCACCGTCGCCTTCGCTGCGGATTGCGTGGGCGACGCCGCCGCGCAGGCGGTGGCGGCCCTGAAGGACGGCGACGTCCTCCTCCTGGAGAACACCCGCTATCATCCCGGCGAGGAGAAGAACGACGCGGCTTTCGCGGACGCCCTGGCGGCGAACGGCGACGTCTACGTCAACGAGGCCTTCTCGGCAGCCCACCGCGCCCACGCCTCCACCGAGGGTCTGGCGCACCGGTTGCCGGCCTATGCCGGCCGCGAGATGCAGGCCGAGCTCGACGCGCTGACCAAGGGCCTGGAATCGCCCCAGCGCCCGGTGATCGCGCTGGTCGGCGGCGCCAAGGTCTCGTCCAAGATCGATCTCCTGGAGAACCTCGTCGCCAAGGTCGACATGCTGGTGATCGGCGGCGGCATGGCCAACACGTTCCTGCACGCGCAGGGCAAGGCGGTGGGCAAGTCCCTCTGTGAGAAGGATCTCGCCGAGACCGCCACGCGCATCCTGGCGGCGGCCGAGAAGGCCGGTTGCCGGATCATCCTGCCGGTCGACGCGGTCGCCGCGACCGAGTTCAAGGCGCAGGCTCCCCACGAGACCGTGCCGGTGGATTCCGTGCCGGACGCGAGCATGATCCTCGATGCCGGCCCGCGCTCGGTCGCCGAGATCAATGCCGCCATCGACGGGGCCAAGACCCTGGTGTGGAACGGCCCGCTGGGCGCCTTCGAGCTGGCCCCGTTCGACGCCGCCACCGTGGCCGCCGCCAAGCACGCGGCCGCGCGGACGAAGGATGGCCAGCTCGTCTCGGTTGCGGGCGGCGGCGACACCGTGGCCGCGCTCAACCATGCCGGCGTGGCGCAGGACTTCACCTACGTCTCGACCGCCGGCGGCGCCTTCCTCGAATGGCTTGAGGGCAAGGCCCTCCCGGGCGTCGAGGCGCTTCGGGCGAAGGGCTGAGACGGCCACCTTGCTCTCCTCCCCCATTGGCCCGACCCTATCTATACTGCCGGGCTTGATCAGCCGGGGGGCCGGGGCGATGGGTGACGATGGGGAGAACGCGACCCTCAAGAATCTAAGGGGCATCCAGGCGAGCCTGGCGGATCTGCGGTCCGAGACGGTGACGCGCTTCGACAGGCTCGAGGCGCGGATCGATCGTCTGAACGCGGCCGGGATGCGCGTGACGATGCGGGCCACGGCGGTAAGGTCTGACGCGCGGGTCAGCGAGGTCGAGGACCGCGTCGCGTCCCCGGTGAGCCGGACCGACCGGGGATCATCCGCCGAAAGAATGGCCTGCGCCGCGTCGGAGATTGACCGAAAGCAAGGCACCCGGCAGAGCGAAACGATACAGCCCAGCTGAGGGCCTCACCGCGCCTCCGGCGATCGGTCGGACAACGAAACGGGAAACGGGAAGACACGCACGATGGCACGCATCACCCTCCGGCAGCTCCTCGATCACGCCGCTGAGTACGAGTACGGCGTGCCCGCCTTCAACCTGAACAACATGGAACAGGGGCTCGCCATCATGGCGGCCGCCGATGCCACCGACTCGCCGGTGATCCTCCAGGCGAGCCGTGGCGCCCGCGCCTACGCCAACGACGTCGTGCTGGCCAAGCTGATCGACGGCCTCGTCGAGATCTACCCGCACATCCCCGTCTGCATGCATCTCGACCACGGCAACAACGAAGCCACCTGCGCCACCGCGATCCAGTATGGCTTCACCTCGGTGATGATGGACGGCTCGCTGAAGGCCGACGGCAAGACCCCGGCCGACTACAACTACAACGTCGAGATCACCCGCAACGTCACCAAGATGGCCCACTGGGCCGGCGTCTCGGTCGAGGGTGAGCTGGGCGTGCTCGGCTCGCTGGAGAGCGGCCAGGGCGAGGCCGAGGACGGCCATGGCGCCGAGGGTACGCTCAGCCACGACCAGCTCCTGACCGACCCGGAGGAGGCGGTGAAGTTCGTCGAGGCCACCAAGGTGGACGCGCTGGCGGTGGCCATGGGCACGAGCCACGGCGCCTACAAGTTCACCCGCAAGCCCGACGGCGAGGTGCTGGCGATGAACGTGATCGAGGAGATCCACCGCCGCCTGCCGACGACCCACCTCGTCATGCACGGCTCCTCGTCGGTGCCGCAGGACCTGCAGGACATCATCAACCAGTACGGCGGCCAGATGAAGCCGACCTGGGGCGTTCCGGTCGAGGAGATCCAGCGCGGCATCAAGCACGGCGTGCGCAAGATCAACATCGACACCGACAACCGCATGGCGATGACCGGTCAGATCCGGAAAGTCCTCACCGAGAACCCCTCCGAATTCGACCCGCGCAAGTACCTGAAGCCCGCAATGGAGGCGATGACCAAGCTCTGCAAGCAGCGCTTCGAGGAGTTCAACACCGCCGGCAAGGGCTCGAAGATCCGGCCGATCTCGGTCGCCGAGATGGCCAAGCGCTACGCCAGCGGCGCCCTGGATCCGAAGATCGGCGCGCGGTAAGGCGCCGGTTGTCGCCCCCGATGAGCACCAATGCCCGCCTCGCCCTTCTCGGACCGCACGGTCTCGACGCCGAGGGACTCGAAGGCTTCGTGGCGGCCCTGAAGGCCGCCTGCGAAGCGGGCGATGTCGCCGCCGTGATCCTGCGGCTCGCCGCCACCGACGAGCGCGGGCTGACGGCCCGCGTGAAGGCGGTCGCTCCGGTGGCGCAGGAGCGGGGCGCGGCCCTGGTCGTGGCCTGTCCGGGTTTCACGGGTGATCTCGCCACGGTGGCGATCCGCGGCGGCGCCGATGGCATCCATGTCGACAAGCCGCGCGACCTGAAGGATCTGCGCGGCCGGCTGCGCGAC
The DNA here is from genome assembly GCF_040545035.1 of Methylobacterium sp. 1973. NCBI lineage: Bacteria > Pseudomonadati > Pseudomonadota > Alphaproteobacteria > Hyphomicrobiales > Methylobacteriaceae > Methylobacterium > Methylobacterium sp. 1973. Next base: position 277,053 of record NZ_JBEPLA010000003.1, read on the forward strand.
GGGCGCATCCTCGGTGCTGGAGGCATCGAGACCAAGCATGGCGCCATGGAAGCCGGCGAGGCGGGTATCGACTATCTGATGTTCGGCGGGCTGTATCCGGACGGTGTCGCGCCGGAGGCGGAGACCGTCCGGGCCCGCGCCACCTGGTGGGCCGAAATCTTCGAGACGCCGTGCATCGCGGTCGCCGTCGCCGCCGACGAGATCGGGCCGCTCGGCGCGACAGGCGCGGAGTTCGTGGGATTGGAGAGCGGCCTCTGGCTGTCGGATCCGGCAGCCGTCGAGCGGGCCCAGCGCGTCCTTCGGGAGGCTGCCGCGTGAGGCGCCGCAACGCCCCTCATCTGTTGGCTTTCGTCGGAGCGGCAGTGCTCGCTCTGCCGACCTGGGCCGTCTCCGCTCCGGCCGACCCGGCCGCGACCGCGGCGCCCGGATCGATCGGGTCCACCGCGCAGACCGGCAAGAAGCCGATGCCGGAACTGCCGAGCCCCTATACGCCGAACTACACCCGGGGCGCCGTGCCGCCGCAGGGCGGTCAGCCGCCGGATCTCGCCTACGGCGCCTATCAGAAAGGCCAGTACGTCACGGCCTTCCGCGAGGCGACGAAGCGCATCGAGGCGAATCCGAAGGACGCCGCCGCCATGACGCTTCTCGGGGAGCTGTACAACCAGGGCCTCGGCGTGAAGCAGGACCCGGTGAAGGCCGCCGACTGGTATCGTTTGGCCGCCGCACAGAACGACCCGTCCGCCATGGCATCCCTCGGGCTCATGGCGCTCGACGGACGCGGTATGCCGAAGGATCCGAAGGCCGGGCGCCGATGGCTGGAACAGGCCACGTCCCAAGGCTCACCGACCGCCGCCTACAATCTCGGCCTGATCCTGATCGGCACCGGGGCCACGGCCGACGAGGCGGCGGCCGCCGCGCAGTTCCGCAAGGCGGCCGATGCGGAGATCGGCCCCGCGCAGCACGATCTGGGCGTTCTCTACCTGCAGGGGCGCGGGGTGCCGAAGGATCCGTCCAAGGCGGCGGAGTTGTTCCGGCGCGGCGCCGACAATGGCGATCTCGCCAGTGAGGTCGAGTACGCGATCCTTCTGTTCAACGGCACCGGCGTCACCAAGGACGAGCGGGCGGCCGCCCGCTATTTCCTGCACGCGGCCTCGCGCGGCAACGCCATCGCGCAGAACCGCGTCGCGCGCCTCTACGCGGTCGGCCGTGGCGTCGCCAAGAATCCCGTCGAGGCTGCGGCCTGGAACCTTGCCGCTGCCGGACAGGGCCTGTCCGACGCGTGGCTGGATCAGACGCTGTCCGGCCTTTCCGCCGACGAGCGCTCGCGCGCCGAGCGCCTCGCCAATGAGCGGATCGAACAGCGCTGAGCGCTACCCCTCGGCCTTGGACCAGTCGACGCCGGCCTCGAGGTGCGGCAGCAGGACGACGCTCTCCTGCTCGTTGGGATCCGTCCGGGCGATCACGGCGGTGACGGGCTCCGTCTGGCTGCGGTTGTAAGGCAGGTGCGGCACGTCGGCGGCGATATAGACGAACTCGCCGGCCCCCGCGATCGCGTGATGCTCCAGCCGCTCGCCCCAGAAACAGCCTGACACCCCCGACAGCACGTAGATCGCCGTCTCGTGCGATTCGTGCTTGTGCGCATGGGCACGCTCCCCGGGCGGTATCTCCAGAAGCTGCATGTGCAGCGCCTTCGAGCCCACGGCTTCGGCGGAAACCGCCGGCCGGTAGATGTGCCCCTGCTTGCCGCGGAAGGGCGCACTCTCGCGCACCACCCGGAAACCCTGCTCTCCTTGACCGGACACGGAACTCATGGACCTTCCTCCACTCTGAAGGCGGGATCGACCGGGATCTGCATGCCATTCACCAGCGCGTTGGTCTGGTTGGCCATGCCGACCACCGCCAGGAACTCGCCGTGCTGCGCGTCCGTCAAGCCCTTGGCCCGCGCAGCGGCGGTGTGGGAATGGATGCAGTACGGGCATCCATTGGCGATCGAGACCGCGATGTAGACCAGCTCTTTGGTCAGGGGATCGAGTGTTCCCGGTCCCATGACGGTCTTCAGGACGGACCAGGTCCGTTCGAGCAGTGCCGGATCGTTGGCGAGGCCCCGCCAGAAATTGTTGATGAAGTCGGAGCCGCGGGTCGCCCGGATGTCGGCGAACACGGCGCCGATGCGCGGGTCGGTTTCGGCCTCGGCATCGGACCAGAGTTTGACGGTGGCCATCGTGCCCCCTCCCCGCGAAGCTCGTCTTCAGAGTTTGCAGGCCCCTTCGAGGGCCCGGTTCTCCGCGTCGGAGAACAGGCGCGAGCGAATATGGAAGCGCTTCTCGCGACCATTCTCCAGCGAGAACATGCCGCCGCGCCCCGGCACCACATCGAGGAGCAGGTGGGTGTGCTTCCAGACCTCGAATTGCGACCGGCTGATGAAGAACTCGGCGCCGCCGACGGTGCCGAGTCGGACGTCCCCGTCGCTCACCAGGAAATCACCGACGGGGTAGCACATGGGCGAGGAGCCGTCGCAGCAGCCGCCGGACTGATGGAACATGACCGGGCCGTACTCGCTCCGCAGCTCGTCGATGAGAGCGAGAGCCGCCGGGGTGGCGGTCACCCGCAGGGGTGTCCCGTCGGCGCCGGCCTGCTCGGCGACGTTGGCGTCCAAGGTCCGGTCCGAATTCATGCCATCCTCCCCAGTCGATGTTGAAATATGCGCGGTTGCCGGCGGGTTTCCACCGCAACGCGAGCGAATGCAGGTCCCGAAACGTCGCGATGCGCGTTGTGTCGACGGAGGGCGGCGGTTGCCGCCCGACGCCTCGGGAGCGCCCGTCATGTCAGTTCTCAGAAAAGCCGCCTGCGTCGTCCTTGCCCTGACCGGTCTCGCCGGTCCCGCCGCCGCCGAACCGCTGTCGCTCCGCGTCCAGCCCCGCGAACAGCCGCTGTTCGTCCAGCATGCGTGGCGCGTCGCGGGGAATCCCAACGTCACGCCCGACAATCCCATGGGTGTCATCGGCTGGGACGGTCCGCCGGACGACGTGCCCAGCGTCAGCGGCGATGCCGGCCCGATGGCGCCGGGCTCGATCGTCAACGCCCCCTTCGAGGGCTACGGCTACGGCCTCAACTGAGCGCGGTGTTGCGGGATCGAAAAAGCCCCGGCCGTGAGGCCGGGGCTGAAGTTGTCTCGGGGGGTTAACCCGGGAAGAAGCTCAGAAGAAACCGAGCTTCTTGGCCGAGTAGCTGACCAGCATGTTCTTGGTCTGCTGGTAGTGATCGAGCATCATCTTGTGGGTCTCACGGCCGATGCCGGACTGCTTGTAGCCGCCGAAGGCCGCGTGAGCCGGGTAGGCGTGGTAGCAGTTCGTCCAGACGCGGCCGGCCTGGATCGCCCGGCCGAAGCGATAGGCGCGGGTGCCGTCGCGGGTCCAGACGCCGGCGCCGAGGCCGTAGAGCGTGTCGTTGGCGATCGCGAGCGCCTCGGCATCGTCCTTGAAGGTCGTGACCGACAGGACCGGGCCGAAGATCTCCTCCTGGAAGATCCGCATCTTGTTGTGACCGCGGAACACCGTCGGCTTCACGTAGAAGCCCTCGGCGAACTCGCCCTCCTTGACGTTACGCTCGCCGCCGGTGAGCAGCTGGGCGCCCTCCTGCTTGCCGATGTCGATGTAGCTGAGGATCTTCTCCATCTGCTCGCCCGACGCCTGGGCGCCGATCATCGTGGCCGGATCGAGGGGCGAGCCCTGCGTGATCGCCTCGACGCGCTTCACCGCCCGCTCCATGAAGCGGTCGTAGATCGACTCATGCACGAGCGCGCGGCTCGGGCAGGTGCAGACCTCGCCCTGGTTGAGGGCGAACATCGTGAAGCCTTCGAGCGCCTTGTCGAAGAAGTCGTCGTCCTCGTTCGCCACGTCGGCGAAGAAGATGTTCGGCGACTTGCCACCGAGTTCCAGCGTCACCGGGATCAGGTTCTGCGACGCATACTGCATGATGAGGCGGCCGGTGGTCGTCTCACCCGTGAAGGCGATCTTGGCGATCCGCGGCGAGGAGGCGAGCGGCTTGCCGGCCTCCAGGCCGAAGCCGTTGACGATGTTGAGCACGCCCGGCGGCAGCAGGTCGCCGATGATCTCGGCCAGCACCAGCACAGAGGCCGGGGTCTGCTCGGCGGGCTTCAAGACCACGCAATTGCCGGCGGCGAGCGCCGGGGCGAGCTTCCACACCGCCATCAGGATCGGGAAGTTCCACGGGATGATCTGGCCGACCACGCCCAGCGGCTCGTGGAAATGGTAGGCGACCGTGTCGTGGTCGATCTCGGAGATCGAGCCTTCCTGCGCCCGCACGCAGCCGGCGAAGTAGCGGAAGTGGTCGATGGCCAGCGGGATGTCGGCGTGGGTCGTCTCGCGGATCGGCTTGCCGTTGTCCCAGGTCTCGGCGAGGGCGAGCAGATCGAGGTTCTCCTCCATCCGGTCGGCCATTTTGAGGAGGATGCGGGCGCGCTCGGCCGGCGCCGTGCGGCCCCAGGCCTCCTTGGCGGCGTGGGCGGCGTCGAGCGCCTTCTCGACGTCCTGCGCGTCGGAGCGGGCCACCTCGCACACCACCTTGCCGGTGATCGGGGAGGTGTTCTCGAAGTAGCGGCCGGCCGCGGGGGCGACCCACTGGCCGCCGATGAAGTTCTCGTAGCGGGCCGAGAACGGCGACTTGACCTTGGCGTCGCCGAGGAATTCCGGCTTGTTCATCGCTGTGTTCCCTCCATAGGCCCCGGCCTCGCGAACCGCGGCTCTTGGGCTTAAGCTGGCGCTCGGGCGACCGATCGTCGGGGCCGCATCCGCTTCCGCTCTGTTCGCAGCCAATGGCTTTTGGCCTGCCGAATCAAGGTGGACTTTTGGCCAGTGCGCGAGTGGGCCGATCCTACGCTCTTCCGGACCTCACCGCGAGCGGACAGATGTCCTCGGCGTCAGAGTGGTCCGAACCGCCTTCGGAGGCCATTCCCGCGTCTCGATGACCGTTCGAATCACCGCCAATCGACGAAGACTCCGATGCGCCTGCTTACCTGAACAGGGCGAGCGGAGCGGCCGCCGCCGCGAGCGGCAGCGCCGCCAGGGCCGCGTTGCGCAGCCAAGTCGGCCGATAGGCGATGAACGCCACCACGATTAAGGCGGACCCGGTCAGCGATCCGATCCACTGCACCGGGCCGAAATTCCAGCCGGCCGCCGCGATGGCCGCCGCGAACGAGAGGGCGAGCCCGCACCAGCCTGCCATCCGCAAGCTGGCGACGCGCCGGTCCGGGACGCTGATCCGGTAGGCTGCCCGGTGATGCCGGTCGAGGCTGAGGGCCAGGGCGGCGAAGCCCGAGAAGCTCAGGAGAAGGCTGAGGATCAGTGCCGCCGCAGTCATGCTTCCGCCGCCCGGGACAGGCTGGGCTGGCCGTGCCGCGATTCCGCCGGCCGTCGCCGTGCCGCCAGCCGGGAGCCCGCGACAAGGGCCAGACCCACAGCCGCCATCGCCGCATCGAAGCCGAGGAACCGGTTCTGGCCCACGAGGACCGCATCGACCAACGGGATCGCCAGGAAGGCGCAGGCCGCCACCCTGAGGGCGAATGGCCACGCCCGCTGTCGCGGATACAGGGCTGCGGCGAGCGCCGCGGCGACCCAGGCGGCGAAGAATACGCGGACTTCCCAATCGGCCCGGGCCTCGAGCCCGTAGGGCAGCAGACGGTTGGCCAGAAAATAGGCCGCGAGTCCCACCGGCAGCCCCGCGATGGTGCCGAGGTTGAGGAATCGCACGAGCCGTAGACCGAATCGGTCGGGATCCGCGCCCTTGGGCGCCCGCGCCACGGTCCAGAGGACCAGCCCGCTCGCAACCGTGGCCGCGCCCATCACGCCGCAGAGGAAGAACACGAGACGCAACGGAGCGGCCGCGAAATGCGCCTCGTGCAGCCCCGCCATCACGGCGGCCGTCCGGGTCGCGGCGCCAGCGTCGCTGACGCGCGCAAGTTCCGCGCCGGTTCCGGCCGCATAGACGATCTGCGGATGGAGATGCGCCAGCCCATGCGGCTCCTCGAAATACGCCGTCGCGGTCGCATTGGCGTCCCCGGGAAGCGTCACCATCAGCATCTCGGGCGTCTCGCCGCCCGCCGCGCTGGCGCGCGCCACGATCTCGCCCAAGGGGAGCGGCGCGCCCGGACGCCCGGCGGGGCCGGCTCCCGGCGCCGCCAACCCCGCCTCCGCATAGTACCGGAGCAGGTCGTCGCCGTAGACGGCCTTCACGCCCCAGGGCATGAGCATCGACGACAGGGTGACGAGGCCCGTGTAGACGATCATCAGGTGGAAGGGCAGCGCCAGAACGCCCATCACGTTGTGGGCGTCGAGCCAGCCGCGCTGGACGGACTTGTCCCGGCGGAAGGTGAAGAAGTCGGCGAAAATGCGCCGGTGTGTCACGATCCCGGAGATCAGCGCGATCAGCAGGATCATCGCGCAGCCCGAGACGATCCAGCGCCCCCAGATCGGCGGCAGGCTCAACTCGAAGTGAAAGCGGTAGAGGAAGTCGCCGCCCCGCGTGTCGCGGACGCGTGCGGGTTCGCCCGTCACCGGATCGAGCAGCGCCTGATGGTAGGGCCCATCCAGGTTCTGCCACCAGTAGACCTCGACGACCGAAGCCTCGGCGTTCGGCAGCTTGACCGACCAGCCGGCGGCGTCCGGCATGGTTTTGCGCAGGAACACACCGGCGCGCGTTGCCGCCACCACCGGATCCGGCGCCTCCTCGGACAGCTCGGGCCGCATCCATCGCGAGATGTCGCTGCGGTAATAGCTGGCCGTCCCGGTGACGAAGATGGCGAACAGCACCCAGCCGACCACGAGGCCGGACCACGTGTGCAGCCACGCCATGGACTGGCGGAAGCTCCGCGCGCGGCTCACAGGGCGACCCCGTGCCTGAAGCCGCCGGCCAGCAATAAGGCCACGGTCAGGAGAAGCGCCGCAGCCCCCAGGACCAGGGTGGCACGCGCGATCGTCCGGGCGGCGAACACCCAGATCACGGCCGCCGCCATGATGCTGAAGCTCGCGAGGGTCGCGGCGGATACCGCTTCGGCCCTCGGGCCGGGGAGAATCAGCGCGAGCCAGGCGCACGCGAGTGCGGCAACGGCATAACCGCCGAACGCCGCCAGAAGCACCCGGCCGGCGACCGCCAAGCGATCGGCCAGCGTGGGCACGGCATGGGCACTCATCGCGCGCCCTCTCGCTTCCGTGAAGTCATAACGCGACCTAGCAGCGGCTGCGCCCGGCAGGCAACGCGTATGTTCCAGAACGATTCCAGTGTGAATTGAGGCGGTTAGGATGGCCCGGGTCGGGCCGAGAGATGAAAGTCCCGGCTTGCGCGGCAGCCCGTCTCAACGACCGGTCGTTCCGGGCGTTGCGGATCGGTCGGATCCGCGGATCGCGATGGCGGCATTCCGGGCACTCGGCGGCAGATCGGGGCCGGCCTCCGGTTTGGAGAGGGCCGACGATCCGGCGGTCACGGGGCGGCCTCCCTCAGGGCCGCGGTGCCCGGTGCCCCAGCCGTAGCCCGCGTTGATCCCGGCATAAAAGCCCGTGAAATCCTCAGCCCGGGCGCTGCCCGAAAGCAGGAGCAGAGCCGTCGGCAGCATCAAGCAGCGCATCGATCGTCCAGGAACGAGAAAGGCGACGGTCCCAGACAGGACCGCCGCCTCGTAGTCTTCTCAGGATCGCGGCGGCAAAGCGACCGCCGCGCGCCCTCAATCCTCGACGTTGATGCTCTGAGCCTCGCGGCCCTTCTGACCCTCGACCACGCCGAGCGTGACCTGCTGGCCTTCGGCGAGCGAATCGAGCCCGGCGCGGGACAGAGCGGAGCGGTGCACGAAGACGTCCTTACCGCCGTCGTTCACCGACACGAAGCCGAAGCCCTTGGCGGGATCGTACCACTTCACGGTGCCGCTCATCTCGACGGACGGGCCGCTGGCGAAGCGGCCACCACCGCCACCACCACCGAAACCGCCGCCGCCGCCGTAACCACCACCGCCGCCGCGGTCGCGGTCACCGTAGCCGCCGCCAGCGCCACCACCGAAGCCGCCGGTGCGCGGACGGAACTCGCGCCGGGGCGCAGGCGCCTCGGCCGTGGACGTGTCGACGCTGGTGACGCTGGTCACCTGCGGGCCCTTCTGACCCTGGGCCGTCGTGACCGTCAGCCGGGTGCCCGGCATCAGGTCATCGTGGCCTGCCGCCTCGACGGCGCGGATGTGGAGGAAGGCATCGCCCGAACCGTCGCCGAGTTCGACGAAGCCGAAGCCCTTCTCCTTGTTGAACCACTTGACCGTCGCATCGCGCTCCGGTCCGGACGCGACCGGTGCCGCGCCGCGCGCCGGACCACGGTCGAAACCGCCGCCGCCGAAACCGCCGCCGCCACCGCCGAAACCGCCGCCGCCGTATCCGCCGCTCGGGGGTGCCTGATCAGGCCATCTCGGCTCGCCACCCTCGTCGAAGCCGCGCTTCTGCGGCCCCCTGAAATCACGACCACGTCCCATCGAAAGCTCGCAAAAACCGTCCGCCGCCCTTGTCTCGAATACCGCGTGCGCGCCATCCCAGACAGCCCACGCCCCGCACTATCATTACCCCAGGTCGCGGTAACCAAGAATAACGCCCCAGTCCTGACGCAATCGGGCCTTGACCGCAAGGACCTTCTTGGCTCAGACGCGCCCGTTTCGTTACTTTCTTGCGGCAAACAACGGAGTCCGCCCCCGATCCCGGGTCGGTCCTTACTCATTCGAGGGAAGGCATTAGCGAAACGCAAAGGCTGTCCCGCCTAGACTCGGCGCCGCGCCCCGCAGAGCCCGCCGGCCATGATCGCGACCCCGACCTTCCCCGATCTCTCGGCCCTCGTCGTCGACGAGAGTCTCTACATCCGCCGAATCGTGCGCGACATGCTGATGCGCGTCGGTATCAAGCGGGTCCTGGAGGCGCCGGACGGGGCGGAGGCGCTGGGCGTGCTGGCCGAGAGCAAACCCGATATCAGCATCATCGACTGGGACCTGTCGATCCTGTCGGGCGAGGAGTTCATCCGGCTCGCGCGGACGCCGACCACCTCTCCCTGCCCCACGATCCCGATCATCCTGATGCTGGCCCAGCCGCGCCGGAACGTGGTCGACCGTGCGGTGGCGCTCGGCGTCAACGAGATCATCGCCAAGCCGTTCTCGCCGAAGACCCTGTGGTCGCGCCTGGACGAGGTGATCAATCGGCCCCGCCCCTATTCCCAGGTGAAGAGTCTCCTACGCCCGATCCCGCGCCGGGCCAGCGCCATGAAGGCCGTCGCCTGATCGCGACCGCGATGGGGCGTTGCAGTTCCCCGCTGAGCCTGTAGGGTCACAGATCAACAAAGGCCGAGCGCGACGCTCAAGGCCGACCCGAAGGATCGACGGCCGCGCCGATGAGGGACGAGACCGCCGCGGCCGCGCCGTCCCGAATCCAGACCGGCGCGGTGCCGCTTCAGACGCCAGCCCCCTTGCCGGGCCGTGAGCGTCGGCGCGCCGCCTACGCGGCGCTCGACCTCGGCACCAACAATTGCCGCCTGCTGGTCGCGGAGCCGACCTTCAGCGGCTTCCGGGTGATCGATGCGTTCTCACGGATCGTCCGTCTCGGCGAGGGCCTCGGCACGTCGGACCGCCTCAGCGAGGCGGCCATCGAGCGGACCGTGGAGGCCCTGCGGATCTGCAGGTCCAAGATGCAGGCGCGCGGCGTGCAGCGGGCCAAGATCATCGCCACGGAGGCCTGCCGCCTCGCGGTGAACGGGGCCGCCTTCGTGGAGCGCGTCCGCCGCGGCGTCGGCCTCGACCTCGAGATCGTCGATCGGCAGACCGAGGCCTATCTCGCGGTCACCGGCTGCGCGGCGCTGGCGGATCCGCTGGCCGAATCGGTGATCATCTTCGACATCGGCGGCGGCTCGACCGAGATCGCGTGGCTGGACGGCGCGGCGGCCAATCCGTCGACCGATCCGACGCTCAGGATCCGCGCCTGGGATTCGCTGCCCGTGGGCGTGGTGACCCTGGCCGAGCGCCACGGCGGCGCCGAGGTCACCCGCCGCATGTTCGAGGGCATGGTCGAGGAGGTGGCCGAGAAGCTGTCCGCCTTCGCCCTCCGGGCCGCTGCCGCCGCGACCGCGCCCCATTTCCACCTTCTCGGCACGTCTGGCACCGTCACGACCATCGCGGCGATGCATCTGCGGCTCGCGCGCTACGAGCGCCGGCGGGTCGATGGATTGTGGATGACCGACGCCGCAGTCTCCACCGCCATCGACGACCTGCTCGACACGCGGCTGGAGCAGCGCGCCGACAACCCCTGCATCGGTCGCGACCGCGCCGATCTCGTGCTCGCGGGCTGCGCGATCCTCGAGGCGATCCGCCGGGCGTTCCCCTCGGAGCGCCTGCGCATCGCCGATCGCGGCCTGCGCGAAGGATTGCTGATGAACATGATGCGGGAGGACGGGGTCTGGAACCGGAAGGCTGTCCGATGAGGGCCCCACGATGAGCGACCGTCGCGGCGGCGCGAGCTCCGGCGGCGGGGTCCGGGGCGACCTGAAGCAGCGGGTGAAGACCGGGCGTGGACGGACCCTGTCGCAGAAGCGCTGGCTGGAGCGCCAGCTCAACGATCCCTATGTGGCGCGGGCCAAGCGCGAGGGCTATCGCTCGCGGGCGGCCTACAAGCTGCTGGAGATCGACGAGCGCTACAAGCTGCTCCGGCCCGGCCAGAAGATCGTCGACCTCGGCGCGGCTCCCGGGGGCTGGTCGCAGGTGGCCGCCCGGGTGGTCGGACCGTCGGGCCGGATCGTGGGCATCGATCTCCTGGAGATCGAGCCTATGGCCGGGGTCGAGTTCATCACCCTGGATTTCCTCGATCCCGAGGCGCCGGCGCGGCTGACCGGCATGCTCGGCGGCCCGGCCGACCTCGTGATGTCCGACATGGCCGCCAACGCCACCGGCCACAAGAAGACCGACCATCTGCGCATCATCGGCCTCGCCGAGACGGCGGCGGAATTCGCCCGGGAGATCCTTGGGCCGGGCGGCGCCTACCTGGCCAAGGTGCTTCAGGGCGGGACCGAGGGCGCCCTGCTCACCGACCTGAAGCGCGACTTCGCCACGGTCCGCCACGTCAAGCCCGCCGCCAGCCGAGCCGATTCGAGCGAGCTCTACGTCCTCGCGACCGGCTATCGCGGCACCTCGGCGCACACCGCGCCCTCCGACGCGGAGTGAGCCGGCCGGCGGTGCTGGTCGCCTGGGCCCTGTCGGTCGTCAATCCAGCGCCGCGGCCCCTGCGCAGGCTTGGCTATGTCCGGCAGAGCGGCCTGCTTCACGCGCGATAGCGCCGCTGCCGGGCGGTCTGGGCACCGCATCTCGCGCAGGCGCGGGGCACGATCGCGGCGGCGGCCGAGGGAACGGGGCATTGCCGACATGCGGTCGTGCTCGGCTCCGGCCTGCTCGACGACGTGCCGCCGGACGATCTCGCCCGCCTGTTCGATCGGATCGGCCTCGTGGATGCCGTGCATCCCTGGCCGGCCCGCCGCCCGCCGATACCCGAACGTGGCGCTGGTGACCGCCGAGATCAGTGCAGGCCTCGCCGGGTCCTGGGCGGATCTCTGCACTGGCGCCGACCTCATCGTTTCGGCAAACCTGCTGTCGCAGCTTCCGACCGCCTCGATCGAGGCCCACGAGGCCCGGGGCCGCGCGGCCCCGCCCCTTCTCGGGGCACATCTGGTCGAGACCCACCTGAGAGTCCTGGACACCCTGGCAGGCCGGGTCGAGCGCGTCTGCCTGAACACCGACACGGTGCAGCGCGCGGAGGATCGGTCGGGGCGCATCACCGACAGCCTCGATTTGCTGTTCAAAGTCGAGCTCCCGCCTGCGGAAGCGGCTTTGGACTGGAAGATCGGGCCGTTCGGCGCGAGCGGCCGGCGGCACCGTCTGATCCACCGGGTCCAGGCCTGCCCGGACTGGAAAACCGTGCCAAGCTGAGCCCGTAACGACAGAGGCCGCTCCGGTTGCCCGGAACGGCCTCTCTTCAGTGCTTCCTGCAGCTTTGGCTTACTCGGTCGGCACGTCTGCCGGCGACGTGTTGGCGCTGCCCTCGTCCGCGGCGCTCTCGAAACGCGGGCGGCGGCGGCGGCGGGGCTTGGCGGCCGGAGTTTCCTCGGCCGCAGCCTCCGGCTCGGGAGCAGGCGACGGTTCAGCCGGCGGGGCGGGACGCGCAGGGGCCATCAGGAATGCCGGCAGGCCGGTCGGCTCCTCGGCCTCCACGACAGGCGCAGGCTCGCGGCGGCGCTCACGACGGGGCGCTGTCTCGCCCTGACGTCCGGCCTCGCCGCGGGGAGCCCGCTCGGGCCGCCCCTCCGGACGCGTTTCCTGCCGGGCTTCGGACCGCGGAGCCTCGCCGCGGCCGCTCTCGTAACGCCCCTGATCGCCGCGCGTGTCCTGCCGGGCGTCTTGCCGATCATTCTGCCGAGCATCCTGGCGCGTATCTTGACGCGTATCTTGGCGAGGATCCTGCCGGACGTCCTGGCGGTCCTGCCGGCCGTCGTGACGCTCCTGGCGATAATCCGGACGCCCGTAATCCTGACGGTCCTGCCGGTTCTCCTGCCGATAGTCCGGCCGTTGATAATCCTGGCGCTGATAGTCCTGACGCGGCTGGTCCTGACGCCGGTAATCCTGGCGCCCGCCGTTGTCGAACCGCCGTTGATCGCGGTTCTGGAACCGGTCACGGCCCTGCCGACCGTCCTGGTTTCCGTCCTGACGACCCTCGTAGGGCTGCGGCTGCTGGCCGGGATCGGCGTCTTCATAGCCGCTATAGCCGTGACCGTTCTGCGATCCGCCGTTGCCCTGGGCCTCGTCGTCGCCCTCTTCCATGTCGTCATCATAGGGACGACTGGCGTAGCCGGCGGTATTAGCCGGGCGATTCTGTTCCTGGGCACCGGAAACGATGCGGAAATAGTGCTCGCCATGCTGGAAGTAGTTTTCAGCCGCAACTGGATCGCCGGCCGCCAGAGCATCCCGCGCAAGCTGCGCGTACTTGTCGGCGATGTGCTGCGCCGTGCCGCGGATTTTGACGTCGGGACCGTTGGATTCGTACGAGCGCGTCAGCGGATTCGGACCCTTCGGCCGGTTCCGGCCGCGCATCCGTCGATTCTGGTTTGGTCTCATCGGTCTGTAATGACCCTCGTTCACGCAAACGACTGTCTACGGAGGCGCCCGGGCGGATCTCCTGGCGCAATCCGGCCAAGCGCATCCGGCGGCGCCGCGCGTGCGACCGCTCTTCGGTCCGCGCGTCTGCCTGACCATCCCTCGAAGCGGGCGCCCGGTTAAAGCCGCCGATCCTCAGTTGATTGTCAGGTTCGATTGTGTCGCACCGCCGCGCTGGCACCGGCGCGTTCTGGTTCGACGGTTAAGGGGGATCAGCGAACCAATCGGCGACCCATGGTCACCACCGACCTTACAGCCGTCCGTCTTAACGGACGGTTCGCGATCTTCAAGCCGACTCTAGCGTTCCCCGGTTGATGCAACAAGCAATTTTTCGGTGACGCGATGCTCAACCCTGACTTAGGCATCCCTGTGGCCGGATAAAAGACCCTGTGGCCGGTCGAAACTCACGACGCGGTCGCGGCCGGCGAGGTCGCGGGTCAATCCCCGATCCGGGAAGCCCGCCGCGCATGCAAGGGCCCGCACCGCCGAGGCCTGATCGTAGCCGATCTCCAGGACGAGCCTGCCGCCCGGGGCGAGCAGCCCAGCCGCACCGTCGAGAATTCTCCGGTAGGCGTCGAGGCCGTCGACGCCGCCATCCAGGGCCGCCGGCGGATCGTGCATGCGGACTTCGCGGTCGAGGGTCGCGATCACGTCATGGGCGATGTAGGGCGGATTCGAGACGACGAGGTCGAAGGTCCCGCTCAGGGCCTCGCACCAATCGCCGACGACGAAGCGGGCCCGGTCGCCGACGCCGTTGGCGACGGCATTGTCCCGGGCGACGCGCAGGGCCCCGTCCGAGCGATCGAGCCCGACCCCGCTGGCCCGGGGCAGTTCCGAAAGAAGGGCCGTCAGGATGCAACCCGTTCCGGTGCCGAGGTCCAGGCAGCGCACCGGCGCGGTCCGGTCGGGCACCGCGGCCAGCGCGACCTCGACCAGGATTTCGGTGTCCGGGCGCGGCACCAGGGTGTCGGGACCGAGCCGGAAGGGCAGGCCCCAGAACTCCCAGGCGCCCAGGATACGGGCCACCGGCTCGCCGGCGAGGCGCCGGGCGAGCGCCGCGTCGAGGGCCGCGGCTTCGTCCGCGCTGACGCGGCGCTCGCCCTCGATCAGAAGGTCGCGCGTCTCCAGGCCGAGGATTCCGAGCAGGAGGAATCGGGCATCGCCTGCCGCCTCGACGACACCCGCGACCTGCAGCCGTGCCGTGCAGGCTCGCAGCGCCTCGCGGCGCGATCTGTTCTGCATCGCGGCCGGCCTCACGACATGGCTCAGGCCATCCCCTCGGCGGCGAGAAGCTCGGCCTGATGCTCGGTGATCAGGGCGTCGACCACCTCGTCGAGGGCCGTCCCGGCCATCACCTCCTCGAGCTTGTAGAGGGTCAGGTTGATCCGGTGATCGGTCACCCTTCCTTGCGGGAAATTGTAGGTCCGGATCCGCTCGCTGCGGTCGCCGGAGCCGACCTGTGCCTTCCGGTCGGCCGCCCGGGCCGAATCCTTCGCGCTGCGCTCGGCGTCGTAGAGCCGTGCGCGCAGGAGTGCCATCGCACGGGCGCGGTTCTTGTGCTGCGACCGCTCCTCCTGGACGAACACCACGATGCCGGTCGGCAGGTGGGTGATGCGGATTGCCGATTCGGTCTTGTTGACGTGCTGGCCGCCCGCGCCCTGGGCCCGCATCGTGTCGATCTTCAGGTCCGCATCGTTGACGTGGATGTCGACCTCCTCGGCCTCCGGGAGTACCGCCACGGTGGCGGCGGAGGTGTGGATCCGCCCCTGCGTCTCGGTGTCGGGCACGCGCTGCACCCGGTGGGCGCCGCTCTCGTACTTGAGGCGGGCGAAGACGCCCCGGCCCTTCACCTCGGCCACGACCTCGCGGAAGCCGCCGACCGTGCCCTCGCTCTCGGAGATTACCTCGACCCGCCAGCCCTTCGACTCGGCGTATTTGGCGTACATCCGGAACAGGTCGCCGGCGAAGAGGGCCGCCTCGTCACCGCCGGTCCCGGCGCGGACTTCCAGGATCGCGCTCTTCTCGTCGGCGGCGTCCTTCGGAAGGAGCAGCACCTGCAGGGCCCGGTGCGCGGCTTCGAGCGCCTCCTGCGCCTCCGGCTTCTCATCGGCGGCGAGGGCCCGCATCTCCGGATCCGTGCCCGGCTCGTCGATGAGGGCCTCGACGCCCGCGAGGTTGTCCAGGGCCGCGCGGTAGCCGCGGATCGCCGCCACGACGGGGTCGAGGTCGGACAGCTCGCGGGAGAGCTGGACCACGGTCTCCGGATCGATCTCGCCGGAGCCGAGCTGCGCGGTGACGATGTCGTGCCGCGCCAGGATGGCGTCGAGGCGCTCGGTGGGAAAGGGGATCATCGCCCGTGTTTCTGCAGGTCTGCGCGTGCCGTTCCGGGCTGGGCGCGGGTCTCGTCTCGGGGGGAAGAGGCGCGTGGCTTGGAGGGACCGTGACCCGGCAGGACTTCCCCCAAATCCACGCCCCTTCCGTTCGAGAGCGGAAGCCGCGGCGCGTCGGCCGAAAGCGTCGTGGCGTTGCCGTACAACCCCGGCCGAATGTTCGGCAAGGGTCGCGGTTAAATAGGGATGCCGTGGGCGTGCGCGAAGGCCGTGAGCGCCGGGCGCAGGGAGTCGCCGTCATGCATCCGCGCCATCTCGGCGTCGATGAGTTCGGCGATGGCACCCGCATCGAGGCTCAGCACCATGGCCTTGACCGGCCCGATCGCGGCCGGCGACATCGACAGCTGCCGGTAGCCGAGGCCGATCAGCGCCATGGCGTCGAGGGGGCGGCCGCCGATCTCGCCGCAGACCGTCACCGGGCAGGAGGCCGCGTTGGCCCGCTCGGCGATCAGCCGGAAGGCGCGGAGGGCCGCCACGCTCAACGGATCGAAGCGGTCGGCGACCCGGCGATTCTCCCGGTCCACAGCGAACAGAAACTGCATCAGGTCGTTCGAGCCGACCGACAGGAAATCGGCCTCCCGGGCGATCTCGTCGATCTGGAACAGGAGCGAGGGCACCTCGATCATCGCGCCGAGGCGGCAATCGGTGGGAAGCCGGTAGCCGTGGCGCTTCAGGTAGGCCTTTTCCCGCTCGACGATGCCGCGGGCGCGCACGAACTCGTCCACCGTGGCGACCATCGGGAACATGATCTTGAGCGGGTCGCCGTCGGCGGCCTTCAGCAGGGCGCGCAGCTGCATGCGCAGCAAAGCCGGCCGGTCGAGGCCGATGCGGATCGCCCGCCAGCCGAGGGCGGGGTTCTCCTCCTCGAGCTTGGCCATGTAGGGCAGGATCTTGTCGCCGCCGATGTCGAGGGTGCGGACGGTGACGGACTTGCCCGCCGAGGCGGCGAAGACCTTGCGGTACAGTTCCTCCTGCTCGGCCGCCGACGGCATGCGCTGAGCCACCATGAACTGCAGCTCGGTGCGGAACAGGCCCACGCCCTCGGCGCCCGTCTCCTGCAGGTGGCTGAAATCGACCAGCAGGCCGGCATTGAGGTGCAGGCCGACGCGCACGCCGTCGCGGGTCTGGGCGGGCACGTCCCGCAGCGCCCGGTACTGCTCCTGCCGCCGGGCGCGCAGGCGCACCATCTCGGCATAGGCGGCCTCGACCTCGGGACCGGGCCGGACATGGATCTCGCCGGCCACGCCGTCGACGATGATGGCATCGCCCGCGTCGCACAGGGCGGAGGCATTCTCCACCTCGCCCACGGCCGGGATGCCCAGCGCCCGGGCGACGATCGCCACGTGGCTGGTTGGCCCCCCCTCCTCCAGGACGATGCCGCGCAGGGTCGAGGCCTCGTAGTCGAGGAGGGCCGCCGGCCCCATGGTGCGCGCCACCAGGATGGCGTTCTCCGGCAGCACCATGGTTCCGGCCGCTTCGGAGCCGATCAGGGTGCGCAGGACGCGGTTGGCGAGATCGTCGAGATCGTGCAGCCGCTCCCGCAGATACGGATCCGACTGGCGCATCATCCGCGCGCGGTTGTCCGACTGGACCCGCTCGACCGCGGCTTCTGCGGTCAGGCCCGACGCCACGGCCTCCCGCATGCGCCGGAGCCAGCCCTTGTCGTGGGCGAACATTCGGACGGTCTCGAGAACCTCGCGGCTCTCCGCGGTACCGATCCGGTCGCCGCGCTCCACCAGCGCGTCGATCGCCGAGCGGACCTCCTCGATGGCCGCGTCGAGGCGCGCGACCTCGCGGTCGACGTTCTCGGCGATCAGCGTCTTCACCACGACGCGGGGCTCGTGCAGCACCACGTAGCCGAGGCCGATGCCGTCGGCCAACGCGATGCCCCGCGCCAGGACCGGGCGGCGGGCCGCGGTGCCGGCATCGGGGGCCAGCCCCTCCAGCTCGCCCGAGGCGATCATCTCCGAGAGCACCATGGCGGTGGTCTGGAGCGCCTCGATCTCCTCCTCGGAGTAGACGCGATAGGTCTTGTTCTGGACCGTCAGGACGCCGAGCGTGTTGCCCGCCCGCAGCAGCGGCACGCCCAGGAAGGCGTGATAGGCCTCCTCGCCGGTCTCCGGACGGTACGAAAAGGCCGGGTGGTTCTGCGCATCCGAAAGGGAAAGCGGCTCTGCCGTGCGGGCGATCAGGCCGACCAGGCCCTCGTCGGTCCGCATGCGGGTCTGGTGGACCGCTTCGCGGTTGAGGCCCTCGGTGGCGAACAGTTCGAGGGTGTTGTCATCGCGCAGCACATAGACCGAGCAGACCTCGGCCACGACATTGGCGGCGATCAGGACGACGATGCGATCCAGGCGCGCCTGGGGGCTGACCGGCTCCGCCATCGCTTCGCGGAGGCGGCGCAGCAGCAGGCGCGGGCCTCCGGGCGCAGCGGGCATCGGTTCGTCGTTCCAGCGTCGGTGAGTGGCCTTGGCGTCGACCACCCTGCAACCTTGGCGCCAAACCCGGGACGGCTGGCACCGGATGGACCGGACCGCTGGTCCCAGAGACGCTCTGAGATCGGCGGATCGGCCCGTGACTGTCTAGTTCACACCACGCGACCCGCTCGAACCCGCGTCGTCCCAGGCTCAGGCCTGGTCCAGGCCGTATAGCGAGTGAAGCGTACGCACGGCAAGCTCCGTATAGGCGGCGTCGATCAGCACGGAGAACTTGATCTCCGAGGTGGTGATCGCGCGGATGTTGATCCCCTTCTCGGCAAGCGCCCTGAACGCCTTGGCGGCCACGCCCGCATGGCTGCGCATGCCGACGCCGATCGCCGATACCTTCACGACATCGGTGGCCCCCTCGATCTGGGCGTAGCCGATCTGCGTGCGGGCCTCGTCGAGGATGGCGCGCGAGCGCTGGTACTCGGAAGCCGGCACCGTGAAGGTCATGTCGGTGGTCGACTGGTCGCCCGACACGGTCTGGATGATCATGTCGACGTTGATGTTGGCGTCGGCCAGCGGCCCGAAGATCGCGGCGGCCACGCCGGGGCTGTCCTTGACACGGCGCAGGGTGATCTGCGCCTCGTCCCGGGAGAAGGCGATCCCGGTGATGATCTGCTGTTCCACGATGTCGTCCTCGTCGCAGATGAGGGTGCCCGGGCGCGCGGCGTCCGGCGGATCGAAGGAGGACCGGACCGTGGTCGGCACCCGGTGGACCATGGCAAGCTCCACCGAGCGGACCTGCAGCACCTTGGCGCCCAGCGAGGCCATCTCCAGCATTTCTTCGAAGGTCACCCGCTCCATGCGGCGGGCCTTCGGCACGATGCGCGGATCGGTGGTGTAGACGCCGTCCACGTCCGTGTAGATGTCGCAGCGCTCGGCCCCGATCGCAGCCGCGACCGCCACCGCCGAGGTGTCGGAGCCGCCACGGCCCAGCGTCGTCACCCGGCCGGTCTCGGCATGGACGCCCTGGAAGCCGGCGATCACCGCGACCTCGCCCTTTGCGAAACCCGCCTCGAGGTTCTTGGGATCGATCTCGGCAATCCGCGCCGAGCCATGGGCGTCCGAGGTCACGACCGGAATCTGCCAGCCCTGCCAGGAGCGGGCCTTGACCCCGTCCTTCTGGAGAGCGATCGCCAGGAGGCCCGCGGTGACGAGTTCGCCCGAGGCCACGACGGCGTCGTATTCCCGCGGGTCGTAGAGGGCGTTCGCGTCTTTGACCCAGTCGACCAGCTCGTTGGTCTTGCCTGACATGGCCGAGACGATCACGGCAACGTCGTAGCCGGCCGCCACCTCGCGGGCGACGTGGCGCGCCACGTTGCGGATGCGGTCGACGTTGGCGACGGAGGTGCCGCCGAATTTCATCACCAGACGGGGCATGGTCTCTCGGTCGCGGGTTCCCGGTGGCGATTGGACGGACCGCTGCAGCCCGGTCCGGACGGTGCCCGGCGGGTACAAGCGGCTCGGTAGAGTGTCAACAACCAGCCAAGCATGGCGCCCGCGCGCCGCGGCGACTTCCGAGCGATCTCCATGCTAGAGCGCGGACACGACGCATCGCGGCGGATCCGGCCTACCCGGCCAGCCCGGATAGAGGGGCGGACCGGATCGGGGCGGCGCCGGCATGAGGACGGAACGCGCATGGACAGGGCAGCCACGGATCGGGCCACGGATCGGGCCACGGACGGGTTCGTCGACCGCGGTGAGGTTGCGCGCTTCGATGCGCTCGCCGCCACGTGGTGGGACGAGACCGGCCCGATGCGCGTCCTCCACCGGTTCAATCCGGTGCGGCTCGCCTATATCCGCGACGCCCTGTGCCGACGGTTCGGACGCGATCCGCGCGCGCCCTTTCCGCTGGACGGGCTTTCGATCTGCGACGTCGGCTGCGGCGGCGGCGTCCTCTCGGAACCCCTCGCCCGGCTCGGCGCACGCGTGACCGGGCTCGATCCGGCCGAGCAGAACATCGCGGTGGCCCGGGCCCATGCCGAGGCGGCGGGCGTGCCGGTCGATTATCGCGGCGCGACCATCGAAGCGGTGGTCGCCGGCGGCGAGCGTTTCGACGCCGTACTGATCATGGAGGTGGTAGAGCACGTCTCCGACATGCCGGCCTTCGTGCGGACCGCCTGCGCGGGGGTTAAGCCCGGCGGACTGCTGTTCGGGGCCACCCTGAACCGGACTCTGCGCTCCTTCGCGCTGGCCATCGTCGGCGCCGAATATGTGCTCGGCTGGCTGCCGCGGGGCACGCATGACTGGCAGAAATTCGTGACGCCCGACGAACTCGCCCGCGCCATCCGGGCGGGAGGGCTCGCCGTCACCGACACGGTGGGGGTCGTCTACAATCCGCTCACGGATGGTTGGCGCACAAGCCGCGACACGGCCGTGAACTATATGGTCGCGGCCGAACGCTCTGCGTGAACGGGTTGCGTCCCCCGCCGTTGGAGACGGGACGGAGAGCGCGGCGATGCTTGAGAAAATCCCCGGGGCGGTCGGCGAAGCCCTGTCGGGCCTGAAAGCCGGTCTGGACAAGACGGCGGTCCATTCGGACTTCTCCGACATTCCCGACACCGTGACGCTGACCAGTCCGGCCTTCGCGGACGGGGCGGACATGCCGGCCCGCTTCACCGCGGACGGTGCGGGCGTGTCCCCGCCGCTCGCCTGGAGCGGCCTGCCCGCGGACACCGCTGCCCTGGTGATCCTCGTCGAGGACGCCGGGAGCCCGACGCCGCGTCCGCTGGTCCACCTGATTGCCTGGGCGATCCCGCCCGAGCCGGCCGAATTGCCCGAAGGTGCCTTGGCGAGCCCCGGGCACCCGGTCTCAGGCCACGCGTTGGGCCAAAACAGCTTCCTGCGCGCGGAATGGTTGCCGCCGGATCCTCCGACGGGCCACGGGCCGCACGACTACGTCTTCCAGATCTTCGCGCTGCGGCAGTCTCTCGCCCTGGCCGAGGCGCCGGGCCGGGGCGCACTGATCGATGCGATGCGCGGGCACGTCCTCGCAAAGGGCACGCTGACCGGCGTTTACTATCGTTCCTGATGGCGTCGCTACCCTCGAACACCATCCTGATCTGTCACTCCCATGCGTTGTGCCGTTTCGGCGGTCTCAGTATTGTGTCGACCAAATAAGTCGGCCGGGCTGAGCGTCCGGACGGACCTGGAGATCGAGTCTGTGGGCGTCGGTGTGCACACGAAGCGGCGGAGCGGCCGCATGGGGATGCGTGCCCTGGCCGAATCGGATGTCGGGACCTGGACTTGGCACATCGCCGACGACGTCCTCGAATGCGACGCCGCCGCCGCGACGGTCCTGGGCCTGCCGCGGCCGAAAGGTAGTCGGGGTACGCCCTTCGCGGCGTTCTTGGAGCACATCCATCCCGAGGACAGGCGACGGATCGGGTGCATCATCGCTGACCTTCGCCGCAAGGGCGGCCTGTATATCGCGCAGTACCGGACCGTACCGGTACCCGGCGAGGTCCGCTGGGTGCTCGTGCGCGGCCGCTATATCCGGAACGCCGAGGGCGTCGTGGACGAGGCCCACGGGATCGTCATCGATGTGACGGCGTGCAGCCGTGAGGGCTTTCTCGACGAATCGGCGTTCTACGCGACGGATGCCGCCGCCGGCGGCATCGATCAGGTCGCCGAGATGGCGCTGGCCCTTTACACGGCTGCGGAGAATGGCCTCTCCCGGCCGGGTTTCGACCGTCTGAAACCGCTCCTCGACATGCTGCTGCACCAGATCGGCCGGCAGCTCGTGATCGCCCCGGCGGTGCCGGATCTCGACAGCGTCCATTGAGCAGGACCGGCAGCACGATGCCCGCTGCGCCTTGCCTTGTGGGGGCGACTCCTGATATGGCCGCGCCATCCCGCGATGCGTGAGCCGTGATCGCCGGACGCGACTGCGCGTCCTGCCTCAAGGCTACGTTCCCGATCCCTTACTGATGGACGGCCCTCCGGGCTCGAAAGACCGATGAAGATCCGCAACTCCCTCAAGTCCCTGCGTGGCCGCCACCGCGACAACCAGCTCGTGCGCCGCAAGGGGCGGGTCTACGTGATCAACAAGACCCAGAAGCGCTTCAAGGCCCGCCAGGGCTGAGACCGTTCCGACCGGCCGAGGCCGGACGGAGAACGGCACCGATCGAGGAAACGGCCGTGTCCACCGGGTGCGGCCGTTTCCGCGTGCGCGCGGCACCGCGGCACGTTGACGGACGTGGCGACGGCGCACAGTCTGGCTGCATGATGCCGACCCGTCTCATCGCCGCCCTGGTCTGCCTGCCGGCCCTCGCGGCGACACCGCCGGCGGCACAGGCAGCGCCGCAATCGACCCGGCCCGGCCGGCCGACCGCCGAAGCGAAGCCGGCACCGAAGCCGCCAAGCCTCGATGACCTGT
Organism: Methylobacterium sp. 1973; assembly: GCF_040545035.1. Classification (NCBI taxonomy): domain Bacteria; kingdom Pseudomonadati; phylum Pseudomonadota; class Alphaproteobacteria; order Hyphomicrobiales; family Methylobacteriaceae; genus Methylobacterium; species Methylobacterium sp. 1973. Next base: position 299,523 of record NZ_JBEPLA010000003.1, read on the forward strand.
TCGCGCGCCTGCGCGCCAGCGAGGATCCAGCGGAGGCCAAGGGCATCGCGCGCCTGATCGAGCGGCACATGGCCGGATCCGGCAGCCCGACCGTCGACCTGCTGACCGACCGCGCCCGCCAAGCCGTCACCGCCCACGACTTCCCCCTGGCGGCCGAGCTAATGGACCGCGTCACCGCCCTCGAACCGAATTGGTCAGAGGGCTGGAACCGCCGCGCGACGGTGTTCTGGCTCCTCACCGACAAGGACGATGCGCTGGCCGATCTGCAGCGGGCCCTGGTCCTGGAGCCGCGCCACTTCGAGGCCTGGGCCGCCATGGGCCGGATCTACGAATCCCTCGACGACAAGGCGCGTGCGCTGGCAGCGTTCCGGCGGGCGAAGGCGCTCTACCCGCAGATGGAGAAGGTCGGCGAGGCGATCAACCGCCTCACCCCGGAGGTCGACGGCCGCGACCTGTGACCCGGGTGATCGCCGTCCTCCTGACCCTCCTTGCCCTGCCCTTCGCCCTCGCCGGCCTCGTTCTGGCGATCGGGGCCCTGGCGGCGCTGGTGATCACGCTCCGGGTCGGCGCGGCCAACCCGCCCGCGGGTCCGTTCGTGACGATCACCGGCGGGCGGCTCGCGACCCTGCAGGACGGCCCGGCGAACGGGCCGCCCGTCGTCCTTCTGCACGGGGCCTCGGCCAACGCGTCGGATCCCATGGAGGGGATCGGCCGCCGCCTCGCCGCGCAGGGCTTCCGGGTGATCGCCTTCGACCGGCCAGGATTCGGATGGAGCGACCGGATTGCCGGCGGCGACGCCGCGGCACCGTCCGTGCAGGCCGGGATGATCGCGGAAGCGCTGAACCGCATGGGCGTCGGGCCGGCGGTGGTGTTCGGTCATTCCTGGGCCGGCGCCCTCGCTTTGGCCCTCGCCCTGGATCACCCGGAGCGGGTTTCCGCCCTCGCCCTCGCCGCGCCTGTGGCGATGCCCATGCCGGACCGGATGCCGGATCTGCCGTGGTACTGGCGGTTCGCCATAAAGCCCCCGGTGGCGTGGGTGCTCAGCCGGACGATCGGACCGCCGATCGCCCGGCGGTTCCTGCCCGAGGCGGCGCGCCGGGTCTTCAAGCCGCAGCCCTCGCAAGCGGATTATCCGGACTTGGCCAGATCCGACCTGGTTCTGCGACCGGAGACGCTGCTCGCCAACGTCCAGGATCTGCTCGGCCTGTCGCGAGCCCTCGCGGCGCAGAGCCCGCGCTACGGCAGGATCCACATCCCGACCCTGGTGATCTCCGGCGAGGCCGACCCGATCGTCCGCGCCGACGCGCAGTCGGTGCCGCTCGCGCGGGCGATCCCGGGGGCGCGGCTCGTGCTGCTGCCGGGCATCGGCCACATGCTCCAGTATGTCGCCGCCGAGCGGGTCACGGAGGAGATTATCCGGCTGGCCGCGGCGACCAATGCGGCCGGTTCGGAACCGGCCGTCGCGCATTGAGCCGTAGGCCGGTCAGGACACGTCCGTCCGCGTCGTCCCGGAGCAACGGTGGCAAGCCCGGTTTTGAGAATTGCTGTCCGCGCAAGATCCCGCCGCGTCGGCGGCCGGCATCCCGATCGCAATCGGGATGCCGGCAGCGCTGGAGGCCTGCCGCCTCACGCCTTCTCGGCGTGCTCGCGGGTGATGAAGGTCAGCCGCACGAGGTTGGTGGCGCCCGGCGTGCCGAACGGCAGGCCGGCGACGACGATCACCCGGTCGCCCACCGCGGCAAACTTCTCGCGGACGGCGAACTTGGCGGCGCGGAAGGACATGTCGTCCACGTCGCTGGCATCCTTGGTGACGATCGGGTGCGTGCCCCAGGCCAGGGCGAGGCGCCGCGCCGTCTCGCGCCGGGGTGTCAGCGCGATCACGGTGGCGTTCGGGCGCTCGCGCGACAGGCGGAGCGCCGTGGAGCCGGAATTGGTCCAGGCCATGATCGCGTCGAGGTTCAGGGCATCGACCATCTGATGCGCCGCCGCCGCGATGGCGTCGGCGGCCGTCTCGTCGGGGGTCGCGCTCTGCGCCCGGATGATCGACCAGTAGATCGCGTCCCGCTCCACCTGCTCGGCGATGCGGTTCATGGTCTCCACGGCCCCGATCGGGTGGGCCCCCGAGGCGCTCTCCGCAGAGAGCATCACGGCATCCGCCCCCTCGTAGACCGCCGTGGCGACGTCCGAGACCTCGGCGCGTGTCGGGACCGGAGCCGTGATCATCGATTCGAGCATCTGGGTGGCCACGACCACCGGCTTGCCGTAGCGCCGGGCGCCGCGGGTGATGCGCTTCTGCACCCCCGGGACCTGCTCCAGGGGCATCTCCACGCCGAGATCGCCGCGGGCGACCATCAGGCCGTCGGAGATCTCGATGATCTCGTCGAGGCGCGCCAGCGCCTGCGGCTTCTCGATCTTGGCCATCACCAGGGCGCGGCCGGCGCAGACCTTCTTCACCTCGGCCACGTCCTCGGGCCGCTGGACGAACGAGACGGCGATCCAGTCGGCGCCCGCGTTCAGGCCGGCATCGAGATCAGCCCGGTCCTTGTCGGTCATCGCCGGGACCGGGATCACCGTATGCGGCAGGGATACGCCCTTCCGGTTCGAGATCCGGCCGCCGACCTCGACGCGGGTCACGGCGCGGTTGTGCGAGGTCTCGACCACCGTCAGCCGGAGCTTGCCGTCATCGAGCAGGATGGCGTGGCCCGGCTCCAGCGCCTCGAGGATCTCGGGATGCGGCAGGTGGCAGCGGGCGGCATCGCCCGGCGTCGGATCGCCGTCGAGCACGAAGGTGGCGCCGGCCTCGATCATCGCGGCCCCCTCCGCGAAGGTGCCGAGCCGCAGCTTCGGCCCCTGCAGGTCGACCAGGATGCCGATCGGCCGCTTGGCCTCCCGCTCGATGGTGCGGATCGCCTCCACCTTCTCGGGCAGCTTCTCGCGCGGCAGGTGGCTCATGTTGAGCCGGAACACGTCGACGCCCGCGCGGAACAGCCGCTCGATCATCTCCGGCGAATCGGAGGCCGGGCCCAGGGTGGCGACGATCTTCGTGCGGCGTGACCGTTTCAAGCGTATTCCTCCGGTTGTTCGTTGCCGTGCAGCATGAAGCGCCGCCCGTTCAAAGGTTTGGCCACGGGTGTGAGCATCCCGCGCCGGACAGCGTCAAGGCCGCCGCCTTCACGTTACGGTTTTGCCGGCGCCTCGGCCCGGTTGGGATCGGTGAGCTGGATGGTCCAGCTCTTCTGCTCGCCGGTATCGACTTCGAAGAAGCCGTTCCGGTCGTAGCCGCGGGCGAGACAATCCTCGATCCCGCGGATCGTGAATTCCGAATCACGGGTGCACATCAGCGAGCGGCCGCTCCACTCGCCGCCGCGCGTGTAGTCGACTGCGAACACGTAGTAGAACCGCGCCGCCAGCGCGCCCTTGAGAAGCGTCTCGCAGGCCTTCGGCGCCAAATCCCACCAGCCCTCCGTCACCCAGCCCTGCGGGTCGCGATAGCCCAGCGAGATCCCGACCTTGCTGGCGGTCTGGTTACACAGGCGCAGATCCGCCCGGGCGGGGCTCGCGCCGAGGAGCGCGAGGCCGAGGATCGTGACTGCCGGGAGGAGCTGAGCCGCCGAGACGCGCGACCTAGTTGACGAGGATGATGCGGCAGTCGTTGACATTGGTACAGGTCGGACCGGGGTTCACGAGGTCGCCGAGGGCCGCGAAGAACGCGGTGGAGTCGTTCTGCTCCAGCATCGCGGCCGGGTCGAGGCCGGCGGCCCGGGCCCGCTCCAGGGTCGTCGGATCGATGAGGCCGCCCGCCGGGTCGGTGGCGAGGCCCCGGCCGCCGTCGGTCCCGTCGGTATCGGCACTGATGCCGAAGATGCCGGGCTCGCCGTCCAAGGCCACCGCCAGCGCCAGGGCGTATTCCTGGTTCGGGCCGCCATGGCCCTCACCGCGGATCGTGACGGTGAGCTCGCCGCCGGAGATCAGCGCCACGCGCCGGCCCTCGGCCTTGAGGCGCTTGGCCTCGGCCGCGTGCTCGGCAGCGACCTCGCGGGCCTCGCCTTCGAGATCGGCGCCGAGCAGGATCGGCTCGTAGCCCGCCGCGCGGGCGGCCTCGGCGGCGGCATTCAGGGCGTCGATCGGCCGGGCGATGATCCGGTACTCGGCGCGGGCGAAGGCGGGGTCGCCGGCCTTCGGCGTCTCGTTGTTCGGGTCGTTGAGGAGCCGCGAAGCCTCCTCGGGCAGCGGGATGCCGCGCTTCTCGCAGATGGCGCGGGCATCGGCGAGCGTGGACGGATCGGGCACCGTCGGGCCCGACGCGATCACCGCCGGATCGTCGAACGGCACGTCGGAGATCGCCAGCGTCAGGATGCGCCGGGCGTTGCGGGCCGCGAGGGCGAGGCGTCCGCCCTTGATCCGCGAGATGTGCTTGCGCACCGTGTTGATCTCGCCGATCGGCGCGCCGGAGCGGAGCATCGCCCGGGTGATCGCCTGCTTCTCGACGAGCGTCAGGTCGCCGGCCGGGGCGATCCAGTTGGCCGAGCCACCGCCCGACAGCAGGACCAGGACCTCGTCGTCCGGCCCCGCCTCGGTGGCGAGCCGCAGGGTCTCCCGGGTCGCCGAGATGCCGGCCTCGTCGGGCACCGGATGGCCCGCCTCGACCATGTGGATGCCCGGCGCGTCCTGGCCGTAGCCGTGGCGGGCCACTGCGAGGCCGACGATCCGGTCGTCGCCGAGTCCATGCTGCCGGCGGTAGAACCGGCTCGCCACGGCGCTCATGCTGCCGGCGGCCTTGCCGGCCGCCAGGATGATCAGACGTCCGGGGCTCGGCTCCGGCAGGTGGGGCGGCAGGCAGAGATCCGGATGGGCGGCGCGGATCGCGGCCGTGAGAATCGCGTCGAGGAGCGCGCGCTGATCCCGGATGGCCGCATCGGCGACGGGCGGAACGGTCTCGGTCATGGCGTCGAACGGGCTCCTCTCTTGTTTGTGTCGCACACTCCCCGCCCGTTTCTTCCCTGGGCGGCGGGCCCGTTTCTTGCCGTGAGCGCACGATCCTTGATAGGTGATCTGCCCGAGCGGCCGCGCGACGGCAAGCGCCATCCGCGCCCTCGCACAGATCTGAAGACCTCGGAGCCCCGTGACCCGTCCGGAGACAGAAACGGCCCTCCCGCCCGCGCATCCCTGCGAGATCATCCCCGGCGACCCCGCCTGCGGCCTCGTCATCGCCTGCGATCACGCCTCGAATTTCGTGCCGCCGGATATCGAGCTCGGTTTGCCGGAGTCGGAATACGCCCGGCACATCGCTTACGATATCGGCGCGGCGGCGGTGACGCGGAGCCTCGCGGCGCAGCTCGGGGCCCCGGCGATCCTCACGAACTTCTCGCGGCTGATCATCGACCCGAATCGCGGGCGCGCCGACCCGACGCTGGTGATGCGCCTGTCAGACGGCGCCGTGGTTCCGGGCAATGCCCGGATCGACGAGGCCGGCAAGCAGGCGCGGATCGCCCGGTTCTACGCCCCGTTCGACGCGGCCATCGACGACGCGATCGCCGCCGCCGCGGCGGCCGGCCGTCCGCCCGTGCTCCTGACCCTGCACAGCTTCACGCCCTACTGGCGCGGCATCGCGCGGCCCTGGCAGGTCGGCATCCTGTACGACGGGGACGAGCGCTTTGCCCGCCCCCTCATCCGCGCGCTGGAGGCGGATCCCGCCGGGCTGACCGTCGGCGACAACCAGCCGTATGGCGGCGGCCTGCCGGGCGACACGATCGACCGTCACGCCACCGCGCGGGGCCTCGCCAACGCCCTCGTGGAGATCCGCCAGGATCTGATTGCCGGCGCGGACGGACAGGCCGAGTGGGCCGCGCGCTTCGCCCGCATCCTTCGCCCGCTCCTCGCGGCTTGATCTCCGTCCGGCCGCTCCCGAAATCGGGAGCGGGCCGCCCGACCTGAAGAGAGTTGCCACCGATGAGCGCGATCGATCCCCGGACCCAGACGGAACTCGAAGCCGCGGTGTTCCGCCGCCTCGTCGCGCATCTGCGCAATCGGACGGATGTGCAGAACATCGACCTGATGAATCTGGCGGGCTTCTGCCGGAACTGCCTGTCGAACTGGCTCAAGGACGCCGCCGATGAGACAGGCGTGCCGCTGACCAAGGACGAGAGCCGCGAGGCCGTCTACGGGATGCCTTACGCCGAGTGGAAGGCGCGCTTCCAGACCGAGGCAACCCCGCAGCAGCAGGCGGGCTTCGCGGCGTCGCAGGCCAAGGAGCATTGAGGCGGCGGCCGGCAGGCAGCGAATCGGCTAAGCTTCCAGTAAGGCCGGCCCATTAACCACGGGTCCAGGGCGCAACCGCGCCGTGCATTCGGGAGAGCCCCATGAACGCCCATTCGATGCCCACCGCCGCGCAGCGGCCCGGCGGCGACGTCTCGTCGGCCGAGGGCGTAGCCGCCGACGAGCTGAAGCAGTTCATCGAGCGCCTGGAGCGCCTCGAGGAGGAAAAGGCCGGCATCATGGGCGACATCAAAGAGGTGTTCGCCGAGCTGAAGGGCCGGGGCTTCGACGCGAAGGCCGTCCGCACGATCCTCCGCATCCGCAAGCAGGATCACAGCGAGCGCCAGGAGCAGGAGGCGATCCTCGAGCTCTACATGCAGGCCCTCGGCATGGCGTAGTCGGACCAGGCGGCAACGCACGCCCACCCGTCCGCGCCATCCTTGGCCTGAGGGCCTGCAGCCCAGCGGGGGTCTCGACGGAGCAGACCAGGGAGCGCCGTGCTCTCTGGAGATCGCCTTCGAAGCCCGCGGACGCGGGTCTCTCGGGACGAGGGGTATGGGTTGGACAGCGTTCCCTGCGCTCCGCCCCGCGGGCCGGACGGTGCGACGCTCAGTGCGCCTCCGCGGCGGCCGACACGGCAGGACTGTTGTCGAGGCCGAGGGTGCGGCCGGGATACCCGGCGGCATCGAAGTAGCGGATCTCGCCCACCGTCTGGTAGGCGAGCGCCGTCACGTGGCCGGCGGCGTCCGGCTCCGAGCGCAGCTCCGCCCGGGCGAAGGTCGGCGTGCTGCCATTGGCCAACGCCTCGGTCAGGACACGGCCGACCAGCCGGCCCTTGCCGGGAATCGTGAGGCCCAGGAGCTGGGCGATGGTCTTGCCGAGGTCGGCATTGCTCGCCGGCACCGCGCTCGCGAGGCCCGCCCGGAAGCTCGGCCCTGCCGCGCCCATGACGTTGCGGGTATCGGCGCGGGAGAAGCTGCCGTGCATGCCCTGCCCCTGCTGCAGCCCGGTATCGGAGACCTCGACCCCGCAGGTGGTCGGATCGGCGCAGCCGGTCGAGAAGCTCCGGAAATTGACCACGATGGCCGGCATCGGCGTTAGCGCCGACCCGTCGAGGGCGATCGCCGAGAGGGGCAGCGTTCCCGGGATCGGGCCGAGGGTCGCGCTGACGAACAGGCCGCTCACGTAGTCCTGACGCGCCAGGGCGTCGACCACGCGGCGCGCCAGCGCCCGGTCGCCGTTCGGCAGGTAAACGAGATCCGAGCCGCCATTGGCCGCGACCACCACCTCGGGCTTGGCCGGATCCGCGCCGATCAGGCCGTTGGCCCGGCTCGGAAAGGCGTCGGCGGCGAGCCTGATGCCCCTGGCATCCGGATCGAACAGGCCGAGCCCGAGATCATGCGCGAGATCGATGGCGAGGAAGCCCGGCGGAAGCTGCCCCTTCGGCACGCCTTTATAGGCCTGCGACGCGGTGAAGCTGGTCCCGCTCTCCTTGGAGATAGTGGAGAAGCCGTGATCGGAGGTGACGATCACATCCGTGGTCTCCGCCAGACCGAGCGCCTTCAGTGCGCCGAGCAGCGCGGCCAGGTTGGCATCCGCGTTGCGGATCGCCGCGAGGCTCGTCGGTCCGTTGATCCCCGGGACGAGCCGGCCGAGACTGTCGCCCTGATTGTGCTGCGTCCCGTCGGGATCGCGCGACCAGTAGACGAGCACGAAGGGTTTTCCGCGGGCTTTGAACAGCGGTAGGACCGCCTTCGTCGCCACATCGGTGAAGTAGCCCTGCTGCTCGACATTGGCGGCGAGCGTCCCGGGCGAATCGGCGGTTCCGGCCAGGCCGTTGGCGCCCCGCGTCGGCGCCTGCAGCGGAAGCCCGGCCGCATCCAGGCGCGTGCGCAGGTCGCCGCTCAGCGGGATGCCGCTCGGCCGGCCCGTGCTGTCGTCGACCAGGATGCTGTCCTGTCCGGAGCGCGCCGTGTGGTCGAAGACCAGGGAGGGGCCGAGCTTGCCGATGCTGGCTGTGGAGAGCCCCTGGGCGTGAGCCGCCCGCAGGATCGTCTCCTCGTTGAGGTAGTTGCCGGCGAAATGCGCGTCGACGTCGCCGAGGACGGGGTCGCTCTCCAGGAACGGCGTGAGGCTCTCTCCGGCCCCGGGGACCGGGAAGGCCGTGTAGATCGTGTTCCCGAATTGGCCGGTATCGCCCAGCATGTGGCCGGTCGCCATCGCGGTGGCGTTCGGCATCGTGAAGGTCGGGAACAGGGAGTGCGTGTTGGTGAACCGCACCCCGGCCTTCATCAGGCCGTCCATCGCCGGCGCGTTCACGGCGTTCACCATGCCGTCGCGGAGCCCGTCCGCGATGAATAGGACGACATTCCTGGGCTGCGGCTGAGCCTGAGCCGCGCCGACGATCGACAGACCGACGAGACAGGACACAAAGAAACGCCGCATACCGAATCTCCACGTGATCCGGTCTGCGGCGTGAGCCTGAACGATGACGGGCGCGTGACAAATCCTAGGGACGTTGTCCCAAGGATTTCGGTGCTGGCTCCTCCTCCCGCCGGGAGGAGGACCGGCCTCAGGCCGCGCGCTTGGCCCGGTTCAGGAGCTTGCGGTTCACCAGAATCTCGGCGATCTGCACCGCGTTGAGGGCCGCGCCCTTGCGCAGGTTGTCCGAGACACACCAGAGGTTCAGGCCGTTCTCCACGGTCGCGTCCTCGCGGATGCGCGAGATGTAGGTCGCATCCTCGCCGGCCGCCTCGTGGGGCGTCATGTAGCCGCCGTTCTCGCGCTTATCGATCACCAGGACGCCGGGGGCGGCGCGCAGGATCTCGGTGGCCTTCTCGGCCGAGAGCGGCCGCTCGAACTCGATGTTGACCGCTTCCGCGTGCCCGATGAAGACCGGAACGCGGACGGCGGTCGCCGTCAGCTTGATCTTCGGGTCGAGCATCTTCTTGGTCTCGGCGACCATCTTCCACTCTTCCTTCGTGTAGCCATCCTCCATGAACACGTCGATGTGGGGGATGACGTTGAAGGCGATCCGCTTCGTGAACTTGCCGCCCTGCTTGATCTCGCCGGCGGTGAAGACGGCGCGGGTCTGGTTGAACAGCTCGTCCATCGCCTCCTTGCCGGCGCCGGAGACCGACTGGTAGGTCGAGACCACGACGCGCTTGATCGTCGCCGCCTCGTGGAGGGGCTTGAGCGCGACGACCAGCTGCGCGGTCGAGCAGTTCGGGTTGGCGATGATGTTGCGCTTGGTGAAGCCCACCACCGCGTCGGCATTCACCTCGGGCACGATCAGCGGCACGTCGGCGTCGTAGCGGAAGGCCGACGAGTTATCGATGACCACGCAACCCTGCTGGCCGATGCGGGGCGACCATTCCTTCGACGCCTCGCCGCCGGCCGACATCAGGCAGATATCGGTGTCGGTGAAGTCGTAGGTGTCGAGCGTTTTGACCTTGAGCGTCTTGTCGCCGTAGGAGACTTCCTGCCCCTGGCTGCGGCGCGAGGCCAGCGCCACGACCTCGTCGGCGGGAAAGGCCCGCTCGGCCAGGATATCGAGCATCTCGCGGCCCACGTTGCCCGTGGCGCCGACGACGGCGACCTTGTAACCCATCTCTTGTCTCCGCGCGGAAAACCCCGACCGATCCGGGTGCCGCGCTCCTGCCAGCAAAATCGGCCGAAGGATCGTTCGTGCCGGACGCGCCCGCAGAACGGGCGCGGCCGCAGACCCCGTCCTCAGCGGAGGTGGGGGCGACGGCCGCGCCGAGCAAGGCGCGCATGTGCCCATGCTGTCAAGGCCGACGACCGCGCAACGCCTGATTCACCCTGCGCGGAGGAATCCGGTGACGGACCCGGGCCGGGAACGGGCATGCAGTCCTGCCGTGCGAGGCTGACCGCCCAATCCCGCGTCCCGCCTTCGGTACGGAGCACGATGCTGATCGGAACAGCGCCTCTCGTCGATCGAGTCGGACTCCGCCCGCCCGCGGCACGCGCAGGCTGGTCACCGGGATCCCTCGGCCTGCGTCTCGCGCTGGCATCGGCCGCGATCGCCCTGGTGTGCGTGTTCGCCCGGTTGCCCGCCCCCCTCCCCGGGATTCAGCGCGCACCGGACCTCCAGACCGCCTTCGTGCCGTCCGTCCGGGCTTCGCCGGCGCCGCCGGCGATCGCGCCCGCCCGGTTCGGCCTCGCCGAGCCTGGGCCCGATCCGGTGCGGGTCGCCGCCCGGGTCGATCCGCGGACGGGCCTGCGCGAGGACACACTGATGCGCAGCGATGTGGCTGCGATCGAGGCGCCTGCGCTGCGGATCGTCCTCACTCGCGGAACGCTCACCGGACCGCCGCCGTCGCTGTTCGTCCTGATGGCCCGGCGGGCCGCCAACGGCCCAGCCCTCGACAGCCCTGCCCTAGCGGTCGCGCGGACCGGAGCCCGCGGCCAGATCCGGACCCGGTTCGGCGCGGTCGAGACCCTGGAGATGACCTTCGCCGGACCGATGCAGCGGACCTGTACGGGTTTCGTCACCCGGGAGACGGGGTTTCAGCTCGATGGATGGCTCTGCGCCCCCCTCGGCCATCCTCCGGAACCGCAGGCCGTGGCCTGCCTGCTGGATGCGCTGAGCCTCGTCGATCTTGCCGATCCCGACACGACGGCGGCCTTCGCTGCCGTGCCCGGCCCCGCGAGCGCCTGCCCGGCGACAGCCGGCGCGGAACCTTCGAGCCGGACCGGATCGTTAATCCGACGGCCGCAAAATAAAAAATGAGGCCACAGTGTGGCAAATCGCACAAGCTCAGCCATAAGGGCGGAACAACAGCCTCGCCCAAGCGTCTTCTTGTCAAAGGCGGCGAACTGTTAAGCTTCGGTCGCCATACTGATGGCACTCATACACAAGGTTGGCCATGCGCTCGCTCAAGATCGCCCTTCTCGGCGTTGTCGCCGCCACCGGCCTCGGCGTTCTGGCCTCCGCGCCGGCTGAGGCGCAGGATGGTTTCGTTTCCGGCCCGATCTACCGGGTCAGCCGCCCGCTCCCGATCCGGGTGCGCCCGCGCAGCTGGCTGGATGCCGGCAATGTGCCGCTCACCTCGAACGTCCCGGGTGCCGGCGGTTCACGGAATCCGGCTCTGAACCCCTACCTGATCGCAGCGTCCAATCAGCTGACCCCGCCCTACGGCCCGACCGACCGCTTCGGCCGCGGGATCCTGCCGGACCCGATCACCAACGGACCGTTCATCGGCGCCCGTTCGAGCGCGATCCGCAACGTCGATCTCTCCTTCGTCGATCGCCTGGATCCGACCTCGCCGCTTTACGGCCGCCCCTACTGAGCGGCTCCCACAAACAGCGTGAACGTCGCGAAGCGCGGGTCCTCGGGCCCGCGTTTTTCGTTTGGCATGCATCCCGGGCACGCCTTCACCGGCGCCGGATATCCTGTATGCCAAGTGCCGCGGGAGCAGATCCGCTGCCGAGGCCGGGAACAGTGCCATGAAGCCGTTCGACTGGGTGACCGGGTATCCGTCCCTGCGCATGCCGATGTTCGGGCGCAACTGTGTCGCCACCTCGCACGCGCTGGCAGCACAGGCCGGCATCCAGATGCTCCAGGCCGGCGGGAACGCGGTCGACGCCGCGATCGCCACGGCGGCGGCCAAGACCGTGACCGAGCCATGCAGCAACGGCCTCGGCTCCGACGCCTTCTGCATCCTGTGGGACGGGAAGGCGCTGCACGGCCTCAACGCCTCGGGCGGGGCTCCGGCCGCTTGGAGCCCGGACTACTTCCTGCGGAAATACGGTGCGGCGGAACGGACGCCGATGCGCGGCTGGGATTCGGTCACCGTACCGGGGGCGGTGGGCGCCTGGGTCGCGCTCAGCGAGCGCTTCGGCCGCCTCCCCTTCGCCGATCTGATGCAGCCGGCGATCCGCATCGCCGAGCGCGGCTATCTCGCGCCGGTCGTCGTGCAGCAGAAATGGGCGGCCGCCGCCGGGATCGAGGCGATCACCCGCCAGCCGGGCTTCGCTGAGTTCTTTCTGCCGCGCGGCCGAGCGCCGGATGTCGGCGAGCTGGTGACCTTTCCCGGCGCCGAGCGGACCCTGCGGCGGATCGGCGAGACCAAGGGCGAGGCCTTCTACCGGGGCGAGATCGCCGAGGCGATCGCCGCGCACGCGCGGGCCCATGGCGGCGCCATGACGGCCGCCGACCTCGCGGCGTACCGCCCCGAATGGGTGACGCCGACCGCCAAGGATTACCACGGCTACACGCTGCACGAGATCCCGCCGAACGGCCAGGGCATCGCGGCACAGATCGCGCTCGGCATCCTGGAGCAGTTCGACCTCGGCAGCCTGCCGGTGGACGGACCGGAGGCGCAGCACCTCCAGATCGAGGCGATGAAGCTCGCCTTCAGCGACACCTACCGGTACGTCGCCGACCCGCGCGGGATGGAGGTGACGCCCGAAGCCATGCTGGACCGCGCCTATCTGGCGGAGCGCGCCAAGCTGATCGACCGGAACCGCGCCCAGGTCTTCGGCCCCGGCAAGCCGCCCGCGGGCGGCACGATCTACCTCACCGCCGCGGATGAATCCGGGATGATGGTGAGCTTCATTCAGTCGAACTTCATGGGCTTCGGCTCGGGCGTGGTCGTTCCAGGCTGGGGGATCTCCCTGCAGAACCGCGGCTACGGCTTCGTGCTCGATCCTGCGAGCCCGAACGTGGTGGCGCCGGGCAAGCGCCCGTTCCACACCATCATTCCGGGCTTTCTCACCCGGGACGGCGCGCCGGTGATGAGCTTCGGCGTGATGGGGGGCAACATGCAGCCGCAGGGCCATGTCCAGACCCTGGTGCGGATGATCGACCACGGCCAGAACCCGCAGGCGGCCTGCGACGCGCCGCGGTGGCGGGTGAACGAGGGTCTCGACATCAACGTCGAGGCGGCGATGCCGCGGGCGACCCTGGACCGCCTGAAGGCCCTCGGCCACCGGCTCGAGGTGATCGAGGACAGCTACCAGGATTTCGGCGCCGGCCAGTTCATCTGGCGGATGGGCGATCCGGCGGTCGAAGGCTACGTGGCGGCGAGCGACCCGCGCCGCGACGGGCAGGCCGCCGTGTGGTGAGGCGCTACTTCACCTGCACGCTGTCCACGACCTGGCGGAACTTGGCGAGGACGCCGTCGCGCTGATCCTGCCGCACGACACCGAGGGCGCGGAGATAGCCATCCGGCGCGAACCGGATGGTCTGCATGACGACCACCGGTAGGTTGGTCGGCTGGTCGAGGGCGCGGGCCACGATCTCGTGCCAGTCGACGCCGTTCGAGCGGTAGCTCTGGGCCCGCTCGATGACGAAGTCCTTCATGGTCTGGTTCGAGGCCAGGGCGGCGCGGGCGAAGCCGTCCCGCTGCTCGGCCGAGGGCGGCTGCTGCACGGCCTGGGCGAGGACGAGGATCGGCTGCTCCAGATTCTGCATCTGGTCCTTGGGGCCGCTGGTGAGGAGGATCGAATTGCCGGCCATCACCCGCACCGGCCGAAAGCCCGCCATGTCGGCGATGCGGAAGGGCAGCGCGTCGACCTGCTGGGTCAGCGTCAGCGCAGGCCGGAGGGTGACGCCGGTCACCATCTTGCGCATCGAGGCCTCGGTCTCGGCGTCGGGCAGCGCCTGGGCGATGATCAGTCCGGTCACGCTCGGCGTACCGACCACGAGAATCCACTTCCGGATCGCCGGAGCGGACGAGGCCGGATCGGCGGGCTGCTCACCGGTGTAGAGCATGCCCTCGTTGTCGCCGATCTTGACCTCCTCGCGCTTCTCGACCGCGAAGCCCTGGCTCAACAGGTTGGCGTCGGTGAAGCCGCTGACGAGTTCCGCGAAGGCGTTCGCGGGCAGCTCGACGACCGACACGGTCGCGCCCCCCTCCTTCCGCTCGAAGCCCGAGAAGCGCCGCGACAGCGACATGTCGGCCGGCGGATCGAAGCCGAAGCGCGAGCCCGGCGGGTAGACAGGATCTCCGGCCCAGGCCGCGGAGCCAAGGCTCACCGCAAGCGCGGCAGCGCCGAGAACCCGTCCGAGACGCAGCGTCAGGTTGCGCATCCGCATCGAAAACCGGTTCTCCTCGTGGACCCAACTTGGGGTTAGTCCGCCCGCGATGGGTCTGCCCGGCGACCTGATCTGTCAAGCCGGCAATGCCGCGCGCCTGCGATCACGATGAAAGGAAACCGCCAACGCCGCCGTGACGGCGATCCCGACGGCGTAGGCGCAGAGATTCCACGGGGAGACGAGTGTGCCGAGGAGGAGCTGGCCCGGCAGGGTTGCCCGGAAGGCGTCGAGCGCCGGGGTATGAACGAGACGGCTCGCTTCGATGAGCCCGGCGCCGAAGAAGGCGGCGATCATGCAGGTGCGCAGATCCCAGCCGGCCGGTCGCAGGGCGGCCACCAGCAGGAACAGCATCGCTCCCCAGAGGATGCCGCCGCCGTAGTGGTGAACCGCGAGCGGCAGGTTCCACGCCGGCACGCGCAGCAGCAGCCCCAGCCCGATCACGGCGGCCGCGAGGCCGAGATGGGCTGCCCGGGCCAGCGGCAGATCCATCCGCGCGGGCGCCGGCGTCGCGGCCGGCCCGATCGCGATGCCGTTCACCCGGGCGACCAGGGTGTAGGAGACGATCATCAGCAGGAACCACGACGAGAGCTTGGCCACCGGGACGAGGGACCAGTGCTGCCGCTGGTTCGGGTAGAGCCACGTCCCGGAGAGGGTCCCCAGGTTCTCCGCTAACCAGATGAACAGCGCGACGAGCAGCAGGCCGAGCAGCAGCGGCATCGCGCGGTGTGCGCGCCAGACCTTGAAGTACACGGTCGCGGGGGCGAAGGCCGCGAACGCGATCCCGATGAGGCCGAAGCGCAGATCGACGCCGAGATGATCGGTGAGGAAGTTGACGTAGATCGCAATCGACAGGAGCGAAAGCAGGCGCAGGCTCGGATGCCGCGTGAACCGGAAGTCGAAGAGGCGCCAGACCCGGGCGAGATAGCTGCCGACGGCCGCGTACATGAAGCCCGTGAAGAGCGGGACGCCGCCGAGCCGGAAGAGGTTCGCCTCGGGATAGATCCAGCTTCCGATCGCGGTTTTGTGGACCTCCATGGCCGTGCCGATGACGTGGAAGACCAGGATTACCCGGGCTTCCGACCACGTCTCCATCCGCGTCCGCAGCAGAATGACCTGAAGCGTCACGGCGGCGAGGAACAGGGCGTCGTACCGGGCGATCGGCGCGTGGGACGGCCAGACGAGGCGCGTGCCGAGCATCAGCGCCAGAAGCAGTCCCCCGAACAGGCAGGCCCAGCCCTGTTTCAGCCCGAACCGAACGAACTCGTAGATCGCGGCCGCGACGCGGCCCTGCGCCAGGACCGCCTCCTGAAGGCGGGCCTCGGCCGCGACGAAGCCGGCGATCGCCGGCCATTGCGCTGCCGCGCTGACCCGCTCGCCCGGCATCGCGGCCGGCCCGCATTCCGGCGATCGCTTTAGCGCCACGGCGGTGCCGGCGCCGTGACGCGCCGCAGGGTGAGGTTGCAGCGGCCGCCCGGCGGGAGGAAACCGGGATCGGCCGTCTCCGCGAGAAGGTCGCCGGCCGGGTAGAGCCGGTCGATGCCGTGGTAGATCAGGCGCGAGGGGCCGCCGATCATCAGCGCGTCGCCGGCCTGCAGGCGGATCGAGCGCGTCGGATCCGCGCGGCTCTGGCCGCCGTAGCGGAACAGTGCCGCCGCCCCGAGGGAGAGCGAGAGGACGGGCGCCGAGAAATCCGCCTCGTCGCGATCCTGATGGAGGCCCATGCGCGACCCCGGCGCGTAGAGGTTGATGAGACAGGCTTCCGGCGGCACCGGACAGTTCGCCAACACCGCCCAGGCCGCGAGGGCGGTCGGCGGCATCGCCGGCCATGGCCGCCCGGTCTCCGGATGGTCCGGCTGATAGCGGTAGCCCGCGACGTCCGAGACCCAGCCGAGGGGACCGGCATTCGACATCCGTACGGAGAACGGCTTGCCGGTGCGCGGCATCCGCGGCGTCACGGGCGGCGCTGTTTCGAGGATGGCGGCGATCTCGGCGGCGAGCCGGGCGCGGGCCGTCGCATCGAGGAAGCCGGGATGGTGGATCAGGCCGGGGGCGAGTTCCGTCGCCACTCAGCGGCCCGCGTCGACATCCTGCTCCAGCACGGTCTTCGAGGCGACCGTGGTGTCGGCGTTGAGGCGGTAGACCAGCGGGACCCCGGTCCGAATCTGGAGATCCGGCACCTGCTCCTCGTTCAGCCCATCGAGGACCATCGCCAGGGCGCGCAGCGAATTGCCGTGGGCCGCCACCAGGACCCGCTGGCCGGCCATCACCCGCGGCAGGATCGCCGCGAGGTAGTAGGGCAGCACCCGCGCGGCGGTGTCCTTCAGGCTCTCGCCGCCGGGCGGCCGCACGTCGTAGGACCGGCGCCAGGTATGGACCTGCGCGTCACCCCATCGGGCGCGGGCCGCGTCCTTGTTGAGGCCGGAGAGATCGCCGTAATCCCGCTCGTTGAGGGCCCTCTGCCGAATGATCGGAACATCCGGGAGAGCCATCTCGTCCAGGATCAGCGAGCAGGTGCGCTGGGCCCGCAACAATTCGGAGGTGAAGGCGACATCGAAGCCGTAGCCGTCCCGCTTCAACCCGCGGCCGGCCGCCCGGGCCTCGGCGATGCCGCGCTCGGTCAGGTCCGGGTCGCGCCAGCCCGTGAACAGGTTCTGGAGGTTCCACTCGCTCTGGCCGTGCCGGACGAGGACGAGGAGCCGTTCCATGGATGCACCGCTCCCGGTCACAGGCCGAGGACGTCGGCCATCGTGTAGAGCCCCGGCGGCTTGGGATGCGCCCAGAGCGCGGCCTTGACGGCGCCCGTGGCGAACAGGCCGCGGTCGGCGGCGTGGTGGCTGATCGTCAGGCTCTCGCCGGTGCCGGCGAAGATCACGTTGTGGTCGCCGACGACGCTGCCGCCCCGCAGGGTGGCGAAGCCGATATCGCCGGGCCGGCGGGCGCCGGTATGCCCGTCCCGGGTGGAGACGCGGACCGTCTTCAGGTCGACGCCGCGGCCCTCGGCGGCGGCCTCGCCCAGCATCAGCGCCGTGCCGGACGGCGCATCCACCTTCATGCGGTGGTGCATCTCGGCAATCTCGATGTCGAACTCGTCGCCCAGCGCCTTCGCGACCCGGCGGACCAGCTCGGCCATCAGGTTGATGCCGAGCGACATGTTGCCCGATTGGACGATCCGGGCATGGTACGAGGCCGCCTTCAGCTTGGCGAAATCGTCCTCGGACAGGCCGGTCGTGCCGACGACGTGGACGATGCGGGCCTGGGCCGCCAGTTCGGCGAAGGCCACCGTGGCGGCGGGCGCGGTGAAATCGAGGACGCCATCGGCAGCCGCGAAGGCCGCGAGCGCGTCATCGGTGACCGGCACGTCGAGGGGCTGGAGACCGGCGAGCAGACCCGCATCCTGCCCCAGGGCCGGGGAGCCTTGGCGCTCGATCGCCGCCGAAAGCGTACAGCCCTCAGACTGCGCCACCGCGCGGATCAGCATCCGCCCCATGCGCCCGTCGGCGCCGACCACCACGAGCCGCATTCCGTTCCCCAACCCACCTTGCTGCGCGCAGGATCCGCACCGCGCCGGTCCGTCCTGCGTCGGTGTCCGGGCTCCCCGTCTGCCGCAGGAGCGGCGGGAGCCCGGGCAACCTCACTCCTTCTCGGGGGCGATCTGCTCGAGGCCGCCGATATGCTTCTGCGCGTAGAGCGGCAGGCCGATCTGCTTGATCAGCTCAAGCTGCGTCTCGAGGAAGTCGATGTGCCCCTCCTCGTCCTCGGCCAGATCCTCGAACAGGCGCTTGGAGACCCGGTCGTTGATCGAATCGCAGTACTTCGCGGCCTCGAGATAGAGGCTGCGGGCCTCGTTCTCGGCGGCGAGATCGGAGTCCAGGATCTCTTGGACGTTCTGGCCGATCCGCAGCGGGTCGAGCTCCTGCAGGTTCGGGAACCCGTCGAGGAACAGGATCCGGTCGATGAACCGGTCCGCGTGGTTCATCTCCTCGATCGATTCCTTGCGCCAGAATTTCGCCAGCTCGACGTAGCCCCAGTCATTGAGCATGCGGAAATGCAGCCAGTACTGGCTGACGGCCGTCAGCTCGCTGCGCAGGCCGCGATTCAGATACTCGATGACCTTGGTGTCGCCCTTCATGCCCCCGTACTCCTTACCGTGCTTTCAGGCGGGGGGTAGAAGCATCAGGCCGCGACTCCCTCATCCGCAGTTTGGAACTTCACCAAACTACACGCGCTTGCGCAAGTCGTCGTGCAGGCATGGCTGCTCTCCGCCGGCGCGGCTTGGCCCAGGGCACTCTGCATGATCGCCCGGATCGTGCGGGCGCAGCGCCCGCATTTCGGGCTGCAGCCGAGGCAGGCATAGACCTGCGCGGGCGTGCGCGGGCAGCCCGGGCCGGGTGCGAGGCAGCCGCGGACCGCGCCGTCCGATATGACGTTACAAGAACAGACGATCATGCGCGCCGCAAATCCCGTCATCCCCGCGCCCGCAGCGGTCCTCGACGACCGTCCCGGGCACCTGCGCCAGTTTAGAAGAATTGAAAAGTAGCTGGCTTTTCAATGCCTTATTGGCTGCGGTCGACATGGCACCGCGGCCCGCGCGGGTCAAGGGCGTGCGATCTAAGTGCGCCCCAACGGTTCCGGGGCGCGTCAGCGCGCGAGTTCGCGCAGGCCGAGCCGGATGAGCACCTTGGCCTCCGCGCCCTCTCCCGCACCCTTGAGAGCCGCAGCGATGGCGGCGGCGGCCTGGACCTGCGGGTAGCCGAGATTGACCAGGGCGGAGACCGCATCCGCCACCGGCTGGGGGGCGGCGCCGTCCTCGACGGCTCCCGTGAGGGCAACGAGGGCGGGGTCGATCGGCGCGAAGGCCGGGGCCTTGTCCTTGAGCTCGGCGGCGAGCCGTGCCGCCAGACGCGGCCCGACCCCTGGAGCCCGGCTGATCGCGCCCTTGTCGCCGGTGGCGATGGCGCTGGCCAGCGCCTCGGGCTCCATCACCGAGAGCACGCCCAGCGCCACCCGCGCGCCGACGCCCTGCACGGTCTGAAGCAGGCGGAACCATTCCCGCTCGGCATCCGAGCGGAAGCCGTAAAGGCGGATCATGTCCTCGCGGACATGGGTTTCGATCGACAGCGAAGCGGGCTCGCCGACCTTGGGCATGCGCTGCAGGGTCCGCGCCGAACAATGCACGATATAGCCGACGCCCGACACGTCGAGGATCACGAAATCCTCGCCGAACGAGTCCACGACGCCCTTGAGCTTGCCGATCATGCCACGCCTGTCGCTGTCGCGGGATGCCTACAGAACCGCGGCGCCCTCCGCCAGACGTGCTTGAGCGCGCAGGGAGATCATGAAATCACGGGCGCCGCGCCGGCCGCGCTTGGCCGGTCACGGGGGGATGACCATGCGCGCGCCACTTCTTGCCCTGCTGGGCCTGCTGTGCTTCGGCCCGGCGCGGGGGGCGGACGATCCGTCAACGGCATCCGTTCCGGTCGCGCCGAGCGCGGATCCGACGCAGGTCCGGCCCGGGAGCTACGTGCTCGATCCGGATCACGGCAAGATCACGTGGTCTGTCTCGCATCTCGGCTACTCGACCTATTACGGCCAGTTCGCGGGTCTCAGCGGCACGCTCCAGCTCGATCCGAAGGCGCCGGAGAAGAGCCGTCTCGAGATCACCGTGCCCCTGGGCGGCGTGATGACCGGGAGCGCGCGCCTGAACGAGCACCTCGCAGCCCCGGACTTCTTCGACACGGCCAAGTTCCCGAACGCCACCTTCACCGCCACGAAGGTCGAGCCCACCAGCCCGACCACGGCGCGGATCACCGGCGACCTGAACCTGCGCGGCACGGTCCGACCCTTTGCGATCGACGCAACCTTCAATCAGGCCGGCATCCATCCGGTGGATCAGCGCTACACCGTGGGCTTCGACGGCCGGGCGGTCATCAAGCGCTCGGATTTCGGCATCAACGCCTATCTGCCGCAGCTCGGCGACGAGGTGAGCCTGCGCATCGAGGGCGAGTTCAAGGCCGCGCCCTGACGATCAGCCCGATCGGCCGACTCGGTCCGCGGAGCCGACAGCGCGGCTTCGCAACCGGCAAGGGTCCCGCACGGCGGGGCCCGGAGCCCGACGCGCCGACGCCGGGAACCGACGGTGTTTCCGGATCCGGGCTCGCCTGCGGCGCTCCGGAACGACCATGCGGATGAACGGGCGGGCGGACCCACCCGCCGAGGAGCTCGCTCATGTGCGGCGCCCCGCGGCCCCGCATGGGACCGGGTCGAGCCGCGCGATCTTCCCGGGCGGGTGACGCCTCGCCGCCGGGGGTGTAGTCAACCGCCGTCGCGGCGCCGCAGCGAAGGGATGCCCCCAGATGACGACGCTTCTCCTCAGCGGCACCCGGCCTCGTCCCGCGCATGACGGGCGTCTCACCGCGCAGGTCGGCGCCACCCTGGAGGTCTGTGCCGTGCGGCGTTCCGGTGTTTTCAGTCTTGCCCTGGTCCTGTGCTTCGCGGGAGGCGCCACGGCGCAGGTCCCCGCGCCGGCCCCCCGCGCCCCTGCGCCCGCCGCGGCGGCCTCGCCCCTCGACAACTATGCGACGGCGGCGGCGACGACCATCATCGCCGAACAGGCCTGCCCGGGCGTGCAGGTCAGGGCCGGACAGCTCACGACGCTCCGTCTCGCGGCCCGGGTCAATGCCGGACAGGAAGCGATGCTGGAGGAGAAGCTGAAGCAGCGCGCCATGCAGGTGCGCCAGCAGCTCGCCGCCGACGGTCGCGAGGCTTGGTGCTCCGAGGCTTTGGCCGCCTTCGGCCCCGAGGGCAGTGTCGCGAAGGGCGTCCTGGCGACCGGCGCCCCGATCCGCTGACGGAGCCCCGGGAGTCCGGCGCGGATTGACACGGCGGCATCAGGCCCGTAGTGACCCCGCATGGCGCGCGGCCTCTGTTTGAGGTCCGCGCGTTTCGCGTTGTCCGGGCGGAAAGCCCGCGCAATGACTTCAAACAAGAAGCCGGTCCAGGGGCAGCCGCCCCGGAGGCCGTTCGAGAACACGAGAGAACGATGTTCGCAGTCATCAAGACGGGCGGTAAGCAGTACCGCGTCGCCGCCAACGACACCATCACCATCGCCTCCCTGGCGGGCGAGGCCGGCGAGGCCGTGACCTTCGGCGAGGTCCTCCTGTTCGCCGACGGCGCGGGCGCGACCCAGGTCGGCGCCCCGACCCTGTCGGGCATCAGCGTCACCGGCGAGATCGTGCGCCACGGCCGCGACAAGAAGGTCATCGCCTTCAAGAAGCGCCGCCGGCAGAACTCGCGCCGCAAGCGCGGTCACCGGCAGGACCACACGGTCGTCCGCATCACCGGCATTTCGGCCTGACGCACGCCAGACGCTGGGCGCGTGAGGATCCCTGAGGGTCCGATCCGCGACCGCATCCAAGCCCATCAGATTTCGGAGTTCATCCCATGGCACACAAGAAGGCAGGCGGCTCGTCCCGCAACGGTCGCGACTCGGAAGGCCGGCGCCTCGGCGTCAAGAAGTTCGGCGCGGAAGCCGTGATTCCGGGCAACATCATCGTGCGTCAGCGCGGCACCAAATGGCATCCCGGCGCCAATGTCGGCATGGGCAAGGACCATACGCTCTTCGCGCTGGTACCGGGCCATGTCCGCTTCGAGACGCGCCGCGGGCGCGCCTTCGTGGCCGTAACCCCGCTGGCCGAGGCCGCGGAATAAGAGGCGGGCGCCTTTAGAGGCGAAGCTGGCGTCCCGCCCGGTGTCCCACACCGGACCGGAGACGTCGTTGCCGAGCCCCTGACGGGCCGGTTCGGACGGAACACCCGGGGAGGATGGGACGCCATCCTCCCCTTCGTCGTCTTGAGGCGGTGTCCCGGAGCCGGGAACGCCGCCCTGCGAGGGCACGATGTTCCCCGATCTGACCCGTGATGACGTTTTCCGGATCGAGACGCGGCGGCTGTGGCTGCGCTGGCCGACCGCCAAGGACAGGGACGCGATCCTGAAGCTGGCCGGTGATCCGTCTGTCGCCGCGATGCTGGCGCGGGTGCCGCACCCGCTTCCGGCCCCGGTGGTGGATGCGTTCCTGCTGCAGGCGCGCGCGCAGAACACCGCCGGGTCGGCCCTCACGCTCGCCCTCGCGCCGCGGGCGGCGCCCGGCAGCCTCATCGGTGTGATCAGCATCGAGGGGCGGACCGAGGGGCCGCCGGAACTCGGCTACTGGCTCGGGCAGCCCTATTGGGGCAGCGGCCTGATGGCCGAGGCCGTGACGGCTCTGTGCCACGCCTTCTTCGCCTATACCGGCGGGATGGAACTGGCTGCGTCGGCCCGCACGGTCAACCCGGCGTCCCGGCACGTTCTGGAGACCTGCGGCTTCGTGCAGGCCGGCAGCGCGACTCGGCCCTTCCCGGCGCGCGGCGCGGATCTGCCGGTCGATCTCTTCAGCCTCGACCGGCGGCGCTGGCAGGACCCGCCGTCGGAGCTGGCGATGACGCGGGCCGCCTGAGGCGGCCTTACGGCGCCGGGGCTGGCCGGCCGCCGTCGACAGGGTGATGGTGCGGGTCGCGAATCCGCACCCGACAAAGGATTCAGGTCGTGAAATTCCTCGACGAAGCCAAGGTCTATGTCCGCTCCGGTGACGGCGGTCCCGGCTGCGTCTCGTTCCGGCGGGAGAAGTTCATCGAGTTCGGCGGGCCGAACGGCGGCGACGGCGGCCGCGGCGGCGATGTCTGGGTGGAGTGCGTCGAGGGGCTCAACACCCTCATCGACTACCGCTACCAGCAGCACTTCAAGGCCAAGAAGGGCGAGCACGGCATGGGCTCGAACTGCCACGGCGCCAACGGCGCCGACACGGTCCTGAAGGTCCCGGCCGGCACACAGATCTTCGCCGAGGACGGCGAGACGCTGCTCGCCGACCTGACCGAGGTCGGCCAGAGGATCCGCCTCGCCAAGGGCGGCAATGGCGGCTTCGGCAACGCCTATTTCACGACATCGACCAACCGCGCCCCGAAGCACGCCAATCCCGGCCTGGAAGGCCAGGAGATGTGGATCTGGCTCCGGCTCAAGCTGATCGCCGATGCCGGCCTCGTCGGCCTCCCGAATGCCGGCAAGTCGACCTTCCTGGCGAGCGTCACCGCCGCGAAGCCGAAGATCGCCGACTACCCGTTCACCACCCTGCATCCCGGCCTCGGCGTGGTGCGCTCGGACGGGCGCGAATTCGTGCTCGCCGACATCCCGGGCCTGATCGAGGGCGCGCACGAGGGCGTCGGCCTCGGCGACAAGTTCCTCGCCCATGTCGAGCGCTGCCGGGTGCTGCTGCACCTCGTCGACGGCACGAGCGAGCATGCCGGCAAGACCTACAAGCTGGTGCGCGGCGAGATCGAGGCCTACGGCAACGGCCTCGCGGAGAAGCCCGAGATCGTGGCGCTCTCGAAGGCCGACGCCCTCGACGCCGACACGCTCAAGAGCCAGGTGGCCAAGCTGAAGCGCGCCGCCGGCCGCGCGCCGCTGGTCCTGTCCTCGGCGAGCCGGAAGGGCGTCCCCGAGGCGCTGCGGGCGCTCCAGTCCGAGATCGATGCCAGCGCCGAGGCCGAACGGAAGCCGGTGGACGCCTGGCAGCCATAGCCGTCGACCGGTTGTCCCGAGGACGCGGCGGCCGGGACCGACAGGACCGGGTCTGGGCCCTGTCGGTCCGGATCGAGCGTCGTCTCAACCCTGCTTCAGCTTCGCGATCGTGTCGGCGGGGACGCCGGTGAAGTTGTTGGCGAGGAGGTAGTTCGGGCTCGCCTTGATCCAGGCATCGAGGTCGATCTCCTCGAACTTGCCGTTGTCCCAGGTCTGGACGATCTCGAGATCGTCGTCGCCGACGTTCTTGATCGCGTGGCCGAAGCCCATGGGGATGTAGGCGACGTCGCCGGGCTTGAACTCCGCGACCTTGCCGCGGCCGCCCGAGCCGAACAGGGCCACCTGACCCTTGCCCTTCAGGTAATAGTGCCACTCGTTGGCGTTCACGTTCCAATGGAACTTGCGCATCTGGCCCGGCCGGATCGTCATCACGCCGCCCGACATCGACTTGGACACCGGCCACTCGTCCACGGTGGCGAGGCGGAACGTGCCACCGTCGAAGTCGCGGACCGCACGCGGATCCTTCAGGAGCCGGAATTTATGGGTCGATTCCTTCGGCCAGGGCGCGTCGAGCGCCTGGGCGAGCGGGATCACCGGCCCGGCCTGGATGTAGGCCTCGCCCTTCGGGAACGCGTTCAGCGCGGCTGTCGGCAGGCCGAAATCGAGGGCCAGCATGTCCTTCGGCGACACGTCGACCCAATCGGTGATCGAGAACGTGCCGTGCTCCGAGAAGGCGCCGTTGTCGAACGACAGGATGAAGTGGCACGGCTTGTCGCCGATCGTCTGGATCGAGTGGCCGTGCCCCTTGGGGAAGAACCACAGGTCGCCCGGCTCGTAGTTGTTGATCTCGCTCGCCCCCGAGGGATCGAGGACCACGGTCTGGCATCGGCCGTCGATGACGTAAGCCCACTCGGCCGCGATGGCGTGCCAGTGCAGCTCCCGCGACGCGCCGGGATCGAGGAACATGTGCACGCCCGCGATCCCCTTGCTGATGGGAAACTGGTGGACGGTCGCCTCCTTGGCCCAGCCGCCCGACGTGATCTTGGGGACGTTGCCGTCGAGCGAGAAGTGGAAGTCCGGCATGGCGCCGACATCCTTCGGGTCGTGGTAGGCGACCGGGGCGCCGGGGGGCAGCTGCTGAACGTCCCGGCCGAAGCCGCCGGCCCCGGGCGCCCCGTGATCGGTCGCCGCGGCGGCGGCCCCCTGGGTCAGAGCGACGAGACCGCCGGCCCCGAGGGCTGCGGTCCCGAGAAACGCGCGTCGATTCGCGTCCATCTTGTCTGTGTCCTGTGTGCTGAGGTCGAGCGCGCCGGGGCTCGGTGCGGTGCAGCGTCGAACCGGCCGCCGCGCTCCCGCGCCGCAATATCGATCTTTGGCATGCCACATACTCACGACCACGTGAGGGATGAGGCCGCTCGCAGGAACGTGTGCCGCGGTCGTGCCGGCCGACGATCTGGACGCGCCGGCGGCCCGGACCGCCCGGGCGCCGCGAGCCATGTCGTCGGACGGCTGTTCAAGAGGCGGGTCTTGCTTCACACCCGGCGCAAACGCGCGTTTTCGCAAGAATCATGATCCCTGCCCTCGAAGAATTCCGCCGTGTGGTCATCAAGGTCGGCTCGGCCCTGCTGGTCGATCGCAGTGCCGGCCGCCTGCGCCACGCCTGGCTCGCGGCGCTGGCCGAGGACATCGCGGAGCTGCACGGGCGCGGCGTCGACGTGCTGGTGGTGTCCTCCGGCAGCATCGCCCTCGGCCGGACGGTGCTGGGCCTTCCGCCCGGCGCCCTGCGCCTGGAGGAGAGCCAGGGCGCGGCCTCCGTGGGGCAGATCACGCTGGCCCGCCACTGGGCCGAGGCTCTGGGCCATCACGGCATCGTGGCCGGCCAGATTCTCGTGACGCCCCAGGATACCGAGGAGCGCCGCCGCTACCTCAACGCCCGCGCCACCGTCCTGAAACTCCTGGAGATGCGCGCCGTCCCGGTCGTGAACGAGAACGACACCGTGGCGACGTCCGAGATCCGCTACGGCGACAACGACCGGCTGGCGGCCCGGGTCGCCACCATGATCGATGCCGACGTCCTGGTCCTGTTCTCGGATATCGACGGTCTCTACACCGCGCCGCCCAAGAACGATCCGGAGGCCCGCCACCTCGCCGTCGTCGAGCGCATCACCCCGGAGATCGAAGCCATGGCCGGCGGGCCGGCCTCCGAGCTGTCGCGGGGCGGCATGCGCACCAAGGTCGAGGCCGCCAAGATCGCGGCCTCGGGCGGCACCCACTTGGTCATCGCCGACGGGCGCGGGAAGAACCCGCTCAAGGCGATGATGGAGGGCGCGCGCTGCACATGGTTCCTTTCAGGCTCCACCCCGACGGCCGCCCGCAAGACCTGGATCGCGGGATCCCTGGAGCCGCGCGGCACCCTGACGATCGATTCCGGTGCCGAGCAGGCGCTGCGGAGCGGCGCCAGCCTCCTGCCCGTCGGCGTCCGATCGATCGAGGGCAGCTTCTCCCGCGGCGACGCCGTGTTGATCCGTGATCCCGCGGGACGGATCCTCGGCCGCGGCTTGGTGGCGTATGACAGCGCCGAGGCTGCGCTCATCATCGGTCACCCGAGCGCGCATATCCCGGACTTGCTCAATTATCCGGGCCGCGCCTGGATGGTGCATCGCGATGACTTGGCACTGTTCTAGAAAATGCCGATCTAAACTAATCTATTTACAATTTTCCGCTCCGATCATTGCGCCCAATCACGAGCCGGCACTCTTGTCGGACCGGTGTCGGGTGTGCAAATACGGCGCTTTCCATTGTCTGGCCGTTCCTGCGGCCGTCGCACATCGAGGACGCCAGCGTGCCCGTCCTGAACCTGAGATCGGACTTCGCCGAGGCCGATGCCCTGCCGGAGCAAATGGCGGCCATCGGCCGTCGGGCCCGCGCGGCGGCCCGGCGTATGGCGCTGGCCTCGGCGCGAACCAAGGACGGGGCGCTCAAATCGATCGCCGAGCGCATCCGGGCGAGCCGTGACGAAATCCTGAGCGAGAACGCGCGGGACGTGGCCGCCGCCCGGAGCGCGGGCCAGAGCGCCGCCCTGATCGACCGTCTCACCCTGGATCCCGGGCGGCTCGCCGGCATGGCGGATGCCGTCGAGAAGGTCGGCTCCCTGGCCGATCCGGTCGGACGTCAGCTGGCCGCCATCGAGCGGCCGAACGGCCTGCTGATCGAGCGCATCGCGGTGCCGCTCGGCGTCGTCGGGGTGATCTTCGAGGCGCGCCCGAATGTCACTGCGGACGCGGGTGCGCTCTGCCTCAAGGCCGGCAACGCCGCGATCCTCCGCGCCGGCTCGGACAGCCATCGCACGGCTATGGCGATCGCGCGGGCCATGAGCCGCGGGCTCGCCGATGCCGGCTTGCCGGAGGACGCCATCCAGCTGGTGCCGACCCGCGACCGCGCCGCCGTCGGGCTGATGCTCGCGGGCCTCGACGGTTGCGTCGATGTCATCGTCCCGCGGGGCGGTCGCGGCCTCGTGGAACGCGTCCAGGCCGAGGCGCGCGTTCCGGTCTTCGCCCATCTCGACGGCATCAACCATGTCTACGTCGCCGCAGCGGCCGACCTCGACATGGCCCGCACCGTGCTGCTCAACAGCAAGATGCGCCGAACGAGCGTCTGCGGCGCCGCCGAGACCCTGCTGGTCGACCGCGCCTGTGCCGCGACCCATCTTGCGCCGCTGGTCCAAGCGCTGCTCGAGAGCGGCTGCGCAGTCCGCGGCGATGCCGAGACGCGCGCCGTCGATCCGCGGGTGACCGCTGCCTCCGAGGAGGATTGGCATACCGAATATCTCGACGCGATCATCGCGGTGCGGGTGGTCGACGGGATCGAAGCGGCCATCGAGCATATCGAGACCTACGGCTCGCATCACACCGACGCGATCATCACCGAGGACGACACGGCGGCGACCCGTTTCCTCGCCGAGGTCGATTCGGCCATCGTCACCCACAACGCCTCCACTCAATTTGCCGATGGCGGCGAGTTCGGCTTCGGGGCCGAGATCGGCATCGCCACGGGGCGGATGCACGCGCGAGGGCCGGTGGGTGTCGAGCAGCTGACCACATTCAAGTATCGCGTCCACGGCAACGGCCAGACGCGCCCGTGACCTGCGCTGAAGGTCCGGCGTGCGGCTGACCCTGCCGCCGAGCGCCCCCGGCATGCGGATCGGCCTCTATGGCGGGTCCTTCAATCCCGCCCATCTGGGCCACCGGCACGTGACCCTCGCGGCACTGCGTCGGCTCGGCCTGGATCGGGTCTGGTGGCTGGTGAGCCCGGGGAACCCGCTCAAGAGCCGGAGCGCCCTCCCCTCGGTGGAGGTACGGTCTGCCCAGGCCCACCGCATCGCCCGTCATCCGCGGATCGCCGTGACCGGCATCGAGGCGGCTCTGGGCGTCCGCTTCACGGTCCAGACCCTGCGCTTCCTCAAGCGCCGCTGCCCCGGCGTGCACTTCGTCTGGATCATGGGGGCGGATTCTCTCGGCACCTTTCATCGCTGGAAGGGTTTCGCCGAGATCGCCCGGCTCCTGCCGATCGTCGTCATCGACCGGCCGGGTTTCACCATGACACCGCTCAGCGCCCGGGCTGCGCGGCGCTTGGCCGACGCCCGGATTCCCGAGGAGGCGGCATCGACCCTCCCGCTGCGGCCGCCGCCGGCCTGGGTGTTCCTACACGGGCCCCGTTCGAGCCTGTCGTCCACGCAGATTCGCGCAAGTACGGGGCCAAGGACGTCACGACGGACGCAAGCGCGGTTGCAATCGACGACCGATACCGCCAATTTCATGTCATCCCGCACGGCATGACGCCGCCGTGCGGCAGAACGAGGAACCAGGACTCTGCCCGAGACCAGCCGCACGGAGATGATCCGCACCCCCGTCCAAGCCCCGGTGGAAGCCGGTCAGGCGCGCTCGGACGACCTTAAGGCCCTTGCGCTCGAATGCCTCGATGACATGAAAGCCGAGGAGACGATCGCAATCGATCTGGCCGGCAAGACGTCGCTCGCCGACACGATGATCATCACCTCTGGGCGCTCGCAGAGGCATGTCGGCTCGATCGCCGACAAGATCGTTCAGGAGATGAAGAACCGCGGCTTCGGCAACGCCCGGGTCGAGGGCCTCCCGGCCTGCGACTGGGTGTTGATCGATGCCGGCGACGTGCTGGTGCACATTTTCCGTCCCGAGGTCCGCGGCTTCTACAACCTCGAGAAGATGTGGGGCGCCGACCGCCCGGTCGGGATCGCGGCCGGCTGATCCGGACCGCGGCCGATGCGCCTGATTCTGGCCGCAGTCGGACGTCTGAAGGCCGGTCCTGAGCGCGAGCTCGCCTCACGATATCGCGACCGCGCCGCGCAACTCGGTCGCGGGCTTGGCTTCGCCACTTGCGACAGCATCGAGATCGCGGAATCCCGTGCCCGTCGCGCCCTCGACCGATGTGCCGAGGAGGCGGCGGCCCTGACGGGCCACATGCCGCCTGGCGGTGTGCTGGTCGCCTATGACGAACGCGGTCGTGCCGATATCGGAAGCGAGGCGCTGGCCGAACGCGTCGCCGCTTGGCGCGATGCCGCTCGGCCGGCGCTCGTGGTGGCGATCGGGGGGCCGGACGGTCTGGACGCCTCAATTCGGACGAAGGCGGAGTTGATCCTGTCTTTCGGGGCCGCCACCCTGCCCCATGGACTCGTGCGCGTGCTCGCTCTCGAACAGCTCTACCGCAGCCTCACCATCCTGTCGGGGCACCCCTACCATCGCGGTGAGGCGGGCTGACCCCCTATGGCCATCCCTGAGATGACGGCCGGGTCGAAGTCCGCCTCAAGACGCGCGCTGCAGACGCTGACCCTGGTCGCCCTCGTCTCGATCGGCTCGGCCGCGCGGTCCGAGACGCCTCCGGCCACCGACCCCGAAGCCATTCAGCGTGCCAATGAGGAACGTGAGCGCCGGGCCGAGAATCTGAAGCGCGTCCAGGATGCGATCGCGGCCAGTGCCGGCCAGCGTTCGCAGTTCGAGTCGGAGATCGCAGCCATCGGCTCCGACCGGGCGAAGCTCGACGCCGCCCTTCTCGATGCGGGCCGACAGGCGCAGGCGACGGAAGACCGCCTGAGCCGCCTGGAGGAGCGCCTGAAGGCGATGAGCGAGAGCGAGGCAGCGATCCGCCACTCGCTGCAGGGCCGACGCGGCATCGTCGCCGAGATCCTGGCGGCGCTCCAGCGCATGGGGCGCAGGCCACCGCCGGCCGTTCTGGTGAGCCCTGAAGACGTGCTCGCGGCGATCCGGACCTCGATGCTGCTTGGCGCGGTGGTGCCGGAACTGCGCGGCGAGGTCGACACCCTGGCGGCCGATCTCGCGGAAATGATCAGGCTGCGCGGATTGATCGCGCAGGACAAGGAAGGGCTGTCCAATGACCTTGCCGGATGGGCGCGCGAACAGCAGCGCCTGCAGGCGCTGGTCGCCGCTCGCCGCGCCCGTCAGGCCGAGATCGAGAGCGGCCTCACGGCCGAGCGCCGCAGGGCCGCCGAACTCGGTGCGCAGGCCAAGAACCTGAAGGATCTGCTCGATCGCACGGAGGCAGAGGTCGCAGCGGCGAAGCGCTCCGCCGAGGAGGCCAAGGCAGCGGCCGAGCGAGAGGCGCGCATCACCCAGGAGCGCTTCGCCGCGGCCGGCTTCCGCGACCCCGCCCGATTGGCACCCAAAGTTCACTTCGCCGAGGCGCGGGGCGAAGTGCCGCGGCCGGTGAGCGGACGCGTCGCACGCGGCTTCAACCAGCCCGATGGCAATGGTGGCACCACCCGCGGCGTGTCGTTTACGACCCGTCCCAAGGCGTCCGTCTCGTCCCCGGCCGACGGGTGGGTGCAGTTCGCCGGGCCGTTTCGGTCCTACGGGCAACTCTTGATCATCAACGCTGGCGACGGCTACTATCTTTTGCTAGCGGGGATGGATCAGATCAGCGTCGAGGTCGGTCAGTTCGTGCTCGCGGGCGAGCCGGTCGGCACCATGGGCGAGAAGAGCGCAGGTCCCGGCGGGTCCGAGGGTGATCCCACCCTGTACGTCGAGTTCAAGAAGGACGGCGGCTCCATCGATCCGGAGCCGTGGTGGGCGAAGAGCCCGAACAATACGGTACTTGGCGAGAAGGTTCGCGGCTGATGCGCAAGACTTCCCTGATCATGCTCGGCGCCTTCCTCGGTGCCGGCACCTCCATGGTGGCCACCCAGACCGACTTCCTGTCGGGCCCGCGGGCGGTGGCTGCCTCGGCCGAGACCTATCGCCAGCTCAGCCTGTTCGGCGACGTTTTCGAGAAGGTCCGCACGGACTACGTCGAGAAGCCCGACGAATCGAAGATGATCGAGGCGGCCGTCAACGGCATGCTGACGTCGCTCGACCCGCATTCGAGCTACATGGACGCCAAGGCGTTCCGTGACATGCAGACCACGACGCGCGGCGAGTTCGGCGGTCTCGGCATCGAGGTCACGATGGAAGACGGCCTGATCAAGGTCGTCACACCGATCGACGATACGCCGGCTGCCAAGGCGGGGCTGCTCGCCAACGACATCATCACGCAGATCGATGACGATCAGGTTCAGGGCCTCACCCTGAATCAGGCGGTCGACAAGATGCGCGGCCCGGTGAATTCGAGCGTCAAGCTCAAGATCACCCGCAAGGAATCGAAGGATCCGATCGACGTCACGCTCACCCGCGACGTCATCAAGATCAAGCCGGTACGCTCGAAGGTCGAAGGCGGCGACGTCGCCTATATCCGCCTGACCCAGTTCAACGAGCAGACCTTCGACGGCATGCGGGCTGCGATCGACAAGCTGTCGAGCGAGATCGGGGCCGACAAGATCAAGGGCTACATCGTCGACCTGCGCAACAACCCGGGCGGCCTGCTCGATCAGGCCGTGATGGTCTCTGACGCCTTCCTGGATCGCGGCGAGATCGTCTCCACCCGCGGCCGCAATCCGGACGAGACCCAGCGCTTCTCCGCCAAGGCGGGCGACCTGACCAAGGGCAAGCCGATCGTGGTGCTCGTCAACGGCGGCTCGGCCTCGGCCTCCGAGATCGTGGCCGGCGCCCTGCAGGATCACAAGCGCGCGACCATCATGGGCACGCGCTCCTTCGGCAAGGGATCGGTGCAGTCGATCATCCCCCTCGGCGGTTCGGGCGCCCTGCGTCTGACCACGGCGCGCTACTACACGCCGTCGGGTCGCTCGATCCAGGCCAAGGGCATCGAGCCGGATGTCGAGGTCCTGCAGGAGGTCCCGGACGAGCTGAAGGGCAAGGACGAGACCAAGGGTGAGGCAGGGCTGAAGGGTCACCTGAAGCAGAAGGATACCGACGAGCGCGGTGGATCCTCCGCCTACGTTCCGCCGGATCCGGCCAAGGACAAGCAGCTGATCTCGGCGGTCGACTTCCTGCACGGAATCCAGAAGGGCGCCGCCAACGGCACGCCTTCGGCGCAGCAGCAGAAGCCCAGCCTGCCGAACTGACGGCGTTCGGAACGCCCTGACGACTCGATCCCGCCCGGCGCCGCGCCGGGCGGGATTTTCCGTTCCGGAACCGGGCATTAGCGGAACGTTAACCATAACCGCCGGCAATGGACGGAAGGATTGGCGCATTGCCGATCGGCGCAGCAATCGTGATCCCGCATCGAGAGCCGCTTG
Source organism: Methylobacterium sp. 1973 (assembly GCF_040545035.1). Classification (NCBI taxonomy): domain Bacteria; kingdom Pseudomonadati; phylum Pseudomonadota; class Alphaproteobacteria; order Hyphomicrobiales; family Methylobacteriaceae; genus Methylobacterium; species Methylobacterium sp. 1973. The sequence goes on from NZ_JBEPLA010000003.1 coordinate 332,129, forward strand.
ACCGAGTCCACGGACGATATCCTCACGCGCCCCCTCGGGGTGCCTGAGGCGGTGCCGGCGCAGCCCACGAGCCGGCTCGGGCAGCTGATCGCGGCTGCCCGGCGGCCCCGTATCGCTGCTGCCGCGATCGCGGCCGGCTTTGCAGTGGCAGCCGGCCTTGTCCTCGCCCTCGGGGATCCCGACGGCGGCGAACCGCGCGTGCAGGTCGCGATCGCGATGCGCGAGCCCACGATGCGTCCGGCCACACAGGCGCCTCCCACCCTGCAGCCCCAGGTCCTTGCGACTGCCCCCAGCACGGCCCCGCTTCAGCGCAGCGCCGAGGAGGTTGAGACCGCGTCCGGCGTGACGGTGGTGCGGCCGCCCGGCAGCGGTCCGAGCGATGCGGTGGTGATCCGCGTACCGCCGCCGAATGCACCGCGGCTCGTCCCGGCGCCTGATCCGCGGATCAGCGAGGCCGGACGCCACGGGCTGATGCCGAAGCTCGGCGAGGGGCACATCCGCCCGCTCGACGTCTATGCCCGCTCCGAGGAACCCGGCACCGGTCCGCGCATCGCCATCGTGGTGACCGGGCTGGGCATCGGCCAAGCCACGACGGCCGTGGCCACCGCACGCTTGCCCGCCGCCGTCAGCCTTGCCTTCCTCCCCTATGGCGGCGAGGCCGAGCACGCGGCCGCACGTGCGCGGGATGCCGGCCACGAGATCTTCCTGCAGCTGCCGATGGAGCCGTTCGATTACCCTGACAGCGATCCGGGGCCCCAGACGCTGCTGACGGCCCTGAGGGGACCGGAGAATGCCGATCGTCTTGCCTGGGCGATGACGCGCTTCTCGGGCTATGTGGGCCTCGTGAATTTCATGGGCGCCAAGCTGATGGCCGATGCGGCCTTCGAGCCGGTGCTGCGCGAGATCGGCGCCCGTGGCCTGGGGTTCCTCGACGACGGAACGGCGCCCAAGGCCGCGACGATGCCCGCCAACAAGGGCAAGACACCGATCGCCCGCGCCGAGATCGTCCTCGACACCACGCCGCGCGCCGACGCCATCGATGCGGCCCTGGCGCAGGCGGAAGCCCGGGCGCGTGCCAATGGCTTCGTCCTCGTCTCGGCGACCGGAACGGCACTGAGCGTCGACCGGATCGCCCGCTGGGCGAAGGACATCGACGCCCGCGGTCTGCGCTTGGTCCCGGCGAGCGTTGCGCTGCGCGGCGTCCGCGACAAGCGGGTCTCGACGGCAGATTGAGGACGCGCGTGATTATAGTCAGCGCAAGTAGATCCACCCCCACCGGGATCAGGAAAGACTTGCGCGGCGTTGCCGCAACGGCCACCCCTGACCTATGGTCATCTCGATGGTAACGGATTCGGACCTGGGCACCGCCCTGCCCTACCGCCCCTGCGTGGGCATCGCGCTGATTGCGCCATCGGGCGGCGTGTTCGTCGGACGGCGCAAGAAGGGTGCGGGTTCTGAGCATGTGGCCGGCCCGCACATGTGGCAGATGCCTCAGGGCGGCATCGATCCCGGCGAGGATCCCGAGGCCGCCGCGCGCCGCGAACTTTACGAGGAGACGAACGTACCGCCGGAGGCCGTGAAGCTCCTCGCCGAGATCCCCGAATGGCTCGCCTATGACCTGCCCCCGGCCGTGATGAAGCAGGCCTGGAAGGGTCGGTATCGTGGCCAGACGCAGAAATGGTTCGCCTACGGCTTCCTGGGCAGCGAGGACGTGATCGACGTGCTCAATCCCGGAGGCGGCGCCGACAAGCCGGAATTCGATGCCTGGCGCTGGGCGCAGTTCGCCGAACTTCCCGATCTGATCGTTCCCTTCAAGCGGCCGGTCTACGAGGGGGTCGTCGCGGCCTTCTCCGGTCTCGATCGATGGTCGGCGCAGCCTTGACCGCGCGGACGGGACGCTGAGGCCATGCGCTGGCTCGCGATCCCGCTCGCCCTGGCCGTCGCATGGCTTGCCTTCACCATGAGCCCGCTGTGGTCGCTCTACGACCTCGCGCAGGCGGTCCGCCGGCACGATGCCGCCTATGTCGAGGGCCATGTGAACTTCAGGACTCTGCGACTTTCGCTGGTCCGGCAGATCACCGCGGCAATGCGCACGGCATCCGAGACCGATCCTGACCTCGAGCCCCGCGACCGCCAGCGCCTCAACGACGCCGCCTACGGTCTGGCGCTTGCACTCTCCGAAACGATGGTGACGCCGGAAACGGTGATGGACCTTCTGGCCAATGGCTGGCCCGACAAGCTCGATGTCGAGCGGCCGGCCGGCGCTCATCCCGAGGGCTTGGCGATCCGCGGTTTGGGGCGGCTCGTGTCATATTATACGGCGTTGGAGATGCGGGGCTTTCGCGCCGTCGTGATCCCGATCCCGCCCGAGGGATCGCGCGCCGAGCGCACGCGCATCCGGCTGCGGCTGCGCGGGTTGAGCTGGCGCCTCGTGGATATCGAGATGGCCGATGTTCTGCGCGAGCAGATCGCCGCCAAGTTGAGCCGGGCTCTGGCCCGCGCCAAGATCGGCGCCAGCGCCGGCGAGGAGCGTTAGACGGCGGGCCCTCGACGCGTCCGGCCGACTTCCGCGCCCGCGTATTCGGGTCGACGCGGATTTGCGCCTGACCCGTGCCGTACGGAGCGGGGCATGGCTACTTCGCCGTCGGGGTGCCGCCGGCAGCCTTGGGCTGGCGCGCCTCGTTCAGGTCCTCGGCCTTCTCCTCATCGGTGTCGCCGCTCTGCTCGATGGTCTTGCTCGGGTTGGCGAGGAGCGACCGGACGATGCCGAGAAGCACCTCGCACTCACCGGGAAACTTGTAGCTCTCGAGGACGATCGCGGCATCGCGCAGGGTGCGCAGGTCGCGCACCAGCTGGGCATTGGCATCCTCGCGCAGCTCGCTCTTCTTGGCGATCGCCTCCTCGATCTGCGCGCCTTTCACGTCGCAGGCGGCTCGGGCCGGCGATGCAGCGATCGCGGCGGCGAGGGCGAAGCCGATTGCGGGAAGGGAGCGCCACATGGCGGATGTCCTCGAAGGTCCAGTTCAGACGGCATGAAGGAGCGCGGCGCGCAGGACGTCCTGCGTCAGCGCCACGAGTTGGCTCGGACGATAGGGCTTCGGCACGAACACCGAGCCTGGAACGGCCTCGCACGGCGGAAGGCAAGCCCGGCCGCCGGATGTGTAGACGACCGGGAGGTCGGGAGACAGCTCGCGGGCACAACGCGCCAGCGACAGGCCGTTCGTATTGCGGGCGAGGTCGATATCCGTGAAGAGCAGGTCGACGCTCTCGCGAGCCAGGATCGCCTCGGCTTCCCAGGCATCCGCAGCGGTGAGCACCCGATACCCTTCCTCGAGCAGCGCCTCGGCGGCCAGTTCGCACACGGTCGGCTCATCCTCGACGATCAGGATCGTGGCGGCCCGGTCCGGGACGGGCATGGACGGGCAGACGAATGCGGCGGCGAACGGAACCATGACGCAACTCCCACTCACCCGGCGGGGGCTCGATGGCCCCGGGCCGGATCGTAAGGGCAACGGCCCCTTCCGACGCGGCGTTCACCGTGTTTGCATCGAATTGCTCGGGTTTGGTGAGCGGCGCGTTAACCGCGGCCCGGCGTCCCTCAACGAAGCCGTCCGAATGGTTAACGGTTCGTTACCGCGCCGTGACGGGGAGGCCCGGTCGTGAGGCGTCCCTGGCAGCTCGGCTCCGGCCTGCTCCTCACGGGCCTCGCCGGTTATGTCGACGCCCTCGGCTTCGTGCGTCTCGGCGGCCTGTACATGTCGTTCATGAGCGGCAACACCACGCAGCTCGCGGTCCTGGGCGCCGGGGCCGAGCTGCATCGCATGATCCTGCCCGCGACCCTGATCGTCGCCTTCCTGGCGGGGTCGGTTCTCGGCAGCGGACTGGCCATCCTGGTCCCGGCCCGGTGGACGACGCCAGCGGTGCTGGCCTACGAAACCCTGCTGATCCTCGCCGGTTTGGGGCTCGGCCTCGAGTCGCCCGAGCTGGGCCTCGCGGCCTTCTTCGTCGCCTTGGCGATGGGGTCGCAGAACGCTGTCCTGGCGCAGGTCACGGGCTTCCGAGCCGGGACCACCTTCGTGACCGGGGCGCTGTTCAGCCTCGGCCAGAAGATCGCGCAGGCCCTGACCCGCACCGGCGATCCGCTGGGGTGGATCGGCGATGCTCTGGTCTGGCTGTCGCTGCTGTTCGGCGCCTTCCTCGGTGCCCACGCCTATCAGCAATTCGGCCTGTCCGCGTTGGTCGCCCCGGCGGCCGTCTCGGGCGGCCTGGCGTTGATTACCGCCTTCATGGTCTTGCGCGCCGCGCCGCCGGCCGCAAATGTCCCCCCGACATGAGCAGCGCCATCAGCAATCCCTCCCTCACCAGTCACGTCGCCGCGCTGGAGCCCGGCGAACACGTGCTTGCGACGCATTTCCTCAAGGATGTGCCGGCTCTGGCGCTGAGCGACGGCACCGTCGTCCTGGCGAAGGACGACGGCCTGACCCGCCTCGCGGCCCATCCCGACGGCGGCATCCTCGTGGCTGCCGGTGGCGGCGACCGCCTGATCACGGGCGGCGACGACGGCCGCGTGGTGGCGATCCGCGCGGATGGGACGATGGAGCCGGTCGGACTCTCCAAGGGTGGGGCGTGGATCGATGCGCTCGCCGTCCATCCCGACGGCGCCGTGGCATGGTCGGCGGGCCGCACGGTCGTGGCCCGGGACGCGAAGGGTCGCGAGAAGACCTTCGAAGCGCCTTCCTCCGCCCGCGGCCTCGTCTTCGCGCCCAAGGGGTATCGCCTCGGAGTCGCCCACTACAACGGCGTGAGCCTCTGGTACCCGAATCTGGAGACGCCCGCCGAGGTGATCGGCTGGAAGGGTTCGCATATCGACGTGACGTGGTCGCCGGATGGGCGGTTCGTGGTCTCCACCATGCAGGAGAACAGCCTGCACGGGTGGCGGCTCCAGCCGGATCGCGGCCACATGCGGATGTCGGGCTATCCCGGCAAGGTCCGCTCGATGTCCTGGTCGTTCGATGGCCATTGGCTCGCCACGAGCGGCGCCGAGGCGGCGATCATTTGGCCGTTCGACTCCAAGGAGGGACCGACCGGCAAGGCTCCGCGGGAATGCGGCGTCCGTCCGGCCCGCGTGTCCCGGGTGGCGTTCCACCCGAAGGCGCCGGTTCTGGCCATGGGCTACGAGGATGGCTGCATCCTGCTGGTCCGCTTCACCGACGCGGCCGAACTCCTGGTCCGTCCGGCCGTATCGGGCAGCGGCGTGACCGCGCTCGCCTGGGATGGCCGCGGCGGCCGATTGCTGTTCGGCTGTGCGGACGGCAAGGCGGGCTTGCTGACGCTGCCCGGCTGACACTGCCGGGCTGAAGCCTGTCGCGGCTCCGGCTGGAACCGCGACCATCGGCATGTTCTTTGTCCGGGGTCGATTCCCGCACCAGAGGCCAGACATGTTTCGCGTGTTCCGCACCTTCGGCCTCGCGCTCGGCCTGCTGGGCGGCGTCGTCGCCGCGCAGGCGCCGGAATTCGCACAGCAATACGCCCAGCGGCTCGGCGGCGCCGCCGACGAGCTGCGTCGCCAGGTGGCCGTCCTCGAAACCGACGCGCAGGCATCCGGCACGACCCGCGACGGCGCCGTCGATCGGCTGCGCGCCAATCCGGATCAGCTGGTCGCCCGCCGCGGCGACGCTGCCCAGGCGGACATCGCGCGTCTCGCCCGCCTGAGCGCCCAGCAGCAGGCCCTGGCCTCGGCGACGAGCCCCCTCGGGCGCGTCGTGGCGATGCTGCGCGATCCCGACCTGCCCGTGGCCGAGGCGGCCTATCGGGACTTCAGCCCGGCCATCCCCACCAGCGCCGACGGCCTCGCCGCGGGCCTGATCGGGTTCTTCGTCGCGTGGGGCGGCTGGCGCGTCGCCTCGGATGTGGGCCGGCGGGCGGTGCGTCGGCGCCCGCGGGAGACTGCAACCGTCGCTTGAGCGCGGTTCACGCGCCCGAGAGTGTGGCGCCACGTCTACAGCAGCTTGCGCGAGCCTTGCGTATCGAGCAGGGATCCGGCCGTCCCGGTCCGGAAGAAGGCGCATGATGCCGCGCGCGTCGACCTCCACCACCATCGATCCGGCGCTCGACGCCGCAGCCTTGCTGCGGCGCATCGGCTTCTTCGGTCTGTTCGTGGTTCTCCCGGTCCTGGCGCAGGTCGCCCGCCGCGCCTCGGTGATCCTCGCACCGATCGCCGTGATCCTGCTGATCATCGCGAGCGTCATTGACCGGCGCCAGCGTCCGGTGCGCCCGGCGACCTACCGCCTCCTGACCGCTCCGGCCTTCCTGGCCGGGATGCTGGTGGTCCTGTGGTCGGCTCTCTCGCTGACGTGGACCCCGTTCCTCGGGCCGGCCCTGGAGCGTCTGGCCAATCTGGGCGCCACGATAGGCCTCGCCCTCCTCGGCTATCTCGCGCTCCCCGACCGGATGCGTTCGGCGAATCTCTACCTTTTGCCCCTCGGCGTCGTGGCAGGCGGGATCGTGGCGATCATGCTCGGGTTGTTCGGCGCCCACATGGCGCCGTCCGGTGTCGAGGATGACGGCGCGCTGGATCGCGGCCTCGTCCTGCTGATCCTTCTACTCTGGCCCGCGCTCGCATGGCTGCGATCCCGTCGCCGCGACCGGGAGGCGCTCGGCCTCGCGCTGCTGGTCGCCCTCGCCCTGACGGTCCAGCCGGACGGGACCCAGATCGCCGCACTGTCGGTCGGCGCCGTCGCCTTCGCGGTGACGAGCTACCGGCCGCGGTTGGGCGTGATGCTCACCGCCGTCCTCTCGGCGGCTCTCCTCGCGGCTGCGCCGCTTCTGCCCTTCCTGGCGCGGCCGGTGGGCGCCGCCCTCATGGGGCCGCTCGCGCCCGCCGTGCTGTCGCTGAAGAGCTGGCAGAAGGTGGTGACCGCCGATCCGGTGCGGCTGATCACCGGGCACGGCTTCGAGACGGCCCTGCGCGGCCGCCTGGTCGGTCTCCTGCCGGCCAATGCTCCGACCACGGCGCTGTTCGAGTTCTGGTACGAGCTCGGGATCGTCGGTGCGCTGGCCGCCGCCTTCGCCCTGTACGCATCGATTCGGCGGGCTGGGCGGGACGGGCCGGCCCTGGTGCCGGGGGCGATGGGCTGCTTCGCGGCCGCCTTCACGGTGGCCTGCCTGAGCGTGGGGCTGACGGCGGTGTGGTGGCTGACGACCGTCGCCATCGCCATCGTGGTCTTCGTCGCTGTGGAGCGAGGTCAGTTCCGAACCAGCCGGCCGAAGGTGGCCAAGCTGCCCAGGATCCAGACCCGCGAGGAGTAAGCGGTCAGGCGCGCAGGAAGCCGTGCAGGCGGATCCAGGCCAGGAACAGGCCGGGCCACGCCGCCACGGGGGTACCGGGCGCACCGAGGCCGAACCCGTGGCCGCCGCGCTCGAACAGGTGCAACTCGGCCGGAACCCGCGCCTTCCGCAGGGCCGAGAACATCAGCAGCGGGTGGTCGGCCACGGCGATGGGATCGTCGATGGCCTGAACCAGGAAGGTCGGCGGCGTCTCGGGCCCGACCTGCAGGTCCACCGAGTAGGTCTTCATCTCGTCGGGGGTGACGTCGTCGCCGACCAGGATGCGGCGGGTCGCGGTCCGGTCGAACGGCTTGCGCATGGTGATGACGGGGTAGATCAGCCCGGCCAGCGCCGGCCGGATCGGCAGGGCATCGGCGGTGTCGACGCCCGCGTACAGGTCCCGGGCGCTGCCCACCGCGGTCTCGCCCATCAGGTGGCCGCCCGCCGAGAACCCGAGGACGCCGACCCTGCCGGGATCGATGCCGAACTCCGCGCCGCGCGCCCGGACGAGCCGCAGGGCGCGCTGGGCGTCCTGCCGCGGCGCGTCCGGTCCCGAACCCCAGCCCTCCGCCGGCAGTCGGTAGACGAGGAGGAAGACCGTGATCCCGGCGGCGTTCAGGACCCGTCCGACCGGCACGCCCTCGTTGCCGAGCGAGATGAACTCGTATCCGCCACCCGCGGCGACGATCATGGCGGCGCCGTTCGGATTGGCCGGTCGCATGACCAGCAAACAGGGCCGCGACACCCGGGTGATGTCCCCGAACCGGCCCTCGACGTAGCGATAACCGTCCGCCTTCGGTCCGTCGCCGCCGCCGGGCGCTTCGCCGGGCCACAGATCGATCACCTGCAGATCCGCGCCGGGCAGGGAGCGCGGAAGCGCCCGGACCGCCTCGTGCGGCGCAGGCTGGGGCGCTGTCTCTCCGGAGACCTCCGCACGGGCGGTGCGGAGGCCCAGGATGCTTCCGAGGCCCGCGAGCAGGAAACGGCGGTCGAGCCGCAAGGGCATCCCCTCTGATCAAGCCGCGCACGGGGCCGCCCGTCGGCGGTCCCGACTCCTTAATGTGAGCGGGTCAAACGCCCCGGCAACCGCCGTGGGTTCCGTCGTGTCCGCGCGCGTCAGGCCTTGCGCGCGATGATCGCGACATAGAAACCGTCGGTCCCGGTCCGAAGCGGGCTCATCTGGATCCCGTGTGCGGTCCTCCGCACCGCCGCCCGAAGTAAATCCGGTCCTGCCGCCAGCACCTCCTCCGCCGGGACGACGTCGAAGCGACCGCGCCAGCGCGAGAGCAGACCGGACACGGCCGCGTCGTTCTCCGCCGACAGCAGCGAGCAGGTGATGTAGACGATCCGGCCGCCGGGCCTGACGAGCCGCGCCGCCCGGTCCAGGACCTGCGCCTGTTCGGCGGTGCGCAACGCGAGGCTTCCCGGCCGCAGGCGCCATTTGGCGTCCGGATTCCGGCGCCACGTCCCGGATCCGGTGCAGGGCGCATCGACCACGACCCGATCGACTTTACCGTCGAGATCCTCCAGCACGTCGGCCCGTGCCTTGCCGCTCCGCGGGGTCCGCACCTCGGCCACCGCGCCGGACCGGCGCAGGCGTTCGTGGATCGGCGCGAGCCGGCGCGGATCGCCATCGGTGGCGATCAGTCGGGCCTCGTTCCGGGTCTCGGCCGCCAGGGCCAGGGTCTTGCCGCCACCGCCGGCGCATAGGTCGACGATGATCTCGCCGGCCCGGGGGGCGGCCAGGAGTGCGGCGAGCTGCGATCCTTCGTCCTGAATCTCGTACCAGCCGTCCAGGAACTCCGCCTCCACGTGCAGCGCCGGACCGCGCCCATCGGCACCGATCGGAATGCGCAGACCCGCCGGCGCGTGGGGTGTCGGCGCGGCATCGAAGGCCGCCAGCGCCGGCAACACCGCGTCGCGGTCGCCGCGCAGGGTGTTCACCCGGATATCGAGGGGGGCCCGCCGCGCCAGCGCCTTCAGCTCCGGGACGAGCTCGTCGCCGAGCGTGGCCGCAAGATCCGGAAGCACGAAGGCCGGGGCGTCGCCCGCGACTTCGGGAGGAGCGTCGTGCAGCGTCCCACCGTCGAGACGGGCGCGCTCGTCGTCGCTGAGGGGTGCGGGCGCGAAACGCTCCCCGGTGAACAACGCCGCCACCGAAGCGGCGGCGAGGCCCTGCTGGAGTCGCAGCGTGCCGATCAGGATGGCACGCGGCGTCTCAGCGCCCATGATCCAGGCCGCCGAAGCCCGGCGCCGCAGAGCATCGTAGACGAGGCTGGCGATGCCCGCGCGGTCACCCGAACCGGCGAAACGATGGGCGAGGCCCCAGTCCTTGAGGGCGTCGGCGGCCGGCCGGCGACGCTCGGCGATATCGGTCAGGACTTCGATGGCGGCGGAGCAGCGAGCGGCGGGAGTCAGGGGTCGGATCCTCCGGAATGGGTCGGCGACGACGCGAAACGGCCACGCTTGGCCCACGATGCCGCCACGATACGGCCGAGCTTCCTGCACCTTCGGGGCGCAGATCGTGCCGCGGTTGGGCCGCCGTGCGGGCCGCCACGTGTCGTATGGCATCCGCCCGTCCCGGACCAGTGTGGTCCGCCGCCGGGCGCATACCGGGAGTACCTCAGCCCATGACGTCCATTGTACGCGTCGCCCTCGCGGCCCTGGTGACCGCCTCCCTCGCCGCCTGCGCGAGCGCCCCCGCCGCACAGCCGGACCTGACGCCGCCGCCGCGTCCGCGGGTCGATGCCAAGACGCAGCTGGAATACGGCACGCCGCCCGCGCCGCCCCCCGGCCGCTACTGAGACGTCAGCGCGGGGCGCGGCTCAGGCCGTTTCCCGCGCCCGCCGAGCCTCGTAAGCCTTGAGGCCGGTATAGACCGCGGTCAGGACCGGGAACGAAACCTCCGGCGCAAGCCGCTGGCCGCGGGCGATCAGGTCGCCGATCACGTGATCCGCCTCGATCCGACCCTTGCTCTCGATGTCGCGCAGCATCGAGGCCGTGAAGGTGGATCCGGCTGCCGTCAGCTGCGCCCGCGCCCGCTCGGCCACGATGGCGCGCGGCTCGAAGCCGCTCGCCGCGGCCACGATCGTGCATTCGGCATGGAGCGCTTCGATCAAGGCGGTCCCCTCGGGCGCCGCCACGATGTCGCCGACCGCGGCGCGCATCAGCGTGGTCGCTCCGGCGAGCGTCGCCAGGAACACCCATTTCTCCCACATCTCCTGCAGGATCACGTCGCTCAGGCGTGGCTGGAACTTCAGGCCGCGCATCATGGCGTCGACAGCCTCGATCCGCGCCGAGCGCGACCCGTCCCGCTCGCCGTAAGTGATGCTGCACAATTCGCTCATGTGGCGGATCGCACCATCCGGCGCGACCGTCGCCGCGATGGCGCAGGAGCCGCCAAGCACGCGCTCGGCGCCGAACCGGGCGTCGAGCGCGTCGAGATGCGACATGCCGTTCAGCACGGGCAGGATCGCCGTGTCCGCCCCCACCGCCGGCGCCAGATCCGAGATGGCGCTGTCGAGGTCGTAGGCCTTGCAGGACAACAGGATCAGGTCGAACCGCCCGGCCTCGCCCAGACGGTCGGCCGTCACGGTGGGCGGATCGGGCAGGTGCAGATCGCCGAGCGGGGAGCGGACGTTGAGGCCGTCCGCGGCGAGCTTCGCCGCCCGGGCCGGCCGGACCAGGAAGGTCACGTCGGCCCCCGCCTCGGCGAGACGCGCCCCGTAATAGCCGCCGGTCGCGCCGGCCCCGACGATCAGCGTGCGCATCGGTCCCTCAGGTCCGCGACGGGTAGTTCGGGCTCTCGCGGGTGATCGTCACGTCGTGGACGTGGCTCTCGCGCAGGCCGGCATTGGTGATGCGGATGAACTGCGCCCGCTCCTGGAACTCGGGGATCGTGGCGCCGCCGACATAGCCCATGGCGGCGCGCAGGCCGCCGGCGAGCTGGTGCAGGACGTTGCCCACGGGGCCCTTGTAGGGGACCTGCCCCTCGATGCCCTCCGGCACGAGCTTGTGGGTGTCGTTCACCTCGGCCTGGAAGTAGCGATCGGCCGAGCCGCGGGCCATGGCGCCCACCGAGCCCATGCCCCGGTACGATTTGTACGAGCGGCCCTGGTAGAGGAACACCTCGCCCGGCGCCTCGTCGGTGCCGGCGAGCAGCGAGCCGAGCATCGCCACGGAGGCGCCGGCCGCGATCGCCTTGGCGAGGTCGCCCGAGTACTTGATGCCGCCGTCGGCGATGACCGGGATGCCGGCCTCGCTGGCGGCCTCGACGGCCTCCATCAGGGCGGTGAGCTGCGGCACGCCGACGCCCGCGACGATGCGGGTGGTGCAGATCGAGCCCGGCCCGATGCCGACCTTGATGGCGTCCGCGCCGGCATCGATCAACGCCTTGGCGCCGTCCCGCGTCGCCACGTTGCCGGCGATGACCTGCACGGCGTTCGAGAGCTGCTTCACCCGGGCGACGGCGTCGAGCACCTTGATCGAGTGACCGTGGGCGGTGTCGACCACGATGACGTCGCAGCCGGCGTCGATCAGGCGCTCGGCCCGCTCGAAGCCGCTGTCACCGGTCGTCGTGGCGGCGGCGACCCGCAGGCGACCCTGCTCGTCCTTGACGGCGTGCGGGTAGGCGACCCGCTTCTCGATATCCTTGACGGTGATCAGGCCGATGCACCGGTAATGGTCGTCGACGACCAGCAGCTTCTCGATCCGGAACTGGTGGAGCAGGCGCTTGGCCTCGTCCTGGGTCACGCCCTCGCGGACCGTGATCAGGCGGTCGCGGGTCATGAGCTCGGCAACCGGCTGGGCCGAATTCGTCGCGAAGCGGACGTCGCGATTGGTGAGGATGCCGACGAGCTTGCCCCGCGAGCCGTTCGGGCCGCGCTCGACCACCGGAATGCCGGAGATCCGGTTGAGCTTCATCACCTCGAAGGCGTCGGCCAGCGTCTCGTCGGGATGGATGGTGATGGGATTCATCACCATGCCGGACTCGTACTTCTTGACGAGGCGGACCTGCTCGGCCTGCTCCGGCGGCTCCAGATTGCGGTGGATGACGCCCATGCCGCCATTGGCCGCCATGGCGATGGCCATCGGGGCTTCCGTCACCGTGTCCATGGCCGAGGCCAGGATCGGCAGGTTCAGGGGGATCGTGCGGGTGAGCCGGGAGGCCACGTTCACTTCGGTGGGCATCACCGAGGAGGCGGCGGGCCGCAGGAGCACATCGTCGAAGGTGAGGCCCTCGATGATCGATGCGGTTTCTACTCGGGCCATGTGCCAACTTTCCTCGGACGGGGGCGCGCAGGGATCGCGCTGCGGGATCGGGTTGGCAAGTGCCAGTATCACGGGCTCCGCGACGGCGCCAATGCGCGCGCGACGCGTCGCAACCCGAAAACACGCAGGGCTCGCGGCTTATCCACGCCCGGTCGGGTCGCGGGGCGGTGCGCGCAGTCCCCGCGACGGTTGATCGCAACCGTTAGCCGCCCTTCGTCTCGGATGAAGCCAAGCGACCCAGGGCGGCGCCTTCGCGTGTAGCGCCGTCGTGGATTGCTTCGCCCGCGAAGACCGGGTTGGCGGCGTGCGCCCTAGCGCATGGCCGGCGTGGCCGGCCCCTTGTCGGTATATTCGGGCGGCAGGCCGATATAATCGCCGAGCATGCCGTCGATGCCGGGCGCGCGGCCGAAGGCCTCGCAATCGGGGTCCAGCGGCGCCTCACCGAGCGTCGTGACGCGGATGCGGTCCCAGGTCGGCAGTGTGTTGGGGGCCGTGAACGGGTCCTCGCCGGTCGCCAGCATGTAGCCGAAATCCTGGCCGAACTCGCCGGCGAGGTCGTAGGCGTCGCTGGCGCGGGAGAAGCGCGGCTGGCTGGTGAAGGAATTCGCCGCTCCGCCCCAGACCATGGCGGCCCGCTGCTCGCGACGCCGGTCCAGAGCCTCGGCCTCGACGGTCAGGCTCCCGAGCCCGATCGGCACCCGCGGGATCGGCACGCGCCCGACCCCCTCCGCGAAGCTGAGACCCAGCTGCGAGGCCACGGTCACACCCGCCGAGCCCGCGATGGTCGCGCCGGCGCCGAGGAGATCCGTCGGATCCACGCGGGTGACCTGCGCGCGCACGGTCAGATCCGCGTCGCGGCTGGTGACGATGTCGTACTTCAGCGACAGGTCATAGCAGAGCGCCCGGTCGGCGGCGTTCGCGATGAGCCGGCGCTCGGCCGCGGTCAGGGGCGCTGCACCGGAAACGTCGGCGTGGAACGCCGTCGGGATGATGCGGACCGTGCGCGCTTTCGCCAGCGCGGGCCGGTCGACGTAGATCCGCGAGGCCGAGGCGACCTGATCGCTGGACTTCAGCCGGTCGTAGCGCGTCAGCGAGCCGCGATCGTTGAGCAGGACGGTGCCGCAGGCGGCGACCATCGAGAGAAGGGCGACGCCGGCGGCGATCCGCGCCACGGAGCGGACCTTGCTGGGGCTGGGCTGCATCGAAATCCTCGCGCGCCGGCCCCGGGCCGGCTGGAGCGGCCTCACGGACGCGTGATGGAAACTTAGCCATTGGCGCACCCGCAAAAAAGGTGGCTCCGCGCCGCGGCTCAACCTCTGTTGCACGATGGATACATTCGCGAAACACGAGGGTGCGAGGTGGCCGCGCTGCCGTGCAACCGCGGCGGTGCGACACGCGTCTGCTGTGTGATGCCTGCGACCGCTCAAAGACCGCTCTGGATCGTCCCGCTGACGGTCGCCACCGCCCTGTTCATGGAGAACACCGATTCCACGGTGATCGCCACGGCGCTCCCGAGCATCGCGGCGAGCCTCCATGAGGACCCGATCGCCCTCAAGCTCGCGCTGACCTCCTATCTGGTCAGCCTCGCGATCTTCATCCCGGTGAGCGGCTGGATGGCCGACCGCTACGGGTCGCGGACCGTGTTCCGCGCGGCCCTCGTGGTGTTCATGGCGGGCTCGCTGGCCTGTGCGGCCGCGAACGGGCTCGCGTGGTTCGTCGCGGCGCGGTTCCTCCAGGGAATGGGCGGCGCCATGATGGTGCCGGTCGGGCGGCTCGTGGTCCTGCGCAGCGTGCCGAAATCGCAGCTCGTCACCGCCCTCGCCTATCTCACCTTTCCGGCTCTCGTCGGCCCGGTACTGGGTCCGCCGGTCGGCGGCCTGATCACGACATGGTTCGACTGGCGGTGGATCTTCTTCATCAACCTGCCGATCGGCTGTGCCGGGATCGTGCTGGCGAGCCTGTACTTCGAGGACATCCGCGAGGCGGAACGGCCGCCCCTCGACCTGCTCGGCTTCGCCCTGCTCGGCACCGGGCTGGCGGCGCTGATGCTCGGGCTGGCCTCGCTGGGCCGACATCTGCTGCCGGCCACGATCTCCTGGGGCTGCCTCGCAGCGGGCGCGATCCTGCTGCCGCTCTACTGGGCGCATGCCAGGCGCATCGCCCACCCGATCGTGCGCCTCGACCTGATGCAGCGGCCGACCTTCCGCGTCGCCGTGCTCGGCGGCAGCCTGTTCCGGATCGGCACCGGCGCGATCCCGTTCCTGCTGCCGTTGATGCTGCAGGTCGGCTTCGGCCTCGATGCCCTGCAGTCCGGCCTGATCACCTTCGCGGCCGCGGCCGGCGCGATGTTCGTGAAGACCCTGGGTCCGCGGATCCTGCGCCGCACCGGATTCCGCGCGCTGATGGTCTGGAACGCCGCGTTGGCGTCGGCCTTTCTGGCGGTGAACGGGTTCTACACGGCGCAGACGCCGCACTGGATCATGGTGGGCCTGCTGTTCATCGGCGGCTGCGCGCGCTCGATCCAGTTCACCTGCATCAACGCCATCGCGTATGCCGACCTCGAATCGCGCGAGATGAGCGCGGCCACCAGCTTCGCCAGCGTCTGCCAGCAATTGTCGCTGAGTCTCGGCGTGACGCTCGGCGCGCTGGCCCTGGAAGGAACGGCCCATTGGCATGGCCGAACGCAGATCACGGCCGCCGATTTCGGGCCGGCCTTCTTCGCTGTGGCGGTGATCTCGGCAGCCTCCGTGCTGGCGTTCCGCAATCTGTCGCACGATGCCGGCGCAGAGATCTCCGGGCGCAAGAGGGTAGCGGCGCCGCCGTCCGCGACCGCCGAGATGAGGCCCCAACACGGCTGATCAGGCGGCAGCCCGGGCGGGCGGGCGCCCGGCCGCCCGCTTGCCTCCGCCCCGCGACGCGGCGGCCTTGCCGGACGCCTTCGCGGACGCGGGCTTCGGGCTCGGCGCCGGGGCGCGGTTTCCGGCACGCCAGCCCTGCCAGCTCAGGGCGCCCGGGCCGCTCAGGGCGTACATGAGGAATCCGCCCGCGAGACCGAGATCGGCGAGCATCAGCGTGCGCTCGGCAATCGCGGCGGGTCCGACGTAGTGCCAGAACGGGTGGAGCACGAAGGCCGTCACGGCGGCGAAGACGGCGAGCGCCAGACCGGTCAGCCGCGGCAGCACGCCGAGGATGAGCGCCAGCGGGCCGAAGACCTGCACCACGACGGCGGCCGTGGCGACACCGTTCGGGAAGGGCATGCCGGCGCCGGCAAGCGTCAGCGCGAAGCCCGAGACGTTGAGCGCCCGCGCGATGCCGGTCGGCAGGAGCGCGGCGGCGAGCAGCAGACGCGCAGCGAGGAGGGTTCCGTCCTGGGCGCGGGCAAGCATGGGCGGGTCCGGTCGGCTGGGATCAGGCGTGGAGCTTGACGCCTTCCCGCTGAAGACCGCGTTAAGGCGTCCGGATCAGCCGCCGACACCGCCGCGGAACAGCCGACCGCGCTCCGTCCAGGCCACCACGAGCAACGACAATGCACCGAGGCTCGCATAGCCGACAGCCACCGGCATGACGCTGCCGTCGAAGGCCTGTCCGATCAGGAAGCCGCAGAAGGCGCCCAGGATCGTCGTGTAGAAGCCGAGGAACGACGAGGCCGTGCCGGCGATGGCCCCGAGCGGCTCGAGCGCGAGCGCGTTGAAGTTCGGCATCGCGAAGCTGATCAGGAACTGGTTGACCGCCAGGATCGACAGGAACAGCGCGAGCGGCGGATGCCCTTGATAGGCGAGCCCGGCGGCGATCTGCACGAGCCCCACCAACGTGAAGGCGATGACGCCACTGTGCGACATCGCCCGCATCCCGAGCCGCCGGACGACGCGGGCGTTGATCAGCGTCGCGACGCCCATGGCGCCGGCCACGAGCCCGAAGGCCAGGGGAAAGAGCGGGCCGAGGTGATACAGGCCGGTGTCGAACAGCTGCTGGGCCGAGCCGACGTAGCCCATGATGCACCCGGTCATCAGGCCGAGCGCGGTGGCATAACCGACGGCGACGCGGGTCTTCAGGGTCAGGCGGATCGCCTCCCAGGTGGCGGCGGGCGAGAGCGGCCGGCGGTATTCCGGGTGCAGCGTCTCGGGCATGCGCAGTGAGAACCAGACGGTCAGCCAGAAGGCCAGGATCAGCATCGAGACGAAGACATAGACCCAGGAGCCCAGCGCCAGCATCATGCCGCCGATCGCCGGTGCGATCATCGGGACGATCAGGAACACCATCATGGTGAACGACATCACGCTCGCCATCTCCCGGCCGGCGAAGCGGTCGCGCACGATCGCCACCGAGAGAACGCGCCCGCCGGCTGCACCGATGCCCTGGATGATCCGCGCGGCCAGCAGCCAGCCGAAGCTCGGCGCCATCATCGCGAGCCCGCAGCCGACCACGTAGACGGCGAGGCTTGCGAGCAGCACCGGGCGCCGGCCGAGGGCATCGGAGACCGGTCCGTAGACGATCTGCGCGAAGCCGAAGCCGATCATGTAGACGTAGACGAGGAGTTGCAGCCGGTTCGGATCCGGCACTCCGAACCGCGCCTCGATGGCCGGAAAGGCCGGCAACAGATTGTCGATCGAGATGGCCGTCACCGCCATCATCAACGCGATGATGGCGACGAACTCGGCAAATCCCGGTCCGGACCAGGGGCGCGGGGTCCGGACCTCCTGGACCGGCGGCAGGGGCCGGATCGCGACTGTCAAAACGGGCTCTCGGGATGCGCTGGGAGGAGCCGATCAGGGCTCCTCCTTCGCGGCGCACTTATGACGACCGCGCTCACCCCGCGCAGTTCAGGCCGGCAGCGGATGCAGGGCCGGCGCGGCCGGCTTGCGGCCCACGAAGGTCGCCATGATCGCGGCGACGAGGCAGAGCAGGCCGGCCGAGATGAAGGCGCCGAAATAGGTGCCGCTTTCGGTGCGGATCATCCCGCCGAGCCAGGCTGCGGAAGCCGCACCGATCTGGTGAGCTGCCGCGATCCAGCCGAACATCAGGGCCGCGTTCTCTTCGCCGAACGACTTGCCGGCCAGCTGCACGGTGGGTGGCACGGTGGCGATCCAGTCGAGCCCGTAGAACACCGCGAAGAGAGACAGGCCGTAGAAGCTGAAGTCGAAGGAATAGGGCAGAAAGATCAGCGAGAGGCCGCGCAGGCCGTAATACCACGCGAGCAGCTTGCGCGAGTCGAACCGGTCGGTGAGCCAGCCCGAAGCCGTGGTGCCGATCAGGTCGCAGATCCCCATCAGGGCCAACAGGCCGGCAGCCGTCACTTCGGCGATGCCGTGATCGATACAGGCCGGGATCAAATGCGTGCCGACCAGGCCGTTGGTAGAGGCGCCGCAGATGAAGAACGTGCCGGCGAGCAGCCAGAAATCCCGGGAGCGCAGTCCGATCCGCAGGCCGCGCAGCGCCCGCAGGGCCGGATTCTCGGTGAGGACCGGCGTCGGCGTCACCACGGTCTCGCCGTAGCGGGGCAGGCCGAGATCGGCCGGGCGATCCCGCATCAGCAGGGCCACCAGCGGGATCAGGGCCAGGGTCGCGGCCGCGACCACCAGGGAGACCGAGCGCCAGCCCTGGCCGACCGCGAGGGAGGCGAGCATCGGCAGGAAGACGAGCTGCCCGGTGGCGCTGCTCGCCGTCAGCATGCCGAGCACGAGACCGCGCCGCTTGGCGAACCAGCGTCCCGCCACGGTGGCGCCGAGGACGTTGGCGACCATGCCGGAGCCCGACCCGACGACGATGCCCCACAGCAGCACCATCTGCCAGGGCACGGTCATGAGGCTCGTTGCGGCGGTGCCGAGCGCCAGGATGAGGAGCGCGCCACAGATGCAGCGCCGCAGCCCGAACCGCTCGATGATGGCGACCGCGAAGGGCCCGATCATCCCGTACAGGAAGATGTTGAGCGCGATGCCGACGCCGATCGTCGCCGCGGTCCAGCCGAATTCCCGCTCCCACGGCACGATCAACACGCTCGGGGTGGCCCGGACTCCGGCGCCGACGAGCAGCACCAGGAAGGTCACCGCGGCGACGATCCAGGCATAATGCAGCGGCGGCTTGGCGTGCGTGTCGGCGATGACGGACATGAACGGCCTCTGGAAAGGGCGGATTGCGGCGGATCGGTCAGGAGACGGAGGTCAGGGCGTCGGCGAGGGCGGCCACGGCCGCTGGCTCGACCCGGGCGTTGATGCGCGCCTGGGCGTCGCGCCAGTACGGCGTCGCCGCCGCGATCGCTTCGCCGCCGGCCTCGGTCAGCACGACCACGCGCTCGCGGGCGTCGGCCGCGCCGGGCGCGATTCGCACGAGGCCGCGACGCTCCAGCGGATCGAGGTTGCGGCCCATCGTGGTCCGCTCCAGGGCCGCCTCCGCGGCAAGTCGCGTCACCGGCGTCGGTCCGAGCCTCTGCAGCAGGCGCAGGATCGCGAACTGCGTCACGCGCAAGCCCACCGGCCGCAACGCGGCGTCGTAGGTCGTGGTCACCGCCCGTGTCGCCCGCCGCAGGGCTGAGCAGGTGCAGAGCTCTTGAGGACCATCGCCGGAATGAATGTCGGCCATAATATGTGCATATACACCCTTCCCTTTGGCGGCAAGGCGCATCTGCGGTGAGCCTGACGGTTTGCGCCGATCGATACTGGCGGGCCGGCAAACCGGCGGGGGTGTCATCGACACGGCGGAAGACGCTGCTATCGCTTGGGCGAGTGACCCGGTTCGGGAGACGCGCGATGACACTCGAAACCGCCACGGCCTTGTCTTCCTCGGAGCAGAAGACGGCCCGAACGGGACTGATCGAGGCGGCCGCCGACATCGTGACCGAGCAGGGCGGACCGGGCGGCTTCGTGCGCGACCTGTTCGGCCGCGTGACACCGGAGGATCTGGCCTCCTACGACGCGGGGACTCTCGCCGATCTCGCCGCGCGCGCCCGTGCCTTCCTGGCTGAGCCGCGCCGGCCCGGTGAACCGGCACGGTTGCGCCTCAGCGAGGGGGCCCTCGTCCGCGGTGGCCGGGCGCGCGAGATGACGATCCTCGAAGTCGTCAACGACAACCGGCCCTTCCTCCTCGACTCGACCCTCGCCGAACTGACCGAGCAGGGCCTGTCCCCGCACCTCGTCGCGCACCCGATTCTCGGCATCGAGCGGGATGGCGGCGGCGGTCTGATACGGGTCGTCGGCGAAACGACGGCCGATGCCCAGGGCAGCTTGGCGCGCGAGAGCTTCATCCACATCCACCTCGACCGGCTGGCGGCCGAGGCCGGCGAGCGGCTGCTGGACGCCCTCGCGGCGGTCTACCGGGACGTCGCTCTGGCGACCGACGATCACGACGCCATGCTGACGCGGGTTGCGGAACTCGCGACCGATCTCGGCCGCGCCCCGACGCCGATGCCCGAAAGCGAGACCGAGGAAGCACGCGCTTTTCTGGAGTGGCTGACAGAGGGCCAGTTCCTGCTCCTCGGCATGCAGCAGCACGGTATCGACGGTGAGGGGCATCCCCTGGTCGAGGGGTCGAGCCTCGGCGTGCTGCGCGATCCCGGCGCCACGCCCCTGCGCCGGGGCCGGACCCCCGTGGACTACACCCCCGAGATTCTCGCCTTCCTGGAGGAGCCGCAGCCCCTCATCATCACGAAGGCGAGTGTGAAATCCCGCGTCCACCGCTCCGCCTTCCTGGACTATGTCGGCGTCAAGCTCTTCTCCGGGCTCGGGAAGCTGTCCGGGGAGGTGCGGATCGTCGGCCTGTTCACGGCGTCGGCCTATACCAGCCCCGCCCGCGAGGTTCCGGTCCTGCGCCGGAAGGTGGAGGCGGTGGTCCAGCGCGCCGGTCTCGACCCGACGAGCCATGCCGGGCGAAGCCTCCTCGCCGTACTGGAGAGCTATCCGCGCGACGATCTGTTCCAGATCGACATCGAGCGGCTCTACCGGTTCACCCTGGCCATCGCAGCCCTGGCCGACAGGCCGCGGGTGCGCGTGCTCTCGCGCCCGGACCGGTTCGGCCGCTTCGTGTCGCTCCTCGTCTACGTTCCGAAGGACCGCTACGATTCTGCGGTACGAGGCCGGATCGGCACCTACCTCGCCGAGGCCTATGGCGGCCGGCTGAGTGCCGCCCACCCGGACTATCCGGAGGGCTCCCTCGCCCGGATCCACTACATCATCGGCCTGTCCGACACGGGCAGCCCGGAGCAGGACCCAGCGGCCCTCGAAGCCGGCATCACCGCCCTGGTCCGGACCTGGGGCGACGCATTGCGCGAGGCGCTCGCGGAGGCTCACGGCGGCGACCAGGCGCGCATGCTGGCCGCCCGCTACGGCGACGCGTTCTCGGCCGCCTACCGGGACAATTTCCAGCCGGAGGTCGCAGTCGCCGACGTGGCGATCCTCGAGCGCCTCGGCGACAGCCAGCCGCGGGCCGTGCAGCTCGGCCGCCGACAGAGCGACTCGGCCGCGCAGGTCCGGCTGAAGGTCTTCTCGCGGGGCGCCGCCATCGCCTTGTCCGACCGGGTGCCCGGCCTGGAGAATCTCGGCTTCCGCGTCATCAACGAACGCACCTATCGGGTCGTGCCGGCAGGGGCCGAGGATGGCGCCCGAATCTGGCTGCACGACATGCTGATCGAGCGCGCCACCGGCGTCGCGATCGATCTCGACGCCCTGGAACGGCCTCTCGAGGCTGCGATGCTCGCCATCGCCGACGGAGCCGCGGAATCCGATGGCTACAACCGCCTCGTCCTCGAAGCCGCCCTCCCGTGGCGGGAGGCCGCCCTCCTCCGGGCGCTCGGTCGCTACCTGCGTCAGCTGCGCATCCGGTACGGACAGGACTATCTCGCCGGTACGCTGAGCCGGCATGCCGGGATCACGCGGGACATCGTCGCCCTGTTCCGCGCCCGGTTCGATCCGGCACTCCTCGGCGACAGGGCCGCCCGAGAGGCCGGGATACGCGCCGGCATCGAGACCGCGCTCGCCGAGGTCACCAGCCTCGACGACGACCGGATCCTGCGCCGGTTTGTGAACCTCGTCGAGGCCGCGGTGCGGACCAACTTCTTCCAGCGCGGTGCCGACGGCCATTCCCGCGAGACGATCAGCTTCAAGTTCGCCTGCGCCCGGGTGACGGCGATGCCGCTGCCGAGGCCCCTCTTCGAGATTTTCGTCTACGCCCCCCGCGTCGAGGGCGTGCATCTGCGCTTCGGCTATGTCGCCCGCGGCGGCCTGCGCTGGTCCGACCGGCCGGAGGATTTCCGCACCGAAATCCTCGGGCTGGTGAAGGCTCAGCAGGTGAAGAACGCCGTGATCGTGCCGGTGGGCGCCAAGGGCGGCTTCTTCCCGAAGCGCCTGCCCCCGGCGTCAGACCGCGCCGCCTGGATGCAGGAGGGCACCGAGAGCTACCGGATCTTCATCCGGACCCTCCTGGAACTCACCGACAACATCGTCGACAACGCCATCGTGCCGCCGCCGGACACGGTGCGGCACGATCCCGATGACGCCTATCTCGTGGTCGCCGCCGACAAGGGCACCGCCACGTTTTCGGACATCGCCAACGCGCTTTCCCTCGAGAAGGGTCACTGGCTGGGTGACGCCTTCGCGTCCGGCGGCAGCCAGGGCTACGACCACAAGGGCATGGGCATCACCGCCCGCGGCGCCTGGGAGGCCGTGCGCCGGCATTTCCGCGAGATCGACGTGGACGTGCAGACCGATCCGATCGCCACGGTCGGCGTCGGCGACATGTCGGGGGACGTGTTCGGCAACGGCATGCTGCTCTCGAAGAGCATCCGCCTCATCGCCGCCTTCGATCACCGCGACATCTTTCTCGATCCGGCCCCGGATGCGGCTACGAGCTTCGTCGAGCGGCGGCGGCTGTTCGATCTGGGGCGGTCCTCCTGGGCGGATTACGACAAGAGCCTGATCTCGGAGGGCGGCGGCGTGTTCTCGCGCAGCCTGAAGACGGTCCCCCTCTCCGCGGCGGTCCGGGCCGCCCTCGGTTTCGACCGCGCCGAGGCGACGCCGACCGAACTGATGCAGGCGATCCTGAAGGCGCCGGCCGACCTCCTGTGGTTCGGCGGTATCGGAACCTATGTTCGCGCGACCACCGAGACCGACGAGGATGCCGGCGATCGCGCCAACGACGCCGTCCGGATCACCGGGGCGGAGCTGCGCGCGAAGGTCGTCGGCGAAGGTGCCAATCTCGGCCTGACGCAGCGCGGACGAATCGAGGCGGCGCGCGCGGGCGTCCGGCTGAACACCGACGCCATCGACAACTCAGCCGGCGTGAACACCTCGGATGTCGAGGTGAACATCAAGATCGCTCTCATGACGCCGGAGCGGGACGGCCGGCTGAGCTACGAGGCGCGCAACGCCCTGCTCGCCGACATGACCGACGAGGTCGGACGTCTGGTCCTCCGCAACAACGAGTTGCAGACCCTCGCCCTGTCGCTCGCCCAGCGCGGCGGACTCGGCGAGACCGGCTTCGCCATGCGGACCATGCAGGCGCTGGAGGCGGAAGGGCGCCTCGACCGGACGGTGGAGTTTCTCCCCGACGACGCGACACTCGCCGAACGCATGCGCCGGAACGAGGGCCTGACCCGGCCGGAATACGCGGTGCTGCTCGCCTACGCGAAGCTGTCTCTGCACGACGCCATCCTGGACAGCACCGTGCCGAACGATCCCTATTTCGACCGGGAGCTGCAGCGCTACTTCCCGAAGGCCCTGCGCGAGCGCTTCCCGGACGCCGTGAAGGCACACCGCCTGCGCCGCGAGATCATCGCCACGGCGCTCGCCAACATCATCGTCAACCGCGGCGGCCCCTCGCTGGTGACACGGCTCGTGGACGGCACCGGCGCCGACGCCGCGATCATCGCCAAGGCCTACGCGATGACCCGGGACGCCTTCGGGCTGATGGAGCTGAACCTTGCCATCGACGGTCTGGCGGGCCGCGTTTCGGGGCAAGAGCAGCTCGATCTCTATGCGGAGGTGCAGGATCTGCTGCTGAACCGGATCGTCTGGTTCATCCGCAACCTCGATCTGAGCGGAGGGCTCGCCCCCATGGTCGCCCGCTACCGGGACGGCATTGCCGCCGTCGAGGCGGCTCTGCCCGAGGTCCTCGGGGATGAGGCCCGCGCAGCCATCGACGCCCGCGAGGCGGAACTGACGGGGCACGGCATGGCCCCGGCCCAGGCCCGGCGGCTGGCCTCGCTCACCGCGCTCGGATCCGCACCCGATGTCGTCCGCGTCGCAGAGGCGAGTGGCCGACCGGTCGCGGAGGTGGCCGCGACCCATTTCGCCCTGGAGCATGCCTTCCGGCTCGACGATCTGGCGGCTGCGGCGCGGACTGTGCCGGTGGCCGACACGTTCGACCGCGTCGCGCTGGAGCGCGCGGTCGCCGGCATCGCCGCTGCCCATCGCAAACTCACCGCAGAGGTGGTGGCGGATCTGGGCGCTGGCCCCGACGCGGTGGAGGCTTGGGTGAAGGCGCGCGGCGCTCCGCTGGCCCGGATCCGCGACGCGGTGGACGCGATCGGTGCGTCCGGCCTCACCGTCTCCAAGGCGACCGTGGCCGCCAGCCTGCTGGGCGACCTCGTTCGGGCCGACTGATTGTTCAGGCCCCGGGCGCGGAAGCCGACGCAACTTCGTGGCGACGGCGGCTGACCGCGGTGAGGACCAGGCCGAGCCCGGCGAGGGACATCGCCGCGGCGATCAACGGAAGCTCGCGGTAGCTCGCGCCGAGGGTCAGAGCGGTACCGCCGATCCAGGCGCCGACGGCATTGCCGAGGTTGAATGCGCCCTGGTTGAGCGTGGAGGCGAGGTTCGGCGCATCGGTCGCGGCTTCGACGACCCAGATCTGCAGCGGCGAAACCAGCGCGAAGACGAGTCCTGACCAGAGGACCATCACGGGAACGGTCAGAACGGGATCGTGCGCAACGGCCGCCAGGGCCAGCAAGGCGGCCACGATGCCGAGGAAGCTGCCGATGATCGTCGCCATCGGACTCCGGTCGGCAAGATGACCGCCGGCGAGGTTGCCGATGGTCAGGCCCAGTCCGGCCGAAAACAGCACACCTGTCACGCCACGCGGAGAGAAACCGGACACCCCGGTCAGGAACGGTGTGATGTAGGTGAATACGGTGAAGAAGCTCACCGACGACAGGGTCGAGATCAGCATCGGCCGCAAGACCGGCCAGCGGCCGAGCGCCCTGAACTCGCTGGCGAGACGGCCACGGGTTCCCGGAAGGCCGGTGGGCACACAGAGCTGGATCGCGAGGCCCGCCGCGAGGCCGATCGCCACCACCGCCCAGAAGGTCGACCGCCATCCCGCGACCTGGCCGAGGGCGGTCCCCAGGGGCACACCCAGAACGTTGGCAAGCGTCAGGCCGGCGAACATTAGCGAGACCGCCTGCGTGCGCCTCTCTCGCGGCACGAGGTCCCGCGCCACCACCGCGCCGATTCCGAAGAACGCGCCGTGGGCGAAGGCGGTCAGGACGCGCGCCGTCATCAGCAAGGCGTAGCTCGGTGCCAACGCGCAGCCGAGATTTCCTGCCAGGAACACAGCCATCAGCGCGAGAAGTGCGGTCTTGCGCGGCAGGCCCGCGGTGGCGATCGCCACGATCGGCGCCCCCACGACCACGCCCATGGCATAGCCCGACACCAGATAGCCGGCCTGCGGGATGGTGACACCGAAGCTCTGCGCCACCTCCGGGAGCAGGCCCATGATGACGAACTCGGTGGTGCCGATCCCAAACGAGGCGACGGCAAGGGCGAGGATCGGCAGAGGCAGCACGGCAAAGTCCTTCGGCACGGGCAAGATCCGATGGTGCGGAGCAGCATCGCAGCGCGTCAGCGATTGGATAGCGCCGTTGACGCGGCGCACACTTGCGCGACGCGCAGAGAGCCCGCCGGTGCGGATCGGCCTGGCTGGAGCGGAGGAGCAGGGAGTTCCCGGTGGACGGGGGCGCGGGAACACGGGTCGCTGCGGCTGGGATGCCGCACCTGCGGCTCACCCCCGCCGCGAGCTTCCGGATGGCCGGAGCCGCCTTCGATCAGGTCGAGACAGCACCAGCCCAACGCCGCGCTTGGCCTAGGCGTCCGTCGGAACGTGAAGTGGAGATCGCCTCGTCCGGCGCCCCGGCGGCTGTCTTGCGAGGCCAGGAGTCGCGGCGTGACCGGCGACCACCCCCGAGTGCGGCCGCGGCAATCGATCGGTGGGATCGGCTTAAAGACGATGGAGGCCAAGTAGGCCTGAACCGAGGCAGTGTCGAAGCAACGACACCGCCTCGTTGAGCCGAGGTCATCACAACACTGTCTTCGCAGACGTCAGCATCGCAAGTCAGGTAGGTAGACGGGTCCTGGCCGCGGGGGCCGCCCGAGCTGCGGGACGCGTCCGACGTGACTGAGCGATCCGGGCCACGCGGTCCATCGTGCCTGAGCCCAAGTGGCACCGGCGGACATCGAGCGTCGAAGTCGCCGGCCCAGCGGAGCCACGCCAGCGCAGAAGACAAGACTCCACCCAGCCAATCGAGCGAGGTCATCTGTGCGGCAAGCCGCTCAGTAGTCTTGTGTCATTGCCCGACACATTGATCGCAATGGATCGTTTCCGTCGATTCGGCCGACTACTCCGCCACGACCTTTTTCCGCCCGCGCGGCTTGGAAGCAGGCGCGACCACGGCTTCCGGTGTCGGCGCCGGCGCTGGCGCCCCGACGTTCTTGCGGCGCTGCTGCCCGAGGCCCAGAGCCCGAGCCAGCTCGGAGCGTTGGGCGGAGTAGCTTGCAGCGGTCATGGGATAGTCACGCGGCAAGCCCCACTTCTCGCGGTAGGCCTCGGGCGTCAGACCTCGCAACGTAAGGTGACGGCGAAGCGTCTTGTACGGCTTCCCGTCCTCGAAGCTGATGATATGATCCGCCGTGACCGACTTGCGGATCTGGGACGGGCTCATCTTTTCAACGGGCGAATTCGCGGCGCGACTTTGAGTTGTCAAACCACTCAATGCCGCATGGATGCCGCCAATCAACCCGGGAAGCTCCGAAGCCGGCACGGAATTGTTCGACACATAAGCCGCCACGATATCTACCGTGAGATCGACCGACGGGCTGTGCTCGTTAGCTGCGCTGTCACTCACGATAAACTCCATGAGTACAAATCACCAAGTCGATCAATCCAGGTCGGATGCGATCGAATTCATCATAACGATAGCAGAGTATACAAAAAATCTCAATCATAATTGCGGAGGCGCGGAGAGATCGAAATCGCGCGGCGTCGATGCCAGGGGGATGCCAGGGGATGTCAGGGCGATGCCGTCGTTGACCGGGCATTAACCATGCCGTCGCTAGGGTTCGTTAACCATGCCGGCGACCCGTTTCTGGGCGGCATGATCGATGACCTTCGGACTTCGGTGCCGGAGATGTGGGCGGAGACCGGGATCAGGTGCGGACGGCGGCTGACCGGCGGAAACGGCAGAACTCGCGGCTGGCCGTCGCGGCGCTGAGCTTAACGCTCGCGACGCCGGCGCTGGCTCAACGCTTCGACGCGACGAGTCCCGTCACGGGTCAGCCCGACAATCCCGGCATCGGGCAGGAGGCGGCGCCGAACGGCCTGCCAGCTCTCAAGCGGAGCATCCCTGACGGCCTGACCCGCGATTCAGGACGCAGCTCGCTCGGCGGGGACACGACGGGCGGCGAGCAAACCGGAGGCGACAGCCTTCGGTCCCCGCTGTCGCCTCCGATACCGCGGCAGACGCTGGGCCAGCCCGGCCAGTCTCAGCTCGACACTCGGATCACGACGGGCGGCCGGCGGACCGGCGGAAGCTCGACGGCTCCGGCCAACCTCGCCCCTTCGACACTCCTGCGCACCCGAGCCGCTCCCCCCCGGCGGATCGGGTCCGCGACCCGGCGAGTCACCCAGAGCGTGACGCAGGTTCCGCCCCCGGCGCTGCGGTTGTCGCCGGTGGTTCAGCAACCGGTGGTCGGCGTACCGAATCCGTCGACGGTGACGCCGATCCGGCCCCTGTTCCCTCTGCAGGCCATCGGACCGACACTCGGCCTCCTGACGCCGGGCTTCATCCTCGGCACCGACTTGGCGCGCGCGATCCCCACCGATCCAGCCTTCGCGCCCATCGGCTATCAGGTCGGCACCTTCACGGTGCTCCCGACCTTCGCACAGAGCATCGGCTACGACTCGAATCCGGACCAGACCAGCCGGCAGATCGCAAAGGGCTCGGTCGCCCTGCGCACAGACGCCACGGTCGACTTCCGCAGCAACTGGTCCTCGAGTTCCCTACAGGGTTCGCTCAGGGGCTCTTACCTCGAAACGCCGCAGAACGAGGCCGCGAGCCGCCCCGCAGCGGACGGCACCGTGCGCCTGCGGATCGACGCCAACCGGGATCTGCGCATCGACGCGGAGGGACGCTTCCTGGTGGACACGCAGCGCACGTCGAGCGCCAACCTGCAGGCCCCCGCGGCGACGAGCCGGCCGCTTCTGGCTGTTTACGGCGGGTCGTTGGGCGCCACGGAGACGTTCAACCGTCTGTCGGTGACTCTGCGCGGGTCGATCGACCGGTCGGAGTTCGACAATGCCCGCTTGGCCAATGGGACGACCATCAATCAGTCCGACCGGAACTTGAATCAGTACAGTCTCCAATTGCGCACGGCCTACGAGGTCAACCCCGATTTCAGCCCATTCATCGACCTCCTCGGCGACACCCGCGTCTACGATCGGCGGTTCGACCTGACGGGTGTGCGCCGGGATTCGGACGGCATCGCGCTCGCCTTCGGCACGAGCATCGGGCTCGCGCGCTCCGTGACGGGTGAGATCTCGGCCGGCATTCAGCATCGGACCTACGTCGACCCGACCCTCCGCGACATCAATGCGCCGTTGCTCAACGCGGCCCTGGTCTGGGCCGCAAGCCCGCTCACCACCGTCCGGCTCACCGCCGCGACGGGCGTCACCGAGACGACGATCCCGGGCTCCAGCGGCGTGCTGACCGAGGTCGCAACGCTGGAAGTGCAGCACGATCTCCTGCGCAACCTGTCGATCGTCCTGGGCGGATCCTACCTCCGCAACGATTATCAGAACAGCACCATCCGCGAGAACGGCTTCTCGGCAACCGCGCGCGTCGATTACCACTTCACGCGCTGGCTGACACTGCGAGGCACTTATCTCTACCAGAAATTCAACAGCACCGTCGCCGGATCGAGCTTCCAGGAGAACACGTTCCTGCTCGGATTGCGGGTGAACCCATGAGGAGCCGCTCGCATCGCGGTCGTTAGGGCCGGCGTCATCGCCTCGTCTCGCCGCGCCGTCCGAGGCCGTCGAGTCCAGCGCGGCTGATCCGCGGTTCAACCGCGGCGCTGGGCGAAAAAATCCCGGAGCAGGGCCGCGGCTTCACGCTCGCGGAAGCCGCCATAGACCTCCGGCACGTGATGGCAGGTGGGTTGATCGAAGACGCGCGGGCCGTGCTCGACCCCACCGCCCTTCGGGTCCGACGCACCGTAATAGAGCCGCCGTATCCGCGCGATGGATATGGCCCCCGCACACATCGGGCACGGTTCCAGCGTGACATAGAGATCGCAGCCGGTGAGGCGTTCCTCACCGAGGACCGCACAGGCTGCCCGGATCGCCAGGATTTCCGCGTGCGCGGTCGGGTCGTTGAGCCGCCGCGGTTGATTGTGCGCGACCGCGAGGACGATCCCGTCCCGGACCACCGCGGCGCCGACGGGGACTTCCCCGGCCTCGGCGGCGGCGCGGGCGGCGGCGAAAGCGTGATCCAGTGCGGTCAGCGCTCCGGACGATGGGCGGTCCGGACGATGGATCGGATCGGAAGCTACCATGCCCTCAAGCCCGGGCCTGCACGGAGGCGCGGCGGCGTCCCGGCCTGATCCCCGTCAATGTTAAGGGCTGGAACATTCGACCGACCGTGACCGTTTCTTGAACCAGTGCGGCATCGCCGCAGGTCGAACAAGAGGACAACGCCATGAGCAGCACCACCGACAAGATCAAGGGCGTCGCCAACGAGGCTCTTGGGAAGGCCAAGCAGGGCATCGGCGACGTGACCAACAACGACAAGCTCAAGGCTGAGGGCGCGGCTCAGGAACTGAAGGGCAAGGCGCAGGCTACGGTCGGCGACGCGAAGAGCGCGGTGAAGTCGGCCACCGACAAGCTCTGAACGTCAAGCACAACCGGAACGGAACCCGCCTCGCGCGGGTTCCAGTCTTGAACTGAACCGGACTAAGCGAGGATGCCATGATCGGCTGGGCTGTCACATTTCTCGTCGTCGCTCTCGTGGCGGCGCTCCTCGGCTTCGGCGGCATCGCCGGAACGGCCATGGAGGCTGCCAAGATCGTCTTCTTCGTGGCGATCGCCCTGTTCCTGATCTCCGCCGTGTTCGGCGTGATGCGCGGTCGCTCACCCCGAATTTGACGGCACACACGCGCATCGATCTTCGAGGCGGTCCCGATGGGCCGCCTTCGTCGTTTCAGCCTCGGCTCAACCGCACGTGCCGTCTCGCCTGTAGAGTGTGGCTCTGATAAGCGGCAGGCATGACCGATCTGCCGAACGACGATAAGCCCGAGGCGGGCGCTGCCCGCCCGGCCCCCGAGTCAACCCAGGGCCAGGGCTGGACCCCGCCGACCGATGCGGGCAGTGCCGCGGACGCCCCTGACGCTCCGAGGAAGCCGACAGCCAAGGCGAAGACGGGTGCCAAGACTGCGCAGCCGCTGCCGGCAACCCCGACCGAGGACGAGGGCGCTATCGAGACGCCGCCCGGCGAGCGTATCGCCAAGGCTATGGCACGGGCCGGCATCGCCTCACGGCGGGATGCTGAAGCGATGATCCTCGCCGGTCGCGTCAGCGTCAACGGCGAGACGCTGACCTCCCCCGCCCGCAACGTCACCGAGAACGACCGCATCCTGATCGACGGCGAACCGATGCCGTCGCGCGAGCGGAGCCGACTGTGGATCTT
This sequence comes from Methylobacterium sp. 1973, assembly GCF_040545035.1. NCBI lineage: Bacteria > Pseudomonadati > Pseudomonadota > Alphaproteobacteria > Hyphomicrobiales > Methylobacteriaceae > Methylobacterium > Methylobacterium sp. 1973. The sequence continues at coordinate 362,667 of NZ_JBEPLA010000003.1, forward strand.
CCACAAGCCTCGGGGGGTGGTGACCACGGCCCGCGATCCCGAGGGTCGCCAGACCGTCTTCGAGGCGCTGCCCGAAGAACTGCCGCGGGTCGTCGCGGTGGGACGCCTCGACATCAACACCGAGGGTCTCCTGCTTCTGACCAACGACGGCGGCTTGGCCAAGGTGATCGCGCATCCCGACACGGGCTGGCTGCGCCGGTACCGGGTCCGTGCGCACGGCGACACCGATCAGGCGCAGCTCGACAGGCTGGCCAAGGGCGTGACCATCGATGGCATGGAATACGGCCCGGTGGAGGCCACCCTCGACCGCGTCCAGGGCGACAACGTCTGGCTGACGCTCGGCCTTCGCGAAGGCAAGAACCGCGAGGTCAAGCGTATCCTTGAGCATCTCGGCCTCTCGGTGAACCGGCTGATCCGGCTGTCCTTCGGCCCGTTCCAGCTGGGCGATCTGGAGGTCGGGCTGGTGGAAGAGGTGCGCACGCGCGTGCTGAAGGACCAGCTCGGCAAGAGCCTCGCCGAACAGGCGGGCGTGGATTTCGACAGCCCGGTCCGGGAACCGATCGCTCCCTTCGGCGAATCGCGACCGTCCGACCGGGAAGCTCGGGCTGCACAACAAGCTCCATCCCGGCGCAATGCTGCGCGTCCGGCACCGACGCCTCGGGTCTCGACAGGCGGTACCGGACCCGGACCCCGCAACTCCGCGTGGCGCGACGAGGACGCGACGAAGCCGCGGGGGACGCGCATCCCCCGCCGCGGTGCGGACCCTCGTGCGGCGCAGGCCGCCGCGGCCGAGCGGGGTCGCGAACGTGTTGGCTCGATCCGCACCGGCGAGCGCCGCGTCGTCGTCGAGCGCCTGACGGCGACGCCTGCGGAGCCAGCGCCCGTCGAGAAGCCGCGGCGCCGCTTTGCCGACAAGGCCGGACAGGAACGGCCGGAGCGCAATGCCGGCCCACGCGGCGAACGCGGCACCGGCGAATGGAAGCGCCGGGAGACAGGGCGAGACGACCGGCCGCGCGGGGATGCGCGCTTCGAGGATCGCCGCGACGGCAAGGCTGGCGATCGGCGCGAACGCGCATTCGACGCCAAGCCAGCCGACGGAGCGGCTCGAAAGGCCGGTTCGTTCCCGCCCCGGAAACCCGCCGCTGGTGGCGGCAAGCCGGCCTTCGGAGGCCCGAAGCCGGGAGGCGCACGTCCCGGTGGATCCCGTCCCGGCGGCAAGCCGGGCGGCTTTTCTGGCGGCGCGCCCGGCAAGGGCGGCGGGCGACCGGGTGGTCGTCCCGGTGCCCCGCGCGGCGGAGCCAAGCCCGGCGGTGGCCGACCGCCACGCGGGACGCGATGAGGATCGTCGGTGGCGCTTGGCGGGGCCGCAGGCTCTTCACGCCGCGCACCGAAGCGATCCGGCCGACTTCGGATCGACTCCGAGAATCGCTGTTCAACGTGCTGACCCATGCCTACGAGCACGCTGTCGAGGGCGCTCAGGTTCTCGACCTGTTTGCTGGGACGGGCGCTCTCGGATTCGAGGCCCTGTCGCGGGGTGCCGCCTACGCGTTGCTCGTCGATGAGGGCGCCGAAGCCCGCGCGGTGATCCGCACCAATATCGAGGCGCTCGGGGCCGAAGGCGTGACGCGCCTGTTCCGTCGGGATGCGACCCGGCTGGGACCTGCCGCGTCGGCGGGCCCTTTCTCGCTCGTCTTCTGCGATCCACCCTACGGCAAAGATCTGGCGCCGCGCGCCCTCGAGAGCGCTGCCGCGGGCGGATGGCTCGCCCCTGGGGCTCTTGTCGTGGTCGAGGAGGCCGCAGCCGTCCAGCTGGTCTGGCCCGCGGGCTTCGAATCGGTGGAACGACGCGTCTACGGCGACACGGCGGTGGCGATCGCACGATTTAACGCCTGAGCCTCTCTAGGGAACCTCGACCATTTCCCCTGCGGAAACCGCCAGCTCAGGGCCGAAATGGATAGCCAGCCAGACGGTGGGAGACGCGGTCCAGTGGACCCGGTGCCGACGGTGCGGAGCGATCATCACGGCATCGCCAGCGACGAGGCGACGCGGGGCCGTCTCGTCGGCGAACAGGAGGTCGGCCGCGCCCGTCAGGACGGCGACCCACTCGGCGTGCGGCTGATCGTAGTAGAAGCCCGGCGGACTCGCTTGCCCGGTCGAGACGATGCGCTCCACCCGGAGACCCGGGCTGGCCACCAAGACCGACACGACCTCATCGGCTGCGCCGAGCGGCAGATCGGCCAGCAGATTGGTCACGGTCGTCGGTCGTTCGGCCATGATCCATCCCCGGCAGATCTCACGCGGCGCTGGGCTGGAGCGCCGCGCCGGCCCGATCTCACGCGTTGCGCGTTGCGGTGGGAGACTGAGGCGCCGCTTCGTCCGCCGATCGCAGCTGGCCGATCCGCGCGGCGGATTTCACCAGCGAGAGCACGTCGCGGCGCATCTGATCGTCGGCGATCTGATTGTAGGCCCGCAGGATCTCGACGGCACCGGCCACACGAAGCAGCGCCGGGCCATTCTCCGTCGAAGCCTCGGGCTCGGGCTCGAAGAAGCTTGAGACCGGAACGCCGAGTCGCTCGGCGATTGCCTGCAGACGGCCGGCTCCGACCCGGTTCTTGCCGGTCTCGTACTTCTGGACCTGCTGGAAGCTGACACCCAATGCACTGGCCAGGGCCGACTGGCTCAATCCGTTAGCGGCCCGAAGGAACGCGATGCGGCTGCCGACCCCGTGATCAATGGCTGTCGTCTGCTTCGGCTTGGGGGTTGGGTTCGCCATCGTTGGTAGTCCGGATGTTCTTAAATGTTGGCAGGCTTGCTCGCCCGGATCCGGGGCGCCAATCACAACTGACAGGTGCAACATTGCGCCGCGAAGATCCAGACGTGACATCTGTTAGTGCCACAGGTCAGCCGCGCGTGCAACGAATGGTTACGCTTTCAAAATCTTGAGCCCGGAAGACTCCCGGGCGGGCCTCTCAATGACCAAGACATGAACAACTAAACGATCATCCGCGATCATACAAAAGTGATCGAAATTGACTAGAGCCCCGCATTCGAAAACTGCAGCGCGCTATTGGGTTGCCTGCTCCACGTTGGCCCGGGAATGCCGATCCACGGGGACACGGCGTGACACACAGAGGTTCGACCCGGGAATCGCAGCCGTTCGGCGGCGATGTGTTCACGCCGCAGGACCGAGCCAGTCGGTGACGATTCGCAACTGCTCGTCGTCCAGCAATGCAGGCGCGTGGCCGCACTGGGGGATCTCGACGCGCCATGTCGGAGGTCCCCTGCGGGTCATCTCGTCGGCGGTCGCAGCGAGGAGCAAGTCCGAATGCTCTCCGCGCAGGAGCAGGACGGGACAGGTTATGACGTCCCAGTCGCGCCACATGCTGACACTGTAAACCCGGCCGGGCCGGAACGCGTCGCCGATCCCGGGATCGTAATGGGGCCGCCAGCCGCCGTTCGGCTCTTGGTGGAAGCTGTACTTGGCGATGTGGCGCCATTGCTCGTCGGTGAGCGGTCCGAATGCGCCCAGCACCGTGCGCAGGCGCGACTCGCCCGAGGCCAGGTTATGGTGAAGCCGGGGCGCGTCGCGCAGGCGCGAGCCGATCTCGCGGATGGGCGCCCAGGGTAGAAACGGGCCGATATCGTTGATCACCATCCGGCGGATCGGAGAGCGTGCGGCGGCGGCCAGGACCATTCCGGTGAGGCCGCCGAGGGAGGTGCCGACCCAGTCGATCTTCCCTGGAACCCGGAGATGCGCGATGAGCGCCGCCATGTCGGCGGCGTATTGCGGCAGGCCGTAGAGTTCCGGATCCTTCAACCAGCCGCTGAGACCGCGCCCGGGCAGGTCGGGACAGACGACCCGGTAGCCCAGCTTCGCCAGCCGATAGCCGAGCGCGTCGAAGTCGCGACCCTGGCGGCTCAGGCCGTGCACGCAGATCACCACGTGCGGGCTGTCCGCTTCGCCCCATTCCACGTAAGCGATGCGATGGAAGTCGTGCGGCGCATAGGCCTGGAAATGGCCTGTCCGGAACGGCACATCGGCGCGGCTCAGATCGTCGAGCCGCGGCTTCGTCTCGGGTCCGGAAGCCGGCGCCGCGCCGGCGGCGGTCACGGAGTCTCCGTGCGCGCGGCGGCCTCGCGGGCGAGGCGGCTGGCCGTCTGATGGAGGTTGACCATCTGGTCGGTGAGCCGACGCGCCTGCTCCTGCAGGAACGCGATGTTCAGCGCCACGACCTCGCGGGCATCGGCTGCCGCGGCAAGGCGGTCCGCGAAATCGAGGCCCGCACGGACATTCGTGTCCGAGGCCACGAGCATCCGGTGGCTGATCTCCCGCATCGCCGCCATGGTATGGACGGCGTTGTCCTCAACGGCATTGTAGAGCCGCGCGCCGGCATCGTCCCATTGCTCGCGCAACGTGCGGGCACCGGCCGCATGACGATCGGCGAGATTGTGCGCGGTCTCGCGGCTCGAGCCCATGACCGCGCGCCAGCCCTCGAAACTCTGTGCCGCCGACGCCTCGAAGGCGTTCAGCGCCATCTCGCCGGCCTCGGCGAAGCGCTCATACGCCTCGCGCGCCCGGGCGACACTGCTCTCGGCCATGGCGCGGCCGGTCTCTTTGGAGACCACCGGCAGGTTGTCGTTCCCCACTGTCGTCTCCCGCAGATCGGACGATCGCATCCGGCCTCGGCCGCGCACGGCCAAGGATAGGGCATCCGACAGGGTTGTCTTCCCGTCAATCGCGCCCGGTAACAGAATCCGCGCGCGGCCCACGCTGTCACGGCAATCGCAATTGACAGGTGTGACGGCCGCGAAATCATCGTCGCACGGAGCGCACGCCACGTTCACCGCCCGATCAGAAGGCAGCAAGTGTCGATGATGGAGACCGGACCGATCCCCGCCGAGGCTCGCGAGGCCGGCCTCCACCCGTTCGAGGTCGGGCTCGGCCGCCGGCCAGCCAACTACGTCGCGCTGACCCCGGTGAGCCTGCTGGCGCGCGCCGCCGCCGCATGCGGGGCACGGATTGCGGTCATCGACGGAAGCCGCCGCTTCACCTATGCGGACCTGTACGGGCGCTGCCGCCGCCTCGCCGCGGGCCTCGCCGGTCGGGGCATCGGATCGCTCGACACCGTCGCGATCCTGGCACCGAACGTGTCCGAGATGATCGAGGCGCATTTCGCCGTCCCGATGCTCGGCGCGGTCCTCAATCCGCTGAACACCCGTCTGGACCCAGCGACGATCGCGTTCTCGCTCCGGCACGGTGGAGCCCGGGCGCTCATCGTCGAGGCCGAGTACGCCGCGCTGGCCGCGCGGGCGCTCGCCGATTTCGCCGAGCCCGTCCTGGTGGTGGCGATCGGCGAGACCGGCATCGACGGGGCTGTGCCCTACGATTCCCTGCTCGCCGAAGGCGATCCGGACTATGCCTGGGTCGGTCCAGAGGACGAATGGCAGTCGCTCTGCCTGCTCTACACGTCGGGAACGACCGGAGATCCGAAAGGCGCCGTCTACAGCCATCGCGGTGGCTATCTCCAGGCTCTCGGCAACGCCGTGACCTTCGGGCTGACCGACGCGAGCGTGTATCTCTGGACGCTGCCGATGTTCCATTGCAGCGGCTGGTCGTATCCCTGGGCCAGCGTTGCCGCTTGCGCCACGCAGGTCTGCCTCCGGAAGGTCGAGCCGGCGTCCATCTTCCGGCTGATCGCCGAGCACCGGGTGACGCATCTGTGCGGCGCACCGATCGTCCTGTCCATGATCGCCCACGCGCCGGCCCACGACCGCGTGCCGTTCCCGCAAACGGTGCGCTGCGCGGTCGGCGGCGCGGCGCCCTCCTCGACGATCATCCGCACCATGGAGGATCTGGGCTTCCAGGTGACGCATCTCTACGGGGCCACCGAGAGCTACGGGCCCGCGACGGTCTGCCTGGCACAGCCGGATTGGGCCGACCTTCCCGAAACCGAACGATACGCCCGCATGGCCCGTCAAGGCGTGCCGCTGGCGACCCTGGAGGCCGTAAGTGTCGCCGACCCGGCAACCGACGCGCCGGTGCCGCGCGACGGCGTATCGGTCGGCGAGATCCGGCTGCGTGGCAACACGGTGATGAAAGGCTATCTCGGCAACCCGGACGCGACGGAGCAAACGCTCGCGGGCGGCTGGTACCGGACCGGCGACCTCGCGGTCTGGCACCCGGACGGGTCGGTGGAGATCAAGGACCGGGCGAAGGACATCATCATTTCGGGCGGCGAGAACATCTCCAGTTTGGAAGTGGAGGAGGTGCTGATGCGCCACCCCGCGGTGATGCTCGCCGCCGTCGTTGCCAAGCCGGACCCGACCTGGGGCGAGAGCCCCTGCGCCTTCCTGGAGCTGAAGCCCGGCGCGATGGAACCCGCCGACCAGGAGTTGATCGCCTTCTGTCGCGAGCGGATGGCGCGCTTCAAGGTGCCGAAAACCGTCGTGTTCGGGCCGTTGCCGAAGACGTCGACGGGCAAGATCCAGAAGTTCGTCCTGCGCGAGCAGGCGCGGGCTCTCTGAGCCACGCCCGTCCGGCGCGTCGGAACGGGTCACGTCGCCATGCAGCCCCTAGAGGCCGGAGACGAGGTGGCCCCCGTCGACCGCCACGACACTGCCGGTCATGTAGGCGCCGGCATCCGAGGCGAGCAGCAGCAGCGGCCCATCGAGTTCCGCCGCCTCGCCCAACCGACGCTGCGGAACGCGCTTGATCAGCGCCTTGCCGGCGTCGGATTCGAAGAAGGCGTCGTTCAGCTCGGTCTTGATGTAGCCCGGAGCGAGCGCGTTCACCCGAATCCCGTGGCGCGCCCATTCGAGTGCCAGACTCTTGGTGAGCTGCACCACAGCCGCCTTCGAGGCGGCGTAGGGCGCCAGTCCACCGGTCACCCGCAGCCCGAGGATCGAGGCGATGTTGACGATGCTGCCGCCCGCGCCGTGTCGAACCATGCGCCGCCCGGTTGCCTGAGCCACGAGCCAAACCCCCTTGAGGTTCGTGTCGAGCACGGCGTCCCAGTCGGACTCGTCGAGATCGAGGGCCGGTTTCGTCGCCGTCACACCGGCATTGTTCACCAGGACCGCCACGGGTCCGAACCGCGATTCAGCGGCATCGAGCGCCCGCTCGACGCTCGCGGCGTCGGTGACGTCCATGACGACGGCATGGGCCTCTCCGCCTTCGGACGCGACGCGGGTGACGGTTTCGGCGAGGGCATCGGCCCGGCGGGCCCCCAGCGACAGGCGGGCCCCGGCGCGGGCGAGAGTTCCGGCGAAGTGACGGCCGAGGCCGCTTGAGGCACCGGTGATGAGGACGTGACGTCCGGCGAGATCGAATGGGCCCGTCATCTCAGCGCACCGACGCGACGGCCGGAGCCGCGCTCCGCTTGCGTTCGGCGTCGCGGCACGGGCCGGTGATGAGGATATCGGTCATGGCTCTGCGCCTCCCCTGCATGCACCGGCGATCCGCGGCCGCCGGCTCCCCGGTCTTCGCGCCGAGGCATCGACCGTTCTTTTGGACCGCCCCTGCCCGGTAGGCCAGCCGGACCGGCGAAGCCGTCACCTCATCGGCGGCCAAACAGCCGCTCGATATCGGCGAGCTTCAGTTCGATCGAGGTGGGACGTCCATGGTTGCACTGCCCGGAATTGGGCGTGGCTTCCATCTCGCGCAGGAGGGCGTTCATCTCCTCCGGTCGCAGCCGCCGCCCGGCGCGGATCGAGCCGTGACAGCTCATGCGCGACAGGACCGCGTCGAGGCGCCGGCCGAGCGGGCCGCCCTCCGCAGCCGGGACGCCGCCCTCCTCGTCGCCGCTGGCCTCCAGGGCGTCGAGGATGTCGGTGACGAGGTCGCGAGTCGAAGCGCCGAGCAGCACGGCCGGCACCTCGCGCACGAGCACCGCCCCCGGTCCGAAGGCCTCGATGGCGAGACCCAGCCGCTTGAGGTCCGGCGCCGCGGCGACCAGCCGGTCCGCCTCCTCGGGGCTCATCTCGACCACGTCGGGGATCAGCAAGCCCTGGCGGGCGATGCCGCCCGTTTCCCGCTCGGCCTTCATCCGCTCGTAGACGAGCCGCTCGTGCGCGGCGTGCTGATCGACGATGACGAGGCCGTCGCGGGTCTGGGCGAGGATGTAGGTTTCGTGAATCTGCGCCCGGGCCGCGCCGAGGGGATGATCCAGCGTCTCCGTCGCATCGTCGGCGACGCGGATATCGGCCTGGGGCGGTGCCGACACCGGGGCCGGATCCGGGCCCGCGAACACGGCCTGCGCAGCCTCGCCGAATCCCGCCGGCGCGGCCGGCACAGGCTGCGGCGCCCGCCACGCGGTCTGCGGACGGTAGCCTGACGGTGCCGCGACCGACGGCGTGCCCACCGGAAACAGGCCCGGTCGCGTCGGTCGGAACAGGCTCGGCGCGGCAGCGCCGCTATGGGTCGCGAGCGGCGGACCGGCGGGGCGCAGGGCGTCGAGAGTCCGCGCGGCGCCGGTGGTGGCCGAACGGGCGCCGCCGCGGCGCAGGGCGTCGTGGATCGCGCTCACGATCAGCGCCCGCACGAGGCCCGGCTCGCGGAAGCGCACCTCGGTCTTGGCCGGGTGGACGTTGACGTCGACGCGGTCCGGGTCGCACGCGATGGAAAGGCCGAGCACCGGATGGCGGTCGGAGGCCAGGGTGTCGGCGTAGGCGCCGCGGATCGCGCCCAGCAGGAGCCGGTCGCGCACGGGGCGCCCGTTGACGGCAAGATGGATATGGGTCGCCGCGCCGCGATGATAGGTCGGCAGGCCGACATGGCCGGTCACGGCAAAGCCCTCCCGGACCAGGGAGACCGGCAGCGCATTGGCGAAAAAGTCCGGCCCCAGAACAGCGGCGAGCCGGCGCAGCGCCGCCTCGGGTCCGGTCTCCGCGGGCAGGACCAGAGGCTGCCCGGCATCGGCGCGAAGGGTGAAGCGGATCCCGGGCTGCGTCGCGGCGAGCCGGCGCAGCGTTTCGGCGACGGCGGTGTTCTCCGCCCGGTCCGATTTCAGGAACTTGAGCCGTGCCGGTGTCGCGGCGAACAACTCGGTCACTTCGATCCGGGTCCCACGCTGCGCCGGTGCCGGACGGACCTGACCCTTCAGCCCCGCCTCGACCGTCAGGCTGGCCCCGGCCTCGGCATCCGGGGTCCGGGTGACGATGGCGAGCCGCGACACCGCGCCGATCGACGGCAGCGCTTCGCCGCGGAACCCGAGGGTGGCGATCGCCGTGAGGTCGCCGCCTGGAAGCTTTGAAGTGGCGTGCCGCTCCACCGCGAGGTCAAGATCGTCCGGCGTCATGCCACGGCCGTCATCGACGACCCGGATCAGCCGCCGTCCCCCGGCCTCGATGGTGACCTCGATGGCACGGGCCCCGGCATCGATGGCATTCTCGACCAGCTCCTTCACGGCAGAGGCCGGACGCTCAACGACTTCGCCGGCCGCGATGCGATCGACGAGCAAGGGGTCGAGGCGACGGACGGACGGCACGTGCAGGGCGGTGGACATCGCCACGGAGAATAGTCCCTGCGCCGCGGTGATCCAATCACGCTGCGCAGTGCGGATTGGAAATCAGGCGCGGCGCAGTGATCCGCCCAGAGAAATCCGGCCGCCGCCGCTGCGCGTCCCCTGGCTTGTCGCCACCTGGGGCCGGCGCGACAGGTCGAACAATGCGTTGCCGACGACGCCTGCCGTCCGCCGCAGGGTGGCACCGTCGCAGGTCGACGCAACGCGAACGCCGATCGCATGGGTGTGACTGCGGCCGTAGAGCCAGACCGCGAGCCGCGCCCGGGTCGCCTCCGGGATGCCCTCAAGGAGAAAGACCGCGCCTTCAGGATCGGCCTTGATCAGGCGACCGACGACGTCCGGTGCCACCGGGCACTCGAGGGCGGGATCGTCGATGCTGAGCGTCCGGTCCTGAGTCATAGCGCCCCCTGGCAGCGTCAAGCCGTCAGCGTGGGCGGTCTTGGTTAACGAATGCTCACCGCGCGACGTCGGAAACGCAGACCGCCTGCGAAGCCGCTCATCTTCGGCTCGCCGTGATGCAGCCCGACGCCATGCGCCCGCATCTTCGGAACCCTAGTCAGTCCGTCTCCGGTGACGGTGCGGGCGCTACAACGGCCGGCGGACAACCCGGGCGATCAGCCCGATGATGCCCTCCCGGAACAGCAGCACGCAGAGCACGAACACACAGCCCTGGATGATCGTCACCCAGGCCCCGAACTGCGCGAGGTAGGTCTCCATGGTGACGATCACCAAGGCCCCCACGATCGGTCCGAAGACCGTGCCCATGCCGCCCACGAGCGTCATCAGCACGACCTCACCCGACATCGACCAGTGCACGTCGGTGAGCGAGGCGAGCTGGAAGACGATCGCCTTGGTGGAGCCCGCGAGTCCGGCAAGGGTCGCGGAGAGGACGAAGACCGCGAGCTTGTACTGGCTCGCCCTGTAGCCGAGGGAGATCGCCCGGGGTTCGTTGTCGCGGATCGCCTTCAGCACCTGCCCGAAGGGCGAGTGGATGATCCGGTAGATCAGCAGCATCCCCGCCATGAAGATTACGGCGACGACGGCGTACATCGCCCGGTCGTCCGCGAGGCTGATCGCGCCGAACAGGTTGCCGCGGGGCACCGCCTGGATGCCGTCCTCGCCGCCGGTGAACTTCGCCTGCAGGGAGAAGAAGAACACCATCTGGGCGAGCGCCAGGGTGATCATCGAGAAGTAGATGCCCTGCCGGCGGATCGCCAAGGCGCCGAAGACCAGACCCAGCAGGGCCGCCGTCGCCGTGCCGCTGAGGATCGCCAGTTCCGGCGTGAAGCCGAGCTGCTTGGCCGTGTAGGCGCAGAGGTAGCTCGCCATGCCGAAATAGGCGGCATGGCCGAAGGACAGCAGGCCGCCGTAGCCGAGCAGCAGGTTGAAGGCGAGCGCGAACAGCGCGAAGCACAGCACCTTCATCAGATAGACGGGGTACAGGACGAGCGGCGCTACGATCAGCAGCAGCGCGATGCCGATGAAGATCAGGCGATGGAGCGCCTTGTCGTCCCGGCTCGTCGGGAGCGCGGCGGCGATCGGGGCGGCCTCGAGGGCGGCGGTATCGGCCATGGGTGTCGAGCCTCAGTTCGCGGTCAGGCCGTGCGCCCGAACAGGCCGGCGGGTTTGACGAGCAGCACCAGCACCATGATCACGAAGATCACGGTGGCCGACGCCTCCGGATAGAACACCTTGGTCAGCCCCTCGACGAGGCCCAGGGCGAAGCCCGTGATGACCGACCCGATGATCGAGCCCATGCCGCCGATCACCACCACGGCGAAGACCACGATGATGATGTCGGCGCCCATGTTGGGGTTCACCGAGTAGATCGGCGCGGCGAGCACCCCGGCGAAGCCTGCGAGCGCGACGCCGAATCCGTAGGTCAGCGTCAGGAACAGCGGCACGTTCACCCCGAAGGCCTGGACGAGCGTCGGATTCTCGGTGGCGGCCCGGAGATACGCGCCGAGCTTGGTCTTCTCGATGACGAGCCAGGTGGCGATGCAGACGGTCAGCGACGCGACCACCACCCAGGCCCGGTAGTTCGGCAGGAACATGAAGGGCAGCCGCTGGCCGCCGGAGAGCTCCGCCGGGATCGCGTAGGGCAGCCCCGAGACGCCGTACTGGTTGCGGAACAGGCCCTGGATGATCAGCGCCAGCCCGAAGGTCAGCAGAAGTCCGTAGAGGTGGTCGAGCTTGTAGAGCCGGGCGATGAGCACCCGCTCCAGCACGATGCCGAAGGCGCCCACCACGAGGGGCGCGAGACCCAGCGCCCACCAGTAGCCCAGGCCCACATAGGTGAGTAGCATCCAGGCCACGAACGCGCCCATCATGTAGAGCGCGCCGTGGGCGAAGTTGATGATGTTCAGGAGCCCAAAGATGATGGCGAGCCCCAGCGACAGGATCGCGTAGAACGAGCCGTTGATCAGGCCGAGCAGCAATTGCCCGAACAGGGCCTGCGTCGGCACTCCGAAGATCGTGGTCATGGCCGTTCTCCGCGCCCCGATCCCACCGTCAACCCTTCACGAGGGGGCAATTGCCCTCGTTGAGCGGCCGGAAGACCTGATCGCCCGGGATCGTCTCGAGCTTCTTGTAAAGATCCCACTCGCCCTTCGACTCGGCGGGCTTCTTGACCTCGAACAGGTACATGTCGTGGATCTTGCGGCCGTCCGCGCGGATCACGCCCTTGCCGAACAGAGGATCGTCGGTCGGCATCGCCTTCATCTTGGCGACCGTGGCGGCGCCGTCGGTGGTGGATTTCAGCTCGGCCACCGCCTTCAGGTAATGGAGCACGTCCGAGTAGACGCCGGCATGGTTGGCGGTGGGCTTCGAGCCACCCTTCATCTGCTTGGCGAAGCGGTCCGAGAAGGCGCGGGTTTGATCGTTCAGGTCCCAGTAGAACGGCTCGGTGAGCACGAGACCCTGGGCGACCTTGGTGCCCAGCGAATGCACGTCGGAGGAGAAGACCAGAAGGCCGGCCAGCGCCTGCCCGCCCTCGGTGATGCCGAACTCGCCCGCCTGCTTGATCGCGTTGATCGTGTCGGTTCCGGCATTGGCCAGGCCGATGACCTTGGCGCCCGAGCCCTGCGCCTGAAGCAGGAAGGACGAGAAGTCCGAGGTCGGGAACGGCGTCTTCACCGAGCCGACGACCTTGCCGCCGTTCTTGGTGATCACCGCGCTGGTGTCGCGCTGAAGCGTCTGTCCGAAGACGTAATCGGCGGTCAGGAAGAACCACGTATTGCCGCCGCGCTTCACCATGGCGCCGCCGGTGCCGTTGGCCAGCGCCACCGTGTCGTAGACCCAATGGATGGTGTTCGGCGTGCATTGCGGGCCGGTGAGGTCGGCGGTGCCGGCGCCGGTGTCGATGAAGACCTTGTTCTTTTCCTTGGTGACCTGGCTAATGGCCAGCGCCACCGAGGAGGTCACCCCGTCGGTGATCATGTCGACGTTGTCGCGGTCATACCATTGCCGGGCGATGGCCGCCCCGACATCCGGCTTGTTCTGGTGATCGGCCGAGACGATCTCGACCTTCAGGCCGTGAGCGTCTGGCTTGAAGTCTTCGACGGCGAGCTTCGCGGCCACGACCGAGCCCTCGCCGCTGATGTCGGAATAGGCGCCCGATCGATCGCCCAGGATGCCGATCTTCACGTTCGTCTGCGCAGCAGCGGTGCCCATCATCAGGGCGCCGGCGAGGGCGGCGAGGGTCGCGGGCCGGGCGATACGTCCGAACATTTTCGTTTCCATCCTTGTAACGGCGCGGCGGATTTCCGCCAGCCGAGTATCGGGGCGCCGATTGTTGGCGCTTCTACGGTTTTTGCGAACGGGCTTCAGACGCCGAGATAGGCGTGGAGCTTGTCGATATTGGCGTCAAGCTCGGCATTGGGGATCATATCGACCACCCGCCCCTGCTCGATCACGAAATGCCGGTCCGCCAGGGTCTGGGCGAAGCGGAAGTTCTGCTCCACCAGAACGATGGTGTAGCCTTGCGCCTTCAATTGCTGGATGGTCCGGCCGATCTGCTGGACGATGACCGGCGCCAGTCCCTCCGTCGGTTCGTCGAGGAGGATCAGCTTGGCACCGGTGCGCAGGATGCGTCCGATCGCCAGCATCTGCTGCTCGCCGCCGGAGAGCTTGGTGCCCTGGCTGCCGGCGCGCTCCTTCAGGTTCGGGAAGAGCTGATGGATCTCGTCCACCGACATGCCCCCCGGCTTCACCCGCGGCGGCAGCATCAGGTTCTCGTGGACCGTGAGGCTCGCGAAGATGCCCCGCTCCTCCGGGACGTAGCCGATTCCGAGGCGGGCGATGTTCCGGGACGCCATGCGGATGGTCTCGACACCGTCGTAGACGATCGAGCCGGCGCGCTTGCCGAGGATGCCGATGATGGCCCTCAGCGTCGTGGTCTTTCCGGCGCCGTTACGCCCGAGCAGCGTGATGACTTCACCGGTCCGGACATCAATGTCGATCCCGTGGAGCACGTGGCTCTCGCCGTACCAGCCTTCCAATCCGCGGACGGTGAGGAGCGCGCCGGTCGCGGCCGCCGGAGGTGTCTTGAGAGCCGCCTCACGCATGTCCCGCCCCGATATACGCTTCGACCACACGCGGATCCTTCGAGACCGTGGCGTAGTCCCCCTCGGCCAGCACCTGGCCGCGGGCCAGCACGGTGATCCGGTCCGAAAGGGAAGCGACCACCGACAGGTTGTGCTCGACCATCAGGATCGTCCGGTCCTTCGAGACGCGCCGAATGAGCGCGGCGGTCCGGTCCACGTCCTCGTGGCCCATGCCGGCCATCGGCTCGTCGAGGAGCAGCATCTCGGGATCGAGAGCGAGCGTGGTTGCGATCTCCAGCGCGCGCTTGCGGCCATAGGACAACTCGACCGCCAGCACGTCGGCGAACTCCGAGAGTCCGACCGCGTCGACCAGTTCGAGCGCCTCGCCGTTCAGCGCACGCAGGACCCGCTCGGGCCGCCAGAAATCGAAGGAATCGCCGCGCCGCCGCCGCTGCAGGGCGATGCGGACATTCTCCATCACGGTGAGATGCGGGAAGACCGCCGAAATCTGGAACGAGCGGACGAGCCCCAGCCGGGCGACATCCGCCGCCTTGAGGCCGGTGATGTCGCGATCCTTGTAGCGGATCGTCCCCGAGGTCGGGATCAGGAACTTGGTGAGCAGATTGAAGCAGGTGGTCTTGCCGGCGCCGTTCGGCCCGATGAGCGCGTGAATCGTGCCGCGCTCCACCTGCAACGCCACGCCGTTGACGGCCCGGAATCCACGGAATTCCATCGTCAGGCCATCGGTCGCCAGGATTACATCCCGTGCCAAGCGTGTCCCTCCCGGGTTTGATTTCTTGCCGCCATATCGCCGATCCGTGACGGTACAGTCCATCGCAATCGCCGGGGACCACGCGACAATCCCCCGTCAGTGATATCTGTCGCCGACCGTATCGCGGCGGTCGCTCGACCGAACTTGACCACGCGCCGCCCTCCGATTAACTCAGACAAGTTACGGTAGCGCTATTCTGGGGAGACACGGCATGGACGGTCGCGCGGCCTACATCGCCGTCGACTGGGGCACCACGAACCGCCGGGCCTTCGCCGTGTCGGGCTCGGGAGCGGTGCTCGACAGCCTGCAGGACGGACGCGGGATCCTCTCCCTGGCGCCCGACGACTACCCCGCGGAGATCGCGGATCTGCGCGCGCGGCTGGGGCCTCACCCGGTCATCGCGGTCGGCATGGTCGGATCCAACCGGGGCTGGCTGTCGGCGCCCTACATCGCCGCGCCGGCAACCCTCGCGGCCCTGGCGAAAGCCTGCGTGGAACCCGCGCCCGACGTGCGGATCGTCCCCGGCGTCGCCCTGCGGGACGGACAGCGTCCCGATGTGATGCGGGGGGAAGAGGTCCAGGTCTTCGGTGCGATCGAAGCGGGTTCAGCGCCGCCGACGGCCTTGTTCTGTCAGCCGGGCACACACAACAAGTGGATCGAGACCGTCGATGGTGCCATCACGGATTTCACCACCGTGATGACCGGAGAGATCTTCGCCCTGCTTCGCGCACAGGGCATCCTGGCGGGGATGCTCGACGGTGAGGTCGGGAACGGAGCCGCCTTCCGCGCGGGCGTCGGGCGGGGCCTTGCCTCCCGAAACCTCGCCGCGACCCTGTTCGAGGTCCGCTCGGGACTGTTGCTCGACCGCCTCGCCCCCGATGACGCGGCCTCCTACGCCAGCGGCATCCTGATCGGCGCCGATGTCGGCACCCGGGACGACCTCCAGGGCCGTCTGGTCCATCTGCTCGGCGGCGGCCCCCTGGCCGCGCTCTACGCCGCCGCCATCGCGCAAGCGGGCGGGACTGCGGCGATCGTGCCGGACGGTTCCACCACGTCCGGTATCCACGCCATCTGGAGTCTGCGGACATGACCATCCACGACCGGTTCGAGGCGGCCTTCGCGGGCTGCCCGCTCGTGGCGATCTTACGGGGACTCACGCCGGACGAGGCGCCGGCGATCGGGGAGGCCCTGGTCGGGGCCGGGTTCACCCTCATCGAGGTGCCGCTCAACTCGCCGGACCCGCTGCGGAGCATCGCGGTGCTCGCTGAGCGCCTCGCCGGACGGGCGCTCGTCGGCGCCGGCACCGTTCTCAGCCGATCGCAGGTCGCCGACGTCGCGGCCGCCGGCGGAGGCCTCGTGGTGTCGCCGAACGCCGATCCGACGGTCATCGGCGCGACCGTCGCGGCCGGTCTCGTTTCCCTCCCGGGCTATCAGACACCCACGGAGGCCTTCGCGGCCCTGGCGGCCGGCGCCACCGCGCTCAAGCTGTTCCCGGCGGACGTCGCGACGCCTCTGGCGCTCAAGGCGCATCGCGCGGTTCTGCCGCCGGTCACCCGAGTCCTGGCCGTCGGCGGAATCCTGCCCGAGACGATCGCGGGCTGGCGACAGGCGGGAGCCGATGGTTTCGGCCTCGGCTCCAATCTCTACCGCCCCGGCAAGGGGGCGGACGACGTGGCGCGCGATGCTGCGGCCTACGTGGCGGCATTGCAGCGATCTGCCTGAAGACACGTACGGGGTCCCGACGGCTTGGACCGGCGCCGAGGCTCGCCTATCAGCCTCTCGCGTCGGATAGGTCGGGAGCGGTAGATGATCGGTGACACTGCGGTATCGCCCGGTGGCGGCGGTTTCGACGGGCTGGAGACACCGTGCCTCCTCCTGGACGCCGACATCCTGCAGGCGAATGTCGACAGGATGCGCAGGCATCTCGACGGGCTGGGCGTCACCCTGCGCCCGCATCTCAAGACGGCCAAATCCCTCGAGGTCGCGCGCCGGGCGATGGCCGGTCCCGCTGGGCCCGCGACGGTCTCGACGCTCAGGGAGGCCGAGTATTTCGCCGAAGGCGGCGTGCGCGACGTGATCTACGCCGTCGGCATCGCACCGCAGAAGCTCGATCGGGTCGGAGCCATCCGACAGCGCTGGGGAGCGGATCTGGCGATCGTCCTGGATTCGGCAGCCCAGGCCGAGGCTGTGGCGGCCTGGAGCCGGCGCAGTGGCGATGCCCTGCCGGTGCTGATCGAGGTGGATGCCGATGGACATCGCTCCGGGGTCGGGCCGCGGGATGCCGAAGCGCTCGTCGCCATCGGCCGCGCGGTCGCGGACGGCGCGAGCCTGCGCGGCGTGCTGCTCCATGCCGGCGACAGCTATGGGCTGAGCGATCCCGCCGCCCTTCGTCGGGCGGCCGAGGCCGAGCGCGTGGCCGCCGTCGCGGCGGCCGAGATCCTGCGCGGCGCCGGCCTCCCCTGCCCTGTCGTGAGCGTCGGATCGACGCCCACCGCCCGGTATGCGGAGACCCTCGCGGGCGTCACGGAGGTGCGCGCCGGCGTGTTCATGATCGGCGACTTGTTCCAGGCGGGCGTCGGCTCCTGCACGATCGACGACATCGCCCTCACCGTTCTCGCGACGGTGATCGGGCATCAGCAGGACAAGGGCTGGATCATCACCGACGCGGGATGGATGGCACTCTCGCGTGATCGTGGCACCGCGCGGCAGGCGGTCGATCAGGGTTATGGCTTGGCCTGCGACATCGCCGGGCGCCCCTATCCGGACCTGATCGTGCGGGACGCCAACCAGGAGCACGGGATCGTCGCGGTGCGGAAGGGCGCTGCCGCCGGGCTTCCCGACCTTCCGGTCGGCGCGCGCCTGCGGATTCTCCCGAACCATGCCTGCGCCACGGGTGCTCAGCACGACCGCTATCACGTCGTCGCCGATGGCCGCCTCTCCGGAGAGATCTGGCCGCGCATCAACGGCTGGTGAGGCGCGGCGCCGCGCCTAGCGGCGATTTGCGATGTTCCCTTTCGACCGGTCGGAACGGTCGACGACCGTCCGGCAGGCGGAACTCAACGCCACCCGATTCTCCCGCAGGCAGAGGGTGATAGCGCCCGCATTGGGAATCTGAGAGGCGCAGAGGCGCATCACGTCCGGCGTGCAGGCGGCCCGCTCGGCCCCCGTTTCCGCGAACGCCGAAGCCGTGCCGATGAGGACGACGAACAGTGCGAGGGGGGCGGACTTCATCGCGGTGGGTTCTCCTGAACGGGTCGGGTCGGCGTGCGGCCAAGCCTCGGCATCGGGCGAGAACGTCGACGCCGACCGAGATATCCCGTCACGCTTGTTTCAATCTGACGCAGGGGTGCCGCTCAAGACTACGCAGAGCGCCGGCTCAAGGACGCTCCTGCCGCGTAATCGTTCCGGTGGTGGCCGGCTCGATCAGTGCGGCGCCGACGACCGGTTGCGTTTTCCGCCGGTCGACTTTGTCCGCCGAGACGAGGGCGGCGGCGATCAGGGCCGACACCGCCAGCGTCGCCTTCACCACGTCCCAGACCCGCGCGAGCATGGCCGAACCCTTCCGATGTCACCGAATGCAAGCGGCGGATCCGCGTCGATCATCCGCGCACTCCAGATCCTCGACGGTGGCCGTTCCCAAAACCTTTCCTGCTCGACCGAGACCTGCAGATCGACGGTACCGTGATGCAATCAGGTCTCACTCCGACGTCGGCCGAGCGGCCGCCTCGGCGGCCAGGGCTTCGAAGACCAGCGCGTGGCGCCGCGCGAGGGCCTCGACATCGTGGGTGTATCCGCCGCCGATCACCGCAGCGAGCGCGATCCCGCGCGCGCGAGCCTCGGCCACGACGAAGCGGTCGCGGGCGAGAAGGCCATCATCGGTGAGGCAGAGTCGGCCGAGGCGGTCGTCGCGATGCGGATCGACGCCGGCATTATAGAAGACGAGGTCCGGCGCGAATGCGTCGAGCAGCGGCGGCAGACGGGCACGCAGAACAGCGAGGTAGCCGGCGTCGTCGAGCCTGTCCGGCAGGCCGATATCGAGGTCGCCGGCGATCTTCTGGGCTGGATAATTGTTTTCGCAATGAATCGAGAAGGTGAAGAGCTCCGGGCTTCGGGCGAGACAATCGGCGGTGCCGTCGCCCTGATGCACGTCGAGATCGACCACGAGGACGCGCCGGACCAGCCGCTCGGCCTGGAGCGTCCGCGCCGCTACGGCGACGTCGTTCAGCACGCAGAAGCCAGCACCCTGCTGGCGCCGCGCGTGATGGCTGCCGCCAGCGGCGCTGCCCGCCAGACCTTCCGCCAGGGCGAGGCGCGCGGCCAGAAGGGTGCCGCCCACCGATGCGCGCGAGCGCCGGACGAGGGCCGCATCGACCGGTAGCCCGATGGCCCGCTCGATTTCAGGACCGACATCGCAGGCCAGCACCGCATCCACATAGGCGGCATCGTGAGCGCGGATCAGGATGTCCGCCCCGGCCGGCTCCGGCGTGACGAAACCGAGCGGAGCCAGCCCCTTCGCGATCAGCGTCTCCGCGAGCAGGCCGTACTTGCGCATCGGAAACCGATGGCCGACCGGGAGGGACGCCTCATAGGCCGGGTGGAAGGCGATCGGGGGAGTCACGCAGGGTGCCCGAGATCGTTCAGGATAGCGTCGGCGAGCGCCAGCCCGCTGTCGTAGGCCGCCTCGATCCGGGCCCCCAGGCACCAATCCCCGGCCGCCCCGAGTCGGCATGCCGGATCGTACAGGCAGGGCACCTGCAGGGCGTTCTCGACCTGCGCGTAGCGCCAGCGATGGGCTTCCATGTGGGACGGTCGAAGTTCGGTGCCGAGGCAGTCCCGGGTGGCGCGGACAAGTTCGGCGACGATCGTCTCACGCGGCGCTTCGAGATGCCGGCGCGACCAATCCGGGGTCGCGTGGACCGTGAGCCGGATCCCGGGGGGCCGCCCGGGCTTCGACGAATCGCACGCGATCAGGCCGATCGGACCGGCCCCCGGCTCGGTCAGGTCCTCCGGCGGGGACGTGTCCGCCGCGATCATGAAGGACCAGCAGGGTGCATATGAAGCGCGGGCGATGTCCGGGAGGGTGACGCCGGATGCCGCGAGCAGCGTCATGACCTGCGGCGCCGGGACGGTGATCGCCACCGCGTCGAACGGCCCGTGAACGGCGCCGGACGCGTCCTCCAGCCGCCAGTGTGCCCCATCTCGGTGAAGACGCAGGATGGTCGTGGCGCTCTGAACCGGAAGACCCGACAGCAGGTCGCGCACGGGCTCGACCATGCTCGGCACGCCGACAGACCGTTCGGAACCGGCCCAGGGCGCAACGATGCCGCTTCGCGCCCATCGATCGATCTGACCCGCGAAGGCGGTACCGCGCGCGCGCATGAACTGAGCGCCATGGTCGAACTGGAGATCACCGACGCGCCGGGTTGCCATCCGACCGCCGACGCCGCGCCCCTTGTCGAACACCCGCACCCGCAGGCCCGCCTCGGCAAGGTGGCGTGCCGCAGCTGCGCCGGCCATGCCCGCGCCGAGAACCGCGACGATCCCACGCTCGTACAAGTCCCTACTCCGCTCCGCAGGACGGCCAAGCCGGCCGCGTTGCAGCACAGATAGGGGGCAGCGATCAGGAGATCAGGGCGACCGAACTTCGCGCGTCGATGGGATTCGCGCGGACAACGGGTCGCCCCTCATGGAGCCGCCGGACAGGACAGGCCGCACGATCGCCGGATGGCCATGGTGCGGGTAGAGGGAATCGAACCCCCACGCCTTGCGGCTGGCGATTTTGAGTCGCCCGCGTCTACCAGTTCCGCCATACCCGCGTACGGAGGGCTCTTCGCATAGGTCGGCGGGTCCGGCCAAGTGTTGTTTTTGCGGTGGGCGCCGATCTGGCCAAGGCGGGACGCCTATGCTCAAAGGGCGACCGATCGCTCACTTCGGGACCTTGCATGCTCCGCCGGCTGTACGCGTGGATCCTGGCCCTCAGCGACAGGCCGTCCGCGCCCTATGCGCTCGGCGCTGTGGCCTTCGCCGAAAGCTCCTTCTTCCCGGTTCCGCCGGACGCGATGCTGGTGCCCATGGCGGTCGCCCGACCGGACCGGGTCTGGCTCTACGCCACGATCACCACCGTCGCCTCGGTCATCGGCGGACTCGTGGGCTACGCGATCGGGGCCCTCCTGTTCGATTCCCTCGGGGAATGGCTCATCCGTCTCTACGGATTGCAGAACTCGGCCGCGACCTTCCAGGATTCCTACGCGCGCTACGGCCACTGGGTGATCCTGCTGAAGGGACTCACGCCGATCCCCTACAAGCTCGTCACGATCACCTCGGGCTTCGCCCATTACAGCCTGTTCTGGTTCACGGTACTTTCGATCGTGACCCGCGGCGCCCGCTTCTTCATCCTGGCCGGATTGCTTGGACGCTACGGCGTCCAGATTCGGGCCGTGCTCGACCGGCACCTCAACGCGGTTGCGGCGATCTCCGTCGCCGTCATCGTCCTCGGCTTCCTGCTCTTCAAGGTGATCCTGTAGCGATGAATACGGCGGCCGCCCTGCGCCTCAAGACCGCTGGCCTCTGGCTGGCAATCGCTTCCGCCCTCACCGTCGGAGCCGCGCTCGTTCTGCAGTACGGATACGGCTACGCGCCGTGCAAGCTCTGCCTGACAGAGCGGCTGCCCTATTACGCCGCGATCCCCCTGGGCCTTCTGGCCCTGTTCCTGCCGGAGCGCCTGGCACGGATCGCCCTCGGTCTGGCCGCCCTCGGCCTCCTCTACGGCGCCGGCATCGGGGTCTACCACGCCGGCGCGGAATGGGGCTTCTGGCCGGGGCCGGCCGATTGCGGGGGCGGCACCGGGACGAATCCGGGCCAGGTCGGCGACTTCCTCAACGCGCTCCAGACTACGAAGGTCGTCGATTGCTCGGTGGCGGCGCTGCGGGTGGCCGGGATCTCGCTCGCCGGCTGGAGTGCCCTGGTCTCGGCCGTGCTGGCGTCGTTCGCGGGGACCGCCGCCCTGCGGCCCTGAGGCTCGGGGCGGGTCTGGTATCCGCTCAGTTCCGGTCGTCCGGCAGGACCGGGATCGCCGCCACCTCGATGCCCTCGTCGATCAGCGCGCGCGCCTCCGCGGGGGTCGCCTCGCCATAGATCGAACGGCCCTGGGTCTCCCCGTAATGGATCCTGCGCGCCTCTTCGGGAAAGCGCGCGCCGACGTGCTCGGCATTCGCCACCACGTGCTCACGGAGCGCGCGCAGCATCGCCCGCAACTGACGCTCCGGCTCGGCGACCATGGTCACCGGCGCTTCCGCCTCCGCCTTCGCGGGCGGCGCAGATGCACGCGCCCGATCCGTGCGGGCGACGCTCGGCACCATCAGGGCCTTGCTGACCTTGGCGCTGTCGCAGACCGGGCACGTCACGAGCCCGCGTTCGACCTGCGTGTCGTAGGAGTCGGAGGACGGGAACCAGCTCTCGAAGCCGTGTCCGGCCTCGCAGACGAGACTGTAGCGGATCATTCTGTCGCTTGCTGTGCTGCCTGATGCGCCGCTTGAGCCTGGGAAGAGACGCGCTCGATGGTGAAGGGCCGACCGTGCTGCAGCGAGGGGATGCGGGCCCGGGACTCGGCGACCTGCGCGAGGTCGATCTCCGCCAGAATGATCCCGGGCTCGGCCCCGCCGGCATCGGCCAGCACCCGGCCCCAGGGATCGACGATCAGCGAATGGCCGTAGGTTTCGCGTCCGTCCTCGTGCAGGCCGCCCTGCGCCGCCGAGATCACGAAGGCCCCGGTCTCGATGGCGCGGGCCCGCTGCAGGACGTGCCAATGGGCCTCCCCGGTCTGACGGGTGAAGCAGGCGGGTGCCGTCAGCACGTCCGCGCCCGCTTCGGCGAGGGCGCGGTACAGGGCGGGAAATCGGATGTCGTAGCAGATCGTCAGGCCGAGGGTGGCCCACGGCGTCTCGGCGAGGACCGCGCAGGCACCTCCGGAATACGTGGCGGATTCCCGCCACCGCTCGCCGCTCGGCAGGTCGACATCGAAGAGGTGCAGCTTGTCGTAGGACGCCAGGATCGCGCCATCGGCGCCGATCAGGTAGGCCCGGTTGGCGATCTTGTCGCCGGACCGGACTGCGATCGAGCCGATCTGAACGACCGTGCCGGTCTGGCGCGCGGTCTCGCGGAGGGCCGCCAGGGTCTGGTCCTGCTCCTCGGCGGTGACGTGGGCGAACAGGCGCTCGCGGCTCCGCTCCACCAGGGATGTCATCTCGGGAGTCTGCACGTAGGCCGCGCCCCGGGACGCCGCTTCGCGCACACCCGCCACGGCCGCGTCGCGGTTCGCCGCGGGATCGCGCCCCGACCGCATCTGCACGCAGGCGGCCGTGAAGCGGGCCTCAGGCATCGGCCGTGTCCTTGAGCAGCGGGTCGAGCTTGCCCGCCCGGTCGAGGGCGTACAGGTCGTCGCAGCCGCCGACATGCGTGGCACCGATGAAGATCTGAGGCACGCTCGTACGGCCGCCCGCGCGCTCGACCATCGCGGTTCGAGCCCCCTGCGCGCGCTCGACGTCGATCTCCTGGAAGGCCACGCCCTTTTCCTTCAGCAGGCTTTTGGCCGCCGAGCAGTAGGGACACCAGCCCGTGGTGTAGATTGTGACCGGCTGCATCGCGAACGTCGTCCCGACCGTGAACTCCCGCCATATAGGAGTGCGGGACGCGACTTGCCTATGCCCGTGTCGCCACAGGCAAACTCGGTCGCGCCATGCCGGTGGCTCCGCGGCCGGCTCAGGCAGCCAGCAGTTTTTCGACCTCGTTCACGAGATCGCGCAAGTGGAAGGGCTTCGACAGGACCTTCGCGTCCTTCGGAGCCTTGGAATCCGGGTTGAGGGCCACGGCTGCGAAGCCGGTGATGAACATCACCTTGATATCGGGATCGAGCTCGGTGGCCCGGCGAGCCAGTTCGATACCGTCCATCTCGGGCATCACGATATCGGTCAGCAGCAGCTCGAACGGCTCCTCGCGCAGCCGGTTGTAGGCCGAGAGGCCGTTGTCGAAGGACAGGACATCATAGCCCGCATTCTGCAGCGCCTTGGCCAGAAACCGGCGCATGTCGTTGTCGTCTTCCGCCAGCAGGATTTTCATCGGCCGGATCCGAGCCTTCGAGTCGAGAAGTTGATCCCATAAAGGGAGGCGATGGTAAACAAGGTGTTAGGATGGAGCGCGCAGCGGGAGCCGCGTGTCTCACGGGCGACTGCCCCAGTCGCCGGCACGGAGTGGACAGGCGGTCGATCGCGCACCACAGTGAGCACCTGCCGTCCTCGTTCAACCGCCGGGGTGTCCACCAACCGATGACTGCATCCGAACCGGTACAGCCAGACGCCTTCGGATTTGCCCCGGCCTTTGCGGTCGACGAGCCCGCGGCGCACACCCTGCCCTTCGTCTTCAATACCGGTCATTCTGGAGCCGTCTACCCCCCAGACTTCATCGCAGCCTCGCGGCTCGACGCCCTGGCGCTGCGTCGTTCCGAGGACGCCTATGTCGAGCGCCTGTTCGCGCCCGTCGTCGAACTGGGCGCGCCGCTGCTGCGGGCCAACTTTCCCCGCGCCTTCCTCGACGTGAACCGCGAGCCGTACGAGCTCGACCCCCGCATGTTCGACGGGCGCCTGCCGCCCTTCGCCAACACCCGGTCGATGCGCGTGGCCGGCGGCCTCGGGACGGTCCCGCGCGTCGTCGCAGACGGTCAGGAAATCTACGCCCGGCGACTGCCCGTGGCCGAGGCGACCGCCAGGATCGAGGGCCTGTACAAGCCCTATCACCGCGCGTTGCGCAGCCTCATCCAGCGCACGGCGCGCG
Organism: Methylobacterium sp. 1973; assembly: GCF_040545035.1. NCBI lineage: Bacteria > Pseudomonadati > Pseudomonadota > Alphaproteobacteria > Hyphomicrobiales > Methylobacteriaceae > Methylobacterium > Methylobacterium sp. 1973. The sequence goes on from NZ_JBEPLA010000003.1 coordinate 387,329, forward strand.
CGCATGGTTGCTGCATGCTCATCGACTGCCACTCGATGCCCTCATCGAGCCTGGGCCGCGACCCGGAGATGAAGGCCGACGTGGTGCTGGGTGACCGGTATGGCACGGCTTGCGCGCCCGCGCTGATCGACGGGTTCGAGGCCGCGTTCCGGGCTCGGGGTTTTCGCGTGGTGCGCAACAAGCCCTACGCGGGCGGGTTCATCACGGAGCATTATGGCGAGCCGAACCTGGATCGCCACGCGCTCCAGATCGAGGTCAACCGCGGCCTCTACATGAACGAGGTCAGCCTCGCGACGACGCCGGGCTTTCCGGCCCTGGTCGGAGCCTTGCGCGCCGTGATCGTCGAGGTCGCCCGAGATCTCGCGGAGGTCGTTCCGCGCCAAATCGCCGCGGAATAGCGATCGCGCCGGGACGTTCGGCGGAGACGGGTGCGGGAGGACCAGACAGAAAAAAGGCCACTCCCGAAGGAGCGGCCCGAAGTCTAGGGAGGAAACGCCCAAGAAGGGCAGCAGGACCGCGACGCCATCGCGATCCCGCAACGCACAAATTAAAGTGCGCCGCACAAGAAGCAAGGGCAAATCGTCGGATCCCGCTGCTCTGCGCGCATACCTGAACCGCGTGCGACGGACGCAAGAGGCCCACGCGGTCTCCGGGTGAGCGATCGGCCCCGATCACCGCGTTCGCGGGTCGGGGCCTGGACCTGGGCGGTTCGGCAGCCCCGGAGACGGCGCGCCTTAGCCCTGACGCTTCAGGAGCTTCTCGATTTCAGCCTTCAGCGGCCCCGCGAGGTCGTCCCGATCGAGGGCGTAGGCGAGATTGGCCGTGAGGAAGCCGAGCTTCGAGCCGGTGTCGTAGGTCCGGCCCTCGTAGCGCATGCCGTAGAACGCCTGCGTCTCCATCAGGTCGATCATGGCATCGGTAAGCTGGATCTCGCCGCCAGCGCCCTTCTTGCCATGCTCGAGAATACCGAAGATCTCGGGCTGCAGGATGTATCGGCCGGAAATGATGAAGTTCGAGGGCGCCGTGCCCTGCTTGGGCTTCTCGACCATGCCGGTGATCTGGAATGACTGACCGTAGGTCTCGCCGACGCTCACGATCCCGTACTGATGCGTTTCCTCCGGCTTCACCTCCTCGACGGCGATGATGTTGCCACCGTGGCGCTCATAGGCGGACAGCATCTGCTTCATGCAGCCGCGGCTGAGCATGTCGGGGAGCAGGACCGCGAAGGGCTCGTCGCCGACGATCTCCCGGGCGCACCACACCGCGTGGCCCAGGCCCAGCGGGGCCTGCTGCCGGGTGAAACTCGTCTGGCCCGCCTTCGGCAGGTCCTTCTTCAGTTCCTCATAGGCGGCCGTCTTCCCCCGCTCCTGGAGCGTGTGGTCGAGTTCGAACGCCATGTCGAAATGATCCTCGATCACGGCCTTGCCGCGACCGGTCACGAAGATGAAGTGTTCGATCCCCGCCTCACGGGCCTCGTCGACGACATGCTGCACGACCGGCCGGTCCACGACCGTGAGCATTTCCTTCGGGACCGCCTTCGTGGCTGGCAGGAAGCGCGTGCCAAGGCCCGCGACGGGCAGGACGGCCTTGCGGATCGGTTTCATCAAACGGTAACCCCGGAACAGGATGGAGCGACGTGGTCGGCGGTGCCGTCAGTGAGATAGCTTAACGCGAGCCGTCGCAAGGGTTCTACGTCGATAGTATGAAGCAGCGGAGCGTAAATTTCCCGTCTGCAATCGCGTAATCAGGCTCGGCGGGACGGCGTCAGGGTGGGGGGTCATGGCGGTTCTGGTTACGGGCGGTGCCGGCTACATCGGCAGCCACATGGTGCTGGCGCTGCTCGATGCGGGCCACGAGGAGGTGATCGTCCTGGACGATCTGTCCACCGGCTTCGACTGGGCGGTTCCGGAGGGCGTCAAGCTCGTGGTCGGAGACGTGGCCGACCAAGCCCTTGTCACGCAGACGATCCTTCAGCATCGGATCGATGCCCTCGCCCACTTCGCCGCCAAGATCGTCGTGCCCGACTCGGTGGCCGATCCGCTGGGTTACTACCTGTCCAACACGGTCAAGACGCGATCGCTGGTCGAGGCCTCCGTGCGGGCCGGCGTCCGGCACGTCATTTTCTCCTCGACCGCAGCCGTCTACGGGGAGCCCGAGGTCGTGCCGGTTCCCGAGGACCTGCCACTGAAGCCGATCAATCCCTACGGCCGCTCGAAGCTGATGAGCGAATGGATGATCGCCGATGCCGCGGCCGCGCACGGCTTCTCGTACGTGATTCTGCGCTATTTCAACGTGGCCGGCGCGGATCCTGAGGGTCGGTCCGGCCAGTCGACGCCGAATGCCACCCACCTCATCAAGGTCGCCACGCAGGCGGCGCGAGGACAGCGCGCGCGGCTCGACGTCTTCGGGACCGATTACCCGACCCCCGACGGGTCCTGCCTGCGCGACTACATCCAGGTCTCGGACCTCGCCGAAGCGCATCGTCTGGCCCTCGACCACCTCCGGTCGGGCGGCGACAGCCTGACGCTGAATTGCGGCTATGGCCGCGGTTACTCCGTGCTTGAGGTCATCGAGGTCGTGAAGCGTCTATCCGGCCGCGACTTCGAGGTCAGGCTCTGCCCGCGTCGTGCGGGAGATCCGGCCCGGATCGTGGCCGAGGGCGCGTTGATCCGCGAGCGTTTGGGCTGGCAGCCCCGGCATGACGATCTGGACGCCATCGTCGCTCAGGCCCTGGCCTGGGAGGAGCGCCTGGAAACGCGCAACCGGATCTGACCGAATGATGTCCCGCAGAGGGCTGCTCGCCGCGGCGGCCTGTCTCGCCGCGGGAGAGGTCCGCGCCGAAGATACCTTCCAGGCCTTCGTGGCAGCGCTCCGACCGGACGCGGCTGCGCGGGGCGTCTCCGCGCAGACCTTCGACGCGGCATTCCGCGGAATCACCGGCCCGGACCCCGGCATCCTGGCGCATACGCGCCGCCAGAGCGAATTCGTCCGGCCCGTCTGGGACTACCTCGTCGGCGCCGTCTCCCCCGGACGCATCGCGCGCGGACGCGCCCGTGCCGCGGCCGTCGCAACGACCCTCCAGGCCATCGAAACCCGCTTCGGCGTGCCGGGGCCGATGGTCACGGCGTTCTGGGGCGTGGAATCGGATTTCGGGGCCAGCGCGGGCAGCGTTCCCACCATCCGAGCGCTGGCGACTCTGGCCGAGGCGCGCCACCGCGGCACGCTGTTTCGCGACGAACTCCTTGCCGCTCTCACGATCCTGCAGCGCGGCGACATCACGCCCGACCGGATGAGCGGCAGCTGGGCCGGGGCCATGGGCCAGGTCCAGTTCCTGCCCTCCACCTATCTGGCACATGCGGTCGATTTCGACGGGGACGGGCGGCGCGACATCTGGGCCAGCGCGGCGGATTCGCTCGCCTCGATCGCGGCCTACCTCAAGGATCTCGGCTGGGATCCGGCCCTGTCCTGGGGCTACGAGGTGCGCCTGCCGAAAGATTTCGACCTGAGCCGATACAACGACGAGCTCGGCTCGTTCGCCGAGCGCGGCGTTGCCCGCACGGACGGGAAACCTCTGCCCGGCCGCGGCCGGGCCAGCCTGTTCCTGCCCGGGGGCCTCGGCGCCCCGGTCTTCCTGATCACCGACAATTTCGAGGTGATCCGAGGCTATAACACCTCGGATTCCTACGCTCTGGCCGTGGGCCACCTCGCGGACCGTCTCGGCGGCGGACCGCCGCTGGCGGCTCCCTGGCCGGCCGCAGGGGCGCGCCTCGACGGGCCGGGCCTTCGGGCCCTGCAGACCGGTCTGGCGGCCGCCGGCTTCTACGACGGTCCGACGGATGGCCGCGCCGGCCCGAAGCTGCGTGAGGCGGTGCGCCGCTATCAGATCAGCGTCGGATTGCCGGCTGACGGCTATGCCACGCCGGCCCTGCTCAGCCGGGTCACGGGACAGCCGGCGTCGCCGCGACGCTGATCCCCGCGAGAGGTTTAGACCCGCCGTCAGCTTCCACCTATACTGTGCGCGTTCCGAACGGGTTGGGTTCGGCGTACAGCGTACGGGATGCGCATGGTAGTCGCTCGTCGGCGTCACTCGGAACGCCCGTTGCTCCTCGGCCTCGCGGCCCTGCTGGGGCTCGCCGGTCTGTCCGTCCTCGGCGGGGGACCGGCCCGCGCGCAATGGGGCGACAGCTATCAGCAGCCCGGCGGCGGCACCTATTACGAGGCTCCGCCGCGGCGTCGGCCACGGGATGCGTATTACCGTGACGACGGCACATACGGGCGCCAACCGCGATATGCGCCGCAGCAGGAGGCGCCGCGCCAGTTCTACTGGCCCTGGGAGGACAGGCCGCAGCCGGTGGCGCCACAGCCGGAGCGCACCTACCGGGCGCCACGCTCACGTCCCCCCTACGCGACCGGGGAGGCACAACGACCGGCTCCCGCGGTGAAACGGCGGGTCCGCCCGGCGCGGGCGCCGACGCCGCCGAAGCCGGCCGTCGCCAAGACCGAGCCGAACGTCCAGATCGCCGTGTTCGGCGATTCCCTGGCCGACCATCTCGCGAAGGGCCTCGACGACGTCTTCGAGGACAATGCCGACGTCGCCGTGATCGACCGTGCCAAAGGCGACAGCGGCCTCGTACGCAAGGACGTGGTCGACTGGCCAAAGGTTGCCCAGGACTATCTCCAGAGCAACGCGAAGGTGCGCTACGCCTTCGTGATGATGGGCGCCAACGATCGGCAGCCGATCCGCGACGGGGACGAGACGGTCGATCCGCTGACGGATCGCTGGCGTGCCCTCTATCGCGCACGGGTCGAAGCGCTGGTGAAGGTGTTCGTCGATCGCAGGATCCCGCTGATCTGGGTCGGATTGCCGCCGATGCAGAGCGAATCGCTGAGCCGCGATCTCGCGTCGCTGAACGAGATCGTGCGCGACAGCGTGACCAAGGCCGGCGGCACCTATGTCGATATCTGGCCGGGCTTCGTGGACGATCGGGACCGGTACGCGGCGTCGGGACCGGATCCGGAAGGACAGATCGCCAAGCTGCGCACCGCGGACGGTGTCCACTTCACCAAAGCGGGTGACCGCAAGCTCGCGCATTTCGCCGATGTCGAGCTGAAGCGCCTCATGGGCACCGTGCCGGGATCGGCCGAGCCTTCGCCCACCGCAACCGTTGCGCCGACGGCGCCGTCCTCGACCTCGGGGCCCAGCCTCGACGGGCCCGCGCCGGCAACCGACACCGCGGCGATCGATCGACAGATCACCGCCATGCTGCCGAGCCTGCCGGAACCCCCCGGCGTGCCGGCGCTTCCGGTCAAGCCCGCGGCCGGACCTGTGGTCCCGCTGAGCCGCATGGAGGTCTCGCCCGGCGGCGCCCTCCTGAACGGGCGGCCGCGCGAGCCGGACAACCTCGGCACCGTGGAGCGGACGCTTCTGCGCGGAAACGCCCCCATGCCGCAGCCCGGCCGCGCCGACGATTTCCGCTGGCCGCCCGGCTGAGCCGGGCGCGCCTCTCTCTCGGTCAGCCTCAGCGCGGAAGGACGCTCGCGCCCATCAGGGTCTCGTCGATGGCGCGCGCCGCCTGACGTCCCTCGCGAATAGCCCAGACCACCAGGGACTGGCCGCGGCGCATGTCGCCCGCCGCCCAGATCTTCGGATCCGAGGTCTGGTAGTCGTCCTCGTTGGCCTCGACGTTGCCGCGCTTGCTCACGCCGATTCCGGATTGCTCCAGAAGGCCCTTCTGGACCGAGCCGGCGAAGCCGATCGCCATGAAGACGAGGTCGGCGGGCAGGACGAACTCGGTGCCGGGAATCGGCTGACGCTTGGCGTCGACCCGGGCGCAGACCACACCGGTGAGCTGGCCCTTCTTGTTGCCCTGAAGCCGGAGCGTCGCGGCCTGGAACTCGCGCTCCGCCCCCTCAGCCTGGCTGGACGAGGTCCGCATCTTCGTCGGCCAGTACGGCCAGACGGTCAGCTTGTCCTCCCGCTCGGGGGGACGGGGGCGGATGTCGAGCTGCGTCACCGACAGGGCACCCTGGCGGAACGCCGTACCGACGCAGTCGGAGGCGGTGTCGCCGCCGCCGATGACGACCACGTTCTTGCCGCCCGCCAGGATCGGCAGCTCGCCGTTGCCGCGCATCGGCTCGCTGCTGACCCGGCGGTTCGACTGGACGAGATAGGGCATCGCGTAGTGAACGCCCTCCAGCTCCTGTCCCGGGAGCTGCGGGTTGCGGGGATCCTCGGCGCCGCCGCAGAACATCACGGCGTCGAACTCGGCCTTGAGCTCGTCCACCGACTTCGTCACGCCGATGTTCTGGTTGTAGTGGAAGACGACGCCCTCGGCCTCCATCTGGCGCACGCGCCGATCGATGTGCCGCTTCTCCATCTTGAAGTCGGGGATGCCGTAGCGCAGCAGGCCGCCGGCCTTCGGCTCGCGCTCGAAGACATGGACGTCGTGACCGACCCGGGCGAGCTGCTGCGCCGCCGCCATGCCCGCGGGACCGGAGCCGACGATGGCGACGCGCTTGCCGGTGCGGGTCTCCGCGGGCTCGGGCTTGACCCAGCCCATGTTCCAGGCCCGGTCGGCGATCGCCTGCTCGATCGTCTTGATGGCGACGGGCTGGTTCTCGAGATTCAGCGTGCAGGCTTCCTCGCACGGCGCGGGGCAGATGCGGCCGGTGAACTCGGGGAAGTTGTTGGTGGAATGGAGGTTGCGCGCAGCCTCCTCCCAATCCGACTGGAAGACGAGGTCGTTCCAGTCCGGGATCTGGTTGTGGACCGGGCAGCCCGTCGGGCCGTGACAGAACGGGATGCCGCAATCCATGCAGCGGGCCGCCTGTTTGGTCAGGTCGTGCTCGTCGAGCGGCAGCGTGAACTCGCGGAAATGCCGGACCCGGTCGGCGGCGAGCTGGTACTTCTGCTCCTGCCGGTCGAACTCGAGGAAACCTGTGATCTTGCCCATTGGTCCGCCCCTGGGCCGGCCAGTCCGTGACTGCGCTGCCCGCGTCGTCTCACATCATGCGTGCGTGACCGGGCGGCGAACCGCCCGGTTCGGGTGTCCGCCTATTCCGCGGCCACCGGCATCCGCGCCATCTCCATCTCGCGCAGCGCCCGGCGGTACTCCACCGGCATGACCTTCACGAACTTGGTGCGGTAGCCGCTCCAATCGTCGAGGATCGCCTTGGCGCGGGGGCTGCCCGTGTACTTGAGATGGTTGGTGATGAGCTGCGTCAGCCGCTCCTCGTCGTGCCCGGACATGTCGGCCAGGATGTCGACCCGCCCCTTGGTCTCCAGATCGCCGTCCTGGTGGAAGCGACGCATCAGGTCGTCCTCCTCCTCGACCGGCTCCAGATCGACCATCGACAGGTTGCAGCGCGCCGAGAACGAGCCGTCCTCGTCGAGCACGTAGGCGATGCCGCCCGACATGCCGGCCGCGAAGTTGCGCCCGGTCTCGCCGATCGACACGACCACGCCGCCGGTCATGTACTCGCAGCCATGGTCGCCCATGCCCTCGACCACCGTGATGGCGCCCGAGTTCCGCACGGCGAAGCGCTCGCCGGCAGAGCCGCGAATGTAGCACTCGCCCGCGATCGCCCCGTACAGCACGGTGTTGCCGACCATGATGGTCCGGTCCTGCGGCGACTTCAGCGCGTCGCTCGGCCGGATGATCAGCTTGCCGCCCGACAGGCCCTTGCCGACATAGTCGTTGCCGTGGCCCGTCAATTCGAGGGTCACGCCGGCCGCCACCCAGGCGCCGAAGCTCTGGCCGGCGGTGCCGGCGAGCTTCACCACGATGGTGTCGTCGGGCAGGCCCTCGTGCCCATGCGCCTTGGCGACCATGCCGGACAGCATCGCTCCGGTCGCCCGATCCGAATTCCGGATCGTGTCGGTCAGGACCACGGGCTCGCCGGTCTCGATGGCGCGCTGGGCACCCGCGATCAGGCGACGGTCGAGGACCGTGTCGATCGGGTGATGCTGCACCTCCACGTGGCGGATCGCCGTGCCCTCGGCCACCTTCGGCCGATGGAACAGCTTGGTGAAGTCGAGCCCGCGCGCCTTCCAGTGGGCGATGGCGTCGACCTTGTCGAGCAGGTCCGAGCGTCCGACCGCTTCCTCCAGCTTGGTGAAGCCCAGCGACGCCAGGATCTCGCGCACCTCCTCGGCCACGAAGAAGAAGTAGTTCACCACGTGCTCGGGCGTGCCCTTGAAGCGCTTGCGCAGCACCGGATCCTGCGTGGCAACGCCCACCGGACAGGTGTTCAGATGGCACTTGCGCATCATGATGCAGCCGGCGGCGATCAGCGGCGCCGTCGAGAAGCCCATCTGGTCGGCGCCGAGCAGAGCCGCGATGATCACGTCGCGCCCGGTGCGGATACCGCCGTCGGCCTGGAGGGCGACGCGCCCGCGCAGGCCGTTGAGCACCAGCGTCTGCTGGGTCTCGGCCAGCCCGGTCTCCCAAGGCCCGCCCGCATGCTTGAGCGAGGTCAGCGGCGCGGCACCGGTGCCGCCGTCGAAGCCCGAGATCGTGATGTGGTCGGCCCGCGCCTTGGCGACGCCGGCCGCGACCGTGCCGACGCCGACCTCGGAAACGAGCTTCACTGACACGTCCGCCGACGGATTCACATTCTTCAGGTCGAAGATCAGCTGGGCCAGATCCTCGATCGAGTAGATGTCGTGGTGGGGTGGCGGCGAGATCAGACCGACGCCCGGCGTGGCGTAGCGGACCTTGGCGATCTTGGCATCGACCTTGTGGCCGGGCAGCTGGCCGCCCTCGCCGGGCTTGGCGCCCTGCGCGACCTTGATCTGCATCATGTCGGAATTGACGAGGTATTCCGTCGTGACGCCGAAACGGCCGGACGCAACCTGCTTGATCGAGGACCGGCGCGAGCGCCCGTCCGGCAGCGGCTTGAACCGCTCGACTTCCTCGCCGCCCTCGCCGGAGTTCGAGCGGCCGCCGAAGGAGTTCAGCGCGATGGCGAGCGTCTCGTGCGCCTCCTTGGAGATGGAGCCGTACGACATGGCGCCGGTGGCGAAGCGCTTGACGATCTCGGAGGCCGGCTCGACCGACTCCAGCGGGACCGGCTGACGGCCGATCTCCGGCGCCGACTTGATCCGGAACAGGCCGCGAAGCGTCTTGAGCTGGTGCTCCTGGCGGTTCACGAGATCGGCATATTCCCGGTAGCGCTCGGGCACGTTGAGGCGCACCGCGTGCTGCAGCGTGGCCACCGTGTCCGGCGTCCAGGTGTGGGTCTCGCCGCGCAGGCGGTAGGCGTACTCGCCGCCGACATCGAGGGCGTTCCGGTAGACCGGCGCGTCCCCGAAGGCGTCGCGGTGACGGCGCACCGTCTCCTCGGCGATCTCGGCCATGCCGACGCCCTCGATGGTCGTCGCCGTGCCGAAGAAGTCGCGGCCCACGAAGGTCGAGTTCAGGCCGACCGCGTCGAAGATCTGGGCGCCGCAATAGGACTGGTAGGTCGAGATGCCCATCTTGGACATCACCTTCAGCAGGCCCTTATCGATCGCCTTGATGTAACGGTAGATGATCTCGTCGTCGGTGAGATCCGGGGGGAACTCATCCTTCATCTCGAGCAGCGTCTCGAAGGCGAGATACGGGTTGATCGCCTCGGCGCCGTAGCCCGCCAGGCAAGCGAAGTGATGCACTTCGCGCGGCTCGCCCGATTCGACCACGAGGCCGACCGAGGTCCGCAGCCCCTTGCGGATCAGGTAATTGTGGACGGAGGCCGTGGCGAGAAGCGCCGGAATCGGGATCCGGTCCGGCCCGACCGCCCGGTCGGTGAGAACGATGATATTGTAGCCGCCGCGCACCGCAGCCTCGGCCCGGTCGCAGAGGCGGTCCAGCGCCCCGTCCATGGCCTGCGCGCCCGACTCGGCCGGGTAGGTCATGTCGAGCGTCTTGGTGTCGAACCGGTCCTCGAAATGGCCGATCGAGCGGATCTTCTCCAGGTCACCGTTCGTCAGGATCGGCTGGCGGACCTCCAGGCGCTTGCGCCGGGAGGCGCCTTCCATGTCGAGCAGGTTCGGCCGCGGCCCGATGAACGACACGAGGCTCATCACGGCCTCCTCGCGGATCGGGTCGATCGGCGGGTTCGTGACCTGCGCGAAGTTCTGCTTGAAGTAGGTGTAGAGCAGCTTCGACTTCTCGGAGAGCGCCGAGAGGGGCGTATCCGTGCCCATCGAGCCGACCGCCTCCTGGCCGGTGACGGCCATGGGCTGCATCAGCAGCTTGAGGTCTTCCTGGGTGTAGCCGAAGGCCTGCTGACGATCGAGCAGGCTGACGTCGCCGCGCGACTCGCGCGGCTGCACCGGGCGCAGATCCTCCAGGACGATCTGGGTGTTCTTGACCCAATCGGCATAGGGGTGCGCGGCGGCGAGCTCGCCCTTGATCTCCTCGTCCGAGACGATGCGCCCCTTCTGCAGGTCGATCAGCAGCATGCGGCCCGGCTGGAGGCGCCAGGATTGCACGATCTTCTCGTCCGGGATCGGCAGGGTACCCATCTCGGAGGCGAGCACCACGAGGCCGTCATCGGTGACGATGTAGCGGGCCGGGCGCAGACCGTTCCGGTCGAGGGTCGCGCCGATCTGGCGGCCGTCCGTGAAGGCCACGGCGGCGGGGCCGTCCCACGGTTCCATCAGCGCGGCGTGATACTCGTAGAAGGCGCGCCGCTCCTCGGTCATCAGCGGGTTGCCGGCCCAGGCCTCCGGGATGAGCATCATCATCGCGTGGGCGAGCGGGTATCCGCCCTGCACGAGGAACTCGAGGGCGTTGTCGAAGCAGGCGGTATCCGACTGCCCTTCGTACGAGATCGGCCACAGCTTCGAGATGTCGTTGCCGAACAGGTCGGAATCGACGCTCGCCTGACGGGCGGCCATCCAGTTGACGTTGCCCCGCAGCGTGTTGATCTCGCCGTTATGGGCGACCATCCGGTACGGGTGCGACAGCCGCCAGGTCGGGAACGTATTGGTGGCGAAACGCTGGTGGACGAGGGCGATCGCCGAGACGAAGCGCTTGTCCTTCAGGTCGAGGAAGTAGCCGCCGAGCTGCGTGACCAGCACCATGCCCTTGTAGACGATGGTCCGGGACGACACGGAGACCGGGTAGAACTCCTTCACCCGCGGGTCTTCGAGGGCGTAGACCTTGTTGGAGATCACCTTGCGGGCGACATAGACCCGGCGCTCGAACGCGTCCTGGTCGGTGACCGAGGCCGGCCGGCCGATGAAGACCTGACGGTGATGCGGCTCGGTCGCCTTCACGGCCTCTCCGAGATCCTCCGGATCGACCGGCACGTCGCGCCAGCCGAGCAGCGGCAGGCCCTCGGCGGCGAGCGCCGATTCGACGATCTCCTGAATGATCGCCCGCGGCTCGTCCGCCTTCGGCATGAAGAACTGGCCGATCGCGTACGAACCCGCCGGCGGCAGCTCGAATCCGAGACGCGAGCATTCCTCGGCGAAGAAGCCGTGCGGAATCTGCGTGAGGATGCCGCAGCCGTCGCCCATCTTGGGATCGGCGCCCACCGCACCGCGATGGTCGAGGTTCTCCAGGATCTTCAGACCCTGCGCGACGATCGCGTGGGTCCGGCGGTCGTGCATGTCGGCGATGAAGCCGACGCCGCAGGCATCGCGCTCGTTCGCGGGATCGTAGGAACCCTGGGCTTTCGGAAGGGCGGGATCGCGCACGATGAGCGGCATCGCGGCGCCGCGCGGGGCGGCAGCCTGGGCCGTGGACGCAGCAAACTCTTCGGCAGCCCTGCGTTGTGACATGCTTCGTCTCGTCCTTCCCTCGAACCCGTCCGCAGCCAAGAACCCGCGAGCATGTTTCATGCCCGCAAGCCGTCGGCGCCCGGCGCTTCGGCCTCTTGCCGCAGGCCATCCGGCCGGTCCGGGTGGACACGTCCGTCGGCTTGCGTTCATCGAGGACCCAGACCGCTCAGGGAGCGGTGCGCTGGCGCGCCCGTATCCGTCAGCCGAAGAACTCGCCCGCGCGCGAGACGGCGACGGCCGGGGTGCACGGCCGATGGGACAGTTGTGCTGTCCTAAGTCGCAAAACTGCCAGATTGAAATGTTTTCAGCAAGAGACTGCTGGCGGCTGCGGCGTCGCCGCTCTGGATGAGGGGGCGGACCCGGCTCCCGGCCTCCGCAATCTCGCCCGAATCGCGGGTTCTACCGGGCAGGCCGAGCACAAGCGGCATGCGGGGCAACGACCTCGCCGGCATGGTCGTGGTCCGGGTCCACCGGCCCGGACCATGCCGGAACCGGACACTCTGCCGGGTCTCCAAACCGAGAACGCACAAGAGTGACGATGAAGAGCAGAGTTGCACGCCTCCGACGACCGACGATCCTGACGCTGGGCGCGGTCGTCCTATCGGCCGCGACCTGCCTGGGTGCATCCAGCGGCGCCCACGCGCAATTCGCTTTCGAGGATGAGGTCCTCCCCCCGCGCGTCGTGGCTTGGCGCCTCGCAGACCGCGGCTTCAGCGGCCTCAGCCGCCCGCGCTTCGACGGGCGGGTCTACGTCGTCGAGGCCGTCGGCCCCGCCGGCGTGCCGGTGCGGCTCTTCGTCGATCCGATGACAGGGGCGATCGTGGGCCGCCAGCGGACGGGCGCGCCGGAAACCTACGCGCGGCTTGAGCGTCCCACACCCGGATTCGGCTGGACCGAGGACGAGGCCCTCCCCCGTCGCGCGATCCGCCCGGCCCCGCCCGCCGAGGACGCGATGGCGCGACCGCAGCGCCGACCGGGTGGCGAAGCCTTCCGACCGGACGTCAATCCCGACGGGCTCAACCCCGACGGCGTCGTCCGCAGCGCTCCGTCCAGAAAGGTCGCACGGGCGACGCCCGCGCGCACGCCGGAGCTGAAGACGCCCCACCGCACCTCACCCGAGGCGCCGGCCCCCAAGATCGCTCCCGCCGACACGGCCAAGAGCGATCCGAATCCGCCCTCGGCGCCCGAGACCAAGGCGGCATCGATCGAGAAATCCCCCTCGCCGGCCCCGACGACGCCTGCTGCAGCACCCTCGAAGCCGGCCGGAGCCCCCGTCGCGGACGCGGCCAAGCCGGCCGCGAAGGACTGGAAGGACCCGCCGTCGGACAAGAAGCCGGTGCGGGTGATCGGCGGCGCCACCATCGTCCCGGGCCCGTCCGAATAGGCGCGCCGGCTCCGGCCTCGGTGTCACCCGCCGGTGCTCAGCCGCCGGCGGTCAGCCTCTCCGCGCCCGTGAAGACCGTGACGGTATCGGCCCGCGCGATGGCGCAGAGCGTCAGGCCATAGGATCGGGCACGTTCGAGGGCCAGCGACGTCGGTGCCGAGATGGCGACGATCACAGCCGCGCCGAGCCGTGCGGCCTTTTCAACCATCTCGAACGAGCAGCGGCTGGTGATGACGAGAAAACCCTCGTCCGCGGGCGTGCCCGCCCGCATCAGGGCGCCGATCAGCTTGTCGAGGGCGTTGTGGCGGCCGACATCCTCACGGACCGCCGCAAGGCTGCCGTCGCGGCGAGCCCAGGCCGCCGCGTGAACGGCGCGCGTCTCCGCGCCGAGCACCTGCGCCCGATCCAGCTCGGAGAGCGCGCGGGCAATGGCCGGTAGAGCGATCCGGACTTCGGACGCGGCCCGCCCCCCGGCCCGCGGCAGTTGCGCCAGATCCTCGATGCCACAGACGCCGCAACCGGTCCGGCCGCTGATGGCGCGCTTGCGCGCCAAGTGCTCGCGAAGCCGACCGGGCGCCAGATCGACGTGAAGGCGCAGGCCGTCCTCGGCCATCTCGACCCGGGTCGCGCGGATCTCGTCCACGCTGTCCACGATCCCTTCCGTGAGGCTGAACCCGTAGGCGAAATCCTCCAGATCGGCGGGCGTCGCCATCATCACCGCGTGCGGCACGCTGCCGTAGACGAGGTTGACCGGCGCCTCCGCTGCGAGCGCCCGCGTGTCCGGCTTCGGCGCCGAGCCGTCATAGGCCATCACCTGCATGGACACCGGCACCGCGCAGGGCGGCAGACCGGACGTTCGGCTTCCGGTTTCCGTCGACATCTCGAACTCCGATGGGGTGATACGAACGGCCGGCGATGGCTCATCCCCCGCGCCATGCGACCGTGAATGATTTCGCCGTTCCCTAGTGCGCCGACGCCACGAGACACCGCCAACTGGCTGGAAAGCGCGCGATGCGACGCTTGTGCGGTTGCACCTCGCCGGCCCTTGTGGTCTGAAGCCCCGGTCGGATAATGCCGGGTGACACAACCGGTACTCCGTCACGTCGGTACAATCCCGCACGCAGTCAAGACGGGACGGTTCGGCGGTAGCCAGATAGTTCAAGGGAGCCACGAGAGGCAGATGCGGACGGTGCGGACGATCAACCGGTCACTCTGGAGCCTCGCCGCTCTCGGCGCCCTGCTCTTCCCGATATCAGGCGCGCAGGCTGCGGGCTTCGGTCAGCCCGTGCCGTGGGAGATGGACCGGCAGATTCCGGTCACCGACAACGCGCGCGACATCCTGAACTTCGAAATCGGCCTGCACTGGCTGTCCCTCGGGATTTCCGTCTTCGTCCTGGGGCTGATCCTGTGGTGCATCTACCGCTTCAGCGAGAAGCGGAACCCGACGCCGTCGCGCACCACGCACAACACCGCCATCGAGATCGCCTGGACGATCGTGCCGGTGCTGATCCTGGTCGCCGTCGCGATCCCGTCCTTCCGCCTGCTGCGCACGCAGCTCTCGGATCCGAAGGCCGACATGATCGTCAAGGTCATCGGCCACGCGTGGTACTGGTCTTACGAGTACCCGCAGACCGAGGCAGGCGGCGGCTTCACCTTCGACGCCAACATCGACGAGGACAAGCAGCCGCGCCTGCTCCAGACCGACAACGAGATGGTCGTTCCGGTCAACAAGATCGTGAAGATCCAGGTCACTGCTGCCGACGTGCTGCATTCCTGGGCCATGCCGGCCTTCGGCTTCAAGATCGACGCCGTTCCCGGCCGCCTGAACCAGATGTGGTTCAAGGCCGACAAGGAAGGCACCTTCCACGGTCAGTGCTCGGAGCTGTGCGGCCAGCGCCATGCCTACATGCCGATCGTGGTCCGCGTGGTCAGCGAGCAGGCCTATGCCGAATGGCTGAAGGAGGCGAAGACCAAGTACGCCCGCATCGACAACGGCACGAGCTTCGCCGAGGCCCGCTGAGCCCCGGCTGACCGAACCGAACCCATCAGATTCACAAGGCATTCGAATCCATGGCTACAGCCGCAGCCCATGCCGGGGCCCACGAGGTCCACGACCACAAGCCATCGTTCTTCGCCCGCTGGTTCCTGTCGACGAACCACAAGGACATCGGCACCCTCTACCTGCTGTTCGCCTTCTGCGCCGGCATGATCGGCGCGTTCCTCTCCTTCGGCATCCGGATGGAGATGGAGGCGCCCGGCCTGCAGTATTTCTCGAACCCCGCGACCTACAACGTGTTCGTCACGGGACACGGCCTCATCATGGTGTTCTTCATGGTGATGCCGGCGCTGATCGGTGGCTTCGGCAACTGGTTCGTGCCCCTTATGATCGGCGCGCCCGACATGGCGTTCCCGCGCATGAACAACATCTCGTTCTGGCTGACGGTGGCGGGCTTCTGCTCCCTGCTCTGCTCGCTGTTCGTCGAAGGCGCGCCCGGCGCGTCCGGCGCCGGCACCGGCTGGACCGTCTACCCGCCGCTCTCGACCGCCGGCCATCCCGGCCCGGCCGTCGACTTCGCGATCTTCGCCCTGCACCTCTCGGGCGCGGGCTCGATCCTCGGCGCGATCAACTTCATCACCACCATCCTGAACATGCGCGCCCCGGGCATGACGCTGCACAAGATGCCGCTTTTCGCCTGGGCCGAGCTGGTCACCGCCTTCCTGCTGCTGCTCTCGCTGCCGGTGCTGGCGGGCGCCATCACGATGCTGCTGACGGACCGCAACTTCGGCACGACCTTCTTCGATCCGGCCGGTGGCGGTGACCCGATCCTGTACCAGCACCTGTTCTGGTTCTTCGGTCACCCCGAAGTGTACATCATGATCCTGCCGGCCTTCGGCATCGTGTCGCACATCATCGCCACGTTCTCGCGCAAGCCCGTGTTCGGCTACCTCGCGATGGCCTACGCCATGGTGGCGATCGGCGTCGTCGGCTTCGTCGTGTGGGCCCACCACATGTACACGGTCGGCCTGTCGCTGCAGACGCAGTCCTACTTCGTGTTCGCCACCATGGTGATCGCGGTCCCGACCGGCGTGAAGATCTTCTCGTGGATCGCCACCATGTGGGGCGGCTCCATCCGCTTCACCGCCGCGATGCACTGGGCGGTGGGCTTCATCTTCCTCTTCACCGTCGGCGGCGTCACCGGCGTCGTGCTCGCCAACTCGGCGGTCGATAAGTACCTGCACGACACCTACTACGTGGTCGCGCACTTCCACTACGTGCTGTCCCTGGGTGCCGTGTTCATCATCTTCGCCGGTGTCTACTACTGGTTCCCGAAGATGACCGGCCACATCATCCCCGAATGGGCCGGCAAGCTGCACTTCTGGCTGGCCTTCATCGGCGCGAACGTCCTGTTCTTCCCGATGCACTTCCTCGGCCTCGCCGGCATGCCGCGTCGCTACGCCGACTATCCGGATGCCTTCGCCCAGTGGCACAAGGTGTCGACCTACGGCGGCCACATCTTCGGCCTCGGCATGTTCGTGTTCGTGATCGGCGTGGTCCTGGCCTTCCGCTCCAAGGAGCGGGCCGCGGACAACCCGTGGGGCGAAGGCGCCACCACCCTCGAGTGGACGCTCTCCTCCCCGCCTCCCTTCCACCAGTTCGAGACGCTGCCCCGCATCGTCGACGAGCCGGGCGCGCACTGATAGAGACCTCGCGAGGGCCGCATCCGCGGCCCTCGCCCTTCCCCGGAGGCCGGTCGGCCGACCTCCCGGCAAGGGCGAGCGTTGAGGGCGATCCGCACGGGCCGAGGACGACGTCCTGGGCCCCGCTCACGCCGACTCTTGGAACACGTCGAATTCGAGAACCGACTCGGCCGTGACGCGCGCGGCCGGGCGCCGACACAGCAGCGGCAGACGCGATGACGAGCCTGACGAACACGATCGGACCGGAGGTCCCCGCCCCCGCCCTCACGAGCGCCGGCGGCGACGTTCCGGACTATTTCGCCCTGCTGAAGCCGCGGGTGATGGTTCTCGTCATCTTCACCGCCCTGGTCGGCATGGTGGTCTCCCACGGGCACGTGCAGCCGGCGATCGGCGCGATCTCGCTGCTCGCCATCGCGGTCGGCGCCGGTGCCTCCGGCTGCCTCAACATGTGGTGGGACGCGGATATCGACGCCGTCATGAGCCGCACGGCGACGCGGCCGATCCCTGCGGGCAAGATCACGTCGGAGGAAGCCCTCGGCTTCGGCCTGTTCCTGTCGGTCGCGTCCGTCCTGGTGCTGGGCCTCACCGCCAATTGGCTGGCCGCGGCGCTCCTGGCCTTCACCATCGTGTTCTACGCGGTGGTCTATTCCATGTGGCTGAAGCGGGCGACGGCGCAGAACATCGTCATCGGCGGCGCCGCGGGCGCCCTGCCGCCGGTCATCGGTCAGGCGGTGGTGACCGGCTCGGTGGGCATCGAGTCCCTGATCCTGTTCGCCATCATCTTCATCTGGACCCCGCCCCACTTCTGGGCGCTCGCCCTGATCAAGGCCGACGAGTACGCCCGCGCCGGCATCCCGATGATGCCGAACGTCGCCGGCCCGGCCTCCACCCGCCGCCAGATCGTGTGGTACTCGCTGCTCCTCGCGCCCCTCGGCCTCGTGCCGGTCGCGCTCGGCTTCGGCGGCCTCGTCTACGCGGTGGTCGGCCTTGTGGGCGGCCTCGGTATGGTGGCCTTCAGCATCCGGGTTCTCCGGAACCGCGAGGGCGATGCCGAGAAGCGTGCCGCCATGGGCATGTTCGGCTTCTCGATCCTCTACCTGTTCGCGCTGTTCTCGGCGCTCCTGGCCGAGCAGAGCTTCGGCCTGTTCCGCCCGGTCCTGGGCTGAGCGCCATGGCGGATCCCGAGATCCAGTACCGGCCACTCACCCCCGAGGAGGAGGCGCGCCGCCGGAAGCGCTCCGTGGCCATCGCGCTGGCCCTCGGCGCCTGGGTTTTGCTGTTCTTCGTGCTGACGATCGTCAAGCTCGGACCGCAGATCCTGAGCCGGCCGCTCTGAGGAGTTCGCGATGACAGCTGCCCCTTCCGGACCGGGTCGCGGCGCCAAGCGTACCGCCATCGCCTGCGCCGGTCTCGCCGTCGGTATGGTCGGCCTCGCCTTCGCGTCGGTCCCTCTCTACAACGCGTTCTGCAAGGCGACCGGCTACGACGGAACGCCCCGCCAGGGGCCGGCGCTCGCTGCCTCCGCGGCACGCACCGACGACAGCATGGTCGTGCATTTCGACACGAACGTCGCACCGGGGCTGTCCTGGAAGTTCGTCCCGGAAGTGAGCCGCGTCGAAGCGAAGCTCGGCGAGACGAAGACCGTCTTCTTCCGGGTGCAGAATGTCGGCAGCGCACCGTCGGCGGGTGTGGCCACCTTCAACGTCCAGCCCGGCCTGATGGGCGGCTATTTCGTCAAGATCGCCTGTTTCTGCTTCAACGAGCAGACGCTTCAGCCCGGCGAGACACTGGACGTGCCCGTGGTGTTCTATGTCGATCCGGCCGTCCGGGACGATTCGAACACCGCGCATCTCTCGGAGATGACTCTGTCCTACACGTACTTCGCCTCCAAGAACGGCCAGCCGGTCAAGGCGACGGTGGCGAAGTCCGGTTCTTCGGAGACGAAGGGCGATTTCTGATCGCGGACCCGTGACAAGACGGGGCTGCACCGACTAAACGTTCGGGCAAGCTTGGGTGTGGTGTCGGCCGCGCCCGGCCAAGAGCAAGCAACGAACAGCGTAAGGCCGGATGCCGGGAACGGCGCGGGGCACGAGGGTGAGGAGCGACGGGACGATGGCCGAGGCGCACGCCAAGAATCACGACTATCACATCCTGAGTCCGAGCCCGTGGCCGCTGATCGGGGCCTTTTCAGGCTTCCTGATGGCGTTCGGCGCCGTGTTCTGGATGAAGAGCCTCCAGATCGGCACCCTGAGCCCAGGCCCCTACATCTTCGGGGCCGGCACGATCGGCGTCCTCTATACGATGTTCTCGTGGTGGCGGGACGTCGCCCACGAGGCCAATTCCGGCGATCACACCCGCGTCGTCCAGCTGCACCACCGCTACGGCATGATGATGTTCATCGCCTCCGAGGTGATGTTCTTCGTCGCGTGGTTCTGGGCCTACTTCGAGGCCGCGCTCTACACCGCCGATCCCATCCAGGTCTCGCGTGTGGAGTTTACCGGCGGCGTGTGGCCGCCGAAGGGTATCGAGGCCTTCGATCCCTGGCATCTGCCGCTCCTCAACACGCTGATCCTGCTGACCTCCGGCACCACGGTGACCTGGGCCCACCACGCGCTGATCGAGGGCGACCGCAAGGGCCTGAAATACGGCCTGTGGCTGACGATCATCCTCGGCGTTCTGTTCACCGCCTGCCAGGCCTACGAGTACAGCCACGCCGAATTCGGCTTCTCGGGAAGCATCTACGCGTCGACATTCTTCATGGCGACGGGCTTCCATGGCGCCCACGTCATCATCGGCACGATCTTCCTCGCGGTCTGCCTGTTCCGCGTCTATGCGGGCCAGTTCACCCCGCGCCAGCATCTCGGCTTCGAGTTCGCCGCCTGGTACTGGCACTTCGTCGACGTCGTATGGCTGTTCCTGTTCGCCGCCATCTACGTGTGGGGCTCGGGCGTCTTCCACGGCGGCGGCGCTCACTGAGACCGAAGCATCCCGCCGATGCATGGCGGACCTGCGAAGGGCGGCTCAGGCCGCCCTTTTGCATTTCCGACGCTTCGTGATCCCCATATCGGATAGGACGGCCCGGGCGCGGGACGACCGGGGTCCGCGCGGAGCTGTTCTGGAGTATGCCCGTGGACAATCGAACCTATTCGCCGCCGCCCCCGATCCCCACCGGCCTGCGCGGCCGGTGCCCGCGTTGCGGCGAGGGCCATCTGTTCAAGGGGTTTCTCACCCTGCGCCCCTCCTGCGAGGCCTGCGGCCTCGACTACGCGCATTTCGACTCCGCGGATGGGCCGGCCTTCTTCGTGATGTCGATCGTCGGCCTCATCGTCGTGGGCCTCGCCCTGTGGCTGGAGATCACCTACGAGCCGCCGATCTGGGTTCACGCCACGGTGGCACTGACACTCTCCGTCGGGCTCAGCCTGATCCTGGTTCGACCGCTCAAGGGCCTTTTGGTCGCCCTTCAGTTCAGCAATCGGGCCGAGGAAGGGCGCTTCGAGCCGTGACCGCTGCCGAAACGAAGCGGGCCGCCTGGCGCGATCTCGTCGCGCCGGGAATCGCGTCCTTGATCGCTCTGGCCATCCTGCTCGGCCTCGGGACATGGCAGCTCGAACGCAAGAGCTGGAAGGAAGACCTGATCGCGCGGATCGTTCGGCAAAGCCGGGCCGAACCCGTGGCGCCCCCAACGGCGGAGGCCTGGAATCCGGAGCGTGACGAGTTTCGGCATGTCCGGGTCTCCGGGCGCTTCCTCAACGACCGGGAGACCCTCGTCCACGGCCTGGCAGCCGGCGAGATGCCGGGACGCGCCCTGCAAGGCTTCTATGTTCTCACGCCCCTGCGCCGCGACGACGACAGCATCGTGTTGATCAACCGGGGCTTCGTGCCCACGGAACTGAAGGCGCAGGGTGATCGTCGGGATGGCCTGATCGAGGGGCCGACGACGGTCACTGGAATCCTCCGGTCCAGCGAGGCCCGGGGGATGTTCGTGCCGGAGCCCGACCCGGCCCGTGGCGAGTGGTTCAATCGGGATATCGCCGGCATCGCCGCGGCCCGCGGCCTCGGCACGGTGGCGCCCTACCTGATCGAGGCCGATGCCGTCCCGGGACAGACGACCTGGCCGCGGGGCGGTCAGCTGCGCGTCGACCTCCCCAACAACCATCTGCAATACGCGTTCACGTGGTTCGGCCTCGCCGCCTGTCTGATCGGCGTCTTCTCGGTCTTCGCGTGGCGCCGCCTGCACGATTCGGCCGAGCCCCGGGCGGCCTAGGACAAAATCGAACTCTTTGGCTCCCGGCGAGGAAAAGTCTCGCGGGGTCCGGCTGAAAAACAGCAACCCGTTCCTTTGACCGCGCGCCGTCGCTCCAGAATACTTTCTGTGTTCTGGATCGATCGGCCGCGCAGTGCATAGTGTATTCAGTTCGCGGCGATCTTCCAAAGACGACACGGCGCGTGGCCGCCGTGCAACTGAGGTAGCGCCGGATGACAAACCATTTCGCCGATGACCCGCGGCGCGAGCCGATCCGCTTCGCCTACTGGGTGCCCAACGTTTCCGGTGGGCTCGTGATCAGCAAGATCCCGCAGCGGACGAGCTGGGATGCGGAGTACAATCGAAAGCTGGCCCAGATCGCCGAGGCGGCGGGGTTCGAGTACGGGCTGACGCAGATCCGGTTCACCGCCGGCTACGGGGCTGAGTACCAGCACGAATCGGTGGCCTTCAGCCACGCCCTGCTTGCCGCGACGACCAAGCTCAAGGTCATCGCCGCCCTTCTGCCCGGACCGTGGCATCCGACCCTCGCCGCCAAGCAGATCGCCACGATCTCGCAGCTCACCGAGGGGCGCATCGCGGTGAACATCGTGTCGGGCTGGTTCTCGGGAGAGTTCCGGGCCATCGGCGAGCCCTGGCTCGATCATGACGAGCGTTACCGCCGGTCCGAGGAATTCATCCGGAGCCTGCGCGGGATCTGGACGCAGGACAACTTCACCTTCCGCGGCGATTTCTATCGCTACAGCGACTACACGTTGAAGCCGAAGCCCGCCCAGCCGCTGCCTGAGATCTTCCAGGGCGGTTCGTCCCGGGCGGCGCGCGACATGGCGACCCGCGTCTCCGACTGGTACTTCACCAATGGCGGCACGCCGGAGACGATCCGGGCCCAGGTGGACGACATCCGCGCCAAGTCGGCCGAGACCGGCAATTATCCCCGGATCGGCGTGAACGCCTTCGTGATCGCCCGCGACACGGAGGAGGAGGCCCGCGCCGTCCTTCAGGAGATCATCGACAATGCCGATCCCGAGGCCGTGAAGGCTTTCGGCCACGAGGTGAAGAATGCCGGCAAGGCCTCGCCCGAAGGCGAAGGCAACTGGGCGAAGTCGAGCTTCGAGGATCTCGTTCAGTACAACGACGGCTTCAAGACCAATCTGATCGGCACGCCCGACCAGATCGCCGAGCGGATCCTGGCGCTGAAGGATGCCGGTGCGGACCTCGCGCTGCTGGCCTTCCTGCACTTCCAGGAAGACGTCGCGTATTTCGGCGCGCACGTGATCCCCCGGGTCCGCGCCCTCGAGGCCGCCCGGAACCGGCATGCCGAGGCAGCCTGAGCGTCGCACGCCGATCCGTATCCTGCCTGACTGGAGTGAGCCATGAACATCGCCGTCGATGCGCGCACGCTCGCGCCGGAGCGCCGTCAGGGCGCTCCCGGCCCTACGCGACCGCCCTCCCCCGCCCATGTGATCCGTGACGATGCCGAGGCGCTGGCCGTCGCCCAGCGGCTGGCTGCCGCGTTCCGGGGCGGCGCCTCGGAGCGGGACCGCCACGCCGCACGACCGCTGGCGGAACTCGACGCCTTCTCTCAGAGCGGCCTCTGGTCGATCAACGTGCCGCGGGCGTATGGCGGCCCGGAGGTCTCGTACCGGACACTGGCCCAGGTGATCGCCATCCTTGCGGCTGCCGATCCATCGATCGCGCAGATCGCCCAGAACCATCTTGGCATCCTGGCGGCCATCCGGACCGTGTCGGACGAGGCGCAGAAGCACCTGCTCTTCTCGGAGGTGTTGCGCGGAACGCGGTTCGGCAACGCCTTCTCGGAGCGCGGCACCAAGCGGGCGGCCGATTTCGACACACGCTTCACCGATGACGGCGACCACGTCGTCGTGCGGGGCCAGAAATTCTACGCCACGGGCGCCCTTCTCGCGCATCTCGTGCCGATCGTGGCGCTCGATGGAGACGGGCGTGCTTGGTACGCCATCGCCGAGCGGGACGCGCCCGGCCTGACGGTAATCGACGACTGGTCGAGCTTCGGCCAGCGCGGTACGGCCAGCGGGACCGTGCTGATCGAGGACGTGCGGGTACCCAAGACCCATCTCGTCCCCGCCTGGAAGGGCTACGAGGCGCCCACCGCCGACGGCGCGGTGTTCCAGATTATCCAGGCGGCCGTCGATGCCGGGATCGGCCGCGAGGCCCTGGACGACACGATTCGCTTCGTTCGCGACAAGGCCCGCCCCTGGATCGATAGCGGGCTGGAACGGGCCTCGGACGATCCCTACACGATCCACGCGATCGGCGATCTGACCATCCGGCAGCACGCCGCCGAAGCGCTGCTCGACCGGGCCGGGCTCGTCCTCGACGCGGCCGTAGCGCGACCCGATGCCGAGGCGGTCGCCGCGGCACAGATCGCCGTGGCCGAGGCAAAGGTGCTCACCACCGAGGTGGCCTTGGCGGCGTCAAACAAGCTCTTCGAGCTGTCGGGCACCCGCTCGACCCTGGCGGCGGAGAACCTCGACCGGCACTGGCGGAACGCCCGCACGCACACGCTGCACGATCCGGTCCGCTGGAAATACGCGATCGTGGGCAACCACGCCCTGAACGGCGTGAATCCGCCGCTCCACGCCTGGAGCTGACGGTCCTACAGCACGGGCAATCCCCGGGCCTTGGCCTCCTCGCCGGGCTCGACATGGATGGTCACCACGGCGCCGGGAATCGTCGTTTCCAAGGCGGACTCCAGCCGGTCGCAGATGGCGTGGGAATCCTCGACGGTCATGGCCCCGGGGACGACGAGGTGGAAATCGATGAAGGTGGCCTGACCGGCGGAGCGGGTGCGCACGTCGTGCGCCTCCAGCGCGCCTTCACCGTGCTGCGAGATGAGCGACCGGATCTGGCTCACCATCTCGGCCGGGGCGGCCCGATCCATCAGGCCGTCCACCGATTCCCGGACCATGCGGAAGCCGGACCAGAGGATGTTGAGCGCCACGAGCCCGGCCACGACGGGGTCGAGGACCGGGTACCCGGTCAGGATGACGGCGCCGACACCGGCAAGGACGCCGCAGGACGTGACCACGTCGGCGAAGACGTGACGCGCATCGGCGATCAGAGCTGGCGAACGCCAGCGCTTGCCCCACCGCATGAGTGCCACCGCCCAGGCGGCGTTGATGATTCCGGCCCCGAAGTTGATCGCGAGGCCGATCAGGGGCGCGTCGAGGGGCTCCGGAGCGAGCAGCCCGGAATAGGATTCGCGCAGGATCAGCAGCGCAGCCACCACGATCAGCGCGCCCTCGATCACCGCGGAAAAGAACTCGGCCTTGTGGTGTCCGTAGGGATGGTCCTCGTCGGCCGGACGCGCGGCGACCCGCAGGGCCACGAAGGCGCCCACGGCCGCGACCACGTTGATGATGCTCTCCAGCGCGTCGGAGTACAGGGCGAGGCTGCCCGTGAGCCACGCGGCGTAGAATTTCAGCGCCGTGACGGCGAGGCCGATGCCCGCGCTGAAGAGGGCGGCTTTCTGGGTGCGGTCCATGGATTGCGCCGTTGGGGTGACGCCGCGCCCATACGGCACCCGCCGCGGCCAAGGCCACGGCAAAGGTTCGAGACCGTCGAAAACGTGTTAGCCGCGGCTATGTCTCCGACGGGGTCTCGCGGCCCCGGGCAACCTCGCGCCGTCGGCTCAGCTCCGCCTTGGCGTGAGCGACCTCGGCCTTGCGGAGATAGCGCCGACGCTGCCAAGCGAAGCGCGTCGCGGCGGCCAGGGTCTCCAACCGAGCGGCCTCACGCTCCCAATAGCCGAGGAGCTGGCCGTCCAGGGTGATGGACCGGCGGGGCGCGCGGGGGGGCACGCGGGTCGTCACGCGGGGCGATCCCGCGACGCCGGCGGCTCGCCCGTCTCGGCAACGATTAGCGCGTCCGGATCGCCGCGGAAGCTGCCGGCACCGGTATCCGGAACGGGGACGCCGGGGCTGCCGAAGGGCTGGCTCGGATAGGCCGATTCGAACTTCGCGCGGGCGGCTTCGGGATCCTCGGCCTTCAGCACGATCTCGGCTGTGCCGGGCAGCGGCCAGCGGGGGTCGGCGTCATCACGGGGGCGAACGGCGTACCAGGGCATGGATCGAGGATCTCGCGTCTCGGTGACGCGGAAACGGGCGCACTCCCCGGCGGTTCCGCGGTTGAAACCGCGTGCCGTTCGGTGCAGGCAGCCGGCGATGCGCGTGGACCTCTTCGATTTCGACCTGCCGGAAACCAGCATCGCCCTGCGCCCGGCCGAGCCGCGCGATGCCGGGCGGCTGCTCGTGGTGCATCCCGGCCTGCCGCCGGCCGACCGGACCGTGCGCGACCTTCCCGGCGCCCTCAGGGCGGGCGATGCCCTGGTCTTCAACGACACGAAGGTGATCCCCGCGCGACTGAACGGTGTCCGCACGCGTCCCGG
Source organism: Methylobacterium sp. 1973 (assembly GCF_040545035.1). NCBI lineage: Bacteria > Pseudomonadati > Pseudomonadota > Alphaproteobacteria > Hyphomicrobiales > Methylobacteriaceae > Methylobacterium > Methylobacterium sp. 1973. Next base: position 412,869 of record NZ_JBEPLA010000003.1, read on the forward strand.
CGCCCCGGGCCAGCGCACGGAGGTGTTGCTTCACCTGCGCGAAGCCCCGGATCGCTGGCGCGCCTTCGCCCGGCCGGCGAAACGACTCGCTTCGGGCGATGCACTGCGCTTCGGCGCACTGGGCGCCACCGTCATCGAGAAGGCCGAGGCCGGCGAGATCGTCCTGGCCTTCGACCGGTCCGGGCCCGAGCTCGACGCCGCCATCGCCGCCGAGGGCGCCCTGCCGCTGCCGCCCTACATCGCGGGCAAGCGCGCCACGGATACCCGGGACACCACCGACTACCAGACGGTCTACGCCCGGCATCCGGGAGCGGTCGCGGCGCCGACGGCGGGCCTGCACTTCTCCGAGGCGCTGCTGTCCGATCTCGATGCCGCCGGTCTACGGCGCCACCACGTCACGCTGCATGTCGGCGCCGGGACCTTCCTGCCGGTCAAGGCCGAGGATACCGACGCACACCGCATGCATGCGGAGATCGGCATCCTCGACGCAGCCACGGCCGACGCCCTGAACGCGGCGCGGGCCGCGGGGGGCCGGATCGTCGCGGTGGGCACCACGGCGCTGCGCCTTCTGGAGAGCGCCGCCGGCCCGGACGGGACGCTCGCGCCCTTCTCGGGGCCGACCGAGATCTTCATCACGCCGGGCTATCGGTTCCGCGCGGTCGACGCGCTCGTGACCAACTTCCACTTGCCGCGCTCGACGCTGTTCATGCTGGTCTCGGCCTTCTCGGGACTGGAGACGATGCGCGCGGCCTACGCGCACGCGATCGAGGCGGGATACCGGTTCTACTCCTACGGCGACGCCAGCCTGCTCTTCCCGGGCCCGCGCGCGGACATCCCATGACCGACAGCGTTCCCTTCGGATTCAACCTGCTGGCGCAGGACGACACCGCCCGAACCGGCGTCATCACGACGCCGCGCGGCACGATCCGCACACCGGCCTTCATGCCGGTGGGCACCGCCGCGACCGTCAAGGCGATGTATCCCGATCAGGTCCGCGACCTCGGCGCCGACGTGGTGCTGGGCAACACCTATCACCTGATGCTGCGGCCCGGCCCGGAGCGCATGGCCCGGCTCGGCGGCCTGCACCGCTTCATGAACTGGGATCGGCCGATCCTGACGGATTCCGGCGGCTTCCAGGTGATGTCCCTCTCCGCCCTGCGGAAGATCGACGAGCAGGGCGTGACCTTCCGCTCGCATATCGACGGCACCGCCCACCACATGAGCCCGGAGCGCTCCATCGAGATCCAGGGTCTGCTCGGCTCGGACATCCAGATGCAGCTCGATGAATGCGTGCGTCTGCCGGCCGACCATGCGGCCATCGAGAAGGCCATGCATCTGTCCCTGCGCTGGGCCGAGCGCTGCCGCGTCGCGTTCGGCGAGCAGCCCGGGCGGGCCATGTTCGGCATCGTCCAGGGCGGCGACGTGCCGGCCCTGCGCGTCGAGAGCGCGCGCGCGCTGACGGATCTCGATCTCAAGGGCTACGCGGTGGGCGGCCTCGCCGTGGGCGAGCCCCAGGAGGTCATGTTCGCCATGATCGAGACCGTGGAGCCGCATCTGCCGGCGGCGAAGCCCCGGTACCTGATGGGCGTCGGCACGCCGGACGACATCCTCGGCGCGGTCGCCCGCGGGATCGACATGTTCGACTGCGTGATGCCGACCCGCGCCGGCCGGCACGGCCTCGCCTATACGCGCCACGGACGGGTCAACCTGCGCAATGCCCGCCACGCCGAGGACACCGCGCCGCTCGACGAGGCCTCGACCTGTCCGGCGGCCCGGGATTACTCCCGCGCCTATCTGCACCACCTCGTTCGCTCGAACGAGATCCTCGGGATGATGCTCCTGACCTGGAACAACCTCGCCTATTATCAGGACCTGATGGCCGGCGCCCGCGCGGCGATCCGGGACGGCCGCTACGCGGATTACTGCACCAGCACCCGCGCGGGTTGGGCCCGGTCCGAGCGCGCCGCCGCCTGACCGCCCAACTCAGGGATGTGCCAGCACGCGGTAGACTCCGTCCGGATCGTCATGGCCCGTCGCGACGGCGGCCTTCAGATCCGAGACGAGGCGCGCCGCCACGGGCAAACGGTAATGGAGCGCGTCCCAGTAATTCGCGTCCTCGGTCGTGAGCGGCGAGATCCGGCGGAAATCCACCACGACGGCGCCGCGGCGTTTCCCGATCATCGCGGTGCGCGCCTTGCAAGCCGCCTCGCGCCGGCCCGCTGCCGAGTCCGGCGCTCCCTGCGCCGCCGCATGGACCGGCATGAACGCCACGATCTTCAGCGCCTCCCCCGGCACGCGGCCGAGCAGATCGTCGAGATGGGCGAGGGCCGGCATCGGGGCGCCCGGTGCGTCCGCGGCGGATGACTCGACGGCCCCCGCTCGGATATGCGCCCGCGCGCGGTCGAGATCGTAGCGCGCCTCCGATGGCGTGAACACCGCATAGCCGTCGCCGCGGATCCTCGCCCGTGCCAGCCCGAGATCTGCGAACCCGGCTCCGACGGCCGTCGTGACCGAGCGCAAGCTCATCTGCCGCAACACGTCCCCCGGCGCTCCGTCCGCGTAGAGCCAGTCCGGAAAGGCGTTCGCGGTTCGGGCCGGCGGATCGGCGGCGCACCACGTGGCGTCGAGGCCGAACAGGACCGCGCGGATCGGCCTGCGTGCCAGGAACAATCCGGTGAGGCGGGTCTGCTCATCGGGCGTGGCGGCATTCATAGCCAGATTGGCGAACCGCACGCCGAAGGCCGCGTCCAGCGCGACCGGGTCGAGCAGACGTGCGGTCGAGGTCCCGAAGACCGCCGCGTCGAACGGACCGCCGCGGGCAATCTGCGGGTAGGAGAGCCGCTGATTGGTGTCCATGATCGGTCCCGGCGGACGACCGGGCGCGGCCCGCAATCCGTAGGGGTCGATTGCGGCCACGAGGCCGATCGCCGCCAGGCCCATGATTGCGGCGGCCACGACGAAGGTGCGGGCGAAGCCGCTCCATGCTGAAGGGTGGTCGATCGGGCGGTGAGACGGCGCGTCCATCGGCGGGCTCCATACGCCATTCCGCCGCCCGCGTCGCAGCCGGCGACACCGGGCGACGGCGCATCCCCGTGGGTTTGCTCGACCAGGGACACGGGCATGCGCGGAGCCATCACGCCGCCTCCACCGCGACTGACCGCTTCGTCGCGGCACCCAGACCCGTCTCAGATCGAAAAACCTTCGATTCACCATCCTGGACGGAGGCGAAGGCCAAATCCTGATCGAGGCCGTTGGAGGCGCATGGTCTCCTCCGCGCCGCCTGAGAAAGACCCCCTCGCGACGGCGGCGGAAGCGGTAGCCGATCTTCCGACGAATGTCTTCGTTACGCGGTGGCAGCAAATCACGGGTGAGCCGCCCGCGATTCTCTTGAGCTCGTATTCCGAGATGATCGCGCTCTTGGTGGCGAGCGTGCCCATGGCGCCGTTTCCACGTCACGGGCCCGAGCCCGACGAGGCGGGTCTCGACCCCGGTGCGGGCCGAGATCGAAACGAGCCATGACGATCAAGCCGTTGGCGGCCTGTAACTGGGTCCAGCGCCATATCTGGCGGCAGCACGCGCGCGACGCCCTAACGCCGTTTGAGGTCCCGTGCGATAGGCAGGAGTGAGGCAGCCGAGTTAAGATCCCTCGACGGCTGGAAACCCGGCTTGAATCGGCCACCGGAGCTTTACGCCGTTCACGACCGCCTCATCCCGAGACAAAAGCCGGTATTCAGGGATGGACTGCGGCCACACTCCAGGATCAGATGACCGTTGAAGACCATCAACTAGAAATGCGTGCATCCTTCTCCCAGAGAAATTATCGTTGAACTCGATATAAAAGTCGGGATTCAGTCCGGCACTGCTGATCAATTTTTTTAGGACATCGACCGCTTTTACAATCTCTGCCGCGACATTGCTCATGCCATCCTCCGCTACGTTTCCCTAATGAAACCTACGGTTGATGTCTACGAGCCAAGTCGATTGAAATGACAGATCGCCGGTAGCGTTGCCTAGCCGTCACAGCATTTGTTGTCATTGCCTCGATAGCACGTAACTAATGTCCGATATCGTACAATCGGCTTGTGCCTAGCGTGCTGGTCTGTTTATCTTGATCCCAGCCGGCGCCGACGTGGCGCAGGGCTGCCCAGCGGCCTTTCTAAGCCAGCAGCCGCCCGGTCCGCGCGCTCCATTCCTTCGTCCGGTCCCCCGCGGCGGCGAGCGCCTCAATCGCTTCATCCCGGGTCGCGGCCTCACCGTTCAGCGGACGGACGCCCGTGGCCTCATGCCCGCGCTGGCAGCCGGTGCAGCTCCACATCCAGACGCCATCCTGCGGCCCGCCGTGGATTCGCCGGATGCGACCGACATGCTGGCCCTCTTCCTCGGCTACGAAATCGTGGTGCGTGTCGGGGAACGTGCGGCGCCACGTGAAGGTCATATTGCGGCGCATCAAAACCGCGTTAGCGTCCCGATAAACGTCCCGGCGCGGTGGGCCTGTGGTCCAGGGGCGGTGCTAAGTCTCGGGAAAGATTGGTCGGAGTGGCAGGATTTGAACCTGCGACCCCCACGTCCCGAACGTGGTGCGCTACCAGACTGCGCTACACTCCGAAGGCCGTCCCGCGTCTCCGCTGGGCCAGCGAGCGGGTGTATAGCCGCGCCTTTCCCCCACCGCAAGCGCGGTGTTGCGCCTTTTCAGCCGAGATGTTCGGGCCAATCGTCGGAGAACCGGTGGCTCGTGATCGCCACCGCGGCCGAGCGCACCGCAACCGTGGCGAGATGGTCCGCGCCGCAATCGAGATCCGCGAGACTCCACGGGCCGTCCAGTGTCCAGGATCCGTCGCCGACCGCCCGGAGGAGACGCGGGGCTTCAGGCGGAACGGTGACGCTGAACCGGTCGAGGGGCAGCGACAGGCCGCTGCCGAGCGCCTTCACCACGGCTTCCTTGCGGGTCCACAGACCGAAGAAGGCACGCTCGACCGTGCTCCGGGATGCTCGGGACAGGGCTGACACCTCGTCGGCGGCGAAATGCGCCCGCGCGATCCGCAGCGCGTCCACGATCGGCCGGACGGCCTCGACATCGACACCGATGGGCATGTCGCGCGCGATGCCGATCACCGCCCGCGCTCCGGAATGCGACAGGTTGAACTGCCAGGCGCCTCGCGCCGCACCCGCGAGCTCCGGCTTGCCGCCGGGGCCGGCCGTGATCTCCACTTCGGCCGGCGGGAGACCAAGCACGTCGGCGAGCACCGTTCGGAGCGCCGCGTGGCTGGCGACGAAGCGCGCCCGATCCGCCGGCCGCAGGAACCGGTCCGCGCGCAGGCGCTCCGCGCCGTCGAGTACGGCGTCGCAGCGATGGAGCCGGTCCGGAGAAAGCCCGAGATCGACGATCCAGACGCGAGCCGCGCTCACGCGACGCCTCGCGGGGGCGGAGAGCTGGCGCTAGCGTCGGCAGGGCGAAACGGCACGGGCGGGCATCCGGTGAGGGCGGTATGAGCAGCATCGGAAACAAGCCCGCCTCCCGCAAGGAGCGGCGTGCGCGATGACCCCGATTGCCGCGGGTTTCGGCAGCGCCCCCTCGGACAGGCCGAGCCTGCACCGGCGAAGGGTCCGCTACGGGGTGTTCTTCGCCACCTATCTCTACCAGGGCCTCATCGCGGGCTTCTCGCTCACCGCCCTCGCCAACCATCTGGCGGCGCAGGGCGTTTCGTCGGCCGAGGTCGGCGTTCACTTCGCCCTGGCGGGACTGCCCTGGACGTTGCAGCCCCTGCTCTGGGGACCCTGGGTGGACCGGGCCGGCGACACGCGAATGGGCCGGCGTCGGCCCTTCGCGGTCGCAGCGCTCGTCGGATGCCTCGCGAGTCTCGCGCTCCTCCTCGTCGTCGAACGCAACGCCATCGGTGCCTTGGGACTGGTCTTCCTCGTTCACAGCGTGTTCGCGTCGCTGCTCGACACCGCCTGCGACCGGATGATCATGGACCATGTCCCGGCGCACGAGCTCGGCCGGGTCAGCGCCTGCACGCGCGCGGGCTTCGTGGCGGGAACCAGCCTCAGCGCCGGGCTCTTCGGCTGGATGCTGGCGACCTGGGGATTCGCCGCGAGCAGCCGCTGGCTGCTCGTCGCCGCGATCCTCGCGAGCCTGCCGATGCTGCTGATCCGCGAGGCGCCGACTGACGCGTTCCTGTCCCGCGAGCGCCGCGGAGCGGCACCGCGCCGCGTCCCGATCCGGCGCTTCCTGCGCCGGACCGTCGTCGCGCTCCAGCGGCCGCGTGCCCTGCGTCTGCTCGCCTTGTGCTTCGGCCTGGACGCCGCCCTGGGACTGTTCGAGCTGCCCTTCTCGATCGATCTGCTCCAGCGTCAGGGCTGGGATGCCGCCGGCCTGTCGCGCCTTCAGGCGATCCTGACCCTGGCGAGCGGCACGGCCGGCGCCGTCGCGGTGGGTCTCTGGTCGGATCGGGCGGGGGCAGCAGCGCCCTTGCGCGTGCTGCTCCTGGGAAGCGCCGTCACCTTCGCGCTCGCCGGCAGCTTGATCGGCGCCGGCCTCATCGGGGCGGCGGGACCGGTGATCCTGGCGCTCACCAGCGTGCTGCCCGGCCTGCTGATCGTCGCCCTGATGCCGGCCCTGCTCAAGGCGAGCCGGGGCCGACCGGGCGCGGCCACGCAGTTCGAAGTCTACATGGCCGCCATGAATCTGGGCTCGGTCGCCGGCACCGCCGTCGCGGGCTGGCTGGCGCCGATGCTGCCGCTGCACGGGGTCGCCGTTCTCGTCGCCGCAACATTCCTGGCGGCGTTCCGGATGGCGGGAGACGGCGGCCTGCTCAAGTCCCATGCTTGAGGGAACAGGGGACTGCGCGCCACGGCCGACTCCCCGTCGGCCGCCGATGCGTTAGAACCCCGCCATGGCCGTTACGAAATCCGATCCGCTCGATCTCGACCTCACCGCCGAGGATGCGCGCGCCGAGTACGCGCGGCTGTCGGACGCGCTCCTGGAGGCCGACCGGCTGTACTACCAGGAGGACGCGCCCGAGATCTCGGACGCCGAGTACGACCGGCTGCGCCGCCGCCTCGAGGAGATCGAGGCGCGCTTTCCGGATCTCGCCGGCACCGGCGCGGCCAGCACGTCGGTCGGCGCCAAGCCCTCGGAAAAGTTCGCCAAGGTGCGGCACGCCGTACCCATGCTCTCGCTGGGAAATGCCTTCGACGATGGGGAGGTGGCCGAGTTCGTCGCGCGCGTGCGTCGCTTCCTGGGCTGGCCCGACGAGACACCCCTCGCCTTCACGGCCGAGCCCAAGATCGACGGCCTGTCCCTGTCGCTGCGCTACGTGAACGGGCGGCTCGACACCGCGGCCACCCGCGGCGACGGCGAGGTCGGGGAGAACGTCACGGCCAATGCCCGCACGGTGCAGGACATCCCGGCGGTGCTCGCGGGGTCCGGCTGGCCGGAGATCTGCGAGGTGCGCGGGGAGGTCTACCTGTCCCACGCCGATTTCGCCGCCATCAACGCCCGGCAGGAAGCGGCCGGCAAGCCGCTCTTCGCCAACCCGCGCAACGCCGCGGCCGGGAGCCTGCGCCAGCTCGATCCCGCGATCACCGCGTCCCGTCCGCTCCGGTTCTTCGCCTATGCCTGGGGCGAGCTGTCGGCGCCCATCGCGGAGACGCAATCCGGCAGCCTCCAGCGCTTCGCGGACTGGGGCCTGCCGGTGAATCCCCGCACCGAGACCTTCACGGACACGGAGGCGATGCTCGGCCATTATCGCCGCATCGAGGCGGACCGGGCCGGGCTCGGCTACGACATCGACGGCGTCGTCTACAAGGTCGACGACCTCGGCTTGCAGAAGCGTCTCGGCTTCGTCTCGCGCTCGCCGCGCTGGGCCCTCGCCCACAAATTCGCCGCGCAGGAAGCCACGACGGTGATGGAGGACATCGTCATCAATGTCGGCCGCACCGGCTCCCTGAACCCGCTGGCGAAGCTGCGCCCCGTGACGGTCGGCGGCGTCGTCGTCTCCAACGCCACCCTCCACAACGAGGGCTACGTGAGGGGCGTCGGGGCGGACGGCGAGTTTATCCGTGAGCCTATCGCGGAGGGGATCGGCGCCGACGGTCAGCCGATCCTCGTGCCCCGCGACATCCGCGTCGGCGACACCGTGACGGTGGTGCGGGCCGGGGACGTGATCCCCAAGGTCATGGATGTCGACCTCACCAAGCGTCCGGCCGGGTCGCAGCCCTATGTGTTCCCCGAGACCTGTCCGGCCTGCGGCAGCCGCGCCGTCCGCGCCATCAATCCGCGCACCGGCCGCCCCGACGCGGTGCGCCGCTGCACCGGCGGCCTGATCTGCCCGGCGCAGGGCGTCGAGCGGATGAAGCACTTCGTGTCGCGCAACGGCTTCGACATCGAGGGGTTCGGCGAGACCTATATCGAGGTCCTGTTCGAGGCCGGGCTCGTGCGCCAGCCCGCCGACCTGTTCCGCCTCGATTTCGAGGAACTCAAGGCCGCCATCGTGGCGCGACGCGAGGCGCTCTCGGCCGAGCGGCGTGCGGAATCGACAACGGCCGAGCCGCCCAAGAAAGCCGCCAAGAAGAAGGGCGAGGACGACGACAAGGCGATCAAGAACCTGCTCGCCGCCGTCGAGGCACGACGGGCCGTGCCGATGAATCGCCTGCTCTTCGCCCTCGGCATTCCGCAGATCGGCGAGGCGACCGCCAAGGCGCTGGCCAAGCGTTTCACCGACATGCCGACGCTCATCGCGGCGATCCAGGAGGCCTCGGCGGCGCAGCCCGGACCGGACTGGGTCGAACTCACCGCCGTCCCGCGCGTCGGAGGCACCACCCGCGACCGGCTGCTCGATCTTGGCTTCCCGGAGGACGACGCCGCGCCGGCCAAGGAGCGGGCGCGCCTGAGCGCCGTCCAGCGCGAGAACCTCCTTGCCCATTACGGCGACGTCGACGCGGTGCGTGCGGCGATCGCGCGCGCGGCGGCGCAGCGTCCCGGGGATGCCTACCGGGTCTTCGCCGATGACGGGGAGATCGGCCCGGTGGCGACCGATGCCCTGCTCCTGTTCTTCTCCGAGCCGCACAACGCCGATGCCGTCGCGGCTCTGCTCGACGCGGTCGCGGTCGAGCCGATGGAGCGGCCCGCCTCGGCCTCCGCCTTCGCGGGGAAGACCGTGGTCTTCACCGGCAGCCTGGAGAAGATGACCCGCAACGAGGCCAAGGCGGTGGCCGAGCGCCTCGGCGCCAAGGTGTCCGGCTCGGTCTCGGCCAAGACCGACCTCGTCGTGGCCGGCCCGGGGGCCGGCTCGAAGCTGAAGGACGCCCAGAAGCACGGCGTCCAGGTCGTGTCGGAGGACGATTGGCTGGCGATGGTGGCGCAGGGTTGAAGCCCGGATCCGGGCGGCCTAGACCTCGCGGGGAACACCCCGAGAACTCCCACCCGGCATGGTTGACCCTGGATGACGGTCCTGGCCCTCGACTTCGAGACGGCCAACGAGCGGCGTGACAGCGCCTGCGCGGTGGGGCTCGCCTGGATCGCGCAGGGTCGGGTCGTCCGCCGGGAGAGCCATCTGATCCGGCCCCCCGAGATGCGCTTCGCGCCGGGCAACATCCGGGTTCACGGGATCCTGCCGGCCGACGTCGCCGACAAGCCGGATTTCGCCACCGTGATGACGCCCTATCTCGGCGACCTCGGGCGCGGGCTGATCCTGGCGCACAATGCGAGCTTCGATATCGGCGTCCTGCGGGCCGGCCTGACGCGGGCGGGCCTGGCGGTTCCCGATCTCGCGTATCTCTGCACGGTCCAGGTGGCGCGCCGGGTCTTCCCGGCGCCGGAGGGATGCGGGCTCGGCAAAGTGGCGCGGCGCCTCGGCATCCGCTTCGAGCATCACGATGCCGGCGAGGACGCCTATGCCTGCGCGGAGATCGCCCTGGCCGCGATGCGCGAGCGGGCGGTCGCGGACGTGCATGCCCTCGCGGCCGCGCTCGGCCTGCCGGTCACGCGGGCGGTCGGCGGCCCGGCAGGACCGCGTCGCGGCCCGGGGACGATCAGCGGCCGGGCCCTGGCGGCCTTCCCCGACGAGCCGGCGGCTTTGCGATTCGCCATGCGGGGCTCGACCGGCAATCGCTACCACGTCAGCCTGGAGGAGCGGCCGGGCGGCCCGGAGCTGCGCTGCACCTGCACCGCCGGCCGCTACGGCATGCGCTGCCGCCACGTGAAGGCGCTGGAGGTCGGCGACGTCACCGACCTGCTCTCGGACAATGCCGCCGACGTCGTCCTCCTCGCCCGGATGCTCGGCGCGAAGACGCGGGTCGCGGGCGCGGCCTGATTCCGCTCAAGCCCCGTCGAGGCAGGTGCGGAAGGCCGCCACGGCGCGGTCGATATCGGCCGCCGCGATGTGGCGGTGCGTGACGAGCCGAAGCCGCTGCCCGCCGAGGGGGCGCGTGCGAATCCCGAGCGCGTCGAGATCCGTGATCCAGCGCGCGCTATCCCGCCCGGTCCGGCCGAGATCGACCTGCACGATGTTGGTCTGCGGCATGGTCGCCGAGAGGCGCGGCCGCAGGGCGTTCAGCCCCTCGCTCAGCTGCCGGGCCCGGTCGTGATCCTCGGCGAGGCGCGCCCCCATGACGGTGATCGCCTCGAGGCCGGCCGCGGCCATGATCCCCACCTGCCGCTGCGTCCCGCCGATCATCTTCCGCAGGCGCCGCGCCGCCGCGATGACCGGCCCGTCGCCCGCCAGCACGGCGCCGACCGGGGCGCTCAGGCCCTTGGACAGGCACAGCGACACCGTGTCGACATGCGCGGCGAGATCCGCCGGCGCGACGCCGAGATGCGTCGCCGCATTGAACAGGCGCGCCCCATCGAGATGGACCGGGATGCCGCGCGCCCGGGCGAGATTTGCGACCGCCGCCATATGGGCCGGCGGCAGCACGGTGCCCCCGGCGGCGTTGTGGGAGGTCTCCAGCGCGATCATGGCCGTCCGGAGCGGACTGGCATTCGGGCTGAGGGCGTCCTCCAGCCGGTCGAGGTCCATGGCGCCGTCCGTGCCGGCGACCCCGTACAGGAAGGCACCGGTCAGGGTCGCGGCGCCGCGCTCGGTGTTGAGCATGTGAGCCTGGGCTTCGAGCAGGATCTGCTCGCTGCGCTGGACCTGGGCGAGGATCGCCAGCAGATTGCCCATCGTGCAGCTCGGCACGAACAGGCCGGCCGCCTTGCCGAGCATGGCGGCGGCGGTCTCCTCCAGCGCGCAGGCGGTCGGGTCGGCGTCGAGGCCGTCATCGCCCAGCGGTGCCGTCCGCATCCGCGCGTACATCGCCTCGGTCGGCCGCGTGACGGTGTCGCTCCGCAGGTCGACGACGGACGGCGCGTCCGCCGTATGGGTCAGATCGTCTTGCATCTCGGACTCGCCGGCCGCCCTATCGGTACGCGGCCTCGTCGCCGGAATCGGTCGGGTGAGCCAGGGCCCGCTTGAGCACGTCGCTCATCGGCAACTCCAGGTTTATACCCTTCGGCGGGATCGGCTGCTCGAAATACCTGCCGTAGAGGCGTGCAACGGTGCCGTCCTGAATCAGCTCGATCACCGCCTTGTCGACGGCCGCCTTGAAGGCCGGGTCGTCCTTCGGCTCCAGGATCCCGTAGGGCGCGAATTCCAGGCCCTTGGTGCCGATCTTGTAATCCGAGGGCCGCTTGGCGCCGGCCACCGTGGCGTGGGCCAGGGCGTCGTCGTTGATGGCGCCCGCCGCGCGGCCGGTCTCGAGGAGCAGGAACACCTCCGCGGTGTCCTTGGCCGGCATCACCTGGATGTCGAGCTTGTCGCGAACGTTGATCCGGGTGGCGACGCGCTGGGTCTCGCCGCCGGCCTGCGCCGAGATGGCCTTGCCGCGGAACGAGGCGATGTCGTCCACATCCACCGGCGTATCTTTCTTGGCCACCAGCACCACCTGCGCCACGAAGGTGGTCGGCGCGAAGGAGACCAGCTTGTGCCGCTCGGGCAGGTTGCTGGCGGTGCCGCATTCCAGGTCGATCGTGCCGTTGTTGATCAGAGGGATCCGGGTCGCCGACATCACCGGCACGTGGCGCACCTCGAGCTTCGGCAGGCCGAGGGCGGCCTTGAGCTTCTGCGCGACGTGCTCGCATATCTCCAGCGAATAGCCCACCGGCTTGGCGTTCTGGTCGAGGAAGCCGAAGGGCGGCGACGCGTCCGGGAAGCCGAGGCTGATCTGTCCGGTCGTGCGGATCTTGTCGAGGCGCCCCTCCGCGGCCGACGGCGCGGCGAGCCCGGCCCAGCACAGAGTGGCCAATAGAAGCGGCAGCGTCCTCGACACGATCCGAACCCCCTCGCTATGTCTGAACCGGTTCAGCGCCGGGCCGTCCGCCAGGGAGTCGGCCCGAAGCTTTGCCGTGCGATCCTAGGAGCGGCCGCGCGCGGGCGTCCAATGCCGATTCACCTGCCGAGCATACGGATCTGATATGGCCGAGCGGCGCATGACCTTCCGGCACATCGAGGCCTTCCGGGCCGTTGTGGCCACCGGGTCCATGACCGAGGCGAGCCGCCGGCTCCACACCTCGCAGCCGCAGGTGAGCCGGCTGATCGCCCAGCTGGAGGCGATCACCGGCCTGCCCCTGTTCGATCGGAGCGGGAGCCGGGTCGTGCCGTCCCTCGACGGCACGCGGTTTCACGCGGAGGTCGAGCGCGCCTTCGTGGGGCTCACCAGCCTGGAATCCGCGGCCGCACGGATCCGCGCCTTCGGGGCGGAGCGGTTGCGGGTGGCCGCGATGCCGCGGCTGGCGGGCGGGCTCCTGGCGCGGGCGGTCGTGCGCTTCCGCGCCGCGCATCCGGACGTGATCGTGGCGATCCATTCCGGCGACGACGAGACCGTGAACCACTGGCTCGCCACCGGCTTCTGCGACGCCGCGCTGACGATGCTGTACGGCGACGCCCCGGACGCGCATCGCGAACACGTCGAGACGCGTGCCTGCGTCGCCGTCCTGCCGCAGGACCATCCCCTTGCCGCGCAGGCTCTTCTAACCCCTGCGGATTTTTTCGGCGTACCCTTCGTCGCCTCCTCGCTCGGGAGCGCCCTGCGCAACCGGACCGAGGCGATCTTCGCAGCGGCCGGGATCACCCTGACCATCACCGCCGAGGCCGGCCTCGGTGCATCGATCTGCACCCTCGTCTCGGCCGGGCTCGGGGTCAGCGTGATGAACCCGCTGGCCGCCTACGAGGAGGCGAAGGTCTCGCCGATCGCGATCCGTCCCTTCGCCCCCGCCCTCCCGGTGCATTTCGCCCTTCTGTTCCCGCCCGACCATGCCCGTGGACGGCTGATGCGGGCTTTCGGCGCCTGCGCGCGGGCGGTGCTGCTGGAGGAACTCGCTCAGCTGCCGGACGCCGCGATCGGGCGTCCGGCACCTCCGTCTCAGGCGGCGCGCTTCTCGGCGCCCGCGTAGAAGGTGCCGCCGCGCGCGGCCATCGCTGTCAGGTTATCGGGTGCCCGGAACCGGGGGCCGTGCTTGGCCTCGAGCGTCCGCGCGAGGTCGACGAAGGCCGCCGCGCCCATGAAGTCGATGTACGACAAGGCCCCTCCGGTGAACGGCGCGAAGCCGAACCCGAGGATCGAGCCGACATCGGCCTCGCGCGGGTCGGTGACCACGCCCTCGCCGACGGTGCGGGCGGCCTCCAGCGCCTGCACCACCAGAAGCCGCTGCTTCAGTTCGGTGAAGTCGACGGCGTCCGGGTCGAGGCGGTTCGGCTGCAGGTCCTTCAGGCCGGGCCAGAGACGCTTGGGCGCGCCTTCGGGGTAGTCGTAGAAGCCCTTGCGGTTCTTGCGACCGAGCCGGCCCTGCTTCTCGACCATCTCGGACAGGATCGCCTTCTGCGCCGGGTCCACGGCGCCCTGCCCCACCTGCGCCTCGGTGGCCTTGGCGATCTTGAGCACGAGGTCGAGGGCGACCTCGTCGTTGAGCGACAGCGGCCCGACCGGCATGCCCGCCTGCCGGCCGGCGCTCTCGATCATGGCCGGCGGAACGCCCTCGGCGAGCATCTTGTGCCCTTCGAGGATGTAGGCGCCGACGCAGCGGTTGGCGAAGAAGCCGCGGGCATCGTTCACGACGATCGGGGTCTTCTTGATCAGGCGCACGTAATCGAGGGCCGCGGCGAGCGCCGCATCCCCGGTCGCCTCGCCCTTGATGATCTCGACGAGCATCATCTTCTCCACGGGGGAGAAGAAGTGGATGCCGACGAATTGCGCCGGCCGCTGCGAGGTCCTGGCCAGCCCGGTGATCGGCAGGGTCGAGGTGTTGGAGGCGAAGATCGCGTCGGGGCGGATCACCGCCTCGACCTTCTGGATCACCTCGGCCTTCACCTGCGGATCCTCGAACACCGCTTCGATCACGAGGTCGCAATCGGCGAGCGCGCCGTAATCGGCCGTGGCCTGGATGCGGCCGAGAAGCGCGTCGCGATCGGCGGTCTTGGCGCGGCCCTTGTTGATCTGGCCGGTGATGAGGGTGTGGGCGTAGGCCTTGCCCTTCTCGGCGGCCTCGACCGACTGGTCGACGAGCACCACCTCGAGGCCCGCCTGCGCGGTGACGTAGGCCACGCCCGCGCCCATGAAGCCGGCCCCGATCACGCCGACCCGGCGCAGGTTGGCGGCCGGCACGTCCTTCGGTCGCCGCGCGCCCTTGTTCAGCTCGCCCATGGAGATGAACAGCGTGCGGATCATCGCCGCCGCCTCGGTGGAGCGCAGGATGTGGGCGAAGTATCGGCTCTCGACCCGCAGGGCGAGGTCCATCGGCAGCTGCAGGCCCTCGTAGACGGAGGCCAGGATCGCCTTGGCGGCCGGGTAATTGTCGTGGGTCTCGCGGCGGTAGATGGCGTTGGCCGGCGGCCAGATCATCATGCCGGCGGGGGAGTAGACCTTTCCGGACGGGGCCTTGAACTTCGCCACATCCCAGGGCGCCACCGCCGAGCCGCCCTCACGGATCCAGGCCTTGGCGCGCTCGACGATCTCGGCCTGGGGCGCCACCGCGTGGATCAGCCCCATGCCCTTGGCCATGGGCGCGCGGATCTGCTCGCCCTTGAACAGCATCTGGAGGGCGTCGCCGGTCTGCATCAGGCGGGCGACGCGCTGCGTGCCGCCGCCGCCCGGGAACAGGCCGACCTTGATCTCCGGCAGGCCGACCCGGGTCTTCCCGTCATCGGAGGCGATCCGGTAATGGCAGGACAAAGCCAGCTCGAAGGCGCCGCCCAGGCACAGGCCCTGGATCGCCGCCGCGAAGGGCTTCCCGCACGTCTCCAGCCGCCGGAACAGCAGCGACAGGCGCCGAGACGCTTCGAAGAAGTGGCGCATCGCCACCTCTTCGCCCTGCTCGGCCTTGAGCTGCTCGTAGGCCCGGCCGAGGCCCTGGAGCATGGTGAGGTCGGCACCGCCGGAAAAATTGTCCTTGCCGGTGGCGATGACGCAGCCCTTCAGGGCCGGATCGGAGGCAACCCGCTCGATGATCTGCTCGAGCTGGTCCATCACCCCCTCGGTGATCACGTTCATCGAGCGGCCGGGCATATCCCAGGTCGCCAGGGCGATGCCGTCGGCATCGGTCTCGAAGCGGAAATCGGTCAGCGTCACGGTGCCGTCCTCCCTGGGTTGCGCCAATGATCCACCGGCGAGCTTGCATTAAGGTTGTGTTGAGCGCCGACGCTCATGGTGGCGGCGTCGGCGAGAAGAACCGAAAGCTGCACATGACGAAGGACTCCGGCTGCCGCGCCTGTCGCGCCGGCACCACGCTCGACTTCGATTTCACGATGGCGTTCCAGCCGATCCTCGATCTCGCAGACGACTCCGTCTGGGCCTACGAGGCGCTGGTGCGCGGCCCGAATGGGGAATCCGCCTATACGATCCTCGACCAGGTGACCGACGAAACGCGATACCAGTTCGATCAGGCCGCCCGCGTCAAGGCGATCGAGCTCGCCGGGGCGCTGTTTCCCCGCGACAGCACCACGCGTCTCTCGATCAACTTCATGCCGAACGCGGTCTATGAGCCGAATGCCTGCATCCGCGCCTCGCTGGAGGCCGCGCGACGCATCGATTTCGCCCATCAACGCATCATGTTCGAGTTCACCGAGCAGGAACGCTTCCGGGACATCGGGCACGTGAAGGACATCGTCGCCGCCTATCGGAAGCAGGGATTCCTGACGGCCCTCGACGATTTCGGCGCCGGCTTCGCGGGGCTGAGCCTGCTCGCCAACTTCCGTCCCGATCTGATCAAGATCGACATGGACGTTCTGCGCGGCCTCGACGGCGACGCCGGACGGTACGCCATCGTGTCGGGTGTGGTCGGCATCGCCCGCGCCCTCGGCGTGACGGTGCTCGCCGAGGGCGTCGAGACCGCTGCCGAACTCTCCGCCCTGCGCAGTATCGGGATCACGCTCGTGCAAGGCTACCACTTCGCCAAGCCCCTTCTGAAAGCGCTCCCCCCGGTCGCGGGCTTCGCGCCCGTGACAGCCGCGCGCGCCGCCTGAGATCGGCCTCACGCGCGCGGCCTCCCGTCGGCTATTTCGGAGCCGGAGCAGGCGCCGCGGCCGGCGGCACGGGCGGCATCGGCGCCGCGCCGGGCTTGGGTGTGTTGTCGGTCGCCGCGGCCACCGCCAGCATGTTCAGCAGCTTGGTGACGGAGTTCTGCGAGATCGCGGTCACCGAGGAGTTCGGATCGGCGTTCATCGTCTGGAACTTGAGGTATGTCGGGTCCGAGTAGATCTCATCGAGATGCTTCAGTTCGGTGAGGCTGAATTTCTCGGCGTAATCCTTCGACAGCCCCTCGACCATGAGGGCGCGCTGCTTGTCGAACTCGGTCAGGAGTTCCTTGCGCACGGCCTCGGCGCGCGCCTCCGGCATTGCCGCCACGGTCTTTTCGAGGGCGACGTTGAACCCGGTCTGAAGGTTCTTGATCAGGGTCTTGTTGACGAGGGTGGTGGCCGCGGCCACGCGGTCCGCCGCATCATCGGCGCGCGCAGCGACCGGCAGGCTCAGGGTGACGCCCAGACAGAGCGTCGCAAACAGGCGGTTCAAGGGCTTGTCTCCCGTTGTTTTATCGTCCGGCCCAGAGACGGGCCGAGCGTCGACCGCGCCTCTAGCAGCGTTCCCGGACTTTGGGGAGCGGCGGCACGCCGCTCCCGTGCACGCGATGGCTCACACCCGCTCGATGATGGTGGCGGTTCCCATGCCGGCGCCGATGCACAGGGTGATCAGCGCCCGCTCCTTGCCGGTCCGCTCCAGCTCGTCGAGGGCCGTGCCGAGGATCATCGCTCCGGTGGCGCCCAGAGGGTGGCCGAGGGCGATGGCGCCGCCGTTCACGTTGACGACCTCCGGATCGAGGTCGAAGGCTTGGCAGAAGCGCAGGACCACCGCCGCGAAAGCCTCGTTGACCTCGAACAGGTCGATATCCGACAGGCTCAGGCCAGTCTTCGCCAGGATCTTGCGGGTGACGTCCACCGGCCCGGTGAGCATCAGGGCCGGGTCCGAGCCGATATTGGCGAAGGCCCGGATCCGGCCGCGCGGGCGCAGGCCCGCGGCCTCGCCGGCCGCCCGGGAGCCGATCAGCACGGCGGCCGCACCGTCGACGATGCCGGAGGAATTGCCGGCATGATGGACGTGATCCACGCTCTCCACGTCCGGATGCGCGTCCGTCGCCACGGCGTCGAAGCCGCCCATCTGGCCCATCTGCACGAACGACGCCTTCAGGGCGGCCAGCGACTGCATGTCGGTGCCCGGGCGCATGTGTTCGTCGCGGTCGAGCAGGGTGATGCCGTTCACGTCGCGGACCGGAACGACGGACCGGTCGAACAGGCCGTCTTCCCAGGACTTCGCCGCGCGCGCCTGCGAGCGGACCGCGTAGGCGTCGCACGCGTCGCGGGTGAAGCCGTACTTGGTGGCGATCAGGTCGGCCGAGATTCCCTGCGGCATGAAATAGGACTTGATGGCGATCGCCGGATCCACCGGCCAGGCGCCGCCCGAGGCGCCGATGCCGATGCGGCTCATCGATTCCACGCCGCCGCCCACCGCCATCTCGTGCTGACCGCTCATGACCTGTGCGGCGGCGAAGTTCACCGCGTCGAGGCCCGAGGCGCAGAAACGGTTGATCTGCACACCCGGAACATGCGCGCCGTAATCGGCCACCAGGGCCGCGGCCCGGGCGATGTCGCCGCCCGCCTCCCCGACCGGATCGACGCAGCCCAGGATCACGTCGTCGACGAGGGCCGTGTCGAGCCCGTTGCGGACCTTGAGGGCGCGCAGCGCCGTCTCGGCCAGCCGGAGCGCGGTCACTTCGTGGAGGGCGCCGTCCGCCTTGCCGCGACCGCGCGGCGTGCGAACGTGGTCGTAGATGAAGGCGTCCGTCATCAGCACTCCCCGGGGCGTTGATTGTCGCCGGTCGACGACGCGGCCTTACAGGGCCGTCTGCATTCGCGCCAGTCTGCCACGGGGCGCGCGCCCCCGGCCAGTCCTGGAGGGAGGGACCGGCAGAGGGCGCGTGGCATCGGGGTCTGATGGGGCGCTGCTGGTCCGGACGCCTTCCCGATCAGGCCACGGGGGACGGTCCCGCGGCCGATCCGGAGCGAATCTGCTCGGTCGAGAGCAGGTTCGTCCGGGACGTCATGCAGGTTCGACTAGTCCTGAAGCATCCGCTTCAGGAGCTCGACTTCATCGCCGAGCACCGCGTCTTCGCCGATCTGCTTCTCGATCTTGCGCACGGCGTGCAGCACCGTGGTGTGGTCGCGGCCACCGAAGCGGCGGCCGATCTCCGGCAGGGAGCGCAGAGTCAGGACCTTCGACAGATACATGGCGATCTGACGCGGCTTCACCACCGCGGCGGTGCGCCGTTCCGACAGGATGTCGGACCGTGAGACGTTGTAGCGCGAGGCGACCAGCTTTTGGATGTCCTCGATCTTGATGCGCTTCGGCTCGCGATTCTTCACGAGGTCGCGGATCGCGCTCTCGGCGGTCTCCATCGTCACGGCGGTGCCCGTTAGCGTCGCGTGGGCCAGCAGGCGGTTCACCGCACCTTCGAGGTCGCGGCCGTTGGCGGTGATCGCCCGGGCTACGTAGGTTGCCACCTGGGGCGAGACGTCGAAGCCCGGATGTGCGGCCCGGACCGCGGAAAGCCGCGCCGACAGGATCGAGACCCGCAGGGCTTCGTCGAGGGCGGTGATCTCGACGACGAGGCCGCCGCCCAGGCGCGAGCGCACGCGCTCGTCCAGAGCCTCAAGCTCGGTCGGCGGCCGGTCGGACGCGACCACGACCTGGCGGCCGGCATCGATGAGCGCGTTGATCGTGTGGCCGAACTCGGCCTGGATCGACTTGCCCTGGATGAACTGGACATCGTCGAGGATCAGAAGGTCGATGCCCCGCAGGCGCTCCTTGTAGGCGAGCGCCGACTGGGTCTTCAGGGCATTGACGAAGCCGTACATGAACCGGTCGGCGGTCAGGTAGATCACCCGGCGGCCGGCCTCGCGGGCGGCGTGGCCGATGCCGTGCAGCAGGTGGGTCTTGCCCAGCCCGACGCCGGCATGGAGATAGAGCGGATTGTAGAGGGCGCCCTCCCCCTGGTGGTTGGCGACCCGCTCGGCGGCGGCATGCGCCAGGGCATTGGAGCGCCCGATCACGAAGCTCGCGAAGGTCAGCCGCGCGTCGAGGGGCGTGCCGCTGAGGTCGCCTCCGGCGTCGGCATTGCGCGCCTCGGCTGCGGGCGCAACGGCGGCGATCGGGATCGGCGCGCTCGTGGCGTGAAGGCGGGCGAGCGGACCGCTGGCCGGGCCCGGCTTGGCGACGCCGGCGGCGACAGGACGGGCCGGGGCCCCGGTGCCGCGGACGCCGACCTCGATCCGCGCGATCTCCTCGACCTCGGCCTTGAACGTGTTCAGGACGCGGTCGAGGTAATGCGACTCGATCCAGCTCTTGAGGAAGCGGGTCGGGACGGTCAGCCGGGCCGTCCCGCCGGCGACGGCCTCCAGCTCGAGGCGGGCGAACCAGCTCGCGAACACATCCTCGCCGAGTTCGGCCCGCAGCCGACGCTTCACCCGGGCCCAGGCAGACCCATAATCCACAGTGCCGCCGCCGCTGCGGCCCCCGTCGTCGTCACTCGCCACCGTTCCGTCGACACGCATCACTGGCTCTCCCGACGCGGCCCGCGGAAGTCCGCAGTCCGCGCGTACGCACGATTTACGCCCTCAGCGTCCCGCAAGAACCGGCGGGACAGAGTCCCCTGGACGGAGTCAACCCCACCGCGAGGAACTTTTGCCGATTGGGAGAGCCTATCAACAATTACCTACGGTTCCTTTAACAGTGGGACTTGTGGGGACGGCGCGGATTCCCATTCGGAAGTGTTCCCGGCACGGCTGAACACGGGCGCTAGAGTCTTGGCGAATCAGATTGATTCGCTTGAGTCCCGAAATCGTCGTGTTTTGCTTGTCCGGTGTCAGTTTCTGTTAAGCTACACGCCGTTTCCGGACTCTGCAATCGCGTTGATTCTTGGATAGGGTTAACGGTTTCGGCGGGCGCACGCAGCCGGCATCGAGCCATCGCGCCCGGACAGCGCGCACGAAAAAGCCCGGCGCGAAGGCCGGGCTTGAAACCGTCTCGGTGGTGCGTGGGCGTTAGGCGGCCAGCGCCTTCACGCGGGCGGCGAGGCGCGAGACCTTCCGCGAGGCGTTGTTCTTGTGAACGATGCCGTGCTGGGCGGCGCGCATCATCTCAGGCTCGGCGGCGCGGAGGGCGGCGAGCGCGTCCTGCTGGTTGCCGGTGGCGATGGCCTCCTCGACCTTGCGGACGAAGGTCCGCATGCGCGAGCGGCGCGAGCGGTTGATCGCCGTGCGCTTGGCGATCTTGCGGGTCATCTTCTTGGCCGAAGCGGTGTTGGCCATGTAAGTCCTCGTGTTTCTCGTCGGGCGATGCCGACGGGCCGGCTTGGCCGGAAATCGGTCGTCGCGTCAGGTTGTCTGGCGATGGCCGAGACGCAGCGCGCGCGAAAGCGCGGCCTCTCGGCGAAGCGGCTTCTATAGTGAGGGGGGCGCCGCGCGTCAACGCGCCCGGAGCCAAATCCGGTCACCGGCTTCGTCCACTGCCGAGGACCCGGACAGCATTCGACCGGCCCGACCGAAGACATCGGAACGAAGAAGCCGGCACTGCTGGCGCAACGATGAGTGCTGGCCGCGTTGCGCAAGAGAGCTTCGGCTATTCCGGCCAACGCAGCGCCGCCGCCGCCGCCAGCGTTCCGACCACGGCAGCGATCAACGTCAGTGCTCCGAGCACGGCCAGCGGGACGAGGAACGGCACCGTCCCCCCGCTCGCCGCCTGCGCGGCCGAGATGCCGAAGATCAGCGTCGGGATCATCAGCGGCAGAACCAGCACGGCGAGGATCAGTCCGCCCCGCCGGATCGAGGCCGTGAGCGCGGCGCCCACCGCGCCGATGAAGCTGAGAGCCGGCGTGCCGGCGAGCAGCGTCAGCGCGGAAGCGCCCATGGCGGTACCGTCGAGGGCCACCAGCAGACCGAACAGCGGCGCGGCGAGCGCGAGCGGCAGGCCGGTGGTCAGCCAATGGGCCGTCACCTTGGCGAGCACCACCAGTTCGAGGGGCACCGGCGCGGCGGTCATCAGGTCGAGGGAACCGTCCTCCTCGTCGGCCTGGAACAGGCGGTCGAGGCCGATCAGGGTCGACAGCACCGCGGCCAGCCACAGGATCGCGGGACCGATCCGCGACAGCAGGTTCAGGTCCGGCCCGAGCGCGAAGGGCACCAGGGCGACGATCATCAGGAAGAAGACCAGCGACAGGGCACCGGAGCCGCCGACCCGGCCGGCGAGGCGCAGGTCGCGGGCGATGAGGGCGAGGACCGCGCGGATCATGCCCAATCCTCGGGGACGTCGGCCACGGGCGCCGCGGCGGAAGCCTCGATGCGCAGTTCCGACGCGCCGGCGAGGCCGAGGGATTGGTGGGTGGCGGCGATCACGAGGCCACCGCCGGCCCGATGTCCTTCCATCAGTTCGGCGAGCACCGCCTGCGAGGCCGTATCGAGGGCTGCGGTGGGCTCGTCCAGGAGCCAGAGCGGCCGGGCGCAGACGAGGAGCCGCGCCAGGGCCACACGCCGCCGCTGTCCCGCGGAGAGATAGGCCACCGGCAGATCGTGGGCGTGACCGAGGCCGAGCCGCTCCAGCGCGTCGCGCGGATCCAGGCGCGGCGCACCCAGGAGCCGCTGCGCGAACAGGAGGTTCTCGCCCGCCGTGAGGGCACTCTTCAATCCGTCGCGATGGCCGACGGCATGCAGGCATTCGGGCAGGCTCGCTTCCCCGACCTCGGCGACGGCGATCCGCCCGGCATCGGCCCGCAACCGGCCCGACAGGATGGCGAGCAGGCTCGATTTGCCCGCGCCGTTCCGCCCGGTGATCGCCAGGGCATCGCCCGGTCCGAGGGCGAAGGACAGGTTGGAGAAGATGCGGCGGCCGGAGCGGCGGCAGGCCAGATTGTCCACGCTGAGCCGCACCCGATACCCCGCCCTCGCCCCGCTGCCGCGCAGCCGCTCCGCGAACCGCCGACTCCATGCCCGATTGCGCCGCGGAACGGAACCGCACGGCCCAGCTGAGCTTTCGTTCTGCAACGGAGGATTGCCCATGGCCGAGGCGAGAAACCCGAGCGAGTCCGAGGTGGCCGCGACGCCCGATGCGGTGGCCGGCCGCGCCAAGGTCGAGGCGCGCATGGCGCAATGCACCCCCGAGGAGCAGGCGGCGTTCTGGGAGGCGGTCGGCCGATGCTTCGGCGGCGGCAAGCCTCCAGAGATGAAGTCGGCCTCCGGCTGATCAGACTCCCTTGCGGGTCAGGGCCCGCAGGGCACCGCGAAACGTCCGCACATCCTGCTCGGTCAGGCTCATGCGGTGGAGCATGTCGCGCATGTTGCGGGCGATGATCTCCTTCTTCTCCGGCGGATAGAAGCCCGCCGCGTCGAGCGCGGCCTCGAGGCTTCCGAACAGGGCGACCAGCGCCTCGCGGGTCGCCGGCGGCGAGAGAAGCTCGCCCGAGAAGGGCAGCTGGGCCCGGCCGCTCGCCTGCCGCCACGTGTAGCCGACAAGCAGCACCGCCTGCGCGAGGTTGAGCGACGGAAAATCCGGTGAGACCGGGAAGGTGATGATCGCGTCGGCGAGCGACACCTCGTCGTTGGTGAGCCCGACCCGCTCGCGGCCGAACATCACCGCGGTGCGCTGCCCTTCCCGCGCCACGAGTTCGCCCATGGCCTCCTCGGGGGCGAAGACCCGCTTCATCTGCCCGCGCTCCCGCGCCGTGGTCGCCAGCACGTACCGGCAATCGGCGATGGCTTCGGCGACGCTGCCGAAGATCGTCGCCCGGTCCAGGACGTGCGTCGCACCGGAGGCCGCCTCGCGCACCCCCTTCTTGGGCCAGCCGTTCTTCGGATTGACGAGGCGCAGCTCCGACAGGCCGAAATTCGCCATGGCGCGCGCCGTCATGCCGATATTCTCGGCGAGCTGCGGCTCCACCAGGATCACGGCCGGGGCGATCCCCGGCGGGAGTTCGGTGACCTTCCTCGGGGCGTCGCCCGGCACGTCTCGGCTCGTCATGCGGGCCGTCTGACACGGGCAGCCCCGCGCCGTCGAGGGTCGGGTGACGAAGCCGGCCGGATGACAGTGCGCGCCTTCCGTCGCCGGGTGGCCCGCGCTATGTCGCGGGGCGATTCCGGCCTGGGGCGCCCCACAGGGCACTCGGGTCGACGACCGCACGGCCCTTGCATGCCGTGCGCGGGGACAACGCGGGAAGGCATCGGTCCATGGCGAAGATCAAGGTAGCGAACCCCGTCGTCGAGCTCGACGGCGACGAGATGACCCGGATCATCTGGGCCGAGATCAAGAACAAGCTGATCCACCCCTATCTCGATGTCGATCTCGAATACTACGACCTCGGCGTCGAGCACCGCGACGCCACCAACGACAAGGTCACGGTCGACGCCGCCGAGGCGATCAAGCGCCACGGCGTCGGCGTGAAATGCGCCACCATCACGCCGGACGAGGCCCGCGTGAAGGAGTTCAACCTCAAGGAGATGTGGCGGTCGCCCAACGGCACGATCCGCAACATCCTGGGCGGCGTGATCTTCCGCGAGCCGATCATCTGCAAGAACGTGCCGCGCCTCGTCCCCGGCTGGACCCAGCCCTTCGTGATCGGCCGCCACGCCTACGGCGACCAGTACCGTGCCACCGACTTCAGGGTGCCCGGCAAGGGCCGCCTGACCATCAAGTTCGAGGGCGATGACGGCACGGTCATCGAGAAGGAGGTGTTCAAGTTCCCCGACGCCGGCGTCGCCATGTCGATGTACAACCTCGACCAGTCGATCATCGACTTCGCCCGCGCTTCGATGAACTACGGCCTGGCGCGCAAGTACCCGGTCTACCTCTCGACCAAGAACACCATTCTCAAGGTCTATGACGGCCGGTTCAAGGACCTGTTCCAGAAGGTCTACGAGGAGGAGTTCGAGGCAAAGTTCAAGGCGCTCGGCCTCACCTACGAGCACCGCCTGATCGACGACATGGTCGCCTCGTGCCTCAAGTGGTCGGGCGGCTACGTCTGGGCCTGCAAGAACTACGACGGCGACGTGCAGTCCGATACGGCCGCGCAGGGCTTCGGCTCCCTCGGCCTGATGACCTCCGTGCTGATGACGCCGGACGGCCAGACCGTGGAGGCCGAGGCTGCCCACGGCACCGTCACCCGCCACTATCGCGAGCACCAGAAGGGCCGCGAGACCTCGACCAACTCGATCGCGTCGATCTTCGCCTGGACCCGCGGCCTGTCGCACCGGGCCAAGCTCGACGGCAACGACGATCTCGCCAAGTTCTCCGCGACCCTGGAGAAGGTCTGCGTCGACACGGTCGAGGCGGGTCACATGACCAAGGACCTCGCGCTCCTGGTCGGCCCCGATCAGAAGTGGCTCTCGACCACCGGCTTCCTCGACAAGGTCGACCAGAACCTGAAGACGGCGATGGGCGCCTGAACTCCGGACGAAGGGCGGCGGGCGTCCTCAGGGACGCCCGCCGTTTCGTATGGGCGGTCCGCCGGCGACCGCTTCACGCCCCGCCTGCGCGCTCCTGCGGGCTGGTCTCGGCCAGGGCCCGGGCGACCTCGAGAAGCAGGAGGTCGATGGCGGCCCGCATCAGCGGGTCTCCGACCGTGTCGACGAGTTCGCGCACCCGCAGGCACTGTGCGGCGAGCGCGTCCAGGGCCACATCCTTGCTGTCGAACATCATCCTCAAGCCACCAGGTAAGCGGGTTCGGAAACCAGGACCGAGTTGCTGTCGCCGCGGACCGCGCGCAGCTTGGCGAGGGTTCGGGCATCGAACCGGGCGGTGGCCGCCATGATCTCCTCGCCGGCGATCTGAACCGGCAGGCCAAGGGGCTGCGGGCGGAAATGCAGCTGGATCACGTGGATCATGTAGAGGGTCGGCATCTGCAGCAGCAGGCTGTTGACCCCGTGGGCGAGCCCCCATTCGACGATGCCGGTGAGCAGCGCGATCGAGACCGGGTTGACCACACGGCCCTTCGCGCGGTGCGAGCGCGCCACGCCCTGGCGGGTCCATTCCCAGATCTGCGGGCCGACCGGCCGCTCGACCTCGCAGAGCTGAGGCAGGACATCGGACAGAAGATGCGGGCGCGTTGTCGGCAGCAGCCGGCTGTAGCCGATGACGGCGTCGCCCTCCATGGCGAGGAAGTGGACTGCATGCGGCGTGTCGAACTGGTCGATCTCCCGGCCATCCGGGCGGGCGAGTTCGGTCCAGCCTTTCTCTGCCACGAAGATGTCGTGGCGCAGGCGCCAGGCCTGCTCCATCGCATCGGCGTAGCGATGCGCGTTGGCGGGGGTGACGATATGGATCACGAAGTAACCTCACGTTGGATTGACGTGGGTTTTCTTCGTTTCGCGAAGACCTGGGTACTACGAGAAACCGTAGGGTTTGCGTGCGTGAGCGCCCACCGGTCCAGACCTTGCCGGGCCCGAGCGGGTCGCGCTCGCGCGCGCTCCGGAGCCGACCGTGCCGGCCCTACGTGATCAGGCCGGCACGCAGCGCCTGCGCCACGGTGTGGGCGCGGTTGACGGTATCGAGCTTCGCCCGCGCCGAGCGCAGATGGTAGTCGACCCCGGCTGCCGTGATGCCCATGACCATACCGATCTCGACATCGGTCTTGCCCTCGGCCGCCCATTGGAGGGCCTCGCGCTCCCGCGGCGAGAGACGTGCCGGCGCCTGCGCGGAGGGGCGGCTGTTCATCAGCAGGAGCTGGCCGACCGCGTAGGTCGCCACCAGATTGACCGCGACGCGCTCGGCCGGATCGATCTCGATCCGATCCCCGGACACGCTGATCCCGCCCGGCTCGCCATCGAGGGTCACGAACGGGATCGTGATGCCGGCGCGGATACCGAAATCGCCGGCCTCGTTCATGATGCGGCTCGCCATCGGCGTGTCCGGCGGCACGGTGCTCCAGTCGAAGGGCGTCGCGCTGGTGCAGAGCCGCCGGACCGTGGGATCATGGAGCGCGTAGCCCCGCGTCACGTACCGGCGTGCCCACCCCTCCGGCATGGTGCTCGTGAGGACGAATCCGGCATGCCGCCGCGTCGGCAGGCCGGGCGTCGGAACGATCCCGGCCATCACGTACGACACCCCGTAGCGGGTGAAGGCGTCGACCAGCAATCGCGCGATCTCGTCGGGCGCCGCAGCCCGCTCCAGATCGCGCAACACGCTGAAGGTCCTGTCCAGGTGCTTCGAATGCGGCATGCCCGATCTCAACGTTGGTGCACGCATTGCGACAAATGATACATCGAGCGCAACCTGAGGATGGCATCGCCGACGCTGAAAGGCTAGGGTGGCGGCGGAAAGCTCTGCCGTTTGAATCGGTCCAGCGGGCAGAACGCGAGTTTCAACGGGATGACAGACGACGTGACCCCGCCGACGACGCGCTGGCTTCTGGAACGGATCGCAGTCACGCTGAACGTCTGCCCGACCTATTTCCTGCAGAACGATCGGCTCGCAGGGATAGAGCAGGATCAGATTGACGAGCAATCCGCCGAGGCTGCCGCCTTGTTCCGGACAATCAAGTCACCGGCACGCCGTGACGCGGTCCTGAAGCTCCTGCGCGAGATGACACGCGAGACCTGACGGCGCACGGCGCTCGTCTCCCGGTCTCCGCGCCGGCCTCATGCCGCCACGAGGAGCGCGGCCCCGGCAACCCCCGAAAGGACGAGGCGCATCCGGCCGAGCCAGAGCGGAACGAGGCCGCGGCGGGGCAGATCCTGATCGATCAGCCCCCAGGCGAGCACCAGGGCGCCGAGGATCCGCAGGTCCCAGGGTGCAGGCGCCGCCATTGCCGCCCAGGCCACCAGGGACGGCACGATGGCCACGAGATAATCGCCGTTGCCGGCATTGCGCGCCGCGGCCGCGCCCCAGCGGATCCCGCCCAGGAACGAGGCGATCACCGCACCGTAGGCCGACAGGATGGTGCGCGGCGACAGGCCGATGCT
Organism: Methylobacterium sp. 1973; assembly: GCF_040545035.1. Lineage (NCBI taxonomy): Bacteria > Pseudomonadati > Pseudomonadota > Alphaproteobacteria > Hyphomicrobiales > Methylobacteriaceae > Methylobacterium > Methylobacterium sp. 1973. Next base: position 440,396 of record NZ_JBEPLA010000003.1, read on the forward strand.
GCTCAGGCCGCCATCGGTACCGGAGACCGCGAGGGCCGCAAATCCCAGGAAGGGAATGAGGCCGGCAATGCCGAGGACGATGGCGCTCAGCGGGACAGAGTTCCGGTGCGCCATCCATCCTCCGGGCATCGGCAAGGGTTGGCGACCCGCGCGATCCGACCGCGGTCGATGCCGCCCCGCCGGAGCGTTCCCGCATCGCGGCACGGCGGTCAAGGTCGGCGCGGCTGCGGCGCCGGCTTCAGGAGAGCCGTCAGCCCCGGCGGGGCGAGGCCGTGGACGGCACCGCGCTGGGCAAAGGCGCCCCGAGCAGCGACATCGGCGGGCTGGCGGGGGCCTTCGACGCCGGCGGCTCGTTCACCGCCGCGTCAATCTTTCGCGGCTTGAAGTTGGCCGCGAGGCTCTTCGCGCTGGCGAGATCGGCGGGGCTCAGCTTGTTGGCCACGTCGTCGCGCTTCTTGCCGGCATCGTCGTCGCCCTGGCTCGCCGCGGCCGAGAACCACGCGTAGGATTGGATCAGGTCCTGCGTCAGGCCGAGGCCGCGGGCATAGAGAACGCCGAGATTGTACTGGCTGTCGCGGACGCCGAATTCGGCTCCCTGGCGGAACCACGAGGCCGCGGATGCGAAGTCCGGCTTCCCGTTGGCGACCGGGTTCTCCGCATAGAGCACCGCCAGATTGTGCATGGAGCGGGCATGACCCTGCTCGGCGGCACGGCCGTACCAGAGCTTCGCCTTGTCGAGATCGCGGACGACGCCGGATCCCTTCTCGTAATGGCCGGCGAGCTTGTACTGGGCGGGGGCGTAGCCGGCCGAGGCCAACTTCTCGTAGAGCTTTGCCGCGACCGACAGATCGCGCGGCATGCCGCGGCCGTCGGCCTCCCGGGTGGCGAGGTCCCAGATGGCCGTGCCGTCGCCCTCGAGGGCGGCGAGCTTCACCTTGGCCAGCGCCGGCGGCAGGTTCCCGAGATCGGCCTGCAGGGCGTTCATGCCGGAGACCTGCGGCACCGCCGGCTTGGCGGTGGAGTGCGTCTCCGCGGGAGCGGGATTCGGCAGCGACTGGGTCGTGGTCGGATCGGCCACGGCCGGCTTCGCGTCCGGCGTCTCCTTGGCGGCGTCCGGAGCCTTTTTCTGGACGTCGGCGGCATCCCCGCGTGACGGCGCGATCTGGCTCGCCGGGGCGGGCGTTTGCGGCTCATCCGCGCTGCGCATGGTGATCGCCTGGAGCGCGCCCAGCGCCAGCACGATGGCGGCGAGCCCGAGCAGGAGCGGGCGGCGGCGGCGATCGATTTCGGCGCGCAGCCGCGCGAGCCGCCCCGTCGTCGCGTTGGGCAGCAGCGCGGCCCGCTCGCCCCGGGTCTCCCGGCGCTCCACGGGCGCTTCCGCGACCAGCTCCGCTTGCGCGGCCTGGGCGGCCCGTCGCGCCGCGGCGATGAAGCTGGTCTTGATGTCGGTCTCAGAGGTGGCGTCGGCCGCGATCCGCGCGGCGGCCGCGTCGCCGATCCGCTCCTGCATCGGCCGGCGGGCCGACGGCTCTCTGGGCGAGCGCGGCTCGCGCGGCGGACGGCCGCTGCCGGGCTCGAGCAGGTCGTCGGCGAGGCGGGAAGCCTCGATGCCGTCCCGCCGGGGCTTCGCGCGCGCCTCGACGGGCGCGAGGGTCGCCTCCGCGCTCGTCGACGACATCAGGCGCTCGTCGAGGGACGGGACCCGCGGCGGGACGGACTCGGCCGGGCCGAGCCGGACGAGAAGGCGCTCAAGGGCCGATTGGACGCCATCGAGGGTGGCGCCGAGCCGCTGATCGGACGCGACCTGCCGGGCCTGCATATCGGCCAAGCTGGCGCGGAGGAGGCCGATCTCCCCGGACTCGGCCGTGCCGAGACCGGAACCCTGGAGAGTCTGAGCCACGGCGTTGCGCGCGGCGCGCTCCACCACGGCCTCGGTCGGGGCGGAGTCCCGGAGAGCCGTCACCTGCCGGAGCAGGTCGCCCATGGTGCGCTCGAGGCCGGCCAGCGCCGGATCGACGCTCAGCGGCGCGTCGAGGCGCCCCGCCAGAGACACGACCTGCCGCTCCAGGGCGTCGAGCCCTTCGTGCTCGGCCCGGGCGCCGACCTGATCGACCTTGTCGGCGAGGCTGCGCAGCATGGCGTGGATCGACGCCATCCCGTCCGGACGGGCGGCGGCTTCGCCGGACCGCTCGGACCAATCGTCCCGGGCGCAGAGGAGGTCGACCTTCTCCGCAAGCGCCTGGATCTGCTCCGCCAGCGCGGCCGGCGCGGCGATCTTCACGTCGCTGCGGATCTCCTCCAGGATCGGGCGCAGGTCCGGACCGGCGCTCAGGCTTTGCAACTGCGCAATCTGCGCGCTCAGCGCCTGAAGGCTCTGCGCGAGACCCTGTATCCGCTCCGGACCCGCCAGGGCACCGATCTGCCGGCGAATCTCCTCAAGCTCGGCAAACAGGCCGGCGAGGGTGCGACCATCCGGATCGGCCGCGCCGGTCGCCGCCGCGGAATCGAGGCGCTCGGCCAGGCGGCGGACATCCTCCGCGACGCGGCTGTGGACGTTCTCGGCCACCTCTTCGGCGAGGCGCTCGACCTGCGCCCGGACCTGCTCGATCGGCACCGCGATGGCGGTGAGATCGGTTCCGGCCTGGGCCCGCTCGATGCCGCTGGCCAGGGTGATGACGGCCTGCTCCAGGGCGCCGATATCCCGGCTCGTCGCCAGCTGGTTGATCGCCTCGCGCAGGCGTGTGGTCTCCTCCTGAAGCTCGATCAGGGCGGTCGACGGGGCGACACCTTCCTCGATCCGGGCTTCCAGCCGGCGCGCGAGGTCCATGCGCATGCTGGCGACGACGCCGCCATCGGTCGCGGACATCGCGGCCCCCGGCCCGGCGGTCTCGGCGAGCTCGCGCTGCCGTTGCCGGATGTCCTGGACCGCATTGCGGATGTCCGCGGCGGCGGGGCGCGCGCGACGGCCGGGCTGGCGCGTGGTGGCGACCTGCTCGCCGAGCTGGGACATGCGCCGCTCGATATCGCCGAGCCGTTCGGTCACCTGCTGGACGGGGGCCGCCTTGAGGGCCCGCTCGATGCGGGCTTCGATCTCCGCGAGGCGCCGCGCCTCCGCTTCCTGAGCGGCACGCCGCTCATGGTCGAGGGCCCGGTCGAGCCCGTCCAGGCGATCCATCAAGGCGGCGATGCCCTGGCCGTAGGCGTCGGCGCGGGGCTCCGGGTTCTCGCCGTCCGGAGCGGCGGCAACGGATCGATCCGGCGCCGCATCGGGCCGGACGGCACCGGAACCGACCTGCTCGGCGCGGTGGCGACGCCGGTGCCGCCGGTTTCCCGGCGCGGCCGATTGCTGCTGCGGCACCACCGAGGCGATCCAGGTCTCGAGCGGCACGCCTGCCCGCGCCGCCACGTCGCGCGCCGCGTCGAGCACCTCGGGATCGAAACTGTCGAGCTGCGGCATCGCGTTGCGGGTCATCGGTGGCCTGTCGTCGGCAGCGGTCGGCGTCCGTTTCCTCTGCGCAGGGCGGACCGGAATTCGGTATCCACGAACACACGCGTCGGATCGTTCGAGGCGACCATTAACTTTCTTGGTAAACACGAGGTTAAGGTTCACCGGGCCCCGGTAATCGTCGCGAGCGACCGGCGGCGTGGGACGGGTGCGCCGGTCCGGCGGCGACGGGGTCGAGCCGTTGCTCCGGAGGCGGCGGGGCGGTTACATGCGGCCAAGGCAGCGGGCCGTCTCGAGGGGCCTGCACCAGACGGGGGAAGCCAGAGATGCCGCAGTATCGCGCTCCGGTTGAGGACACGCTGTTCCTGCTCACCGATGTGCTCGGCTTTCATGCCCGGGACAACCTTGCGGGCTTCGCCGATGCCTCACCGGATGTGATCGAGGCCGTCCTGCGCGAGGGCGCGAAGCTCGCCGAGGAGGTCCTGGCCCCGATCAACCGGACAGGCGATCTGGAGGGCTGTCGCCGGGACGCCGACGGCACGGTACGCACGCCGACGGGCTTCAAGGCCGCTTACGACACCTACGCGAGCGGCGGCTGGATGGGACTTTCGGTGCCCGAAGCCTATGGCGGCCAGGGCCTGCCGCACACGCTGAACACCGCGATCCAGGAATTCGCCTCAGGCGCGAACCTCGCCTTCGGCATGTATCCCGGTCTGACGCAGGGCGCGATGGCGGCGCTGCTGGTCCACGGCACGGAGGAGCAGAAGGCGCTGTACCTGCCGAGGATGGTCGAAGGGGCCTGGACCGGCACCATGAACCTGACCGAGCCGCATTGCGGCACGGATCTCGGGCTGCTCAAGACCAAGGCTGTGCCGAACGGCGACGGCGCCTACAGCATCACCGGGACCAAGATCTTCATCTCGGCCGGCGAGCACGACCTCGCCGAGAACATCGTCCATCTCGTCCTCGCCCGGATCGAGGGGGCCCCCGCCGGCACCAAGGGCATCTCGCTCTTCGTGGTGCCGAAGGTTCTGGTGAACGCCGACGGCTCCCTCGGCGCGCGCAACGGCGTGTCCTGCGGCTCCCTCGAGCACAAGATGGGCATTCACGGCAACGCCACCTGCGTGATGAACTACGACGGCGCGACCGGCTGGCTCGTGGGCCAGGAGAACCGCGGCCTCAACGCCATGTTCGTGATGATGAACGAGGCGCGGCTCGCCGTGGGCGTCCAGGGGCTCGGGCAGTCCGAGGTCGCCTACCAGAACGCCGCCGCCTACGCGAAGGATCGCCTCCAGGGCCGGGCGCTGACCGGCGCGAAGGCGCCCGACAAAGCCGCCGACCCGATCATCGTCCATCCGGACGTGCGCCGCACGCTGATGCAGATCCGCGCGTTCAACGAAGCGGCCCGCGCCCTCATGCTCTGGACGGCGCTCCAGGCCGACATCCTGCACCGTTCCGAGGATGCCCGGGAGCGGCAGGCGGCCGACGATTATCTCGGCCTCATGACGCCGGTGGTGAAGGGCGTGTTCACCGATCGCGGCTTCGCCAATGCGGTCGAGGCCCAGCAGCTGCTCGGCGGCCACGGCTACATCGAGGAATGGGGCATGTCGCAGTTCGTGCGCGATGCCCGCATCGCCATGATCTACGAGGGCGCCAACGGCATCCAGGCGATGGACCTGATCGGCCGCAAGCTGCCGAAGGATGGCGGCCGGGCGATGATGACCTTCCTGGGCGAGGTCCAGACCTTCCTGAAGGACCACGGCGAGGATCCCGCGATGGCGCCGTTCACCCAGCCGCTCCAGGCCGGGCTGAACGATCTCCAGGGCGCGGTGATGTGGCTGATGCAGAACGCCTTCGCCAAGCCCGACAATGCCGGGGCCGGCGCAACCGACTTCATGCACCTCTTCGGCCTCGTGGCCCTGGGCTACATGTGGGCGCGGATCGCCAAGGCCGCCCAGGCCAAGCATGCCGAGGCGCCCTCCCCGCGCTGGGAGTCGAAGCTGACGAGCGGCCGGTTCTACATGGAGCGGATGCTGCCGGAGACTGCCCTGCGCCTGGCCCGCATCAAGGCCGGTGCGGACAGCACGATGGCGCTGGCGGCGGACGCGTTCTGAGCGTCCCACGGGCCGTCGCGCCAGAGCGCGGCGGCTGGCAACGTGGCGTCCCAGCCTTTGCGAGCGTCGCGAAGCAAACCAGCCGTGCGACGCTGACCCAGTGCCCGCTGCCCTCGGTCGCCGCGCCGCGCGCGCGACGGCGGGCGAGCCGGCTCGCGGCGCGGGACGGTGTCAGCCCTCGAGCGCGGCGTCGAGATCGTCGATCAGGTCCGCCGGATCTTCCAGGCCGATCGACAGGCGCACCACTTCCGGCCCCGCCCCGGCGGCGGTCTTCTGCGCGTCGGTGAGCTGGCGGTGCGTTGTCGAGGCCGGATGGATGATCAGCGACCGGGTGTCGCCGATATTGGCGAGGTGCGAGAACAGCTGGAGGTTCGAGACCAGCTTCACGCCCGCCTCGTAGCCGCCCTTCAGACCGAAGGTGAACACGGCACCGGCGCCCTTCGGCGTGTAGCGCTTGGCCAGCGCATGGTAACGATCGGTCTCCAGCCCCGGGTAGCTCACCCAGGACACGGCCTCGTGCTTGGACAAATGGGTGGCCACCGTCAGCGCGTTGTCGGAATGGCGCTGCATGCGCAGCGGCAGAGTCTCGATGCCGTTGAGGATCAGGAAGGCGTTGAACGGCGAGAGCGCCGGACCGAGGTCGCGCAGGCCCAGCACCCGGCAGGCGATGGCGAAGCCGAAATTGCCGAAGGTCTCGGCCAGCACCATGCCGGAATATTCCGGCCGCGGCTGGCTCATCATCGGGTAGCGCGCATCGCCCGCCCATTGGAACGAGCCGCCGTCGACGATCAGGCCGCCGATCGAATTGCCGTGGCCGCCGAGGAACTTCGTCGCCGAATGGACGACGATGTCGGCGCCGTGCTCGAAGGGCCGGATCAGGTACGGCGTCGCCATGGTGTTGTCGACGACGAGCGGGATGTTGTGCTTCTTGGCGATCTGCGACAGCGCCGCGATGTCGGTGATGACGCCGCCGGGATTGGCGATGGATTCGCAGAAGATCGCCTTGGTGCGCGGCGTGATCGCCGCCTCGAAGGAGGCGGGATCGTCGTTGTCGGCCCAGGCCACCGACCAGCCGAAGTTCTTGTACGAGTGATTGAACTGGTTGATCGACCCGCCGTAGAGCTTGTTCGAGGCCACGAACTCGTCGCCCGGCTGCATCAGGGCGTGCATGGTCAGGAACTCGGCCGCGTGGCCGGAGGCGACCGCCAGGGCGGCGGTCCCGCCTTCCAGGGCCGCGATGCGCTCCTCCAGCACCGCGTTCGTCGGGTTGGTGATCCGCGTGTAGATGTTGCCGAAGGCCTGGAGCCCGAACAGCGACGCGGCGTGATCGACATCGTCGAACACGAAGCTGGTGGTCTGGTAGATCGGCGTTGCGCGCGCGCCCGTGGCGGCGTCGGGGGCGGCGCCCGCATGGATCGCCAGCGTGTTGAAGCCGGGCAGGCGGTCGGACATCGTCGGGTCTCCTCAGAGCACCCGAGCCTGTACGCCCGCCCGGGAGTTCGGCGCAAGGCTCCGCGAGGGCTGACGCGCCGGAGTCGGTTAGGCCTCCGGCCTGGGGCCGATGTCCATATGGGGCTGGCCCGCATCGACCAGGGCCCGATCCACGGCTTCGATGGCCAGCAGCGTCCGGGTCAGATCCTCCGCCATGGAGATCGGCGCCACGTCGAGACCGCCCAGGCGCCGGGCGATGGCATTCCGCTGGCGCGCCAGCGCGGCGCGGGCCCGGTTCAGCTCCTCGATCTCTTCGATGGTCATCCGCGCGTCCTCTCCTCGACTCAGCGACACCGTCATCAACTCCCCGGCGTCCAGTCGATATTCGGTCGCTGGGCCAGCATGCGCTCGAAGTAGTTGGCGACGGCCTGCGCCCCGTCGGTGTGCATCATTGCCACGGGATGCGCGAGATAGGCGCGGGCGAGATCGAGGGGAATGCGTCCGCCCTGGAGCGCGTTCAGCACCTCGTCGATGAAGGCGTCGTTGGCCTCGTTGAAATCGCTGGACAGCTTCTTGCGGTCATTGATGGCCTTGATCGGCATGCAGACTTCCTGTTGCTCGGTGCCGGTGTAGCATCCGGTCGACGGGTTCGGCCCGGATCGCGGCGCGATATGGTCTGACGCGGCAAGACGGCGCAAATCGCGTGCGGGCCCGCACGGTTCGGTAACCCTCCGCGATCGTCGCATGGAGCGGATTGCTGCGCTGCGGCGTTACAGCTCTATGTCGATCGAAACAATGCACTCCCATACGGTCGAAATCGTCCCGTGCAGGGACGATCCCCGGTGCTTCCGATGGATCATCCGCAGCCACGGCGGCACGGTCGTCGAAAAGTCGCCCTACGCCTTCGTAACGCGGAACGGAGCCCGCATTTCCGGCGAGTGCTGGATGCGTGAGCATTTCGGCGACGGGCAGGCCGCCTAGCTGTGCGCCCGACATCCGCGATCGACCGCACCGTCCGATAGTCTCGGTGAGGTGGCCGTCTTTCAGGCTGCGTCCAATACCCGGAATGCCTGAGACACCGAGATCGCGAAGGGTGGCGGCCGCCCGTACCCCGAGCCGATGCACAGGACGCACGCAACCTGGGCGATAATACTGAGACAAAAAGCATCGGTTAAGCATTACGCTTTTGCGCGAATTCCTTTGTCAGAACTTTAATGACCACCCTGCAGTATCGTGTCGATTCTGTTTCAGAGCAGGGCGCGGATGATGCTGAGCGGCGACGGGACGTTCCGGGACGACGAGTCCGCGTCGCAGATGGGGTCTGTGACTTCCATCGAGGGGTCGAAGGTTCATCTTGAGCTCGGGCTCCGGAACGGGCGACCGAGCGTGAGGGTCACGGTCGGCAATCTGGTCCGGATCCGTGCGGGCGGGGCCATCCTCGTGGGCATCGTCACGACGTTGGCCTCGGCCCACGAGCGCGGGCGAGAACCCGGGGCCTTTGCGAGCCTCGACCTGCTCGGCCAGATCATCGAGACGAACGGGGTGCCTGGATTCTGCCGGGGCGTGACCTGCTACCCGGCGATCGGCGACACGGTCGAGCTGCTGTCCCCCTCCGAACTGCGAATCGTCCACCAAGTGTCTGTGGCCAACACGGCGGCCGTCGGGGCGCTCTACCAAGACCCCGAAACCCCCGCCTGCATCAAACTCGACGACCTTCTCTCCAAGCACTTCGCCGTTCTCGGCGCCACGGGGGTCGGCAAGTCGAGCGGCGTGACCATCATCTTGGACGAGGTGATGCGCGCCAAGCCGGCAGTGCGCATCTTCCTGCTGGACGTACACAATGAATACGCCGCCAGCTTCGGCGACCGCGCGAGCGTGATCAATCCACGGACGCTCAAGCTGCCGTTCTGGCTGTTCAACCTCGAAGAGATCGCCGACGTGATCTACGGCGGGCGTCCAGCCGTGGACGAGGAGATCGAGATCCTCGCCGAAGTCATCCCGCTCGCGAAGAGCAAGTACGCCCAGTACAAGGAGGCGAGCGACCGGCAGATCGTGAAGCGGACACTGGGCAAGGCCGGCGGCTACACGATCGACACGCCCGTGCCCTACGTGCTCCAGGACCTGATTGCCCTCATTGACGAGCGGATGGGCCGGCTGGAGAATCGCGTCTCCCGGATGCACTATCACCGTCTGATCACGCGGATCGAGGCGATCCGGAACGATCCGCGGCACGGCTTCATGTTCGACAACGCCAATGTCGGCGGCGACATGATGGGCGAGATCCTGGCGCACCTGTTCCGCCTCGATCCGGATGGGCGGCCGATGACGATCATGCAGCTCGCCGGGCTGCCGAGCGAGGTGGTGGACGCCGTCGTCTGCGTCCTGTCCCGCCTGGCGTTCGAGTTCGGCATCTGGAGCGAGGGCGCGATCCCGCTGCTGTTCGTGTGCGAGGAGGCGCATCGCTTCGCCTCGGCCGATCGCTCCGTCGGCTTCACGCCGACCCGCCGCGCCCTGTCGCGGATCGCCCGCGAGGGCCGGAAACATGGCGTCCATCTGGGCTTGGTCACGCAGCGTCCGGCCGAACTCGACGCGACTATCATGTCGCAATGCAGCACCCTGTTCGCCATGCGGATGACGAACGCGCGCGATCAGGCCTTCCTGGCCGCAGCGGTATCGGACGCCAGCAACCTGCTCACCTTCATCCCGTCGCTCGGGACGGGCGAGGTCATTGCCTTCGGTGAAGGCGTTCCGATCCCGGTCCGGATGACGTTCCGGCGCCTCCCGTCGATCCGCCAGCCGCGCAACGACACGAGCGGCGCCGCGGTGGGGGACGGCGCGGCGGTCGCCGGCGCCGGCTTCATCGGTGCCGTCGTGGAGCGGTGGCGGGGCGCGACCATGAACAAGGTCGGCGGCCAAGACCACGATCCGATCGGCGCCGTGCGTCTCGGACGCGAGACGGGTCCGGAGGGGGCTCAGGGCGCAGCGCTCGATCACGTGCATCGTCGGCTGCTCCGCCGTCCCCTCGACGCCGGCGACACCGTCTCGCAGGCCGGACCACACGCTGCCACGCCGCTCTGGCAGCAGGGCGGAGTATGAGCGCCCCGACTTCCCCGACGCCTCAGACCCTGCTCGAAGCCGTGATCCAGACGCTCCCCGTGGGCGTCGTGGTCTTCGACGAGCAGGGAGGGTGCACCCTGGCCAATGCCGCCGCGCGCGCTCTCGGCGACAGGGCCGTCCACGCGCTCGCCGCCGCGGCGGGCTCGTCTCGGGAGGCCGCGCATGTCGAGGCCATCGGCGATCGTGTCGTCGAGGTGCGCACCCACCCGGTCACGGAGGATCACGGCAGCTTCACGCTCACCACGGTCACCGATGTCACGCGTCATCACAGGATTCAGCGGGAGCTGATCACCAAGGCCTTCATCGACGCCCTGACCGGGCTTCCCAACCGGACGATGTTCGAGCAAAGCATCGGCGAGGTCCTGGCCGGTTCACGACCCGGGGACCGTTTTGCCCTGGCCTTTATCGATCTCGATAACTTCAAGCACATCAACGACTATTACAGTCACGCCGCGGGCGACGCCCTGCTGCGCAAGATGTCCGACCGGATCCGCGCGACGTTGCGCCCGAGCGACCTGCTGGCCCGCATCGGCGGCGACGAGTTCGTGCTCTTGCTCGATCCCGTCCTCGATCGGGACGACGCGCTGGCAGCCGTGCGCGCCATCTCGGAGCGGCTCAAGCAGCCGTTCTTCATCGACGGGCACGAGATCTTCGCCTCCGCCTCCATCGGCGTGAGCCTGTTCCCGGACCACGGCGACACCTATGAGGTCCTCGCCCGGCAGGCCGACAACGCCATGTACCGGGTAAAGGGCGAGTTGAAGGGCGGCGTCAGCCTGTTCGACGACGCGATGAGCCAGGCGGCGACGGCCCGGATGGCTGTGGAGCAGCGGCTCCGGCTGGCGATCCGCGACCGCTGCTTCTGCTGCGCCTTTCAGCCGAAGGTCGACATGCGCACCCATGCCGTCACCGGCGTCGAGGTGCTTCTGCGCTGGCGGGACGAACTCGGCATGATCCAGGCGCCGGGCGATTTCATCGCCCTCGCCATCGAGCTCGGCCTGATCAACGAGATCACGCTCCAAGTCCTGGCCGAGACCGTTCGGTCGATGCCCGATATCGATGAGGTGTTTGGCCCGGACGTCACCGTGAGCCTCAACATCGCCGCGAAGCAGGCCTGCGATGTGCCCTTCATGACCGCCTTCTGTGCCTCCCTCGGCGAGACCGGGCTCGCGGAGCGCTTCGTCTTGGAGCTGACCGAGGAGGCCTTCTTCACGGCAGGCCGCTTCCAGCGCGACGTGCTCCCGCGGATCCGGGCGATCGGAGCGCGGGTCTCGATCGACGATTTCGGCGTCGGCTACTCGTCGCTGTCGGCCTTGGCGGACATCACCGCTGACGAGTTGAAAATCGATCGCTCCTTCATCACCGACATCGACAAGCGACCGCGCAGCCAGATCGTCCTGAAGGCGATCGAGTCGCTCGGCGCGGCGCTCGGCATGTCGGTGGTGGCCGAAGGCGTCGAGACCTACGAGGAGGTCGCCTACCTTCTCGGGGCGACGCAGATCCGCTGCGCGCAGGGCTATTACTTCGCTCGCCCGCTCCTGCTCGATCAGATCGGTCAGGTGGAGCCGCGCCTGTCCGGATCACGCCATCCTTCGCCGCGCAGCCGCGCCTCGGAGTTGCGGATGCCCAGTCTGCTGCGGCGGGCGTAAAAGGCCACAGGCCGCGGAGGCCATCCTCTCACGGTGGCAGAACGCTGCCGGGACAGACTGGAATGACCCGGCTCCGTCGCGAGACGGATTCCGGCGCGGCTTGAGGGGCATGATCGCCCCGCGTTCACGCCGACGGCCGGAATCTTCATCCGGCGGATCGTCACCTGGCCAGCGGCGATTCCGATCGCCTCTCCCCGGCTACCCCCACGGACCGCGTCGGCAGGGCCGTCGCTGAAGCAGGCTGAGGCGGCCTGTGCGCCAGGTTCCGGCGCGCATGCCTCGGCGCCGGCCGAGCCAGGGCCTTTTGTCCTCTGGAGGCATCCGAACGGCCCACGCTGCCGCACGCGGTCCCCAAGAGAGCGGCCCAGACACCGGGCGCAGATCCGAATGACCGCTGCCGATCGGGGCGGCCCCGGGGGGATCGCCAACGGCTTGACCCGACCGCCGTCATTCCCAGTTTGGCCACCTTCCGGTGCTCTACCTCCGAGCCAAAGACCATCAGGCCGCTGTGCCGTACGAGCAGTCCCGTGATCCGATTCGAGAACGTCACGAAAATCTACCGCGCCAACGGCGCGCCGCGAATCGTCCTGGACCGGGCATCCTTCACCCTCAAGCAAGGTATCTGTTACGGCATCCTCGGCATCAACGGTGCCGGCAAGTCGACGACGATGCGGATCCTGGCGGGCACCGAGGAACCGACCAAAGGCAAGGTCTATAGAGGCCGGCGTGTGTCGTGGCCGCTCGGCTTCGCGGGCGGATTCCATCCCAAGATGACCGGCCGCGACAACGTCATGTTCGTAGCCCGGATCTACGGCGAGGATCCGCGGAAGGTGCTTGATTTCGTGGAGGATTTCTCGGAACTCGGGAGCTATCTGGAGCAGCCGATCTACACCTACTCATCGGGCATGGGCGCACGGCTCGCCTTCGGCATGAGTATGGCAATCCCGTTCGAGACCTACCTGATCGACGAGCTCACCTCGGTCGGCGACGCGCGCTTCTCCAAGCGGTGTGACGAAGTCTTCTCCGCCCGTCGCAAGAATGCCGACATCATCATGATTTCCCACTCGATGGAGCAGCTCCGCGAGTGGTGCACCCAAGGCATCGTGCTGCTGAACGGGCGGGCAATCGTCTACGAGGACATCAACGACGCGATTGAGGTCTACAGACGACTCAATGCCTGAGTTTCAGCGCAGACTATGATCGGCCGGCGCATAGATTTTTGAATTCAACGGGCTCGGTGCTCGAAATCCGTTATCCGAGATCATTTTGCTGCTGACACAATGCAGCAGCACTAAGCCATCCGATCTGGGCAAGCACACAGGGGCCAAGAGGCCGATCATCGAACGGCTTTCTGCAGCTTGCCGGCGCGACTCGTCTGGACGTGGCCGAAATCTTAGCCCTGCGCTGACGCATCGCCATTTGTCGCCAGATCGACGCGCACGGTGCCGCCCTCAAAACAGGCGCCTTGAACGGAGACGATCGCATTCCATTCGGAAGCGGCCTTATCGTACGCCCGCGATCCCGGTCTGAGCCTTGGCCCGATGACGCTACCGCCCCTCGCGGGGAATGCGTTGGCCGCCACAACCGAAACCCGCTGGCGGAAGGGGTGTCTGCCGAAGTTCGATCCACCAGCGTCCAGCGCCGTCGATTTTCCCTTGCGATGATAGGGCGTTGGCGGGAATAAATTCCATCGGTGTCCGCCCCGATCCGCCGCAATCGGTGTCGAATGGTGGGGTGGCTGGTGGGGTAGATGGCGCGCGAAATCAACCGCCTTTCGGCTCGCAAGGTCCAGGCGCTGAGCGAGCCCGGCCGGCACGCCGATGGCGGCGGCCTCTACCTCGTGATCGAGCCCAGCGGATCGAAGCGCTGGGTTATGCTCTACCGCATGCCGGGCCGACGCCGCGAGATGGGGCTCGGCTCGGCGAGCGCGATCTCGCTGGCCCGGGCGCGCGAGCTCGCCGCGGCCGCCCGGACGCTGATCGCCGAGGGCATCGACCCGATCGAAGCCAGGATAGCGGCGGCCGCGCCCCCTCCCCCACCGGCGCCCGTGACGTTCGCCGAAGTGGCCGAGACATACATGGCCGATCGGGAAAGGACCTGGCGGAACGCCACGCACCGCACGCAATGGCGCCAGACCCTGGAGGTCCAGGCCGCGAGCCTGTGGAGCATGCCCGTGGCCGACATCGGCACCGACGACGTGCTCACGGTGCTCCGGCCCATGTGGCATGAGAAGGCCGAGACGGCGCGCCGGATCCGCGGCCGCATCGAGCGTGTGCTGGACGCGGCCCGCGTCGGTGGCCACCGGTCCGGCGAGAATCCGGCCCGCTGGCGCGGCCACCTCGACGTGCTGCTGCCCCGATCGCGCAAGCTGACGCGCGGCCATCACAAGGCCATGCCCTACGCCGAGGTGCCGTCCTTCTACGCGGCGGTCTCGGCCGGGCGGACGAGCTTCTCCTCGCTCGCGCTGCGCTTCACGATTCTGACGGCCGCCCGGTCCGGCGAGACCCGCGGACTGATCTGGGGCGAGGTCGACATGGCCGCGGCGCTCTGGACCGTTCCGGCCGAGCGAATGAAGGCCGGCCGGCTGCACCGCGTGCCGCTGTCTGCACCGGCGCTCGCGATCCTGGCGTCTGTCCGGCCCGACGGCGCTGGGCCTTCGGATCTCGTCTTCCCCTCACGGGCGGGTACGCCGCTCTCGGACATGGCCCTGGCCATGTTCCTGCGCGGGGCCGACCCCAACGGGTTCACCGTACACGGATTCCGATCATCGTTCCGGGACTGGGTGACCGAGGAGACCGACTTCCCCGGCGAGCTGGCCGAGGTCGCACTTGCGCACCTGGTCGGCGACGAGACGGAGCGCGCCTACCGCCGCGGCGACGCACTAGAGAAGCGCCGTCACTTGATGGACGCCTGGGCGGCCTTCGTGGCGGCCGACAAGGCCGCGCCGTCGAGAACGCGCGCCAGCTCGGAATGAGGGATCAGGGTCGCGGCCCCGAGCTTCCGGGCCGCGATCTGGCCGTCGGCGATCATTTGGTAAATCGTCGAACGGCTGACGCCGAGTACGGCGGCGGCATCCTTCGGCCTGTATGCCAGGGGCTGGGTGATCTCACCCATGGCGCACGCCTCCAGACCTCAACTCGCGCAGCGCGGCGGCCAAGCTGCGGTATGTGGCGGTGCGTCGGGTCTGCTCGAAGGCGCGCTCGTTCGACGGGTGCCTGACCGCATCCTTCTCGGTCTGTTCGGCCGCGCATTCGAGGATCCGGGCGATTAGCTCAAGGTCGGGGGCGGACTTGATCGTCTCGAACCGGCCGTCACGGAATTCACCTACCTCGCGAGCCCAGAGCCTGCCATCCTCGCCACGGTATACGACGAGCTTGCTGCCCTCCATGACGGGGGCATAGGCGATCTGGAGCTCGGCCACGCCCAGCACCTCGTACTCGGTGCCGTGCTGCCGGTGGCGGACGCGCTCACACATGGCAGACCTCCGGCGTTTCTGCGAACAGATCTCCGCTCGCCCCTTCGGCATCGGCTTCCGCACGGAGCTTGCGCGCGATCGCCTGCATGAGCGCTGTCTGGCGATCGGCGAAGGCTTGCGTCATGCGCGAGGACCCGACGAGGCGCGGATAGACCTGCTGCCTTTGGCGGACCTCGCGCTCGGCGCAATCGGCGAGTTCGAAAATGGCGAAACCTTCGCCAGTAATGGTGCCAATCACGGCCATGATCATGCCGCCTCCGCACAACCGATGGCTAGGAGCCGTAAGACTCGCGCCTCAACCTCGCCGAGGAAGCTGCGCACGGCCACCTCATCCTTCGCGATCTCCGCCTCGTCCCGGTGCAGCCGCTTGACCCAGAGCCGCAGAGCCGGAGGCACGCTCGGATGCCAGGTGGCGAAGTCGCACCACACCCGGCCCGTGCAGGCCATCTGCCAGCGCATCTGCGGCAGATGGTCCTCCGGGATCTCGCCGGACAGCAGCGTCTCCAAGTGCGTGCGCAGTGTCGGGCACTTGAACTCGACGAGGCCGTCCGCGCCGACGAGCCGATCCGGGCTGGCCCCGGCCATGGTGATCGTGGGGTGATCCACGAACCCGACCTTCACGGTGTCGACCCCGTACAGGAACTCGTAGGCGTCGCAGGCCTGCGGCTCCCGTTCCGAGCCCTCGAGCATCGCGGCGGTCAGGTAGTGCTGCGTCGCGAGTCCCGTCAGGCGCTCGCCCACAAGCTCCATCAGGTAGCGCTCGTGCTCCGCGGTCGGTTTGCCGTCACGCTTGACCGCCAGCACGTGGGCGACGCGCGAGGCGGTGACCTTGCCGCAGCGGGCGTCCAGCCACGCGGCGCTGCCCTGGATCATCTCGGCCATGTCAGCGGCCCTCCGGCCGGGCGCGTCGGGCGACGGCACGCTCGATGGCGTCCAGGGCCTCGCCGTAGAGCGCGGCCGGCAGGTCCGGCACGCTCTCGACGGCGAAGACGCGCAGGAACTTCCCCGGGGCGATCCCGTGCTTGGTGAGGAGATTGCGCAACGTCTCGGCCTGTGCGTCCGAGATCACGTCCTCGGACGCGTCCGCCGCGGGCGCCCCGTCGGTGTCGTCCGGGTCGTTGGTCAGGGCAATGTTGAAGACCTGCAGGACGAGGTAACGGCGCGCGTAGGTGATCGTCGACCCGATGCCCTGGATGGGCGTCTTGTTGGCTTTCCCCTGTGCGCCCGCCGTGTCGGGCGGCAAGTCGAGGTGGTAGGCGCGCTCGTGCCCCGCCTCGTGGGCGCAGGTGCATTTCACCCGCAGATGCCCCTGGATCGGCGACGCCTCGGTGTCGAACGAGAGCGAGAAGCCGTGCCGGGCGATGACCGGCTGCGTGGCCCGCGCGATCGTCTCCAGGCGCGCGTAGGGGGCGCCGGAATGCGTGTTCCGGGCATCGCGCAGGACCCGCGGCAGCTCGGCCTGACAGGCCGCCATGGCGGCGATGAAGGCCACCCGGGCGCGCTCGGCCCGATCCTCCCGGGCCATGACCAGGAACCGTTCGACCCGGTCGGGATCGACGTTCGGATCGCGCGCCATCCGCTCGATGATTGAGAGGACCGTGGCGCCCTCGGTTGGCGAGGCCGCTGTCACGGCCTCGGACGTCGCCTCGGTGGCGATGATCTGCATCTGCGGCTGACTCACCGGCTGCTCTCCCCTCTCTCGCTGCGGGCGGTCACCGGCGCCGCCCGGTCGTGACGGTACCGAGGTCGGCCAGGATGGCGGCGCGGTCGGCATCGGTCTCGGCCAGCCGGTGCGCGTGCAGTTCGGTCACGGCTGGCGGCAGCCCGTCGATCAGGGCCTGCGCCGAAGCGAGGCCGCGGACGATCGAGACGCCCCGGATCTCGGCGAGGCCGGAGCCGTCCCGGCCCACCAGGATCACGACGGCGTCGCGCAGATCCTCGGCATCGACGACCGGGACGGGCAAGACCCGCACGACGTAGCGGCGGCCGCACCGGCCGCGCCAAGCGGACAGGGGCATGACGGGGCTCCCGCGCAGGCCCGCGGTGGAGCGCAGGCGCTCCTCGCGCGGCAGGCGTTCGGCGGCCGCCCGGTCGGCCGGCGCGATCTGGAGGGCGAAGCGGCGGGCCGCCTGCTGGTTGGCGAGGACGGCCGCCTGCGCGTCCAGTCGAACACGCCGTTCCTCGAGGGTCAGGTGATCGAAGGCATGGCCGGCCATGGTCAGGCGGCCTCGCGGATCTGGTCGGCTTCACAATCCGCGATTGCCGCCAGCTCGTCGGCCTCCTCGGCCTCACGCTCCTCGATCCAATGGCGTGCGGCCGCGATGCAGTCGAAGCCCTCGGCCTCAAGCCCGCGGGTGCTGCGGACGGCCCAGGCGCCGTCGAGCGCGCTGACCCAGTAGTCGGACGGATGCCGGAGTTTGTCGGTGCAGGGGGGTCGGGTGGGGAAGATGGACATCCGCGGCTCCATCGCTGAGGCGACGAGGCAAGTTATCCACGTTTCGTGGACATATCAAGCAACTTGTCCACGAAACGTGGATGAGCTTGTCGCGGTACAGATCTTTCCACTGCTTAGACGCCACCCTCTGGTGCCTTCTGCGCAGACAAACTAAGATCAAAGGCTACATGGGGGTTGCGTCATGTCGAATAAGAAGGGGCAACTTAGTCACGCTGATCACAACATCAAGGCGCTTGGTTTGCAGATAGCCATCCAATTGCCTCGCGATAAGGAAAAGGCGCTCGCGATTATTGAGCACGCGCGCTGGCTGGTGACCAACTATCTTCATTCCGGCGAGGATGAGGCGTGCGTGGAGCCGACGAAGCGCGAACTTAAGATCGTCAGCTGAGGTCAGGCTGCCCGATCGGAGCTGCGCTGGGCCAGTATTCGCTGCGCGAAGCTGTGCGAGGTCCCAGCCAGGTCGCCGTGATAGATCCAGTTAAAGTCTAGCTTGGCATTCGGAAATGCATTGATCACGAGAACGGCCATGGCCGGCTTCATCAGCCGGCGGCCCGCCTCGTAATTTTCGAGCTGCGTCTTGGAGAAGCCCACCGCCTCGTAAAATTCTCGCGGTGATAGGTCCAGCGCCTCGCGCGTCTCGCGCAGGCGGCGGCCGATCGACTCCTGACTTTCCGGCGCATCGCTTCTCTCGGGCATAGCCACACAATGCGTCCGTCCACGTTCCGTGGCTAGAAACGTTTTGTGGACTTGACCTATCCACGTATTGTGGACAAACTGCGGGCATGCACGAGCCGCCCCCCCTCCTCCGAACCACCGATGCGGTGATCGACCTGCTCGGCGGAAATGGCCCGACAGGCGAGATCGTCGGCGCGAAGCCGAAGACAGTCTCGAACTGGCGGGAGGCCGCACGCGGTCGATTTCCAGCCGATACCTTCCTGGCGCTGAACCGCGCTCTGGAGCGGCGAGGACGAGCAGCCTCGCCAAGCCTCTGGGGCATGGTCGATGACTTTGACGGCGGCCCCTCTGGAGTCGCCGCATGAGCACGCGCTTAGCTCCCTCCGAGATCGTTCACGCCGCGCGCCGGTCAGCGCTGATTTTAGATATCGCGTCGCCGCCGCAGCGCGCCGTCGACTGGAACACCTGCTCAATCCGTGAGGCGCCGCAAGACGGTGCTCACTCGGCCTGCAGCCGGACAGCTCGCGACGCCGAGACGCGGACGATCGCGTGACCTTCGCCCCGCTCGCGCCGATGGGGAAACGGCTACTCCGCGGCCATCGCCTCGGCTGTCTCGGCCACGTCGAGCAGTGCGGCGGCCAAGGAACGCGCCTGTTTCGTGCGCATGCCGATAGTATGCATCACAGGTTCGGACGATGGGTTGACGTTCTCGGCGCGACTGCCCGTGATCTCCACGACGTAGGGCCCACCGGGTCCCGGCAGCGGGATGATGTGAAAGCCGGCCAGCGGGTGGATATCCGGCTTGCTGATCATGTCCAGGCCTCCGAAAGCAGCCGCTTTGCAACAGATCGACTCACGGATCCGATCGGACGTGTCGGGATCATCTTGATAGGCCGGCGCGAAATCTGCCAGCCGCCGACCTGCGAAGAGGCTCACCCTGCTGGCAATGATTGCGTGAGCGGTGGCGCCCTGCTCGGCCGCGAGATCTCGCTCAAGATTGTTGGGCCGCCGGCGGGCCTTCGGAGGTCGGACACATGAGCCTCCCAAACGCGATCACCGCGCGCCTTGAGGCGATCCGGCCGGAATACCGGGCACCCCCGCACAACGTCGACGCGGAGCAGGCGCTGCTCGGCGCGATCCTAGTCAACAACGACGCCTATCACCGCGTGGCGGACTTCCTGCTGCCGGAGCACTTCATGGAGGAGGCCCACCGCAAAATCTTCGCGGTCGCCGGTGCCCTGATCTGCGCCGGAACCGTCGCCACGCCGATCACCCTGAAGACCTATCTGGGCGATGCCGATTTCGGCGGTCAGACGGTCATTCAGTACCTCGCGCGGCTCGCCTCCGACGCGACCACGGTGATCAATGCGAGCGCCTACGCCCGCACGATCCACGATCTCGCCGTCCGCCGCCGGCTGATCACCATCGGCGAGGAGTTGGTGAACGGCGCCTACGAGGCCCCGGTCGAGCAGGCACCCCGGGACCTGATCGAGATCACCGAATCCCGCCTGCTCGACCTCGTCGACGCCGAGCCCGGACTGGGCTCGACGGCACAGAGCGCGGCGCAGTCCGCCGCCTGGATGCGCGAGCGGATCGGCGGCCTACGCTCCGGGCTCCTCCGCTCCACCGCGATCCCGACGGGCCTGCCCGACTTGGACCGCGCCACCAACGGCGGATTCCAGCGCGGCCAGCTCTGGATCCTCGCCGGGCGTCCCGGCATGGGCAAGACGGTCGCGATGACGACGCTCAGCCGCCTCGCCGCCCGCACGGCCGGCGTCCTCGCCTTCCAGTGCGAGGTGACGCGGGACCAACAGATGGCCCGCTACCTCGCCGACCTGTCCTACCGGCACAACCGCCCGCTGCCGTTCGGCCGGGTCATGGCGGCCGTTGACCTCGACGAGGAAGAGATGGCGCGCCTCGACGAGGCGATGCGGCGGTTCGAGCGCCTGCACCTCACCCTGATCTGCGACCCCAGCGTCGGCCTCGCGCAGATCGCCGCGGCCGTGAAGGTCGAGAAGCGGCGTCTCGCCCGGCAGGACATCGCCCTCGGCGTCGTGTTCATCGACTATCTGAAGTTCATCAGGGTCTCGGACCGGTACCAGGGCAACCGGGTGCTGGAGATCGGCGAGATCACGGGCGGCCTGAAACAGCTCGCCAAGGCCGAGGACATCTGCGTGGTGCTGCTGACGCAGCTCAACCGCGCCGTCGAGGCCAAGGACCGGGCCGACCGCCGCCCGAACCTCGCGGACCTGCGCGATTCCGGCGAGATCGAGCAGGACGCCGACGCGGTGCTGATGCTGTACCGCGAGGCCTACTACCTGGAGCGCAAGCTGAAGGCCTCCGGCGGCGATCCCGAGATCGGTGCGCGCCTGATCGAGCGGCAGAACGCCCTCGAGCTCATCCTCGCCAAGAACCGCTCCGGCCCCTGCCCCACGCTCGACCTGTGGTGCGACGTGGCCGCCTCCGCCATCGCCCAGACTGCACGAGGCCCGCTATGAGCCAGCATTCCGCCGCGTCCACGCCCTTGCCCGATCCGCTGGTGCCGGCCGACATCGACGTGGATGGGATTCACGGCTTCCTGCTGCACACGGACCGGCTGTTCCACTCGGAGCTGTGGGCGCTCTCGACCGGCGACGAGTTTAAGGCCGCGGTCGCCTTGTGGTGCCACGCCTGGCGGCAGCGCCCGGCGGGCTCGCTGCCCGACGACGACCGGCTGCTCGCCGCCTTCTCCGGGGCGGGCCCGCGCTGGAAGAAGGTGCGGACGATGGCCCTGCGCGGCTTCGTCCTGTGCGCGGACGGCCGCTACTATCACCGGGTCCTGTGCGAGGACGTGTTGCGCGCCGCGGAGGCGAAGGACGCGCGGCGCGAGCGGACCGCCGCGGCCACGCGGGCTCGTCAGCGCAAGAGTGATCCGGAGAAGACCCCGCCCGACGGCGAAAAACTCAATCTTCTCAACGAAACGGCCGACCGTAACGATGGTCGTCACGATCAACGTCACGACCCACGCGACGATCGACGTGACGATACCGTCACGGTCGCCACGCGCGGACCGTTACGTTCACCAAGGGAAGGGGAAGAAGAAGGGAAGAAGAAAGATATACCGGCGGCCGCCTGTGATCCTGTACCCCGCGCGGACGGCGCGCCGCCCTGGAACAACCGGGCGAACTTCGACCGGGTCGAGCACCGGTGCCGGACCGCCCTGCCACCGGGCTGGTGCCTGGACCCCGTCGTGGGCCCAATGGCGCGGTTGGAGGCGGACGGCCTCGACCTTGAGGGGGAGATCGTCCCGGCGATCCTCGACCTCGCGGTCAGTCGCCGCGTGCCGATCCGGACCTGGGCGCTCCTGGCCAACGCGGTCGCCGAGTGCGTGGCCGCCCAGCGCCGGAGCCGCGCCGCGCAGGGCCTCTCCGCCGTGCCGCCGGCGCCGGTACCGCCCGACGAGATGATCGAACTGCCCGGCGGCCTGCGCTGGCCCGAGGCCGACCTGCGGACCTGGATCGCCCGATTCCGCGAGAACCCGGCGACGTGGTCGGAATCGCTGTTCGGCCCGCCCCCGGGCCAGCCCGGATGCCGGATCCCGCCGCGGCTGCTGATCGGCGAGGCCGCGTGATGGCGCTGTGCAGCGCCGGCCCGCGTCCTGCGGCCGAGGTCATCACGTGCGATCGAGGAGCGTGACATGGGTCGGAAGCGCGGAACGAACGGGTCCCGGATCAGGGCCGAGCACGCGGTGATCGACCAGAGCCTGACGTGGTTCGTGGTCCACACGCTGCCGCTGCACGAGGCCTCGGCCGCCGAGGAATTCGGGAAACTGGCCATGGACTGGTGGCTGCCGCGCTACCGCGTCACCGTGGTCCGGCGCGGGCGCAAGATCGACACGCAGGCGATCTTTTTCGCCTCGTACCTGTTCGTCGGGCTCGACAGAGACCGTCACGCCGGACGGTGGACCGAGCCGCTGTTCGACAGCCGCCACGTCATCGACGTGCTCGGTCGGCGCGCGCCGCTGGAGATCCCGGGCTCGGTCCTGCAGGCGCTGTCCGATCGGATCGCGGGCGTCGACGAGACGGACCGGGCGAAGCGGCGCCGGGATGCCGCGTTGCTTCAGGTCGGCGAGCTGCGCCGGATCTTGAACGGGCCGTTCATGTCGTTCTTCGCCGAGGTCCAGGATGTTCTCAGCAACGGGCTCGTGCGCGCGGAGGTCAGCCTCTTCGGCCGCGCGACGCCGGTCGAATTCACACCCGACCAACTTGGCGATCCGGTTGCGGCTTGACTTGGAAAGCCGGATCTGAGTCTATTCCGGCCGTGGACGGCCGGATCGTGAGCTGCGCTCGGTGGAGGGTGCGCCTGCCGGAACTACCGGATCACGTGTCAGCGTCGGGACGACTTGCCCACGCGCGACATGCACAGCCCGGATTGTGCGCTCGATCGGCTGACTCAGCTCCGCAGAGCCATAGTGCCCCGAATCTCGCCGCCGCGACCCCGAATAAAATAACCTCGGAAATTCGATGCCCCGTGGACGGCCGAAGGGCGCGCGCAACAAGGCCACGGCGGAGATCAAGACGCTCTGCCAGGAGCACGGCCCGAAGATGGTCGCGCGCCTCGTGGCCATCGCCAGCAACGCGAAGACGCCGGAGAACGCGGCGGTTGCG
Source organism: Methylobacterium sp. 1973 (assembly GCF_040545035.1). Taxonomy (NCBI): domain Bacteria; kingdom Pseudomonadati; phylum Pseudomonadota; class Alphaproteobacteria; order Hyphomicrobiales; family Methylobacteriaceae; genus Methylobacterium; species Methylobacterium sp. 1973. The sequence goes on from NZ_JBEPLA010000003.1 coordinate 463,400, forward strand.
GCGATCCGGGAGATCCTCGACCGCGGCTACGGCAAGCCGACCCAGGCGCACGAGCACGGCGGCGTCGGCGGTGGTCCGATCGCGGTCGACCTGACGGGCGCAACCGATGAGCAACTGGCCGCGCTCGCGAGTCTCTTCGGTCCGCTTGCCGCCGCCGGCGCAGCTGCTGACGGCGATCCGGGCGGAACAGGCGCGGCGTAGCGAGAAGGCCGAGCGCGAGCGGGTCCGCATCCGCTGCGCGGCGCTCGCCGGCTTCGTCCAGGAGGCGTGGCACGTCCTGGAGCCCAACCAGCCCTACGTGCACGGCTGGCACATCGAGGCGCTCTGCGCGCATCTGGAGGCGATCACCCACGGCCGCTTCCTTGCCCTCGGGCTGGAGAACCGGTTGCTGATCAACGTACCGCCGGGCACGATGAAGTCGCTCATCGTCTCGGTGTTCTGGCCGGCCTGGGAATGGGGGCCTTGCGGGTTCGCAGGTCTGCGGTACCTCACCACCTCGTACAAGGAGGACTTCGTCAAACGCGACGCGCGGCGCATGCGCGACCTCGTGTCGAGCGCGTGGTACCGGGCGCTCTGGCCCCACATCGTGCTGTCTCGCTCCGGCGAGATTTCGTTCGCCAACACGGCGACCGGCTCGCGCGAGGGCATGCCGTTCGCCTCGCTGACCGCGGGTCGCGGCGACCGGGTCATCATCGACGATCCCCACTCGACCGAGACCGCCGAGAGCGAGATTGAGCGCGAGCGGACCCTGCGCATCTTCCGGGAATCGGTGACGACGCGCCTCAATGACCCGGCGCGCTCGGCGATCGTGGTCATCATGCAGCGCCTGCACGAGCGCGACGTCTCGGGCGAGATCCTGCGGCTCGGCCTGGACTACGTCCATCTGATGCTGCCGATGGAGTTCGAGCCGGACCGCTCCTGCCGGACGCCGATCTTTGCCGACCCGCGCACGCTGGACGGCGAGCTGCTGTTCCCCGAGCGCTTCCCGCGGGCGGTGGTCGAGCGCGACAAGATCCCACTTGGCGCCTACGCGGTGGCCGGTCAGTTCCAGCAGCGGCCGGCCCCGCGCGAGGGTGGCCTGTTCGACCGGGCGGGGTTCGGGATCGTCGATGCCCTGCCGCCGATCGAGAAGTGGGTGCGCGCCTGGGACTTCGCCGGCACGAAGAAGCGGCCCGGGGCCGATCCGGATTGGACGGTCGGCGTGAAGATGGGCCGCGGGGCGGACAAGCGGTTCTACATCGCCGACGTGGTGCGGGTGCGCGAGACGCCGGGCAAGGTCCGGCAGCGGCTGATCAACACCGCCGGCCAGGACGGAGCTTCTGTGGGCATCCGGATCCCGAAGGATGCGGGGCAGGCCGGCATCGCGCAGGCTGAGGACTACGTCACGGCACTCGCGGGCTTCATCGTCAGCGCCGTGGCGCCGACCGGGTCGAAAGACGTGCGTGCCAAGCCACTCTCCAGCCAGGTCGAGGTCGGCAACGTGCTGCTCCTGCGCGGGCCCTGGAACGAGGCGTTCCTGGAGGAGCTGGGCATGTTCCCGGCCGGCAGCCACGATGACCAGGTGGACGCAGCCGCAGACGCGTTCAACGAGCTGGCCGGCATCCTGCCGGGCGAGGGGCTGATCGAATTCTACCGGCGCCTGAGCGCGGTCGGCTCAGCTTCAGAGAGCTTCCGCTACGGGTGGTCCATGTCGAGCTGCGCCGCCGAGGGCTCGACAATCGAGTTGGTGGCACCGGCCGGCACAGGGGCAGTGATCGGCTTGTCTGGGGCACGCTATACGCCTGATACTCATGGGCGTATCGCGGTCGTGACCACGGACGCCGGGCCGCTGCTGGCCTGTGGTTTCAGCCATGCAGCCGAGGCGATCTGAAGGTCTCTCTTGAATGGTTTCCTGCCTGTCCGCTTTCCGCTGGTAAATGAGTCGAAGCGGACATAGCCCCAGAAATTTGATCGCGTGGCGTGGTCTACCTACGCCACACCCGTGGAGGCAGATATCACCGTTGGGGCACGCACTGAAGCTGGTGCATAGGCGGCGTCTTCAAAGGGACAGGAAACGCTGGACAAAGGGTTCGCCGTAGACGGCGCGTACCTTCCGCGTAACCTCGGCGAGAAAGTCGTTATCGCCCCAATTCCGCAGCATCTCAGCGATATCAACGCGCGTGTCCTCCGCTTCTATGATGGACGTGGAAACTACGGCACCCAGGTAATCGGACAGAAGCGACTGAGTGGCGTAGAGGCGGCCGCGGTCCACCATCGCCTCGTCATTGCCTGCGACTGGCGCCCGCTCTCTGCCCACCACGAAGTCCTTGAGGACGTAGGTGCGTGGTAAAATACATGTGTTGCGGTCACGTCCACAGTATGATTCCAAGTAGGTCGCTTGGTTGATCGCGAACACTTCGTGGAGTTCTTGAAAGTATAGGGGTGATGACCACTCAGCCTTGGGGTTTCCCACGAGAATGTCGACCCACGGCGTAGGATCTGCGGCATTCCACGAGCGCTTCACGGGAGACTCCAGAGGTCCACGGAACAAGCGCGGTATCATCCCCCGAGTGCTCAGGCTAAGCCCCGTCGTGGGATAGCTGTCGTCGCCAAATAGGTACTGACCGATTTCCGAGTGCTCTCGAACCTCCGCGCGGTCCGGGTCCCGGAGAAGCGGCCAGTCGTCGATCACGTGTGTGAGCAGCGCCGCCATCCGGTAACTCGGCCAGTTGCGGTGGAAATCTACTTTTAGCGTCCGAGGTTCATCAACCGCAGTGGCGGAGCGTTGGCTGAAGTCCTTGAACCCGTAGTAACCGCAGTTCGGGTCAATCCGACCGCCGAGAGCTTGGTCGGTTATATATTGCAGATGGATTGGCGAGTAGTGTTCCGACACCCAGCGCTCAAGGACCGCGTGGGCGTTCGCCGAAAGGGCTTCTTTGGCGCGGCCCAATACATCTACGCTGTCTTCGCTCGTGCCAACCATCTCGATGATGGCGAGCTCCTTAGCATAAGCTCTCAGCTCAAAGATGTCAGCAAATGACATAAAGTACGAACTGCGCATCGGTGGGCGCGGTGCATCTGTCTCGACCCATTCTTGTACAGGCACGCGCTCGTAATCTTCAGGCTGAAACGGATTATTAGTCAGGAAGCGGTCGTGGATAGCCGCGGCTGTCATGTTGAGCGCCTCGGCGTAGCGCGGGAACGGCGGGCACGGGTCCCGGAACAACCCGTGCGTTACGCGCTCCAATCCATCCACTGCGTTGAGCATCTGTTCGCAGTAATCATTGAGAACAGCTGCGCGCCCAGGCTGATTAAGCCAGTAGGCCCCGAATTGGCTGCGCTCGGCGAGCCGTGACCTGACTAACTGCATGGCTTCTGGCGTCCGCAGCCATTCACGCAGCGTCCCCTGCACGTGCTCCGACAGGTTTAGTTCGCGCAAGAAGCCCACATACAGATCGCCGTGCCGCCGCACTGCATCCCAGACACGCCAGTAGAAGGCGCCGGCCGGGAGGCTGGTGATGTCAGAATGGTGTTTCGCTTCGTGAAAGAAGGTCAGAACTGCCCGTCGTTCCGACGGGTCGAGCCCGTCCCAGTAGCCCTCAAATATGCCATCACCGCGGATCCTCTGGTGTTCGGCATCCCACATGCCAGCTTTTTCGAACGTCGCTCGATCTCCTTCCGTAACAAGAACCTGCGTCAGTACGAGAAAATACCCGAAGACTCCTGAGGGAATGCGGCTCATTTCTTCGGCGTCTTCTTGCCGGACTTCTCAACAACTTCTTCCGCGGCAGCCTTCGGATCTCGATCCTGTAGCTCGATCTCGATGCCTAAAACCTTCACGCGCTTCGCCTTGCGGCTCATCAAATATAGGAATGCCAGTTCCAGAGCGGTCTTGATATTCTCGGGATCAAGAATGTCGATGATGAGCGACTGGATCGCTGGGTCTATAGACGCAAGGCTGCCGGGTGGACGCCGCCACGGTTTGGCGACTCCCTGGCCTTTGAGAGCGATCGTCAGGGCCGCTGAGATCGTCTGGTCATCGTCATCGAGCCGCGCGAAGTCGAGCCGATAGCTATCTGTCACGTGCTTCTCCGGATGAGTACGCGTCTCTGCGACCTTGTCGGATTACAGAAGGTTGTAACCGGCCGCAGCCGCGTCAAGGTGGCGGCCATTTGGAATGCATCGTGATTTGCGGCTAAGCTATGAGAGCTCAGCGCTATATCCCCCTGATCCTACCGGCTCGGCGCAAATGACCGCGCTTCACCGTGAGCTGAAGTCGCCGAACGGCGCACCAATGGCCGCTCTTGGCAAGCGCCCATGGCAGACCGGACAGCCGGGTTGGGTCGCAAGCGGACGGCCCTGATCCTCCGCCTTCGATCGCAGGCTTAGCGCGCTCCAGGCGCCTCTTCTCGCTCCGCCAAAGGGCAACCGGATTTGGCCTCACCCTCGCGCGGCGGCCTGGCGGGCCTCTCGCTCACACCGCTGGCCTACACCCTCACCTATGGAAGCGCGGGCTCTGGCTCGACGACCGGCCAGGTCTTGGGCTGGTTCGGTCCGTCGGCGCCGATGCGCCCGTCCGCGCCTGCAGAGGTCGCCGGCCGCCGCTTCGACTACCCGACCGGCTACAACCTCAACACCACGGCGCGCGCCTACGAGCCGGTCTCGTTCGCGCAGTTGCGCCGGCTCGCCGACGGCTACGACCTCCTGCGGCTCGTGATCGAGACGCGGAAGGATCAGGCCGCCCGGATGAAGTGGGCGATCAAGCCACGCGACAGCGGGAAACCGGCCGTCGCGAAGGCCGCGGCGATCACCGCCTTTCTCGCCAAGCCCGACGGCGTGCATCCCTGGACCGACTGGCTGCGGATGGGCCTGGAGGACGTGTTGGTCCTCGACGCCTGGACGACCTTCAAGCAGCGCTCTCGTGTCGGCGACCTCCTCGCCCTGGAGCCGATCGACGGTGCCACCATCAAGCCGATCCTCGGCGAGAACGGCCGCGTGCCGATGCCGTGGGTGCAGGGCGGCCGGACCGTCTGGCCTGAGGCCTACCAGCAGATCCTCAAGGGCCTGCCGGCGGTGAACTACACCGCCCGCGAGCTGCTCTACCGCCCGCGCAATCTGCGCACCGACCGCGTCTACGGCTTCTCGCCGGTCGAGCAGGTGATGACCACCGTCAACATCGCCCTGCGCCGGCAGGTGATGACCCTGGAGTACTTCACCAGCGGCACCGTGCCGGACGCGCTGATCGGAGTGCCCGAGACCTGGGGCCCGGACCAGATCGCGACCTACCAGACCTACTGGGACTCGCTCTTCACCGACAACCTGGCCGCCCGGCGCCGCGCCCGCTTCGTCCCCGGCAAGATCGCGCTGCACCAGACCAGCGAGCCCCAGCTCAAGGGCGAGTTCGACGAGTGGCTGTCGCGGGTGGTGTGCTTCGCCTTCTCGATCTCGCCCCAGGCGCTGATCAAGCAGATGAACCGCGCCTCGGCCGACACGCAGAAGGAACTCGCCGAGGAGGAGGGCCTCGCCCCGCTTCTCGACTGGATCAAGGGTGTCCTGGACGAGGTGATCGCCGACGACCTCGCCGCGCCCGAACTGGAGTTCGCGTGGCAGGAGGACGAGCAGATCGACGAGGCCGCGCAGGCCGAGCGCCTGCGCGGGCTGACCGCGGGCGGGCTGATGCGGCTCAACGAGGGCCGCAAGATCCTGGGCCTCGATCCCGATCCGAGCCCGGCCGCCGACGTCCTGATGGTGATGACCGGCGCGGGCCTCGTGCCCATCGACGCGAACACGCTGGCGGGCAAGAAGGCGGCGCTCGACGCGTTCGGGCCGCCGCCTGGACCGAGCGGATTCGGCGACCCCGGGCAAGACGCCGAGGATCGGGACGACAACTCATCGGACGCAGTCGGCAAGTTGCTCGGCAAGTTCGACGAGGCTCAGCCGCGGGACGCGCGCGGCCGCTGGACCGATGGAACCGCAGGCGGCGAAGCGGACGAGACCGCCGAGCGCGCCGCGTTCAAGCGCACCGTCCTACGCACCGCGATCGGCGGGGCGGTGATCGCCGCAGGCGCAATCGTCACGGCCGCGTCCGGCGGCACCGTGCCGGCCGCGGTCGAAGCGGCGGTCTGGATCGCCGAGAACTACCTGCTCGGTGACGCGCTGGTCACGGCTGGCCGCCACATCGGCGCGCATCTCGGCTACGACGACGAGGAGGTCGCGCGGATGCTCGACCACCTCGCCGGCGCGGTCGGGTTCGGCAAGGCGGCCGGGAACGCCGCTGGGGTCGAGCGGGCCCGCGCGCGGCTCGCCGAGCTGGTGGACGCCGCGCTCGACGCGATGATCGCTTCCATCCGCGAAGCCGGCCTCGACGCCGACCGCCGCAGCGCCATCGTGGCTGCCCTGGAGGATCTGCGCGGCCGCCTCACGGCGCGGATCGCGCATCTGCCAGCGCCGGCTCACAAGGCCGTCGGTGCGGAACTCACGAAGCGCCGGGTGTGGAGGCCGGCCGATCCCGTCCCTTTCGACCGGCCGGCGACGCGCCGGGCCATGCATGCGATTGCGGGGCGGCTGGAGACAGCTCTGGCGGCTACCCGTTCTGACGTGGTCGCCGAGCTGCGCGGGCGCGGCAAGCTCACCAAGGCCGGAACGGAGCCCGACGACGCTGACGCGCTGCGCCGCGCGCTGGACGCCTTTCTCGACGAGTTCGACTTCGCGGATCTGCGCGCGGTTGCGCCGGAGGTGGCCGACGAGCTGGAGGCCGTCGCCGCCGATGCGAGCCGCCGCGCTCTGGTGCAGATTGGCGCCGCCAGCCGTGAAGAGCTGGTCGACCGCATGAACACCCGGGCGGTCGCCGCCGCCCGGGCTCGGGCGGCCGAGATGGTCGGGATGCGCTTCGACGCCGACGGGCGACTCGTGCCGTCGGCCGACGCGCGGATGGTGATCACAGAGGCGACTCGCGCGCGGCTGCGCGAGACCGTCGCGTCGGGCCTAGAGCGCAACCTCGGCCTCGACGCCATCACGGAGGCGATCGAGGCGGACTACGCCTTCTCGGCAGAGCGGGCAGCACGCATCGCCGAGTACGAGGTGGCCAGCGCCAACGGCGCGGCGTCGCTGGAGAGCTACCGGAAGGCGGTCGAGGACGGCATCGCAGTCCGCAAGGCGTGGTGGGCCGAGGAGGGCTGCTGCGCGGTCTGCCAGGCCAACGCGGATGCCGGCGCGATCGATCTGGAGGACGCGTTTCCGAGCGGAGACGACGCGACGCCCGCGCACCCGTCCTGCCGCTGCGTGGTGGTGCCGGTCGTCGCAGAAGACGTGTCCGTCGACTAGGCGCTCAGCCCGCCGAAGCTCCCGCAGGGCAAGTCTCCCCGGCCCCAAGTCGACATCGCTTCCACGAGCGCCGCACCCGTCGGCCAGGTCCTGAGCCGCAGCGCGCCACCACGTCTCCGTCGGAGCCTCTTATGCCCGAGCTGTCCCTGTTCCTGCCGCTGACGAAGGTCGATGCGGCCAACCGGCTCGTCTTCGGCCTCGCCACCGCCGAGACCCCGGACCGCGCCGGCGAGGTCTGCGACTACGCCTCGACAAAGCCATTCTACGAAAGGTGGTCGGGCGGCATCGCCAAGGCGACGGACGGCCGCTCGCTGGGCAACCTGCGGGCGATGCATGGCAAGGTCGCGGCCGGAAAGGTCACGCAGATCGCCTTCAACGACGACGCCCGGCAGATCGAGATCTGCGCAAAGGTGGTGGACGACGCGGAATGGAAGAAGGTCGAGGAGGGGGTCTACACGGGGTTCTCGCAGGGCGGTGCGTACGCCAAGCGCTGGCGTGGCGAGGACGGCCTGATGCGCTACACGGCCGATCCGAGCGAGGTCAGCCTCGTGGACCTGCCCTGCCTGCCCTCGGCGACGTTCCAGGTGCTCAAAGCAGACGGCGCGGCCGAGACGCGGGCGTTCGCGGAGTCCGTACGGATTGCCCCGCCGCCGGAGCCCAGCAACGCGGCCATCCTCGCCAAGGCTGAGGATCTTGCCGCGGCAGCCGGTCGGCCGGGTGAGGTCGGCGACTTCGTGGCGCCGGCGCGCGACGCATTGGTGAAGGCGGCCGAGGCCGAGGCGCTGGCCAAGGCGCGGCCCGTCCCCGAGGCGTCGGGCTCCGCGCCCGCGAGCGAGGGCGAGGTCGAGCAGGTCTGGAAGGCGAAGGACGGCAGCACCTTCGCCAGGAAGGCGGATGCGCTCGCCTACAACGCCCGCATCGAGGCCGAGGCATCCGCCCGGTTCGCGGCGGGCCCGGTGCTCGACGCCCTATCCGATCTCGGCAAGCGGCTCGGGGCCGCCGATGGGGAAGCGACCGCCTCCGGAGCCGATGCGCAGCCGCGGCGGCGGCGCAGGCGCCCGCGCGCCGAGGTCGGCAGGGCGGCCGACGGGTCGGATCTTGCGAAAGACCTCTACGGCGTGTCGCGATTGGCGGTGTTGCTGAGCGAGATCAAGAGCATGGTCGGCTCGGCGGTGTTCGACGTGGTCTACGCCGACGGTGACGCGGCGCTGCCCCGGCAGATGAAGGCTTGGGCCACGCAGGGCGTGACCCTCCTACAGGCCATGGTCGCGGCCGAGATGTCGGACCTGATGGACGACGCGCCGACCGACGCCGCGATGGCGCTGGCCGCGGGACCACTGTCCGACGCCGCCTACGCCGCGCTGGTGAAGGCGGTGGCAGCCGACAGTCCGGCCGGTCAGGCACTGGCCAAGGCCGGGGCGCGCAACAGCCGGGCGGATCAGGAGCGGATTCAGCGCATGCACGACGACGCCTGCGGCCTCGGGGCGACCTGTGAGTCGGCCGAGAAGGCCGCCGGCATCGACCTGACCAAGGGCAGCGATGCGATCGAGGCCGTGCGCGCCGAACTCGCCAAGATGACCGGCCAGCGCGATGCACTGCAGAGGACGCTGACCGACGAGGTGCTGCCTCAGATCGCGGCGCTCGCGAAGATGGTGGGCGATCAGCCCGTTCCGCGCCATCTGGTGGGCCGCGCCATCACGAAGGGAACTGAGGGCGGCTCAAGCGTGTCGGATGCCCCGTCGGCCGACGCCATCCGCGATCATCTCGCCAAGATGAGCCCCGAGGCGCGCGCCGACTTTCTGATCAAGGTCTCTCACCAGAACCCGCAGCAGCTCGCAATTACACGTTAGAAAGCTCCGTCGACTGTATATTCGCCCAGTCAAGAAAACGAACTACTACTCTAAAGTGGTAGTTTACTTGTCATATTCGCGCCGCGAACATATTTATTTATCTATACATTGAGCAGCTTATCCACTATCTTCCTTGCGACATTATCGATATGCTGTGTGTCGAATCCCCGCTTTACAGTTTCTTCCGCAAATTTTCCCTTCGCGTAGTCAGGTACACCTCGAGCAAATAACCACTCTGGACTGCCTGCGGGCGCTCCGACCAAAGTGTGACACTTTTTTTGACTCAAAGAATTCCAGTAATCACCATTTATTGTCAGACGCCAATCTTCAGTTTCATGCGACTTACGAGAATCAATTATCTCTTTGCACAGCTCCGCCGCCTTATCTGCGGGGAACAAAAACTCCGCCGTATAAAACGCTTGATCCGCCTGTATGCCGATTCTCTTTATAAAGTTTCGAAATTCATTCGTAAAAATCAGCGACCACACGAACATTTTATTTTGAAACTGCGTTGGCTCGATTTCTGGCGTCTTGCTACAAAGCTTCCTGAATGCGCCGCGGCCTGCCTTATCGTTGTCAAAGAGAAACAAGACAGGCGACTCGGAGTTTAACCCGCCTTGTTGCATGACCGCGCTGAAAATCGCTTCTGGTGTGGTCGGTGTGCCGCCAAGCGGCTTAACTGCTAGCTGATTGTTTGGGTCAACTCGTGATAGGGCCGACCTGAACAAATCAACATCATGCGCCCCTTCCACAAATAAGGTGGGTTGCTGGATCCTTGCGAGTTCAGATCGTAATTTTTCTGCTTCAGCCTCTTTCTCGGCGAGCGCATTGCTGTGCTCTGCCAACTGCCGAATGACAAACGGCAGTTGCAGCAGGCCGGCACGTTCCATCCGTGTTTCCGCTTCATCCAGGCTGTCAATTAGGGCCGCTGCGTTGACGGGCTCCATGACATCGTCTGAGCCTTTTTGCTGTTTTGTAATAAAGAATCGGCGTATTGTGGCAAACGCATGATCTGCCGCAAGGTAAAACGCGGGCGAGTGACTAGTAATAAATATTTGAGTGTCTGAACGCTGAGCAAATTCCGAAAATCTGACTGCTTCCGCTTCCGCCGCGCCAAGATCTAAAGAGTTTTCCGGCTCCTCAAAGCCCCAGAAAAAGAACTTTTTTCTCGTTTCATTTCCATTTATATATCGCAGCAGTTCCGGAATGTGCCGAGCTTTGACACCATCGCCTTTCTGACGCAGCAATGAATGTCCATCCTCTCCATGCGCAAAATCGAGGTTTCGAAATAGCTGACTCATCTCGGTCGGTGGAGCCAAACGTGCTGGAGCTCCAAAAAGCGTCGTTAGTTGCTCAGAAAGAACTGTAGTTTGTCCTTCAATTGCATTGACAAAGGTACTTGTAGCTTCTCTAAGTGCAGCTGTTTCCGAGGCCGCGCCATACATTCTTTCGATGAGATCTGCATAGACATTCAGATCTTTTATCGCGGGGATATAGGTAAAATCAATTTCATTGAAAAATCTCGTCAACCGCGCCTGTTTGCCAGCGCTATCAACAGACGGGAACACAGTCTGTGATACGTCACCGTCGCGATTCCACTGCTTTTTTATGGCGATCTCGGTGCCTAGTGACGCGTGATAATTGCCTGGCAGATTGAATGTTATCTTAATCCATATAAATTGCCGACCTTTGGCATCTCGCGCTTCTTGTTTTCGTCTATCGGACATATCCAGATCGAAGTCAAACTGTCGGCCCGGATCTGTTCTGTTATTGAAAAACAGGTTTAAAGCTCGAAGAAGATTGGACTTTCCGCTATCGTTGCGGCCAAAAACGACGTTTAAATCGCCGGCATCATCCAGCGTAGCGCTGTATAGAGACCGCAGATAATTTACTTCAATCTTCTTGATTATCTTCATGGGTTCCCCAACCCAGGCAAGGCTGCATGCCTCTCAGGGCGCTACTCGGTGGTAGGACAAGCGCGAGGCACTTCGCAACAAGTGGTTGTAAGATGGCGCCGGCAGGTTCACCGCTGTGTGTTTTAAGCAACGAAGCGGGAAGCTGCAGAATGAATCTCGGTGCCTAGAAATTGATGTCGGCGAACATGCCTGGGTTTCTACTCCCGGTTTTGATCGGCTCATCTAAAATAATGCTTGAGATCGCTCCGATTTACGCGTGGCATTTGCAGCAGCTTGAATTGCTAAAATTTTTTTGATCTGATCCAATCTATTTAGCGTTCAAGCGCATTTGATGCAGATGTACCTAAATAATCGTTCAAAAAACTGAGCGCCGTCCCACGCATAGATCACGGGCGCAGTCCAGCCAAGCCGTACGACCCACCCCCTACGTCCGATGTTGCGCTCCGGGAACGGAGCAGCGCCGCCTCGGCCGTGCATCCACATAGGATCACGCCCCATGACTCAGCACGTCGATGTTATCGCCCTCCTCAAGGAGGCGCAGGCCAAGCCGCTCACCGATCCGATCCTGGCCCAGCTCGGGATCGACCTGCAGAAGTCGACCTTCGCGCAGGGCAGCTCGCCGACCTCCGGCCTGACCTTCTACGACCTCGAGCTCGGCGCGAAGTCGCTCTACCCGGTGCTGACGCCCCTGCGGAACGCGATTCCGCGCGTCTCGGGCAAGGGCGGCATCCAGGCCGCCTGGCGGGCGATCACCGGCATCAACGTGTCGGGGATGCGCATCGGCGTCTCCGGCGGCAACCGCGGCGGCGTGCAGGTCGTCGCCACCGCCGACTATACCGCCAGCTACAAAGGCATCGGCATCGAGTCGAACGTCGAGTTCGAGGCCCAGTACGCCGCGCAGGGCTTCGACGACGTGCGCGCCATCGCTGCCCGTACCGGGCTCCAGAGCCTGATGCTCGGCGAGGAGGCAATGCTGCTCGGCGGCAATACCTCGCTGCCGCTGGGCACCACGCCGACGCCGACGCTGTCCGGCGCGGCCACCGGCGGCGCACTCGCCGCCCAGACTTGGTCGGTGATCGCCGTGGCGCTGGCGCTTGATGGCGTGATCAACGGTACCGTCGCGGGCGGAATCCAGTCGACCATCACCCGCACCAACGCGGACGGCTCGACCGACGTGTTCGGCGGCGGCGCGGCGGCCCGCTCGGCGGCCGCCACGGTCGCGACCACCGGCGCCACCGGCTCGATCGCGGCCTCGGTCACCCCGGTGCCGGGCGCGCTCGGCTACGCGTGGTTCTGGGGCGCGGCCGGCGCCGAGTTGCTGGGCGCCATCACCACGATCAACTCGGTCCTGATCACGGCCGCGGCCGCGGGCACCCAGACCGCCGCCTCCCTCGGAACGGTCGATCGCTCGACTTCGGCCCTGTCCTTCGACGGGCTCCTGACGCAGGCGTTCAGGCCCGGCTCCGGCGCCACCATCGTCACCCTGCCGCCGGGCCCAGCTGGCATCGGCACGCCGCTCACCGCCGACGGCGCGGGCGGCATTGTCGAGATCGACGGGGTGCTCAAGTCCATGTGGGATATCTACCGGCTCTCGCCCGACACGATGTGGGTGAACAGCCAGGAGGCGCTGAGCATCTCCCGGAAGATCCTCACCGGCAACGCGAGCTCGGCCTACAAGTACGAGATCGCGGTGACCCGCGATCAGCTCGGCGGCGGCTTCATGGCCCGCACCTACCTGAACCGCTTCTCGATGGCGGGCGGCTCGACCCTCGACATCAAGGTTCACCCGAATCTGCCGGCGGGCACGATCCTGTTCACCACCGGCACCCTGCCGTACCCGATCAACAACGTCGGCAACGTCATGCAGGTGCGGGCGCGGCAGGATTACTACCAGATCGAGTGGCCGCTGCGCTCCCGGAAGTACGAGTACGGCGTCTACTCCGACGAGGTGCTGCAGCACTACTTCCCGCCGTCCCTGGCGGTGATCACCAACATCGCCAACGGCTGAGCACCCATGGCCGCGCCGCTCGCCCGCATGCTGCCGCCCGGGGATGGGCGCCCGCACACCACGGTCGCCAACGGCCGTCCCTACCGGGGTACGGCCGGCGCCGTCCTCGACGTGCCGGTCTTCGACGCGCAGGTGCTGGAGGCCAATGGCTGGATCCGCGCCGGCAGGCACGCCCTCGCCGGCCCGACCGCGGGGCGGCCGAGCACGCCGCTGGCCGATCAACTCTTCTTCGACACCACCCTGTCGCTGCCCGTCGTCTGGGACGTCCTGGCCAAGGTCTGGCGCAACGTCTGGACCGGCGCCCCGGCCTGACGCCCCTCCCCCGCAGCAGGAATCCCGACATGATCAAGATGCGCGCTCCCGAGGGGCTGACCGGCTTCTCGCACCAGGGCTACGCGATCGCGGTGGACGCGGACGGCGCGGTGCACGTCGACCCGCGCCATCGCCTCGACCTCGAGGCGCACGGCTTCACGCCGTGGGATGCGCCGGGCCCGGCCACAGCTTCGGTTGCCGTATCTCTTGGACCGCTCGACCAGGATCGCGCCCGGCTGGTGACACTGTTCACCGAGACGGTCGCGGCGATGCCCGACGAGGATGTGGCGCGCATGATCGCCGAGGCGGATCAGCGCCGGCGCCTGGAGCAGGAGGACGCCGAGCGGATCGATCCGGCGAAGGTCACGGCCGCAGACATCGACGTGATGAAGCGCCACGAGCTGTTCGCCTTCCTGAGGAAGCGCGGCATCCGGGTCGTGCCGCCGGTCGACAACGACACGCTGCGGGCTAGGGCCCGGGACGCCCTGGCGCCCGCCGCCTGAACCATGATCTGGCCGAGTTCCCACGATCTCGTGCGGCTCGCCGATCTCGGCGTTGAGGAGGATGCCGAAGGCTCGGTGCAGCGCCTGATCACGGCGGTGAGCCGCACGATCCTGGCCGCGCTGAATCGGCCCGCGATCCTGCCGCGGCGCTACACCGAGGTCCGGACCGGGGGAGCGGATCGCATCCTCCTCGCCAACTGGCCGATCACGGGGATCGAGGCGGTCACCGTGGGTACGACGGCGATCGCGGCGGCCGAGGACGCCGGATCGCGTGGCGGCTACACGCTCCAGCCCGTCGACGAGGCCCCGCCCGGCCGGCCTCAGGTGCTCACCCTTCCGGGGCGTCCCGGCTGTGCCGCGGTCACGGTGACGTATACCGCCGGCTACCAGATCGCGGTGGGGCCCGTGCCGATCCCGGGCAGCGCGCCGTGCGTGGTGTATCCGGACCAGCCCTATGGCGCCTGGGCCTGCGATCTCGGCGTAGTCTTCATCACCGGCGCGGCGCTCACCCAGGTCGATCGGAACCCCGCGCAGGGGCAGTACGCCGTCGGCGATACCGGCGGCTACCTGTTCTCGGCCGAGGACGTGGGCGAGGCGGTGGCGATCACCTACGGCTACGTCCCGGCTGATCTTGCCAACGCCGCGCTCGACTGGATCCGCGACCGCATGGCCTACGCCGAGCGGGTCGGCATGCAGTCGAAGTCGCTCGGCGGCCAGGAGACCGTTTCCTACCGGATCGCGGCCGTGCCCGATTTCGTCTCGGCGGCGCTGCAGCCCTACCGCGCGGTGGTGCCGCCGTGCTGACCGACATCCAGGTCGCGGAGACCCGGGTCGTCGCCCGGTTCGACCGGATGCCCGACGCCGTCCGCGCCGAGATGGTGAAAGCGGTCCAGGTCGAGCGGCTGGTGCTGGAGGCGCTGATCAAGCGCAAGCTCTCCGGCGAGGTGCTCAACGTGGTCACCGGCCGCCTGCGCCGCTCCATATTCTCGGACGTCGAGACCCGCGATGACGCGGTGACCGGCACGGTGAGCCAGTCGGGCGACGTGAAGTACGGCGCCCGCCACGAGTTTGGCTTCACCGGCGAGGAGGCTGTCGCGGCGCATGTGCGCACGATCACGCAGGCCTTCGGGCACGCGATCGCCCCGCGCGCGGTCGACGTGCGCAGCTTCACCCGCACCGCCAACACGCCGGAGCGCTCGTTCATGCGCTCCTCGCTCGCCGACCGGTCGGAGGCGATCATGGCGGCGCTGAAGGGCGCCGTGGCCCGGGGGATCGCGGGATGACCGCCCCGCTCGGGCCGCGCAACGCGGCGGTGGTCGCGCTCCAGGCCGTCGTGGCTGGCGCCTATCGCTGGAAGTCCGGTCCGACCCGGCGCCTGAAGCTGTTCGCCGACGTGCCGGCCGCGCAGCGCCCGGCCGTGTTCCTGCACGAGGGCGGCGACGAGAGCTACGCGTGGTCGTCGGGCGCGGTGCCGCGGCGGACGATCGAGGTGAAGATCTTCGTCTACATCGACGCCCGCGACCCGCGCATGATCGGCGCGGCGCAGCTCAACGACATCATGGACGCGCTCGATGCCGCCCTGGCGCCGTCCGGCGCCGACCTGGCGCTCGGCCGCACGACGCTCGCCGGCACCCCGTACATGGCCCGCATCGCCGGCCGGCCCGTGAAGGTGCCGGGCGACCTCGACGGCGACGGCCTCCTCGTCGTGCCCGTGGTGATCGAGCTTCCCTGACCCAGGAGATCCCCATGGAATCCGAGCCCGATCCGGGCGCCGTTGAGGCGCCCCAGCCCGCGCCCGTGCACGCCGACGCCTCGCTGATCCGTGGCGACACGCTGGCGGCGCGGATCGACAACCTGCACGCCGACATGCTCGGCGGCACCGCGCTCGGCCACCACACCGCGCTGTGGAACCTCGTCCACGCCTTCAAGGAACGCGTGAAGGCGCTGGTCGCCGAACTCGAGCACGCCGCGCCCTGACCGCGCTGCCCCTTCTGAGAGGAGACCCGCATGTATTCCTTCGGCTCCGGGGTCCTGATCGGAACCCGCACCGACATCGCCAACGCGACCCCGGTGAACTTCGGCCTCGTCCAGGAGGTCACCATGGACGAGACCGCCACGATCAAGGAGCTCTACGGCCAGCAGCAGCACCCGCTGGCCATCGCCCGCGGCACGATCAAGACCACCGGCAAGGCCAAGGTCGCGCGGATCTCCGGGCTGGCCATGGCCTCGCTGTTCTACGGCGTCACCCCGGTGCCGGGGCAGCTTATGACCGCGTTCGGCGAGTCCGGGTCGATCCCGGCCGGGTCGCCCTACACGGTGACGGTCGCCAACGCCGCGACCGCGGCCGACGATCTCGGCGTGCTGAACGCGCTCACCGGGCTGCCTTTTACGAAGGTGGCCAGCGCGCCGGCCGCCGGCCAGTACAGCGTGGCCGGCGGCGTCTACACCTTCGCCGCCGCCGATCAGGGCAAGTTGCTGCTGCTAAATTACACCTACGCGCTGGCCAGCGCGGGCCAGCACTTCACCGTGACCAACCAGCTGCTCGGCACCACGCCTACCTTCCAGGCGCAGTTCTACACGACCTTCCAGGGCAACGCGGTCAACGTGCGCTTCAACAACTGCACGTCCTCGAAGCTCGGGTTCGGGACCAAGCTCGAGGACTTCGTCATGCCGGAGTTCGATTTCAGCGTGTTCGCGGACGCGGCCGGCAACGTCGCGACCTGGTCGTTCGGGGATGTTGGATGAGCGCCGATCCGCGGCCGCTTCCGGCCACCATCACCCTCGGCTCGAAGACCTGGACCGTCCGTCCGCTCACCCTGCGCCAGGTCGAGGCGCTGGAGCCGCTGGTCGCGCGCGGGTCCGGCGAGAGCCCGTTCGCCTATGGTCTTGCCGTGGTGAGCGCGGCGCTGGCCCGCGACCACGAGCCGGACATCGCGGGCTTGCGCGACCTCGAGGCCACCAGTGCCGATCTCGCCGAGGCGACCCGCGCCGTGCTGATCCTCGCGGGCTACCTGCCGGGTGCCGCCCCGGGGGAAGCGCGGGCGGCGCAGGGCGCCGCCTCGACCTCGACGCCGTCTACGGCCGGATCTGCACCGTCACCGGATGGTCCCTCGACGCCGTCGGCGAACTGACGCTCTGGGACGTTCGGCGGCTCTATCACTACTGGTCGGCCCATCCGCCGGTCCACGAGCTGGTGGCCGCGTTCATGGGCGTGAAGGCTCAGGCCGAGCTGCCGCCCCCTGCTGCAGCGGCTGGAGCAGCGGCCGACGACCCGAGCGGCATCGGTGCGATGATCCTGCGCTTCCCCGACGGGCAGGTGAAGGCGCGGTAGAGCCAAAGGTCGACCAGCCCCGTTCTTGGTCCGGCCGCTTGCGACCCAACTCGATCGTTTGGAGCACCCTGGGCGCGCTCCAGAAGCAGTCATTCGCTGAGTACCGCATGTGATTGGCTCAGCATGTGGCATGCCCATCGACCTTCATCACGTTTTTGTTCATGCCAGAGATGTGATGAAGCTGAGTAAGGCTGATTTTCGGCCTCCCGCACTTCGCAATGGGCTGTTCAGGGTGGCAAAACTGAACAGTTACTGACCGCCCTGTTCACAAGGTATGCCCCGTTTGCCGCGCACCGTCCCCTGACGTCCTGCCGCCTTGGCCGGCCGGATAGGAGAGAGAACATGGCGTTTCGCATACTCACCGCGGCCGCCACCGCAGGCTTTGCCCTCACGTTCACGGCGGGTTCGCCCGCCTTCGCGCATGGCCATAGCCATGGCGGACATCACGGCGGCGCTCATCACCACGGCGGTCAACATGGCGGCGGACATCACGGTGGATGGCACCCGCATGGTGGACATCCCCATCACGCCGGGGGCAGCTCGCATGGGCACGGGGGATGGCGCGGCCGAACGGTCGTAATCAACCGGCCCTATCCCTTGTGGGGTGGATCCCGCACCGTGGTGGTCGATCGCCCCTACCCGGTCTACGGCCACCAGTATCCGATCTACCGCGCGGCCGTGCCAGCAAGTTATGGCCCGGGCTGCCGCATTTCTCGAAGCGTAGGCATCACTCCCTGGGGCTGGCATAAAATCGTGACGACGAAGACCTGCTTGGTCCCATGATAGGTCTTTTCACGGCCCATCACCGATTGCGTTGGATCAACCGTCAATGATGCGGCCATCGTCGGACAGTACGCAATACACGCTACCTCTCTACTGAGGGATCGAAGAATTGCAGCGGACGAATTGTCGGCGAAAGCGTCAAAACGTATGAAGCCCTCCGATGGGCAATTCAGAGAAAAATTGACTTATGCCAGACGTACCGCACGACGCGGCGATCTAATATGCTCAAGGAACCAAGGTGATGCTTACAAAAATATCGATCCGGCCTCCTACCGGGTGGTTTTCATCTGTCGCGATGCTTGGTGCAATTACGCTATCGAGCTCAGTGACTGCGCATGCGCAGGCGATGCGCCACCCCGGCGCATTCGACTCAGCCTCACAGTTTGCCGGTATCGCTCAAGCCGTTCGACAGAACCGGCAGCCATGGGCGGCCTCGTTCGCGCGTCTGCGGACAAACTCTCACGACAGTCCCGGTTACCAGCCGCGTCCTGTAGAGGTACTGGTGCGCGGGACCGCCCCCAATCATCCCGCCGAGAACTACGCTACCCTATTCAACGACGCCGCCGCTGCCTATGCACTCGCGCTGGACTGGAGAATAACCGGCGACACACAGCGTGCGGCAAGGGCGGCTGCAATCCTCAACGCTTGGGCCGGCACACTGAAGGTCGTCACCGGGACATCGGATAAATATCTCGCCTCTGGTATCTACGGTTACCAACTCGCCGTCGCGGCTGAGACACTGCGCGACTTTCCTGGCTGGCAGCCCCGCGACCGTGAAGAATTTGCGCGCATGCTGCTCACGGTCTTCGCCCCAATGAACGACGATTTCCTCGCACACCATAATGGCGCGGCGATCGATCACTACTGGGCCAACTGGGATCTGGCAAACGTCGCTTCCTTGATGGAGATCGGCGTCTTCACGAACCGCCGTGATCTCTACGAGCATGGACGCGAATACTACCTGCATGGTCCAGGCAATGGCGCGATCCAGCACGCGGCATGGAAGACCTATCCCGGTGGCTTTGCGCAGTGGCAAGAGAGCGGGCGTGATCAGGGTCACTCGCTTCTCGGCATTGGCTTGGCGGGTACCATCTGCGAGATTGCGTGGCAGCAAGGCGACGATTTGTTCGGGGCCTACGACAACAGGTTGCTCGCAGCCGCCCGATATGTGGCTCGATACAACCTGGGCGGCGATGTCCCCTACACGCCCTACACGAACAGCGATGTTGCGCAGCCGGTCATCTCGAACAATGGCAGAGGTGAGGTTCGCCCAATTTGGTCACTGCTCGTCGCACACTATGTGCAACTCAAGCATCTCGCTGCACCAGAGCTTGTTCAAGCTGCCGCTCAGGCCGGCCCGGATGGGGGAGGTGGCGACTATGGTCCTAATAGCGGCGGGTTCGACCAGCTCGGTTACGGCACCTTGACCTTCACAATGCCATAGACGTTCCGTGTAGAATTAAGCCCCTTCTGAGTAATGGAGATTATACGATTTGGCCGCTCTGAATGCTTGCAATTTTTCAGGGCGGGCGTCTAGGTTGATCAGTCAGCGCAGCTGCGCATGGTAAGCCAATGCCATCCATGAGGGCTGAAGCGTCCGCTTTGACGGTCTTTTGCTCAAATGCAGACTGTCGTAAAACCACCCTTAGCAGCCGCCCGCTCGGTCACTCCGATCGCGTTTGAGCCCGACCATGGCCGACGACATCCAGGTCCGCTTCGGCGGCGACGCGGGCGGTATCCGCGCGGCCGCCGATCAGGCCAAGGGCACCATCCAGGGCTTCGCCACGGCAGCCCGCGGCCAGAACGCGACCGCGCGCCAGAGCTACGACGAGCTGAAGGCCGCCATCGACGCGGCCAACGCGGCGCTGCGGCAGATCCAGGCGAGCGCCGAGAACACGTCCGCGCTGGTCACCCAGGCCCGCGCCGTGGCGGTGCTTGTCGCCGCCTACGAGGGCCTGCGCGCGGCCGATGAGGCCGTGTCCGGCGCGACCGGCCGGACCTACGCGGCGGTCGGCACCGCCATCGCGGCTACCGCGACCGCGGCCCGGTCCGGCGCCAGCGCGCTCGTGGAATACGCCTTCAACGCGCTCTCGGCCTCGCGCGCCCTCGACGTCACGGCCCTGTCCACACAGGGGCTCACCGGCGCGATCGAGCGGCAGCGCAGTGTCTTCCAGGAGTGGCGGCGCGGCTCGCAGATCTACGGCTCCGGCCTGCTCGAGGTCGAGGGCCGCACCATCGCCGCCGCCGGCAACATGGACCGGCTCCAGGCCGCCGCGCAGGCGCGCGGGTTCGAGAACGCGACCCGGATGCTCCAGGCCTTCACGCTGGAGCTGACCAAGGTCCCGGGCATGACCGATCAGGGTGCGGCCTCGATCGAGGCCATGCTCGCCGTCGTCCCGAACTACACCGGCTCGGCCAACGCCTCGATCGTCTCGCTGATCGCCATGATGGCCTCCTCCGAGGACGAGGCGAAGCAGATGGCGTCGTCCCTGACCGCGGCCATGCGCGATCCCGCCACCGCGGGCGGGCCGTATCTCGCGGCGCTCGGCGGCGTCTCGCGCGAGCTGCGCGCGCAGTTCGACCTCGCGCGCCAGAGCGGCAACGCCAACCAGATGCAGGCGGCCATCCTGTCCGCCCTGGTCGAGCGCGCCCGCGCCTACGGCAACGAGATGACCCGGTCGCTGCAGGAGCAGCTCAAGAGCTATTCGGCCCTGGGCCCGCTCGCCGGCCTGTTCGCCTCGCGCCTGCGCGGGCAGGTGGACGAGGCGAACCGGGTCACCGAGGCGCTGGAGAAGCAGCTGGAGGTCATCGAGCGCCGCAACGCCACCCTCGCGCGGACGCCGCTCAACGCGGAGCAGCTCACCGACGCCA
The DNA here is from genome assembly GCF_040545035.1 of Methylobacterium sp. 1973. Classification (NCBI taxonomy): domain Bacteria; kingdom Pseudomonadati; phylum Pseudomonadota; class Alphaproteobacteria; order Hyphomicrobiales; family Methylobacteriaceae; genus Methylobacterium; species Methylobacterium sp. 1973. Next base: position 484,276 of record NZ_JBEPLA010000003.1, read on the forward strand.
CCGCGGGCCTCCTCGGCAACACCGCGCAGGCCGGGATCGACCAGGCGACCGGCCGGATCGACCTGCTGCGCCAGCGGCTCCAGGGCGCGACCGGCGACGCCGCCGCGCTGATCCGGAAGTTCGAGGGGTTCAGCAGCGCGGCCTACCGCGACAACGACGGCCGCTTCCGCGTCGGTTTCGGGTCGGACACGACCACCGGCGCCGACGGCCGCGTCAGCCCGGTCACGGCTGACACGGTCACGACGCGCGAGGCGGCCGAGCGCGATCTCGCCCGCCGCCTCGTGGAGTTCCAGACCGAGGCGGCCGCGCAGGTCGGCAGCGCCTGGCAGGGCCTGTCCGACCGGGCGAAGGCCTCGCTCACCTCCGTGGCCTACAATTACGGCTCGCTGCCGCGGGACGTGACCGCCGCAGCGCGCAGCGGCGACGAGGGCGCGCTGGCCGCCACGATCCGCGGACGGTCGGGCGACAACGGCGGGATCAACGCGGGGCGGCGGAATCAGGAGGCCGACAACATCACGGGCGGCGCCACGGCCGAGGCGCTGCGCGCGCAGCTCGACCTGCGCCAACAGCTCGCGGACCGGCAGATCGGCGGCAACGCGCTCGACCGCGAGGCGCTGGCCACCGCCCAGGCCAACGCTGCGGGGCGGCGCGACGAGGTCGCCGCCCAGGAGCGGGCGAACGACGCCCTGCGCCGTCAGCTCGACGCGACCACCGACCTCTCGGCGCGCACGGCGCTCCAGACCCGGCTCGCGCAGGGCGAGGCCGCGCTCGCAGAGAAGCGGGTCGCACTCACCCGATCGGAGGCAAGCCTCCAGACCGCCGAGATGGAGACCGGATCGCGCGAGCGCCTGCGCATCCTCAACGACGCCCTGACCGTCGAGCAGGGGCTGCACGCCCGCGGTACGGCGGCGTGGAATCAGCTCGAGGCCCAGAAGATCGCCAACACCCGGGCGGTGGAGCAGGCCGAGGCGCAGGAGCGGGCCACTGCCGAGGACACGGCCTACCAGAACGCCAAGCGCGTCCTGGAGGACCGCATGCGCGACCTGCGCCAGGAGGCGCAGGAGCGCGGCCTCAGCTTCGCGGAGCGCCAGGCCGAGACCAGCGCGGTGCTCGGGCAGATCGAGGACCTGGAGCGCGACCACCAGCGCAAGCTCGCCGAGATCTGGGGCCAGGGTACGAGCCAGTACCGGCAGGCGATGGCGCAGCTCGACCGGCTCGCGTCCGAATCGGCGAGCCGCCGCGCCCAGGCCGAGCGCGAGATGCAGAAGGCCGAGTACCAGGACACCAAGCGCACCTACGAGCAGATCGGCTCGACGCTCACCGGCAACGTCTTCAGCGTGATCCAGGGGCAGACCACGATCGCCCAGGCCGCCCGCAGCACGGCGCTGTCGATCGTCCAGAGCTATGTCCAGGCCCGGGTGAAGCTGATCGCCGACTGGCTCGCCGGGGTCTCGGCCCATCAGGCGGGCGAGGTCGCCAAGACGGCGGCCACCACCGCCGGCGTCGCCGCCCGGACCGGCGCCGAGGAGACCGGTGCGGCCTCGGCGTTCGCCACGCAGGCGGGCGCGATGGTGAAGTCGATCATGGCCTCGGCCTCCGAGACCTTCGCGGGCATCTTCGGCTTCCTGTCGCCGGTGCTCGGCCCGGCCGCGGTCGGCCCCGCGGCCGCCGGCGAGGCGACAGTGGCGGCCGCCGCCGCGGCGATCCCGTCCTTCGCGGTGGGCGCGTGGTCGCTGCCCAACGACATGGTCGCGCAGGTGCACAAGGGCGAGATGATCGTGCCCGCCGGTCCCGCCGGCGCCCTGCGCGCTGCGATGGGGGGCAGCCCGGCGCCGAGCCTCGCGCTCAACCACACCACGCAGATCAACGTCTCGGCCGTGGACGGCGCCTCGGTGGCGGACTTCTTCCAGAATCATTCGCGCCCGCTGATGCGGGCGATCAACCAGGCGGTCCGGCAGGGCGCACATCTCGGCCTGTCGCGGCTGGGACCAGGCTGAGAGGGCCAGGCTGCGCCGTGATCGACTTCATCACCGGCTTCAACCTGCTGCCCGCGACCGGGGAGTTCGGCTACGACCCGCTGCCCTACCGGGCCTCGCGCTGGCCGCCCTCGGCCGCCGAGCGCCCGTTCAAGCCGATCAACACCTACGCCGCGCCGGACTCGGGGCGCACCGATTGCAGCCTCGCCCTCGACGCCCTGGCCGAGCAGGTGCCCGGCTGCACCACGGTCAACCTGCTGGTCGCGTGGTTCGGCTCCTCGGTCGACGCGCGCCTCTGCAGGATCTACCCGTCGACGATCTACATCGACGGCTCGTTCCAGCGCGTGGACGGGCCCGAGCCCGTGGAGGAGAACTGGCAGGTCTCGGGCCTGACGCAGCTGTCGCGGGGCCCGGGCGGCGCCCCGATCCTGATCCCGATCACCACCGTCGACGGCCACGCGGTCTACGGCGGCACGCCGTCCGACCAGAGCGTGGTGCGCTGCCTGCGCGACCTCAAGGCGCGCGGCTACCGCGTCGTGTTCTACCCGTTCCTGCTGATGGACTGCCCCGGCTTCCCGTGGCGCGGGCGCATCGGGCTCGACGCGGACGGGACCGCGGCCGCGGCCGCGACGGTGGCCCGGATCCTCGGGCCGGCGACCCCGTCGCACTTCACCCGCCATCCCGACCGCCTGACGGTCGACTATGCCGGCCCGGCCGATGACTACAGCTTGCGCCGGATGATTCTGCACTGCGCCAACCTGTGCGTGCTGGCCGGCGGCGTCGACCTGTTCCTGCTCGGCTCCGAGCTGCGCGGCTTGGAGGCGATCCGCGGGCCGGGCTGGACCCGGGCCGGCACGACCGGCGACGACGGCACCGTCACCTGGGACTACCCCTTCGTCGACGGGCTGGGGCGGCTCGCCGACGACGTGCGCGCGATCTTCGACGCGGCCGGGCTGACCCAGGACGCGGCGGCCTTGCGCAACCTGATCACCTATTCGCCGGACTGGTCGGTGTGGATGGGCGTGCAGCATCCCGGCGAGGCCGGCCAGTGGCCGCATCTCGACCAGCTCTACGGCCGGGACAGCATCGACCTCGTGGCCTTCGACAACTACTTGCCGCTGTCCGACTGGACCACGGCCGGCGGCGGCCTCGACGCAGCGAATTGGACGGCGCCCGCGCCCGACCGGAGCCGCTGGCCGCCCGGGCCGGACACGATGAGCGGCCTCGGGCTCTCGGGCGAGCCCACGCTTTACGACATGGCCTACCTGAAGCGGAACATCGAGGGCGGCGAGAAGTACGACTGGTTCTACGCCGACTCGGACAATCTCGGGATCGGGCTCGATCCGCTGGGCTCGGACCAGCAGGTCTCCCGGCCGACGGGCGACCGCGTCACCCAGACCCGCAGCCGGTACTATCCGGGCCAGGAGATCCTGGCCAACAAGCAGCTGCGCTGGTGGTGGAAGAACCCGCACCGCGCCGTCTACGACGACGGCGACGGCCGGGGCTGGGTGCCGCGCGGGCCGTTCACACGCTGGGTACCGCTCTCGAAGTCGATCACCACCGTCGAGTACGGCTTCGGCTCGATCGACCGCGCGACCAACCAGCCCAACGTGTTTTACGACCCGAAGAGCACGGAGAGCTTCACCGCGTTCTGGTCGGTGTGGGACAGCGCCGACGGGGCGACCTACACGCCCCGGCGGGACGACACGCTCTGCGCGATGGCGCTGCGGGCAGTCTACGAGTACTGGTACCGCGACGGCCACAACGAGGTCTCGGCCGCCGGGCTGCCGATGCTCCAGACCGCCTTCTTCGCGGTCTGGAACTGGGACGCGCGGCCGTTCCCGACCTTCCCGCTGCGCTCCGACGTCTGGGGCGACACCCTCAACTGGCCGGCGGGTCTGTGGGTCAGCGGCAAGGGCCCGGCGCTGCCGCCGCCGCCGCGCGATCCCTCCCCCAAGCTAGAGCCGTACTCGACCTTCCCGGCGCTCTCCGGCCGGGCGTGGTCGGTGCGCTACGCGCCCGTGTTCCGCACCGGCGCAGCCGCGCACGTCTCGGGCCGCGATGCGCGGGCCGCGCGCGTACGGTCGCCGTCCTGGGAGATCGAGCTGGCCTACGACGTCCTGGCCGCTGACGGCTTCGCGGTGGGCGGGCTCGCCGGGGACTTCGAGCGCCTCGCAGGCTTCTACGGCCAGGTCGCTGGACGCGCCCTGCCGTTCCACGTCGCCGTGCCGCCGGAGCTCGGGACGGGATCGAGCCTGCTCTGCCGCTTCGCCGACGACGACTTGGACCTGGAGCAGTTCATGGCGCTGCTGTTCGCCACCCAAGCCTTCCGGCTCGTGAGCGTGCGCGGGTGAGCGAGACCCCGCCCGCCTTCCCCGCGCTGCCGGGCCAGGGTTGGTCCGTGCACAAGCGCCCGACCTTCGCGACGCGGCTCGCCCCGCACGTCTCGGGCCGGGAGGTGCGGGTCAGCCTGTACGCGGCGCCCTTGTGGGAGTTCGAGGTGACCTTCGACGGGCTCGCCGAGGGCTCGGCCTTCCCCGGTCTCGGCGCGAACTCGCTGCAGGCGCTGCTCGGCCTGTTCCTGCGCTGCCAAGGTCGCTTCGGGACCTTCCTGTACACGGATCCGACCGACAACGCGGTCGCGGCCGGCGCGATCGGCGTCGGCGACGGCCGGTCACTGGCCTTCCCGGCGCGGCGCACGCTCGGCGGCTTCTCCGAGCCGGTCGGCTGGGTCACCGCCCTGCGCGCCGTCACCGTCGACGGCGCGCCCGCCGAGGGCTGGAGCCTCGCCGCGCCGAACCGGATCGTGCTGCCGGCCGCGCCGGCGGCGGGCGCGGTGATCAGCGCCGCGTTCAGCTTCGCCTACCTGTGCCGCTTCCTCGACGACGTGCAGGACTTCGAGAACGTCATGGCCGGACTGTGGAAGGCTGAAGGCGTCAAGTTCCGAAGCGTTCGGACGTGAGGCCCGCCGATCCCGCACTCCTGGCCTGCCTCGCCGAGATGCGCAGGCGGGCCGACAAGCGGCTCCTGATGGCGGACTGCTTCACCTTCACGCTGCTGTCCGGCCTGATCCTGGCCTACACCGACGTCGACGTGCCGATCACGCTGAACGGCACCACCTACCGCGCCGATTCCGTGCTGGTGGACGGACTGCGCTACCGCTGCACCACCGGCCTGGACGTCGATCAGCAGCGGATCACGGTCTCGGCCCGCCCGTCCGACACGATCGGCGGCGTGCCGTTCCTCGTGGCCCTGCGCGAGGGCGTGTTCGACGGCTGCACGGTCCGGCGCGACCGGGCCTTCCTCACCGCCTGGGACGCCCCACCGATCGGTGGCGTGACGCTGTTCACCGGGCGCCTGGCGAGCGTCGATCAGGTCGGGCGGACGTCCGCGGCCCTGACGGTGGCGAGCGAGCTGACGCTGCTCGACGTCGACCTGCCGCGCAACGTCTGGCAGCCGACCTGCAATCACACGCTCTACGACACCGGCTGCCGGCTCGTCCGGCAGGCCTACGCCTCGGCCGGGGCGGTCGGCGATGGGGCGAGCACGACGTTCATCCCCTGGGCCGGCGCGAGCGAGGCGCTGACACAGGGCACGGTGACGTTCACGTCGGGCGGCAACACCGGGGTGTCAGCCACGATCAAGCTGGCGGACGCGACCGGTCTGATCCTCACCTATCCGCTGCCGGCGCTGCCGGCCCCGGGCGACAGTTTCACGGCCTACCAGGGCTGCGACCACACCCTGGCGACCTGCCGATCCAAGTTCGCCAACGAGGCCAACTTCCGCGGCTTCCCGTTCGTGCCCACGCCCGAGGCGGCGTTCTGACCCATCGAATCAATCGATTACGGAAACTGGGATCGTCTGATCACCGGCCATCGACTACCCAGACGTGTTCGACTGCATCGGGTCATTTTCCGCAGGTCCGCTTGCTGACCGCGGACACGGCAAAGCGGACCTGGAAATCTAATCCGCGATGGAATCAACCCAGGGCGCGGGCGACGTCCCGGACTTGGCGCGTAGCGCCGTCGACGCGTTCGCTGGCCCGAGCGATGAGATCCATTCCAGTCGCGATCGATGCTACGCCGTTCGACGCGGTGAGCATGCTGCCCGACATCTCTCGAGTGACGGCAGATTGTTCCTCGACAGCCGCCGAGATCGCTGACGACACCTCATCGAGCCGGCGGATCGTGTTTCCGATTGCGCCAATTGCCTCGACCGCTTCACGCGTCGCGCTTTGGTTCGCGGCGATCTGCTTTCCGATCTGCCCGGTCGCGCGTGCGGTCTGCTCGGCCAGTGTCTTGACCTCCGCTGCGACGACCGCGAACCCGCGGCCAGCTGGACCGGCCCGCGCCGCCTCGATGGTCGCGTTGAGCGCAAGCAAGTTGGTCTGTGATGCGATGCCGGCGATCATACCGACGACATCGCCGATCTGTGAAGCTTGCGTGGTCAACCCCTCGATAATGCTGGTCGTGTGCTCTGCTTGAGAGACGGCCTCACCCGTCAGCCGCGCAGCGTTGGTGACCTGCTGGCTGATCTCGCCCACCGAAGCCGCCAGTTCCTCGGCACCGGAGGCAACCAGTTGAATGTCGCCCGAGATCCGCCCGACGGCGTTTGCGGCCCCGCTCGTCTGCCGAGTGACGTCCTCGACTGCTTGGCCAATCGCGTCGAGATCGTTTCCGATCGCACGCTGTGCCTCAGCCCGGCGCTGGCGAAGGCGGACCTGTTCGGTGACGTCGACGGCGAACTTCACGACCTTCACGAGGCGTCCATCGGCGTCGGAAATTGGGTTGTAGGTGCCGTGGATGAAAACCTCGACCCCGCCCTTGGCGAGTCGACGGTACTCAGCCGCCTGATACTCGCCCCGGCCGAGAGCCGCCCAGAAAGCGCTGTAAGCCTCGCTTGCCACCTCGGCCTCGTCCATGAACATCGAGTGATGACGTCCGAGGACCTCCTCCAGGCGGTAGCCCATGACGGCAAGGAAGTTGCTGTTGGCCTCGAGGATCGTCCCGTCGAGGCCGAACGCGATGATCGCCTGTGAGCGGTCGAGGGCGGCCAGGCGGCCGTCCGCTTCCAAGCTGCGTAATTTAGTGGCGGTGATGTCGATGGCGAACTTGACCACCTTGGCGACGCGCCCAGTGCGATCCAAGATCGGATTGTAGGTTCCCTGGATCCAGACCTGGCGACCGTCCTTGGTCACCCGACGAAATTCGCCGCTTTGAAATTCGCCACGGCGCAGGCCGTTCCAGAAGCTCTGGTAAGCGGGCGTGTCTCGAAAGATTGGCTCCACGAGCAGCGCGTGGCTGCGGCCCTTGATCTCATCGAGCGTGTAGCCAAGTAAATCGAGGAAATTCTGGTTGGCGGATAGGACCGTGCCATCTGGCTTGAACTCAGCAACCGCTTGAGAGCGATTCAACGCCACGAGCTGTGCGCCATCGTTGGTCCGGAAGCTGATCATGAGCACACCCCGCGCAGAGAAAGACTAATAAGGTTTATTTGACCTGTTGCCCGCGACTATATTGAATCACAAAAAATAAAATATAGTAAATATACAGTACTTATCCGATTATATCAGAAAATATCGGCTTATCTATTTCCGGTTGAGTGAGTGGCCTGCTCTAGATTCAACTGCGAGCCGTTCCGCGATTTGCGGAATTAATCCGACCGGATAGTGCCATATTGTCCGCTTGGCTGACGGCGCCATCGCCCGCTAGCGACGCGGCGAACGCTTCGACGAGGGCGAGCTCCAACTTGGCGGGCGCCATGCCCCTCAAGATCTCCAGAGCTTTCGCTTGGCTCATTGCCGCACGGTAAGGCCGGTCTTCGGTCAGGGCCGCGTAGATATCGCAGATCGTCAAGAGCCGGACCGGATCGGAGATCGCGGCGCCGCTCAACCCATCCGGGTAGCCCGAACCGTCCAGCATTTCGTGATGATGACGCGTCACAGCCAGTGCGAGCCTGTCTGTCATTCCCGAGGCCAGCAGCATCTCGTGTCCGAGAGCAGCATGAGCCCGCATCACTTTCATTTCTTCGGCGGTGAGAGCGCCCGGCTTAAGCAGGATTTCCAACGGGATTTTCGTTTTGCCGACATCGTGCACCAGGGCTGCACGAACGAATGACCTGCGGTCGCCGATCGACAGTCTGAGGTGGAGCATGAAATGCGCCGCGAGCCCTGCCACCAGCAGGCAGTGGCGAACGGTCATGTCATCGTGGGCCTGAACGAGGTCGAGCCATCGCCAAAGGCCCCCATCCTCCATAGCGTGGAGAATAGGGTCGATCTCATCATCGGCCGCAGCGAGATCGATGCGGCCGCGCCGGCCCGCCCGGAACATATCGGTGAACAGCAACTCGGCCCGGTCGAAGCTGTGCTCGACCAGCAGCTCCGTCATGGTCTTCTCCGGTGCGATCTGACGGAACAAGCCCGTCACGATCGTCCGAGGCAGGGCATGGGGCGGAAAGCATGCGGTTGCGCCGAGCTTCTCGGCTTGCTTGAGCTCGCCGTCACGCATCGTCCGCATGACGTAGGCCATCGGCAAGGGACGGCCGTCCAGCCGCCGTGACAGAACGCCGAGGCAACGCTGAGCTTCGGTCCGCTCCAGAGATAGATCTGCGATCACGCCGCGGACATGATTGAGTCCGATCCAGTCGTCCGTGGGCCCGGCCATTCGGCAATTGGCGACCGGTCGCGCGGCTTCAGCAAGGGCCCGGCCGCGGTCCGGCCGGTCGGTCAGAACGACGATATTGCGAAGGGGCATCGCTCAGGCCGCCTCGAGCCCGTGATAGAGTTGATTGGCAATACGCGCACGAACTGCGGCATAGCCGGGCGACACCATGGGATAGTCATCCGGTAGGCCGTACCGCCTCCGATACTCGCTCGGTGTCATCCCGTGGGCGGTCAGATGACGCTTCAGCGTCTTGTACGGCTTGCCGTCGATGAAGCTGACGAGCTGATCGTACCTGATCGATGCCGCAATCTCTGATCTAGTCGGAAGGACGAATGTCGGGCCGGATGCCCCGCCATTCTGCACGGCCAGCAACGCTGCATGGATGCACCTGATTGCCGTCGGCAAGTCTTCCGAAGCGACGGCGTTTCGCGAAACGTAGGCGGCGGCCAGAGCGGCGGTGAGCTCCACCATAGACGCTGGCCGCGATCCCGGTCGCGCGTAGGCTCGGCCCATTTCGAAATCTCGCGAATTCATAACCTGCTTTCACAATACCGTGATGCCGCGTCTAGATCTAATTACCATAATTCCCGATCTCCGCGTATCATTTAGCAAGTTATGAAAGTGATAACGCGCTGATTTTCGCAATGATTATAGATATTTCGCGATAATTATACTTCCGCCGAATTTAGATGCGCCTGCGACACTCTGGGGGCTTGATCGCGGAGAAATATTTACACATGCGACGCATCATCCTCTCGAACCACGGTCTTGGGCCGCCACCGAAGTTTAGCTGTTGGCATGGATTTCGATCAGTTGCGGCGCGACCCCCAAATCTGGCGCCCTCAAGCACAATTTTCGGCTAGCATAAGATCCAAACGCGAACTGGACTCATTTAATGATATAGGTGCGATTGCCGTATATATAGACATCAATCTATCCGACAGGCCGGATATCGCAATATGTGGCAGCCAAAGCGAGACTTTAAGTTTCTGGGAGACCAATTCGTCGGGCGGATTTCTCACGAAGCCAAAATTCACAGCCGAACTTTTAACCTTTCGATTTGTCAGATGCGGTCAGATCGTATACCGATATCAAAACTATGAGACGATCGCGTCGAAGATGATTGCTGTCTTGGCAGACTTCGAAAGTCTTCATGAAGTCCAGGCCCTCGGTACGGTCAGCACGTTGAGCGCGACGATAGCGGCCGCAACTCTCGCGTCTGCACAAAAGGCCCTCTCGGGTGGCGAGCATCTCGGTCTCCCCACGCTGGAACGGGTTGCCGATATGACGATGCCGGGAATGTGGGGGCTTTTCTGTACTGTTCGCCTTATCCATAGCCGAATTGGAGATCCTGACAAACAATCCGATCTGATGTTCCCCTTACTACAGGAGATGATGGGCTATCAAATTCTCTCTGCCTGGCCAAAATGTTCCAGATCGACGCCTGCAATCCCGGTAGATTTCGCATCACAACAGCTTCGGCGTGCGATCGATTACATCGAGGGCCATCTATCTCGCCCTATGATCCTGGCCGATGTTGCGGCCGCGGCCAACACTGGCGTTCGGTCGCTCCAAAGCAAATTCAAATCCGAACTTGGTGTGACGCCACTCCAATACATAATCGGCCGGAGATTGGCTCGGGCGCACGAAGACCTATTGTCCCGCAAGGAAATATCTCTTTCGATTAACGAGATAGCTCGAAAATGGGGCTTCGTTCATATGAGCGATTTCGGAAAACGTTATCGCAAGCAATATGGTTGTACCCCCTCGGAAACGCGGCGCGCGGTCCATTGATGGCCAAGAAGCATTTGCACCATACTTTAGATTGATTTTTTGGGTGCGACACAAATGTAGACGGCAGCCGTCTACACGGCTGGCACGGGTCGAAAATAGAACGTCCGCTTGCGGATCAAAGGCCAAGGCCCAGTTGCCAACTCGGCGCAGGCGATCGGGCTCGTTATTAAGCATTAGATCTAAACCGTTCAGCCGTCTCTGATTTCCCGTCGAGGAGGGTCGGCGGGCGGTGACGTTCCATTGGGTGGAGCGCGTCGGGGGACTACCATGCACGCTGAGGTCGAAGGGCGCCGGATCCTCGTAAGCGTGGTCCGGAGCTGGATCGGCACGCCGTACCATCCCGGCGCCGACCTGCGCGGCGTCGGGGTCGATTGCGGCATGCTCCTCGTGCGCGTGTTCGTCGATGCCGGCCTCGTGCCGGCGTTCGACCCGCGCCCCTACCCGCAGGACTGGCACCTCCACCGCGACGACGAGCGCTACCTCGGCTTCGTGTTCGATCGTGCCGCCGAAGTCGCCCGACCTGAGCCCGGCGACGTCGTGGTGTTCCGTTACGGCCGCGCCTACGCCCACGGCGGCATCGTCACGGCGATTGAACCGCTGACGCTGGTGCACGCCTTCTCGCCGGCCCAGGCCGTGATCGAGGAGCCGATCGCCCGCAATCCCGTCCTGGCCGAGCCGGGCCGGCACCCGCGCTTCTTCAGCCTCTGGGCCGCACGCGCGACCGCCGAGGCCGACCAAATCTGAGACCGCCATGAGCCTGTTCGGCGGGAAGAAGCGCACCGTCCGGCCGGACTACACCGGCCTGCAGGTCCAGACCGCCTCGAGCGCGCTGCCGATACCGATCGTCTACGGAACCAACCGCATCGCCCCGAACGTCATCTGGTCCGACGGCTTCCAGACCCACGCGCAGCGCGGCAAGAAGGCGGGCGGCAAGGGCGGCGGCCGCCACGGCGTCACCGGATACACCTACTCGACCTGGATCATGTTCGGCCTGGCCGAGGGGCCGGTCCAGGGCATCGGCGAGGTGTTCAGCGGCCAGTCGGTCACGCCGTTCCCGACCAACTTCCTCAGCCTCATCCCCGGCGACACACCGCAGCGGCCCTGGGGTCCGGCGCTGGCCCGCTACCCGGCCGCCGCGCTGCCCTACAACGGCACTGCCTACCTCGCCTCGCCCTACTTCGACCTGGGCTCCAGCGCGACCATCTCGTCGATCGCCTTCGAGGTCGTCGGGCGGCTGGCCGGCACTGCGGGGCCGCTCGGGCAGGACGCGGACCCGGCCGAGCTGATCTCGGACTTCCTGACCAACGCGCAGTACGGCGTCGGCCTGCCGGCCTCGGCCCTCAGCGGCGCGGCCCTGTTCGGCGCCTCGGGGGACGCGTCCTACCAGACCTACTGCGCCGCCCTCGGCCTCGGGCTGAGCCCGGCGCTCACCGACGCCGAGACCGCCAACGCGATACTGGCGCGCTGGCTGCGGCTGACCAACAGCGCGGCGGTGTGGTCGGGCGCGCGGCTCAGGATCGTCCCCTACGGCGACCAGGTCGTGACCGGGGTGACCCACTCGGGCGCCAGCGTCACCTACGTGCCCGACGTCGCGCCGGTCTACGACCTCACTGACGACGACGTCCTGGCCGCCGAGGGCGACGATCCGGTGCGGGTCGCGCGCAGCGATCCCTACGGCCTGCCCAACGTCCAGCGCGTCGAGTGCTCCGACCGGAGCCACGGCTACACCGCGACGACGGTCGAGGCGCGCGACCAGGGCGCGATCGAGCGCTACGGCCTGAAGGTCGGGGGGACCATCACCGCCCGCGAGATCTGCGCGCTCTCCATCGGGCGGCTCGTGGCGCAGCTCGCCCTGCAGCGGGCCCTGTACATCCGCAATACCTACACGTTCCGCCTGTCCTGGGAGTTCTGCCTCCTCGAGCCGATGGACGTCGTGACCCTGACCGATCCGGGGCTCGGGCTCGCCCGAACGCCGGTGCGCATCACGGCGATCGAGGAGGACGAGGACGGGCTCCTGACCATCACGGCCGAGGAGTTCCCGCGCGGGACCGCGACCGCGGCGCCCTACCCGGCGGTCGGCGCGACTGGATCGGCGGTCGACCGCGACCGGGCGCCCGCGCCGGTCAACGATCCACTGATCTTCGAGCCGCCCGCCGCGCTGACGGCCGGCGTGCCGCAGGTCTGGATCGCGGCCTCGGGCGTCAACGCCGACCCGTACTGGGGCGGGGCCAACGTCTGGGTCTCGCGCGATGGCGCCAGCTTCGTCGAGATCGGCACGATCACGGGCCCGGCGCGCCAGGGCGTGCTCGCCGTGGATCTGGCCGCGCCGGCCGGGCTCAACCCCGACCGCGCCAACACGCTCGTGGTCGATCTTGGCCGATCCGGCGGCACGCTCGCCTCCGCCGATGAGGCCGACGCGCGGGACGGCGTCACCCTCGCCCTGGTCGGCCAGGAACTTATGTCCTTCGCCAACGCGACGCTCACCGCGCCGCACGTCTACGCCCTGACCTATCTCGAGCGCGGGCTCTCCGGCTCGCCGGCCGGCGCGCACCCGGCCGGGGCGCCCTTCACCCGTCTCGATGAGGCGGTGTTCCGCTACAGCGTGCCGGCGGCCTACATCGGCACGCCGCTCACCGTGAAGCTGCAAGCGTTCAACATCTTCGGCGGCGCGGCTCAGGACCTCGCGACCTGCACGCCCTACACGGTGACGCCGATCGGCTCGGGCCGGTTCGGTCCGGTCGCCGAGACCCTGGCGGTCGGCAGCGGCCCGGATCTGGGGTTCGCCTCGCAGGCCGCCACCCGGAGCGACGATTTCGGCTTCGCCTCCGACCCCTACCCGAACTTCCTCGATCTGGGGCTCGCCTCGTCATGAGCGTGCGCACGCAGTGGCTGCGAGACGCGTGGTCGTTCCTCGCGACCTTCGTCGGCAGGCCGGGTGAGTTCGTCGTCGACACCACGAACTGGCGCCTCGTCGTCCACGACGGCGTCACGCCCGGCGGTCACCCAGCCGTCTCCGCGGGCGACCTGAAGGGCGGCGTGCCGGCCCTGGGCGTCAACACCGCCGCCGACACCACCAACCGCCTGGCGGTGAAGTCCGAGGCGGTGCTGCTCTCGTGGGACGAGGTCACCCCGGGGGCCGGCAACATGCGGCTGACCCTCAACAAGAAGGCCGCGACCAACGACGCCGGCCTCGTGCTCCAGACCGGCTACGCGAGCCGGGTCCTGTTCGGCACGCTCGGCAGCGACGACCTGACCGTGAAGACGAGCCCGGACGGCGCGGCCTTCCGGACGGCCATGACGGTCGCGGCCTCGACGGGCTATCTCGGCCTGTCGGGGGTGACCGATCCGGGCGCGCCGGTGCACGTCCAGGGTCTCGGCGCGAAGCCCGCCGTGCAACTCGACGCCTACGGGGGCGATGCCGCCGGTAATCACGGGCCCGTCGCCAACTGCCGCGCCCGGGCCGCGCGGGGCGCGCCGGGCGCGCCGCTGCCGCTCAAGGCGACCGACACACTCCTCGGCCTGTTCGGAGCCGGCTACCACACGGGAGGCGCCTACACGGCCGACGCCGTCGCGCTGCTCGGTGTTGCGGAGGAGGATCTCACGGCGGCGGCGCAGGGCACCTGCCTGGATGTCCAGACCACTGCGCCGGGCACGACCACCCGCCGGTCGGTGATGAAAGTCCGCGGCAGCGGCGCCTTGGAGCTGCAGCCACTCTCTGCGGAACCCGCGGGCGGCGCGCAGGGCCAGATCTACGCGGATAGCACCCTCACGGCGCTCCGATGGCACGACGGCGCCGCCTGGCGTCGGATCACCAACTTCGCCAAGGCCGCCGCGTCCACGAACTTCGACAACTACATCCCCGCGAATGCCTGGACGAAGGTCCAGTTCAACATCACGGAGAGCAACGACCAGGGCGCGTTCGACGCGGCGAAGAACCGCTTCGTCGCCCTCGAGGCCGGCCTGCACGGCTTCGACGTCGCGCTGACCTACAAGCGCAACGGCTCGAGCGCCCCGACGGCGCTGGAGGTGCAACTCTACCGGAACGGTGCGGCGGCCGGCCGCGGGCGAGCCGCAGAGACCGGCGCGCTGGTCGACGGCGTCAGCGCGGTCAACCTCGCGTCGGTCCTGAAACTGGCGGCGAAGGACATCGTCGAGGTCTTCGTCCGGTTCACCGGCGCCGACGGCTACGTGGCGGCGGCCGATTCCTTCTTCGGCGCACGACAGCTGCCGTGATGGCGTCCAGGCGCCAGTAGGGCAGCGGTTCTCATCCGACGCTGAAGCCCGAACCAAGGCGATGAGCGCGGCTACGCCTGGACAGGAGTCTCTCATGGATCTCTCTCCCCTCGGGCGCGCGGCCCTGGCGGCGCGCGAAGGCTGCCGGTTGCGCGCCTACCGCGACAGCGTCGGCGTCTGGACGATCGGTCGGGGTCACACGAGTACCGCGGGCCCGCCCGTCGTGACCGAGGGGATGACCCTCACCCAGGCCGAGGCTGACGCGCTCTTCGCCGCCGATCTCACGCCCTACGTCGCGGCTGTGCGCGCTGCGCTGGCCAAGCCGGTGCCGCAGCCGTTTTTCGACGCCTGCTGCTCGCTGTGCTTCAACATTGGCCAGCCGAACTTCGCGCAGTCCGGCGTCGTGCGCCTGGCCAATGCCGGCGACCTGCAGCAGGCGGCGGACGCCTTCCTGCTGTGGGACCGGCCAGCCGCGATCCGCGCGCGCCGGCAGGGCGAGCGGGACCAGGCGGCGCTGTCCGCCTACGGCCTCGTCTACGCCCGCCGGGGCGATCCAGCACCGGTGCGCGCGACAGGGGGATCGGCGCCCGCCGCGCCGACGCGTCCTGACCCGCTCGCGCCAGTGACTGGCGCGGCGGAAGCGGCGTCGGAATCCTGGTGGTTGCGCCTGCGCGACGCCATCCGCCACAACATGCAGACGGGTGCCTGACCATGGGATTTCTAGCCATTCTCCCGGCCTTGCTCGGCGCCGTCGGTCCGATCCTCCAGAAGGTGCTCCCCGACGAGGGGCAGCGCCTCCAGGTCCAGCTGGAGCTGCAGCGGGCGCTGATCGACCAGCAGGACGATCTCGGCCGGGCCATGGCCGAGGTGATGAAGGCGGATGCGGGGTCCGAGAGCCCGCTCGCCCGCAACGCCCGGCCGATCACCGTGCTCTGGGCGCTGGCGATGATCACCTGGGTGGGCGTGGTCGCGCCGATGCTCGGCCTGCAGGTCGAGGTTGTGGCGGCGCTCAAGGGCGTGCCGGCGGAGCTGTGGTCGCTGCTCACCGTCGGGATCGGCGCCTACATGCTGGCCCGCTCGGTCGACAAGATCGTGCCGCAGGTGGTCGGGCCGAAGGGCTGAGCCTCGCGGCCCCGGGCGCGCCCCGATGACGGACGAGACCCCGCCCCGGGCCCGGACGGCGCGGCCGGGCCGCGGCGAGCGAAGGACCGGACCCATGGCCGACCATCTGCCCGAATGGATCGGGCGCCTGATCGAGCGCGTCGAGGCCACCGGCCGGCAGATGGATGCGCTCGGGGGCAAGCTCGACCGCATGGACGAGAAGCTGGAGGGCGTGGCCTACCGGCGGGACATCGAGCACTTCGTGGCGCGCGACGAGATCGAGCGGCGGATCGACAAGGCGGTGGACGGGGCGAAGGCCGAGGCCGCCAAGGGTCTGGCCGAAATCGCCGGGCAGGTGCGGGATCTGCGCAAGATCGGCTGGGGGCTGGCCTCGGCGGCGCTGCTGGCGTTCGGGGGGATCGTGCTGGCGAAGATCGGTCTGGCGGGGCGGTGAGCTGGATCGGGGACCGAAACCGCCCGCCATCCCCGCATAGGCGAGGCCTCGACATTCCCCCAGCGCGATCACCTCAAACCGCCCGGCTCCGATCGCGGTGGTCTTTTCGTGCCCTCAGTCAGGCTTCGATCGCATCGCAGTAGCCCCAAGCCGCGATTTGCTTCTAGATCGGATCAAAATTCAGACGGTAATGAACATCGTCGATGCTGGCCTGTATTAGTTCGAAATTTTTTCCGTATTTGCTCGCTAATTTTATAATTTCAGATTTGTGATCAGCGCTTATATTTTTACCAAAAATGATACCGACTAGATCGTTCGGGTCGAAATCATGCGACCCCGCTCCCAAAGCCGGGTTTATGACGCGCCACTCATCTTCGTATGCCCAGAAATCAGCTTTAAATAAAATAGATTTACGTTGTATTTCCTCAGATGGTTCACTTATAATATTCATTATAGGACGATCCGCAGAGTACAAAACCTTTCGAGCACTTGTTATCCATGACTCAGGTCGAAGCCTAAATTTCAAGCAGATGCCAGAGTGCGAAGACGCGTAATGCGACCACATGAGCACGTGATCAAATCGTGATGTTAACGAAAGGACGCCAGCAGAATTTACCGCCTCATCGACCGATTTTTTCATGGCACTCTGAATGAAATAACTATCGTGTCTTCGATTGGGATCATTCATTATTTCAGAAATCATTACGCGACGTTCGTTCCTACTCATTGCCGGATTGAATTTTTTGAAAAGGCCATTCACGTAGTCTCGAAATTTGTCGTCGGTAGCTGACGTGGAAACAACAGGAACGCAATCGAACGGGTCATTGAAGTTGAGAGGCTTAGAAAGCCACAGCGAATTTTTACGAAGTATGTCCAAGGTATAATTTGCAGATGCGTTGTCGAGCGCACGGAATTTATAAAGAAACTCGGGCTTGCCAGACGATACAGAAGACATATCTAAACCCGCGGCTTTCCACTTCGGCAACTAATTTGTCCTAACGCAGCGGTATGTCAGACTTCCCGCCCGCCGTAGCCTCCTGGCGCGACCAGATCGAGCGCTTTGAGCCCGTCGGCAGCGCATGGCATACGAAGCTATGACCTACCGTGTCGAATTTCGCAGAGACGGCGCTGTCATCGGCGAGGCCGATGGCCTTGAAGATCGATCTGCGGCCAAGCGGCTTGCAGAGGCGGAGATCGCCCAGCGTGAGGCCGAGATCGCACTCGTGATCGACGTGGACGGGACTGGAATGGAGGCCGCATCCATAAGGCTGGATGCCATGAAGTGGGACGACGAGTAAGCGCTATGTACAGCCGCTTCTTCGGCTACCGGACGAAGCCCGGGCAGACCTGGGGGGCGCCGGTCTGGGAGTTCGCAGCCAAGCGGCGCTAATCCACGTCATCGTTCGCCACGACCACAAGCTGTTCGCGACGGTTGATCTCCGCGGCTAAGGCGTAGAGCAGCATGCGTGACGCGGTCTGCATTTCTGGTGAGCCGTGGCGTAGGATTTCCTCGTGGATGGAGATGCAGGCCTCCGCCATCGCCTCGAAGTCGTCCCGTGGCACCATCACGTATCCTCAATCAGCCGAAGTATCCTGGTGCTGGCAGCTTCAGTTTCTAAGGAATTTATGCGTGGCATTTTATCGCACTTAGGTTGAATGTCAGACAGAGTACGGAGTGCCTAGCTTGGTCCCCGCGTCGGTCGGCGCGTCCGTGTCGCAGTCTTCGTCGTTGGTGTTCATGAGTGATGCAGGCAGCATGTCTTCGAGCGATGCTCGAAGCAGAGAGCTTCTTCATCGCATCGCATCCGCAGTTGGCGTGCCGCTGGAGGCAATTCAGCACGGTGGGCTCCTGGAGATCGAAGCCCGTGAGACCTGTGAGTTACTGCGTATTTGGCGCGGGCTAGACGTTCCCGCGGACCGTCAGAAACTGCTTGCGTTTGCCCGCACGCTCTCATCCAGCCGCAACACCGTGTGATCTGCGACGATGTCGGGGGCAACCTCGAGATTAGCCGATACAGGTTTTTGCGCCGGCGAAGCCATTAGCGCGTCAAGCCTTTTTGCTGCGCATGATGCGGGCATGTCTGGTCGCATACCGAGCCCAGCGTGCACTTCAAGAAACGATCCACCGGCCTCTACCTCTGGACCTGGGTCCTGCTCGACACTTCGCACATGACGGTGAGGGAATCGGACCAGACCTTCCCGTCCGAGGCCCAGGCATCCGCAGCCGCGCTCGCCTTCTCGAAACTCGTGACCCGAGCCGGGAGACGCTGACCGCGCCGACGTCGGGTGGCCTGCTCTCGTCGTTGCGCCGACTGTCAGCCGCCCTGCAGGCTCTCGGCGAAGTCGTCCGGCACCTCGCCCCACTGGCCGAGGATCGTGACGCCCTCCAGCTCGCCGGTCTCGTCGTCGGCCAACACCTTCAGCGCCGCCGCGCCCGGCATCCGCCTAGCTAGGTTCTCGGCCTTCGCCACCGTACGCCTGCCAGAGCACAGTTCGGACACGCTGACGCTGATCAAGGCCGCGCGGCACGGGGTGGCGAAGACCTGGCGCGAGCCGGGCGAACGGCCGTGGCTGTACACCAAGGCCGGGCTCGTCACGAACGACCTCGTGCCGCTGTCGCACAGCCCGCGGGCGCTGATCGGCGCCCTGGACCGTGAGCGGTCGGGCCCGCTCATGGCGGCGATGGACGCGTGCAACGCGCGCTGGGGCCGCGGCGCCGTCGTGCCGGCGCGAGCCGGGCTGATGAGCCGGCGCGAATGGAACACCAAGTTCGAGATGCGCACGCCGCGCTACACGACGCAGGTGAGCGAGCTGCCGGTCGCCTACGCCTGAATTGTCACAGGATGCTTGGGTGACCGCTGTGGGTGGGAAACGGCCGGTCCGCTTCTGGGCGGCACATGGGCCGAAGCCGACATGCCGTCCTAACCCTTACTCACATCACAGGCTTGCCGAGTGGATCGAAGAACTGCCTAGGCTTGCCTTCATCATGGCCAAACCGGTGTGCCGTCGAGCCCCGTGGTCTCTGCCAGACCACAGACGAGGTTCGCGTTCTGCACCGCCTGACCGGCCGCGCCCTTGCCGAGGTTGTCGACGGCCCCCATCGCGATCACGAGGTCGCGCTCGGGGTCGGCCGCATAGCTGACGAACGCAAGGTTCGAACCCGTAGCCCACTTGGTCTGTGGTGGCCTGTCGGTCACGCGAACGAATGCCCGCCCAGCGTAGAACCGACGTGCCGCGTCCAGGCACGCGTCCGTGGTGGTGCGACCGCGACAGTAGATGGTGGCGAGGACGCCGCGGGTCATCGGCACCAAGTGCGGCGTGAACACGAGACCTGACGCATTGCCGCCACTCAGCCGTTCGATTGCCTCGGACATCTCGGGCATGTGGACGTGCCGGAGTAGACCGTAGGGCAAGAGGTTCTCGTTGCTCTCGGCGTAGCCGAACTTGCTGTCGCCGCCGCGACCGGCTCCAGAGATGCCGGTCTTGGCATCAATCACGATGTTGCCGGGTTCGATCAGCCCCTCGGCCAGCAACGGTGCGAGCGCGGTCAGCGTAGCGGCGGGAAAGCAGCCGGGGTTGGCGATACGGCGCTGATCCCTGATCTGGTCCGGCCAGACGTCGGCGAGGCCGTACACCCACCCATCGACGAAGCGATGATCGCCACCAATATCGACGACCTTCACGTCCTCCGGCACGCGCGCCAGCGCCTCGGCCGAGGCACCCGTGGGAAGCGAGGCGAACAGCACGTCGAGCTTCGGCAGCGTCGCGGGATCCCACCTCGCGATCACGAGATCAGCGAGCTTGCCCGGCACACCGGGAAACCGTTCCACTAGGCGGCTGCCCGCGCTGGCCTCGCCTGCGGCGTAGACGAGTTCGAACGACGGATGGCTCGCGATCAGGCGCATAGCCTCGCCGCCGCCGAAGCCACTGATCCCGACGATGCCGACGCGGATACTCATGATGGTGTCCTCCAAAGGGTTGGGAGCAGGGGTCTGGGCCAAAAGAAAACCCCCGGAGCCGGGGGGCTGCGGGGGTTCGGGATCGTGTGCCGGGACGGTTCCGGCGGGAGAGGCCTACGGAGAGGCCGTCATTCCGCGGAAGGAAACTGGTCAGCACGCAGCCGAGAAGCCGCCGCAAAAGTGCAGCGGCGTCGGCGTCGGTTGCAGAAGGTCCAGTTCCCGATCATGTCCTGACACCCTGTCGCCCACCGCATCCAACGTCAAGCAGAATGCCTGCCAAGCACCTTGTAAACGCCGTTTGACCGCTTTTGATAAATCCTGGCGTCGCTCCCGTCGCCCGGCGTGGGTCGGGAGCGGGCTGTAGACTGGGGCGGTTCAGAACGATGGGTGGGCCGTGGGTTTCCATATCCGCATTGCAGACGCCGATGATCTCGAACGGCTGAGGGTCATCTCAGCGCAGGCGCGAGAACGATACAGGGCACTTCCCGGGCTCGCTCACATCGCAGACGCACCGCCACTATCCCCAAACCGGTTCGAAGCTTGTCGCGTAGCGGCCGCCATTGACGATGCGAGGAAAGAGATCGTGGGCTTTGCCGCCATGCGAACGCTCGATGGCCCGCTCTATCTCGACAACATCTCGGTTGAACCTGGCTCGTCTGGGCGGGGGATTGGGAAGGCGCTGCTCGATGAGGTCCGCTCGCATGCTGCGAGCCTGAACGCACCGGCAGTGACGCTGACGACGTTCAGGGAGCCGGTCTGGAATGGACCGTGGTTCCGGCGCTATGGCTTCCAAACGATGCCGTTGGAGCGCATCGGGCAGGGGCTACGGGGGGTAATAGATCACCAAGCCCGGACCTTTGATCCAGCCACCCGGGAGACACTGTGGCGGCTGCTATAATGCCGCTTCATGCACCAAGCTGAAGCTGTCGGACGGCCGATGGGTGACCGCTTACGGGAAGACGCCGCGGCTATCTGAATGGCTGGGTTGGGTGGGTTCCTGCCTGTCTGCCTTGAGGCGGCGGATGCACCGAAGCGGACATGGCTATGGCGTCCTCACGCGGCCTACGGCAGGATTGTCTCTGTCTCCCTGCCCTTCAGCGCAAACCCTATCGATGATCAGCGCCACCTTCCAATCGGCGGATAGAGCGGATGCAGCCGCCATTGCCTCGCTTCATGCAAAGAGTTGGCAGGACGCCTATCGCTCCATACTAGATCCGAATTTTCTTGCTGGGCCAATCGAAGCTGATCGTCTCACACTTTGGTCCGACAGACTCGCCGATCCAGCACCGTCTTTGATCGTACAGACCGCCCGAGGCTCAGCCCATCAACTGATTGGTTTCATCGCAGCCTTTCGCGATCACGATCCGCGTTGGGGTAGCTGGGTAGATAATCTGCACGTTGCCCCAGAAATGCGAGGCCAAAAGATTGGGGAACGCCTGCTCCGCTCCATGGCGCAAAATCTTGCCTCTCAGGGCACGGATAATGGACTGTACCTATGGGTGTTTGAGGCCAATCAAGCAGGGCTGCGGTTTTACCAAAGGCTTGGCGGTAAAGTGGTAGAGCACGACACCTCGCGGATCCCCGCGGCGAGCGGGAAGACCATCTTGCGAGTTCATTGGCCTACCCTGTCAGCCTTGGCTTGAAATCAGCGACAGGTAGCATCGTAGCCAACCCATTCGAGCGACCACGAACGGCCGCTATTGAGGGCCCCAAATACCGTTCATTTCGACTGGTTTGGGTCGGTATCGGAAGTGCTGCTTAGGGTGGGGAGCGGAAGTCAGCTACTCGCCTAGGGGCGGACGTTCCGCATCCGACCCAAACCAGACGCCGCGACAATCCCAACTAAGTGCCCATAGCGGACCCGCTGCAATGCGGTCGGGTCTGCTGGAGGGAAGGTACAGATCAGTAGCCGTAGGAATGAACCTCTTACGGCGATGGCTCATCCTTGTTCCGCGCTTTTGCGTGGGCACGCAACGCCGCCAGGACGTCCATTTCGCGACACAGGACCTGCTCGGTTTCGTCAGTATCCTGTCCGTGTAGGATCCTATCCATCAGCAGGGCGGTGTGAGCCCCCGCCCGGGCCTCCGCGGCGATGATGGCGACACGAAGACTCAATCGTTGGGTTTTGGAAATCATTACACGCAATGACGGTCTGGAGGCCGGGTCGGGCCGGCACATAGACGACCGACTGCCAACATCCAAGCCTCGCGTAAAGCCACTGTGTTTGGTGTATGGAACAACCCTCCCGTCAGCGCATTGGCAGGCTCGGCCTTGTGGCGCCTGCCGCAACGCGGCATGCGAGATGCACGATCCCGACGGTTCGTTGGGCCCCGTCCTTTTTGACAACCTCGCTGTGAAGGGTCGTATCAGTGCCGCATACTCGGCAGCCGCTGCAATCTGTTCCCGCCGCCAATACACCTCTCGTGAGTCTCAGGCCCGGCGCCGGCCAACTATTCGAGACCGAGCGGCGCCTCAATGCCGTGCTTAACAACGCCTCGGTCTCTATCTTCCTGATGGATGACCGGCAGCACTGCATCTACATGAACCGCGCCGCCGAGCAGCTGACCGGCTGGACGCTTGACGAGGTTCTGGAGCGCGACTGCCCGCTGCACGACATCGTGCACCACACCTACCCGGACGGCCGGCCGTTCCCGCTGGCGGAATGCGCGATCGATCGCGCCTTCCCGGAGAACAACCAGGAGCGTGGCGAGGAGATTTTCGTCCACAAGGACGGGCATTTTTATCCGGTCGGCTTCACGGCCAGCCCGATCCGGGACGACGCGGCCAACATCATCGGCACGATCATCGAGGTCCGCGACATCAGCGAGGAAAAGGCCGCGGCCGAGCGCCAACGCCTGCTGATCAACGAGCTGAATCACCGGGTGAAAAACACCCTGGCCACGGTCCAATCGATCGCCGCGCAGACGTTCCGCGGCCAGACCGACCAAGCCGCGCGGGCTGTGTTCGACGCCCGCATGGCTGCGCTGTCGACCGCCCATAACGTGCTCGTCGAGGACAACTGGGAGAGTGCCAGCTTGCGCAGCGTGGTTGAGCGCGCGCTTGCACCGCACCTTCTGGCAGAGGTCGACGTTAACCGCTTCGTGCTAAACGGACCGGATGCACGCCTGCACCCCAAGGTCGCTGTAACTCTGGCCATGGCGCTGCACGAGTTGATGACCAACGCCGCCAAATACGGGGCTCTGTCGGTCCCTGAGGGGCGGGTCGCGGTGACGTGGTCCCTGCAGGCCTTGGACGATGGCCGCGAGCAGCTTGATCTCGCATGGGAAGAGCGCGGCGGCCCGCCGGTCACTCCGCCAACACGCAGAGGCTTCGGCTCCCGGCTTATCGAGCGGCAGCTTCCGATGGAGTTCGACGGCAACGCGGCTATCACATACGCGCCGAGCGGTGTCGTCTGCCGGCTGGAGATTCCATTGACCCAGCTCGGCTGGGTCGGCCAGGAGACACTGGAAGGGCACCCTGCCCAATGAGTTTGCTGGAAGGGCGCCGCGTTCTGCTGGTCGAGGACGAGAGCCTCGTGGCCATGCTCGCGGAGGACATGCTGCTCGACCTCGGCTGCGAGGTCGTGGTGGCCATGCGCCTCGACAAGGCCGTGGATCATGTCCGCACCGGGAACTTCGACTTGGCCGTGCTGGACGTCAACCTGGGCGACGCCCGCAGCTATCCGGTAGCCGACCTGCTGTTAGAGCGCTGCACGCCGTTCCTGTTCGCGACCGGCTACGGCACGCAGGGGTTGGAGGAAGCGTATCGGTCAGCCCCGGTGCTTCAGAAGCCTTATCAAGCGGCGCCGCTGGCGCATCTGCTAACACAGCTCCTCACTTGCGAAGCGCCGATGTGGGGCCGCGCCGACGAGAAAGCCGCGGCGTGCGCCTGCCACCGGCCGAAAGGGGAACCCTCCGGAGCGGAGCCTTTCCAGGCCGACCCTGTCCGCTGACGACCCATGCCAGCCACTTCGACCGCCATCGGGGAATTCCAAAAGCAGACGTTCGATGAGCGTCTCATAGGTCTGCATCGCATCGCTTGGCAGATCAGCGAGATGAAAGCGGTGCGAAGTTCTTGAATTTCGCACCGATCGGCTGCCGCCGCCCATACCTGGCGCAGAGAAGGCACCAAGCGCTCGCTTCTCAGCCCCGTAGTTGTAGACCTGTCAGTGGCACACGCAGCGCGCAGCTGACGCCCTCAGTCGGGTAGCTGATGACGACATGGCTGCCGCCCATGCCGCGTTCGATGAGGCGAGAGCCAAACCCCTTACGCTTTGGCGGCACAACCGGCGGCCCGGCCCGTTCCTGCCAATCTATCCGAAACTCAGTGGCCTCGCCCTCACCAACAAGACCCCACCGGACATCGACCTCACCCGTGGCGTTAGAGAGCGCCCCATACTTGGTCGCGTTGGTCGCCAGCTCGTGCAGAACCAGCCCAAGCATCAGCGCCGCGCTCGGCCCGATAAACAAAGTCGGCCCAGACACATGGAAGCGCGTCGCGGTATCCTCGTGCAAAGCGAGTGCGCCTATCACGAGGTCCCGCACGTTAGCGCTTTCAGAGTGTCCGAGCAGCAACACGTCATGGGCTTTGCCAAGCACGATCAGGCGGGCCGCAAGGGCTTCTTGTGCTGCCGACAGGCTCGATGCGTTACGCAGCGTCTGCGTGGCGATCGACTGCACCATGGCGAGGGTGTTTTTGAGCCGGTGGCTCAGCTCGCGGTTGAGCAAGTCCTGTGACGCTTCGGCCGCCTTCCGGTCGGTGATGTCACTGACGGCGACCACCGCGCCGATCGTCGCGCCCGCTTCGTCGTCAATCGCCTCGCCGGAAATCATGATCCAGCACCGCGAGCCATCGGGCCTTTGGTACAGCGCTTCCATGGCGGCTCGCTTGCATTCTCCGCCGGTGATCCGCGCAAGTGGATACTCGTGTCCGTCAACCTGGCGACCATCCTCATGGAAGGCGACAAACGCGCCATAGGCGTCGCTGGAGGAGGCATAGAGCGTGTCGTGGCCGAGAATTTCGGCGAGGCGCTGATTGCCCATCAGAATGCGACCGGAGGGCGCTTCAGCAAACATGATACCGACCGGCACGGTTTCCATGATCGACTTCAGCCTTGCCTCACCCATGGCGCGGGCGGCATCGACTTGCTTGCGGGCGGTGATGTCGATGGCGACACCGGGATAGCGCAGCGGTTTTCCATCGGCATCAAGGAAGCACCGGCCCCGTGCGTGGACCCAAATCAGCGTTCCGTCCGGGCGAAGCAGGCGGTAGTCCTCGCTGAACTCAGCTCCGGTATCGAGGGCTTGCTGGATGCGATCGCCGACCCATTCCCGATCGTCCGGGTGGATGCCGTTGACGAAGGCGGCGAGCGGCGCACCCTTGGCGGCCTCCACCGGGTCTACGCCGTACATCTTCGCGAATTGCTCCCCAGCGTAAATCCGGTTGGCCGGGATGTCCCAATCCCACCAACCCAGGCTGCCAGATGCGGCGAACGCAAAGCTCAGCCGTTCCTGTGACGTCCGCAGCGCTTCGCGGGTAGCCCGCATCTCCATGTTGAGCTGGCGCTCGCGCAATACCGTCGTGACCTGCCGGGCCAGGCGTCGCAGCCCGTCCGCCTGCCTATCGGTCAGCCCCCCGGGCCGGGGCTCATGGTCGATCACGCACAGGCTGCCCAGCACTTGGCCGT
Source organism: Methylobacterium sp. 1973 (assembly GCF_040545035.1). Taxonomy (NCBI): domain Bacteria; kingdom Pseudomonadati; phylum Pseudomonadota; class Alphaproteobacteria; order Hyphomicrobiales; family Methylobacteriaceae; genus Methylobacterium; species Methylobacterium sp. 1973. The sequence continues at coordinate 510,141 of NZ_JBEPLA010000003.1, forward strand.
TCGGGTGGTGTATCGGCGCTCCGGTATAGAAGCGGATGAACGGCTCACCGGTTACCAACGGGTTGTCCTGTGTGCGCGGATCTGCGGTCAGGTCCGGGATGCTCAGCAGGTCCGGGGCGGACAGCGCATAGGCGCAGACGGAAGCGTTGAGCGCCGTCTCGCAAAGGGGGAAGCCGACCCGCGCCTTGAACCATTGCCGGTCGCTCGCAACGAGGCTGACCAACGCTACGGGCGTGTCGCAGACCAACGAGGCCAGTTGGGCGATGTCGTCAAACTCGGCCTCCGGCGGCGTGTCGACGAGGCTGCTGGCAGCGAGGGCGTCAAGCCGAGCCGGTTCTTCGAGAAGAGGCGAGAAAGGAGGCTTCGGCATCAGCGCAGGTGATTATCGTTGCCGTTTCATAGCTCAGCTGTGCGCAATCGTCTCGCGGCTGCACGTCGCGGCGCTTTCGCATTCCGACTTTCGTTCGGACTAGGTGTCGAGCCGCCGCAGCGTATGGCCGGAGTCCGCAAGGCAGCTTCGCGCGGCTTGCTCCATTGCCTTGTGGTCATCCTCATGGATAGGGCCGGGCGAGACGTTGACCGCCTCTCCATCGAAGGGCACCCGGATAGACGATCTTTAAGGTGTCGTCGTCGGCGTTTTTGCCCAGCCCGATCGTGTGCCTGCCGACCTCGAAAACAGAGATCCCCGCCAGTATCACTATGGCTGCCCCCGGCTGAAAGAATCGGTCCGTATGGTCAGGCCCAGGCTTCGGGGCCGGGGCCGTCCCCGATAACACCAATCGTTGCGGACGATCGCCCCTGCCTTGAACCGCGCAGCTGCGATGTCTGCTTTTCAATATTATCGCCGGGAAGCAAACCGACCGAAATCCACCCCAAGCAGCCCTTCGGCTCGCGACCCAACCCAATCGTTCGAAGTGCCGTCAAGGCTTCTCCGAAGCGGTCGTTCGCCGGGCCCCTGTCGATTTAGGATCGGGATGGCAAGCGGTCCCCCGCCCGGCGGCATCAGAGATCCTGAACGGAGGCTGGCGTCTGCATGAACTCGATCGTCGCGCCGTCAGGGCCAACAGCGTAGATCACCCGCGTTCCAGCCCGCGCACCGCTCGCGATCGTCTGCGGAATGCCTTGCGCCTTCCAGCCGTAGGCGGCGATCCGCACCAGAAGCGCGTCGATGTCATCGACCACAAGAGCCAGATGCGCGAAGCCCGGGTCGAAAGGCTTGGCTGGCACACTTGGTCGGTCCGGACCTTGATACTCCAAAAGCTCGATCGTCTGATCCGCTAGCGCAACGATCGCCATGCGCACCTTCGCTCCGTGCGCTCCCGTCACCTGACCAAGGAATTCGCCCCCCATCTCGCCCGTCCGCACAAGCTGCGCGCCGAGCCCATCGACCCAGAAACGAAGGGCCTCGTCGAGAAAGGCGACCGCGAAGCCAACATGATCAGCGCGACGCACGTGGATGCTCGTGTGTTCCGTCATGCGGGACGTCCTGCCGGCAAAGGGGGGCCCAACCGTCTGCAACGGGTCGTGGCCGGTCCCCGGCTATGTCCGCTTCGATGCATTTGCCATTTGGACGCGGATTGGCAGCACCCCACCCGTTCCGGTCGTAATTTCGGGCTCATTGATCTGCCGGTAAGAGGACGCTCCCCGCTTCGGCAAAGGGTCGTTTGCAGTCACAGGGGAGCGCGCCTTACTGCGCCGCTCGCCAGCGAGTCCAGTTTCGGTGGGTCTTGCCGATTGCCAAGCCAGCGACCTTCAGGTGCGCTTGCGCGCGAGCGGCGTGCACTACCCACTCCAGGCCAGGAAGCCCGGCGCGCTCGGCGGTCGATGGCTCGGACGTATAAGCGGCCGGAACGCGCGGGCTGATTTCCAGGCGCGGGCGGGCGCCTCGAGGTGATGGGGCCGTCAGCATAGGACTGGGCCATCGTGGCGGCCCGATCAGGGATAGCCTCATCTACCGTTGGACGGGGCACGACAAACCTATCGCCGTCCGGCGATCGGTAGATCATGTATCATGACGAGGGCGATTCGGAGCGCTTGCCGGAAGGACTCGTCGGTCAAGGCCGGGGCCGCTTGTCCGTCGGCGATTGACAGCATCGACGAGCCGATCCGCGCGAAGCGAGCCATCACGGCGTTAACCCGTGCCTCGATTGTCAGGTCGGCGTCAACCTCGTGGTCCAGGGCTCCCAGGCGGTTGAGCGCTGCGTTGACCGTCTCCGCGAGCTTAATGAACTCTTGACCGATATCCTCAAGGACCGTCGCTAACTGGAGTGGCAGGTGGGGCGACGCACACAGCTCGTCCACCAGCGCGGCGTAAAGTGGGAGCGTCGCCTCGCGATAGGTCCGGAAGAACAGGACGCTCTGAGCAGCCGCGGATGGCATTGGCATCTCCTCTGGCTGGAAACTCACTGGAGGACCGGCACCGGCACGTCGGTCGCAGCCGCGCACATAAAGCCGCGCGGGACGTGTAGGCGTGCCCCCGGCCAAGCCGCAAAAGCCGCCTGCGCGATCTGGAGCGTCTGGTCGGTCAGGCGCGCGTAAACCGGCACCAAAGAGCTGCCCTCATATTTCACCGGAAGAGCAAGCGGCTCGGCATCCCAACCCGTCTCCGTGAGGCGTTCAATGAGGGCGGGATGCAACTGAACAAGGAGGCCTTCGAGATCGAGCGCCTCAGCTGCGTAGGCCACGGCGCCGGAAACCACGTTCGAAAAGGCTGTCGCCGTGGCCGATTCCCGCATCCGGAGTGCGACCGCGTGGCGTGTCCATTCGTAGATCCGCCGTCCCGTCGGTGCCGGGCGGCCCTGCAGGATTGCGGGGTAGAGATGCGAGAGCAGGTGCGGTCGGGTGGTCGGCAGGAGGCGAGCGTAAGCCAAAATCTCCGCGCCCGTCTCGCCGAGGACGTGAAAGCTGTCCGGCCCGTCGAATCGGTCGCGCTCGCGGCAATCGGCCTGTCGACAGCCCTCCCATCGGAGATGTTCGACGAAGTACGCATGGCGAAAGGCATAGATCCGATTCGCCATCTGCGGATCAGTCGTATCGACATCACCAGATAAAAGCGTGAACATTTTTTGCCTCCTTGAAGATGACCACCAAAATCTTCAAGGACTGCCGCACGGTCTAGCCGTAAAAATGCGGAGTGCCGCAGGTTACAACATCAGTCTATGATTCCGCGACGCAGAGCCTCCGCTACACTCTGGACGCGACTAACCGCGCCCAGCTTGCGCGCAGCACTGATGAGATACTGCTCGACGGTCCGCCTGGAGAGCGACAGGATCACCGAGATCTCCCACGCCGTCTTGCCAACCGCGGACCACTTCAGGCACTCAACCTCGCGACCTGTCAGGTGCGCCGCTGCAGGAGGCTTGTCGTCTGCGCTGACCGTCCGGCTCAAAATCGCCCGCGCCGCCGAGAGGGCGTAGATGCCGATCAGGTGCAGCGCGGCGCGCTCGTCGTTTGAGGGTGCGAGCCGTTGCCCGCCGAAGCTGAGGCCCGACTCACCGCCCCCGGCATGATGAAGCGGTACGCAGAAGCCTTCTACCAAGCCGAAGGCCCGCGCCTCCTCCAGCACGATCTGACCGTCGCGACCGCCAGGCGTAACGAGCGCCTCGCGCCAGAGGAAAGGATCGACGCTGCGCCGGATGTGCCGGATGACCGGGTCGACCTGAACGAATCGCTCGGCCTGATAGCGTCGCTCCCACTCAGCGGGCCAACCTGAAAGGGTCGCGCAATCGAGAAGATTCTGTGTCGGCGACCTTGGAAGCCGTCCCATCAAGAAGGTGTCGTAGCCGAAAATGCGCCCACTTAATTTCAGCTCTAGAAGAATATCTTCCAAACAATTGGCGCTACGGAGCTTCGCAACGACATCGAATGCGGATTGCGGAAAGCATTTCATCGAAGACGATACCCGATCGGGAAAGCCTCCGCTCAGACGATGAAGTATCGCTAAGATTTATCTCTCGACCGCAGCGTCAGCTAGACAACTGCAGGACTGCCTTCCGGTACGCATTTAGTCTACACAAAGACCTGGACCGGTCCGCATTGGAGATGCGGCGGATTCGCAAGACATGGAGTGCAGGCGTCCTTTGCCCAGCCAAATACGCCAACAATGAGCGGACCGATGAGTATGCCGACTCTCAACGGACTCGATTTATAAAATTCTGAGAAATTGTTGGACGCCGGCGCCCAAGCTCCAGAGGATCAGAACCCAGAGCATGAGGCTAACGGCGAGGGCTGCCACGCGAAGCACGAGCGGAGGCCGGGCGGGCTGGAAGCGTTGACGCCGACCAAGACCCGTGGCGTGCTCGGCGAGCCAAGCATCGAACTGCTCCTGAGGAGTGGCATTCGAATCGCACGCCATGACCTCAGCGCTACGCCGGTCAACTCGATCCGTCCATCTGCTTGATGGACCCACAGCCACCGCTTTCCGCTCCACTAGTGGGGCAAATGGTGGGGCAACTCATAGGTGAAGCTGAAAAAGCCTTATGTATCAACGAACCCTGGCGGAAGGGGTGGGATTCGAACCCACGGTGGAGTTGCCCCCACGGCGGTTTTCAAGACCGCTGCCTTAAACCACTCGGCCACCCTTCCTGACGGGTCTGCGGTGTTACGGTTACGGCCGTGGCAGAGGCTGCGTCAACAGGAGAACAACCGGTTGACCTTCCGAAGCATTCCGCCTATCTCACCGCCCACGCCCGGCGCCGCTCGATACGGAACGGGTTTCGCCCAGCCCCATCCGGTAGGGATGCGCTCGGCTGAAGGCTTTGGGGGATAGTTTAACGGTAGAACGGTGGACTCTGACTCCTCTAGTCCTGGTTCGAATCCAGGTCCCCCAGCCACCTGTCACCGCTCCGTAGTTTCCGCTTTTGACTGAGATTGGACTGGCCCGTTGGCCGGACCGACCGGACGCTTGGAATCGCGTTGGCGCGTCCCGGTGAGGGTCTCAAGCTGCGCTGTTTCTCGCCTCGGGAACACGCATCGCCGATCGAGCGGGGCCAATCGCAGGCTTAGTCGGGTCTCCCCGGCAAACGCCCTTTCTGAGCAGCCAACAGGCACCGTATCCGTGACGGCGCTCTCAGGCACACTTATCAAATGGTCAGATCGCCGGTCCCGGCCGCGCAAAAGCCTTGCGCTCTGAGGCGCGGAGACCCGTTAGAACGAGTAGTTCCGACCAAGTTTCGGCGTGACACCGCGATGCCCCTCGGCCGCAGCCCGCACGGCCGCGAGACCTACGCCGACCTGAAGCGATGCCCTGCATCTACCCCGCACCTCTCCTCTCGGCGCAGGGCGACCCCGTTGCGTTGAGCGGCGGCCCCGGCCGGGAAGATGATCGTCGGCGCTTGGCCTCCGCTTTACGGATTCAGTGGGGCCCACCTGCGAGCGACCAACCAGCAGCGCATCGAGGGTCCCCCGCAAAACCGCGCGTACTCCCTGACCGCGTTTGCCGTCAGGCCGCCGGGGCCGTGAGCTTGGACCGCACGCCGAGGACTTGGTGCAGGATGCGCCCGAGTTGCTCGGCCGAATAGGGTTTGTGCAGCAACGCGAATCCGTGGTCGCTTTCCTGGGCGAGCACGTGGCTGTAGCCCGACGTGAGGACCACCGGCAGATCCGGCCACCGCTGCTGCAGCTCACGCGCCAGCGCGACGCCGCCCATGCCCGGCATGACCACGTCGGAGAAGATCAGATCGAACCCGTCACCGTCGCGACCCAGCCGGTCCAGCGCTTCCTCGGCGTTGCCGGCCCATGCCGTCCGGTAGCCCAGATCCTCCAGGATCTGGGTCGCGAACTGGCCGACCCCGATATTGTCCTCGACGACCAGGATGCGTTGACCCGAACCCAGCGGGGCCAGCCCCATTTCCTGGATGCGCTCACCGGACGACAGATCGGACGCAGCCACCTCGGGTAGATAGAGCGTGAATGTGGTGCCCCGGCCGACGACGCTCCGGACATCCACGTCGCCGCCCGACTGCTTGGCGAAACCGAAGACTTGGCTCAACCCGAGACCCGTGCCTCGACCAACCTCCTTCGTGGTGAAGAAGGGCTCAAAGATCCGCTCGATCCGGTCCGGCAAAATGCCGGTCCCCGTGTCGGTCAGGGAGACCGCCACGAACGGCTTCTCGCACCCTGCATGGCCGCGAACAGCCGGCAGCGCCGCCCCCCCGGTGACCCGGAGGATGAGCGTGCCTTCACCGTCCATGGCATCGCGGGCGTTGACGGCCATGTTGACCAGGGCCGTTTCGAACTGGCTCACATCCGCCCGTACATGACAGGCGGTGTCTGGCACCTCGATCAGAACCTGCACGCGTGCGCCGGTCAGCGTGTCGAGCATGTCGGCGATCGCACTCACCCGCTGCCCGACGCTGAACACCTCCGGCTTCAGCGCTTGACGGCGCGCGAAGGCGAGGAGTTGGCCTGTCAGCTTGGCGGCCCGGTCGACCGTCTCGGAGACCGCGTCGAGGTAGCGGCGCTTGCGGACCTCCGGCAGATCGGGCCGACGCAAAAAATCGACGGATGAGCGGATGATGGTCAGAAGGTTGTTGAAGTCGTGCGCCACTCCGCCCGTAAGCTGGCCGACCGCCTCCAGCTTCTGGGATTGGCGCAGGGCTTCCTGGGCCAGGACCAGCTCGGCCTGATCGCGCAACCGCTTTGTCACGTCCATGACGAACTGATAGCAACCCGTGCGCTCGCCATCCGCACCGCGCAGGGTGCGGAAACTGATCTCATAGGCGGGGCGGACGCGTCCGGGATCACCGAACTCCTGGACGAGGGTGATCTCCTCGCCGGCCAGCCCGCGTCCCCAACCCGCTTTGACCTGCGCCTGGTGTTCAGGCTGATCGGCCAGAAGGTCGAGCATGTTGTCGCCGACCTTCGGCCGTACGCCATAGATGCGCTCGAACTCGTCCGCGTTCGCCTTGTTGATGGCCAGGATGTTGTAGTTGAGATCCGACGCCATCACCATGATGTCGGTTCTTTCGACGATCGTGGCCAATAGATTGCGCTCGGCCGTGCGCTCCGAGACCTGAAGTTCGAGCGTCTCGTTGAGCAGCTGTAGGCGGCGCTCGCTTTCGGCCAGCCGTTGCTCCGCCTCCCGGCGATGGCTGAGATCCGCCGTGACGACCAGCAGGTTCTTGAACCTGCCCTGCCCATCGTCGAGACGTCTGACGCTGCTGCTCGCCCAGATGGACGTGCCGTCAGGACGACGATAGAGCTTGTCGAGGGCGGAACTGTGCCCGGTCTCGAACGCCTGCGCGATCGTCGTCAAGCTCTGCGGGACATAGGCTGGATCGGTCACATCCGCGACGCCGACCGAGAGAACCTCGTCTGCGGACCGTCCGAGAATGCGGCACATCTCCGTGTTGACCCGAAGATAGCGGCCGCTCGCATCCACTTCGGACAGGCCGACGGACGCAGCCGAGAAGATCGCCGCCAGACGCTCCTCGCTCTCGCGCAGCGCCACTTCGGCACGGGCCCGCTCGGTGGCAGCCTTGACGCGCTCGCCGACCTCCCGGATCAGGTTGCCTTCCGCTGGCGTCCAGGCGCGCGGGGTCGCGCTCTGCACCGCGAGCAGGCCGACCCATTCGTCACCCCGAAACAGAACGACATCGACGAAGGCGCCGACCTGGCGTGACCGTAAGCCCGCCCGGGCTTCGACAGTGAACCGGGGGTCCGAGGGCACGTCGTCGACCGCGACGACCACGCCGTCGCGGTAGGCTGCCAGCAGATCCGGGCCGAACGCCGCCAGCGAGTGCTCGCCGATGATCGAGCCGACGCCGTGGACGTACTCGCGTTCGACCGTCATCAGGCTGCCGGCGATCTCGGCGTAGAATACGCGGCTCGCACCGACCCGCTCGCCCAGACGCCGGGCGGCCACTTCGACGATGTCGGTGGGCGTGTTCAGCGGCCGAAGCGCGTCGCTCAGATCCAGCAGGAACGATTGTCGCTCCTCGTTCTCGCGGAGCGTCGCATCCGCCTCCTGCCGCTCCCCCTCGACGAACCGTTGGTCCGCGATCTCAGTGCAGGTGCCCCACAGGCCATCCACGCGCCCGGCCGGATCGCGAATGGGCACATAGGACAACGAGAACCGGCCCCCGTCGGGCGACCTCACGACGTGTTCGAACGCGGCCGTGTCAACGGAGCGACCGGAGCAGGCCTCGTCCACGAAGGATCCAAGCTCGGCGCCGAGGTCGTGCCAGACCTGGAGATAGTCGCGACCGAGCGCGGACGGATGCGCGCCGCCGAGAAGCCCGACGAAGGAATCGTTGTAGAGGAGCCTGCGCTCGGGCCCCCAGATGACGAAGGTCGGCTGCCTCGAACCGAGCATGACGCCTGTCAGCGTCGTCAAGGATGGCGGCCAGGTCGCGGGATCACCGAGCGGTGAGGCGTCCCAGTCGTGCGCACGCATGAGCGCGCCCATCGCGCCACCGTCCATCAGGCAGGCTGGGATGCACATCGTCACGTTCGAACTTCTGTGCATCACGGCGTGGCGCTGTTTCACGGGGCCTCAGGGATTGACCGAGCGGACTGCTTCCGCGGTTGAGCCCGAATGATCGCGCGTATGCGCCGCCATGACGGCGCGCCGAACGACCCTTCAGTTGCCGCCCTGAGAGAAGGCAGGCCCGTTCACCGTGTTGGCCGTGGCACGCGACAGGCGCGTGCATCCAACACCCTAGAGCGGTCTCATGGCGAGCCGAGGTTGTCAAAGCCATGGACGCCTGGCCGGCGGCGCAATCGCCAACCTTTGAGAGTCGTCGCGCGCCGGAGATCTGGCGATGCCGTTCGGCGTGGTGCGCCCGCTCCATCTCCCGATCCTGCCGCCCCCGCCAGGTCGCGGGCGCCAGCGAAGATCGTCCTTCCCGATGCGCCAGGGGAACGCAGCCATGCGTGACCAAGCCGCTGCGACCGGCGCTTCCACAATCCTGGGGATCAGCCGAGCTTCAGACCTCTGCGCGAGGACGCGGATGCCGGTTCGGCACGCGGTTCCCGGCGGCATCGGGATGAACCTTCTCATCCCTGCAGGCCACGCCCGCCTGGTCACCGGCGGCCTCGGAGGCCTGATGGGCTGAGTCGTACCAGGCCGCGCTGTCTCGCCTCAGCGCGTCCGGCGCGGCGGCTCGGGGTCGTGACAATGCATCTTCGGCGGTGCCGTCGCACAATCGATGGAACAGGTCTGATCGCGCCGGCAAATCCATTGCAAGGCCCCCGTCTTCATACAGGAACCGGAGCAATGACGGTGCGGGCCATCCATCGGTTCGACGAAGGTGGCCGGCGCGTCCGGCGACCCCGCACTTGGCTGCACGGAGCCGGCAAAGGCGAATGCCGGAAGGATCAGGAGGGCCGATACGCGACGTCTCATCAGACCGCCCTTCCCGTTCGGCAGCCACCCTCGGCTGCCGGAGCCCCACGACAGGGCGACACAGGAGGTTACCGGCGTTCGGAGATCGCGAATGCAGGGATGATCAATGACAAGTCATTTCATCCGGCTCTGCGCAGGGGTAGCCATGATGCATCTCCTGGCCGGCAATGCTTGATTCGTGGTCGCGTCGGCCGGCGCGAGCCGGAACGGCGGGGCCCTCCGGCGGTACATGCGTCCGATTCCCCACAGCGAGGCGTGGCCGGGCTGCTGGAGCACGGATGTCGTCGCTGGGCAGGCTCCGCATAGCCATGTGCAGGACACGCCGGCCTTCACGAGGGCGACGCTCGCAGGACGCGACGGTCCAGATTGACGGCATCGCGCCCCGCCCGAAGCGTCAGCCCCCGGAGCGGATCGGTCTCCGCGACCGGGGGTCTCGCGGCGGCCTCAGTGGCTGCCGCCGAGATAGGCCGCCCGGACGGCCGGATCGTTGCGCATCTGCTGCGCCGGGCCCTGGAAGCGGATCCGACCGTTCTCGAGCACATAGGCGTGGTCGGCGACGCCGAGCGCCGCCATGGCGAACTGCTCGACGAGCAACATGGTGACCTGCTCGGCCTTGAGCAGGCGGATGATCCGGAACACCTCCTCCACGAGCTTCGGGGCGAGGCCCATCGAGGGCTCGTCCAGCAGGAGGATCTCCGGCCGCAGCATCAGGGCCCGGCCCATCGCGAGCATCTGCTGCTCGCCGCCCGAGAGGGTGCCGGCAAGCTGCGTACGCCGCTCCTTCAGACGGGGGAACATCTCGAAGGCGCGCTCGCGGTCGGCCGCGACGTCGCCCTTCGGCCGCGCGCCCGTCAACCGGGGGAAGGCGCCCAGGGTCAGGTTGTCCTCCACCGAGAGCGTCGGGAAGACGCGGCGGCCCTCCGGCGAGTGCGCGAGGCCGAACCGGGCGACGTCGTGGCTTTCGAGGCCGCCGATCTCGCGCCCGTTGAGGCGGATCGAACCCGCCCGCGGGCGGATCATGCCCGACAGGGCGCGCATCGTGGTGGTCTTGCCGGCGCCGTTCGAGCCGATCAGCGCCACGACCTGCCCCTTCGGGACCGCGAAATCGAGGCCGTGCAGCACCTCGACCTGACCGTAGCCGGCCGACAGACCCGTGACCTCAAGCATGGGTCAACTCCTCGTCGGCGACCGGGCTGCCGAGATAGGCCTCGATCACCTTCGGGTCCGCCTGGACCTCGCGGGCACTGCCCTCGGCAATCTTGTGGCCGAAATCGAGGACGCTGACGCGGTCGCACAGGCCCATGACCACGTCCATGTGGTGTTCGATGAGGATCACCGTGATGCCGGCGTCTCGGATCTTGCGGATGATCGCCGTCAGCTCGGCGATGTCGGGGGCGGTGAGGCCGGCGGCGGGCTCGTCGAGGAGGAGCAGGACAGGATCGAGGGCGAGCGCGCGACCGATCTCGAGGAGGCGCTGCTTGCCGTAGGGCAGGTTGCGGGCCTCCACCTGCGCCAAGGCGCCCAGACCGACGAAGTCGAGGATCGCCATGGCGCGGGCGCGCTGCTCGCGCTCTTCCCGACGGCGGCGCGGCGTGCCGAGGATCGCGTCGAAAAGGGTGCCGCGGAACCTGTGATGGAGCCCGACCAGCACGTTCTCCAGCGCCGTCATCTCCCGGAAGAGCTGCACGTTCTGGAAGGTGCGCGCCACGCCGGCCGCCGCGATCTCGGAGGGCGTGCGCCCGTCGAGGCGCTTCGAGCCCTGGCCGCGGGCCAGGGTCACGCTGCCGCCGGTCGGCCGGTAGATACCGGTCAGCACGTTCATCATCGTGCTCTTGCCGGAACCGTTCGGCCCGATCAGGCCGTGGATCGTGCCGGGCCGGACCGTGAGGTCGACGCCGGCGAGGGCCTTGAGGCCGCCGAACTGCATCAGGGCCTGCTCGACGGTGAGCAGCGGGTCGGCACCCCGGCCGCCGCTCTGGACGCTGAGCGCCGCCCCCTCGGCGTGGAGGCTCTTGCCCTCGGCGGTGTGGGCCGGCCGGAGCGCCGGGATCTTCTCGCGGACGAAGCCGACGATCCCGTCCGGCAGGTAGTACACCACGAACAGGATCATCAGGCCGAAGACCGTCAGGCGGAAATCGGTGACGGATTCGAGCGCCAGGGTCGCCGGGAAGAAGGCGAGGCAGAGCCCGACCGGCACCAGCAGGGCGAAGCGGTCCTCCCGGCGCCGGAGGAAAGCGAGGGCGCCCACGATCAAGGCGGCAAGGGCGATGAGCCCCGCCATGATCCGCACCAGCTCGATATCGGCCAGCACGTTGGGCATCATCACGACGATCGCGGCCCCGATGATCGGCCCCGCCCGGGATTTGCGCCCGCCCATCGTCACGGCAAGCAGGAACAGCACGGTCAGCTCGAAGCCGTAGGAGTTCGGAGCCACGTAGCGCTCCGACCACGCGAACAGCGCACCGGCGAGACCGGCAAGGGCTGCCGAGATCACGAAGGCATAGACCTTGTAGCGGTAGACGCTGACGCCCATGCAGTCGCAGGCGATCGGCGAATCCCGCAGCGCCTCGAAGGCGCGGCCGTAGGGAGAGCGCACCACCCGGTTGACGACCAGGATTGTGGCCAGCAGCGCGACGCAGACGAGGTAGTAGAATTCGAGCTTGCGCCCGGCTGCGCCCCACGGGGCCTGGAGGCCGAGGAGCGAGAAGTCGAGGACGCGGGCCGGCGGCAGGGTGATGCCGAGGGGGCCGTTGGTCAGGGGCGTCAGCTCGTTGATGAAGATCTGAATGATGGTGCCGAAGGCCAGCGTCACCATGGCGAGGTAGGGACCGGTAACCCGCAGCGCCGGGACGGCCAGCAGCACGCCGAAGGCCGAGGTCACGCCGATCCCGGCGAGGATGCCCCACCACACGCCGAGCTTGAAGTGCAGGAACAGCACCGCGGCCGCGTAGGCGCCGACCCCGAACAGGCCGGCATGCCCGAGACTGACCTGTCCGGTATAGCCGACCACGATGTCGAGCCCGAGGATCAGGATCGCGTAAATGGCGATCACCACCACGAGGTGGATGTAATACGAACTCGTCACCACGTGCGGGAAGGCGGCGAGACAGACCACCAGCAGCACGGCGCCGAGGGCGCCCACGTGGCGGGACAGGCTCGGCGCGGCGGTCGGGACGGGCGCGTCGGCGGGGGCGAGGGTCTGCGCCATGGCTCAGGCTGCCGGGAGAGATGCGCGGGCGGTCACGGTCAGACCTTCTTGATGACCGCCTTGCCGAACAGGCCGACGGGGCGAATGGAGAGGACGACGAGGAGCAGGATCAGGCCCGGCACATCCTTGTAGCCGGTCGAGATGTAGAAGCCGGTCAGCGTCTCCGCGACACCGAGGATCAGGCCGCCGACGATGACGCCGAGCCCGGATTCGAGGCCGCCGATGATCGCCACCGCGAAGGCCTTCAGCGCCAGCACGGAGCCCATCGTGGCCCCGGTCAGCGTGACGGGCGCCACGAGCACGCCCGCGAAGGCCGCCGTCATGGCGCTGATCGAATAGGACAGGGTGATCACCTTCTGGGTGTTGATGCCCATCAGGCCGGCGGCGTCGATGTCGTTGGAGGTGGCGACGACCGCCTTCCCCCAGATCGACTTGCGATTGAAGATCTCGACCGCGAGCATCATCAGCAGCGCCCCCGCGACGATCAGCAGTTCCATCGGCAGGATGCGGACGCCGCCCACTTCGAGGGCAGTCTCGGGGAGCGGCGAGGGAAATTTCAGGTCGTCGCGGCCCCAGACATTCTCGGCGACGTTCTTGAAGATGATGCCGAGGGCGATGGTCGCCATGATCCATCCGTATTCGGACTTGATCTTCACGGCCGGGCGTACGCCCAGGCGCTCGACCACGGCCCCGAGGGCAAAGCCGAAGACGAGGACCAGGGGGATCATCAGCCAGTAGCCGACGAAGGGCACCAGGGTCAGGCCGAACAGGGCCCCGAGCGCCAGCGCCTCGCCCTGGCCGAAATTGAGCGTCTTCGAGGTCGCGAAGGTGAGCTGATAGCCGAACGCGATGGCGGCGTAGATCATGCCGACCGCGACGCCTGAGGCGATGAGCTGAAGCAGGATGGCCATGGATGCGTTGTCACCGGAGGGTCGTCCGGCCGCGCGGCGCGCGCCGCGGGACCGATATGCGACGTGCCGGCAGGCTGGAGTGCCGCCGGACTCTGGGGCACCCGCGCCCGGGTGGGCGCGGGCGTCGGGACCTCAGTTCGAGGACTTCTCCTTGACGCGGACGACACCGGCGTTCTTGGCGTCCTCATCCTTGGCGTAGACGATCTTGCCGTCCTGTACCTTCCCGAACACGACCATGTTGCGCGAGATGGCGTTGTGGTCCTTGGCGGTGAAGGGCTTGTCGTAAGTGGTGACGACGCCCTCGACCTTCTCGTTCAGGTTCTCCAGGGCGGTGCGGATCTTCGCGCCGTCGGTGCTGCCCGCCTGCTTGATCGCCGCGGCGAGGAGGTAGATCGAATCGTAGCCCTGGGCGCCGGCCACGGGGGTCGGGATCTTCGTGACGCCGTAGGTCTTGTAGTAGTTCTCAAGGAAAGCCTTCCGCTTCGGCAGCGTCTGGTCCTCGATGAACGTCTGGGGCATGACCACGCCGTTGCCGTTCGCGCCGGCGATGTCGATGAAGCTCTGCATCGAGGACGGCCAGCTGGTGATCATCGGCACCTTCCAGCCGAGCTTGGCCATGCCGTTGGCGATCTGGGCCAGCTCCGGCCCGATCCCGTAGGCGAGGATCACCTCGGCACCGGCCTGCTGCGCCTTGAGCAGCTGGGCCGTCATATCGACGTCCTTGATGTTGAACTTCTCGACCGCGACCGGCTTCACGCCCTTCGTGCCGAGATACTTCTCGATATCCTCACGGCCGAGCTGGCCGTAATTGGTCGAGTCTGCGAGGATCGCGATCTTCTTATGGCCCTGCGCGAGGGCCTCATCGACCATCAGGCCCGCCTGCAGCACGTCGTAGGCCGAGTTCCGGAAGACGTAGTTCGAGTCGTAATCCGGCTCTTTGAACTGATTGGTGATGATCGTCCCGGTGGCAACGTTGTTGAACACCGGGATTTCGGCTTCTTGGTAAAAGCGTTGGGCCGCGAGCGCGACGCCGGTGTTGATGAACCCGACCGTCGCGACCACCTTCTCCTTATTGATCAGCTCTTGCGCGACTTGCGCACCGACCTCGTTCTTGGCCTCGTCGTCGCGCTCGACGAGCTGGATCGGCCGACCGAGGACACCGCCGGCCTTGTTGATTTCGGCAGCGGCGAGCTTGGCGCCGTCGCGCATTGAGACGCCCATCGAAGACGACCCCCCGGTATAGGGACCGCTCAGCCCGATCTTGATCGGATCCGCAGCCCATGCGGGGGCCGACAACATCGATAAGAACAGCACCGCAGCTGCTGCGCGACCTGCGAAGACCATCGTTCCCTCTCCAAGCTCCCGCTCGCGCGGCATGCCCTTCACCGTGGCACTCTGCCGACGACGTCTCATTGACTCAGGTCGGGCCGTCAAGCTGATGCTCTGATGAATCCAGAACGAATAATAAAGATTGTACCGATCTCTCGGCAGGATGAGCAACACAGGAGAAGAATCCAGCCCTGCCGACCGGGCGAGCGGATTAAAGGGCGACCGGACTCGTAGGACGCCGACATCCGGCAGGGCGCGCTCTGCGGCGTCCGCAGGGCCTCGAGCCCAACGCCGTCAGGGCGGATGCGGCGCGGTCTCATCAGGGCGCGCCCCTCCCGGTCGTCGCCGATGCACAGGGCGTCCAGCGCCGTATGGGAACCGCGCATTGACGCGCCGCAGTCCGGCCGCCTAGATCGCCCCATGCGCCGGCGGCAGCCTCGAACGGGTAGAGGGCGCGCGATCATTGGCTTGGTCGCGCTCTACGCGCTGCTGCTTCAAGCCTTTCTGGGGCTCGCCACACCGAGCCGCGCCCTGGACGGTCCGGGCGAGGTGCACTGCGCCGGGCATTCGTCGGGCGAGCCTGCGAGTAAGAGTGTGCATGTTCATGCGTGCTGCACGGTCGTGCAGGCCGGGACGCTGACGCTGCCCCCCATCGATCCGGAGGCGGCGGCCTGGCCCTCCGCGCCGACCTCGCTGTGTGCGTGGCGCCCGGAAGCCGAGATCCCGACGACGGGACCTCCGGCCTATAACGGAACCGCGCGAGGTCCGCCCGCGGCCTGACGATCCCGATCCCGATCGCTCAGGCCCGGACCTCTCCTCATGTCGATTGTTCTGCACGGCAGCGCCCCCGCGTACGGGGCGGCTGCCACTGGACGACTGTCCAGCGACGCCATCTACCGGGCCGTCTGGCGCTGGCACTTTTACGCGGGCCTTCTGTGCCTGCCCTTCCTGATCAGCCTGTCGGCGACCGGCGCGCTCTACCTGTTCAAGGATGAGATCAACGGCAGCCTGTTCGCGTACCGCACCAAGGTCGCCCCCCAGGCGATGGCGCCGCTCGGCCCGGATCGCCTGATCTTCAATGCGCTGCAGACGGTGCCGGACGGCGCGCCCGTCACCTACGTCGATCCCGCCGCCCCGGATGCCGCCGCGCGCGTCACGGTCGCGGTGGGCGATCGCCGCATCCACGTCTACCTGAACCCCTACACCGGCGACGTGCTCGACCGCGTCGGCTCCGATCGCGAGTTCATGGCGGTGGTTCGGGGGCTGCACAGCCTCGCCCTGCTCGGCCCGCTGGCGAATGCCGTGATCGAGATCGTCGCGGGCTTCGCGGTCATCCTGGTGGTGACGGGCACGTATCTCTGGTGGCCCCGCGGTCGGACCGGCGGCGTCGTCACCGTTCGCGCCACGCCCCGCCGGCGCGTGTGGTGGCGCGATCTCCACGCCGTCACCGGATTCGTGGCCGGCGGCGGTCTGCTCTTCCTAGCGCTCACCGGGTTGCCCTGGTCGATCTGGTGGGGGCAGCAGCTCCGCGCATGGTCGAATGCCGCCGGCCTCGGCCAACCGGCCGCGCTCTGGGCGAACCGGCCGGTCTCCACGATACCCCTGCGCGACAGGCTCGAGGATGCGGGCTGGACCCTGCAAGACGCGCCGATACCGCGCTCTGCACCGCCTGCCGCAGCGGGCGCGGGCATTGGAATCGACGAGGCCGTCGCGAGTCTCGGACGCATGGGGATGCCCCACGGCTTCGAGCTGGCGCTGCCCGTCGGCGCCGACGGGGTCTACGCCGCCGCCATCTACCCGCGCGACGTCACCCGGCAGCGGGTGATCACCCTCGATCAGTATTCCGGGCGGCCGCTGGTCGACGTCCGCTTCGCCGATCTCGGCCCGGTCGGCCGGGCGATCCAATACGGCATCGGGATCCACAAAGGTGAGCATTGGGGCCGCGCGAACCAGTTCGCGATGCTGGCCTTCTGCCTCGCCACCATCCTGCTCGCCGTGACGGCCGGAACGATGTGGTGGAAGCGGCGCCCGGCCGGCAGCCTCGGGGTGCCGCCGTGGCCGCCTAACCGGCGGGTGCTGGTCACCGTGACCCTGATGATCCTCGGGCTCGGGATCCTCTTCCCGCTGACCGGCCTCGCGATCGCCGGGATAATCGGTCTCGATCTCGGCGTGGATCGGCTCCGAAGGCGCGGGATGAGCTGATCCGGAGCGGACGGGCGCCATGCCCGTGCGGACCCGTTCTCGTCTGACGCGCCGGCGCCCGGGCCTTCTGGGCGCCGGGCTGATCGTGTGCGCGCTCTGGATCCAGGCGCTGGCACCGGCCGTGGCCCTCCGGATGGCGCAGGCGCCGTGGGCGCTGCCCGGTCAGATCCTGTGCGGGCATGGGCCGGATCAGGCGACGGAAGTCGCCATCGGTCCGCATGCGCCGGCACTGACGGGCTGCGGCCTCTGCGGGCTGTGTCGGGCCGGCGCCGTCCCGCCGCTTCTTCCGACGGTGGTCGGCCTCGCCCGTCGCCTGCGCTGGCATGCGGTGACGTGGCCGATCCCGCCCCCAAAGCCCATCGTCTCGGTCCACCGCATCCCCGGCCAACCGCGAGGGCCGCCCCGTTTCGCCTGATCGCCTGCCCATGCCCGCGGCCCCGCCGCTTGCCCCACCGATCAGACGAGTCCTCCGATGCCCCCCGACCAGACCGCCTTGCGCGGCCGCGCCCTCGCGCTTCTGCTTGCCGGTACCCCCCTCCCCGCCCTCGGCCAGACCGCGGTCATGCTGGACGAACTCTCCGTGGAGGGCGAAGCGGCGCCGTCTGCGGGCCGGACCACGGCTCCGCCTTTCGGCGTGGCCGCGCCCCCCGGCGCGGCCCCCTCGGTCATCGAGCATCCGGTGGGCGAGATCGTCACTGGCATCGGCCGGGACGGCACCATCGCGAACCGGCCGGCGACCAGCATCGGATCGGTCCTGGTGAACAGCCCGGGCGTCACGGTCCGGCAGGGCAATGGCGGCCGGGACGTGGTGATCTCGATCCGCGGCAACAACGCTCGCTCCACCGGCGTCATCAAGAACACCGTCGTTCTGGAGGACGGCTTCATTTTGACCCAACCGGACGGGGCGTCGCGCTTCGACCTCACGGACCCGCGGGCCTACAGCCGGATCGACGTGTTCCGCGGGCCGCAATCGCCCCTCTTCGGCAACTACGCCACCGGGGGCGCGCTCGCGTTCCGGACGCGGACCGGGCGGGAGATCGACGGCTACGAGATCGGGGTGGATGCCGGCAGCTTCGGCTACCTCAGCAATTACTTTACCGTCGGAGGCGTCAGCGGTCCGTTCGAGATCAGCCTGTTCGCGAGCGACGTCCGCGCCAACGGCTATCAGGACCATGCGAGCTATGACACGCAGACCATCAATCTGCTCGCGAGCTACACCCCGACCCCGGACAACCGCTTCACCCTCAAGGTGATCAACAACACCCTCGACGCCAACCTTCCCGCCCGCTCGTCCCTGGCCCAGTACCGGATCAACCCGTACCAGCGCGGCTGCGCCGCCGCCGCAAGCGCGGCAGCCGGCTGCACCACCTTCAACCTGTTCCGGAACGGAGCCTTCGGCGCGACCGTGCCGGTGACGGCGGATGAAGGCGGCTTCGGGCGCAACGACCGCCGGACCATCGTGGCGGCCCGCTGGGAGCACGACATCGACGCCTTCACCACATGGCGCACGCAGCTCGGCTTCGACGAGCGCAACTTCGATCAGCCCTTCTACCAGACATCGTCGCGGGGCTCGTATCCGTCCTGGAATTTCCTGACGGACCTGACCCGGCGGGGGGATCTGTTCGGTCTGCCGGCGACCGGCTACGTCGCGCTGGCCTACAACACGATCGACAACCACATCACGACGTTCAACCGGGCGCCCTATGACGGCCCGCGCCTGGGGGCGCTGATCGGCGATCAGACGGCGGTGCAGTCGAATCTCGGCGGCCGGGCGCGGCTCGAACTCGCCCTGTCGGACCAATGGACCGGCGTTCTCGGCCTCAGCGCCGAGAGCACCTCCATCACCGGCCGCAACCTGGCCTACAGCTACGCGGCGAGCGGCGCGACGCGGACAGTGGCGGACGCGAACCGCTCCTTTCTCAACGTCGCCCCGGAACTGGCGCTGGTCTACCGGCCGGATCCGGCCTGGGCGCTGCGCGGCCGGGTCGCCACCGGCTATACGACGCCGGCCGCGAGCAACCTGTTCATCACCCCCGCCGGACTTCCGGGCAACAACACCCAGCTCCAGACGCAGGAGAACCTGGGCTTCGATCTCGGCGCAGAGTGGAGTCCGGTGACCGATCTCCGCTTCAGCGTCACCGGCTTCTACGAGTTCTTCCGCAACGAGCTGGTTACGCAATCGCCGGGGGCGGGCCTCCTCGCCTACACGTTCAACGCGCCCGCCTCGGAGCATCGGGGGATCGAGGTCGGCGCCGACTGGGCCTTCGCGCCCGGCTGGCGCGGAACCCTGGCCTACACGTTCGACGACCAGATCTACACCCGCTACACCGAGCAGCTCAGCGCGGGCAGCCTGACCCGTCGGTTCGACCGGGCGGGGAACCGGATCCCCGGCGTTCCGGCCCACCAGCTGCTGGCCCGCCTGGGCTACGACGTGCCGAGCGGGCCGCTCGCCGGTCTCGGAGCCTTCGTGGAGACGGTGGTTCAGGGCGACTTCTACCTCGACAATGCCAATTCGCTGAAGGCGCCGGGCTATGCGATCGTCAACGCCAACCTGCACTACGCCACGGACCTGACCGGCGGATACGCCAAGCGGCTCAGCGTCTATCTCGAAGTGCGCAACCTGTTCGATACGACCTACGTGGCCTCCGCGCAGAATCTCGCCAATGGGATCAGCGCCACGACCGGCCTCCAGAACGGGGCGGCGGTGCTGGCGACGACGACCGGCTCGATCTTCGCGGGGGCTCCACGGAACATCGTCGGCGGGATGCGGCTGGCATTTTGAGCGTTGCCGGCGGGCCGGCGCGTGGTGTCAATGCCGAGCTTGCACTATGCTCCGGCGATCGATCGCGGGGGCCGGGCCGATGCGCGCGGTCCGGGCCGCGCGGCGCGGGCCGTGGGCGGAGACTTGGCGCGATGGTCGGATGAGGCGGCGCACCGTAATCGCTGGATTGGCGCTGGCCGGATGGCCACGCATCGCCGGAGCGCAGACGCAGGCCCACGTGGCGGCGCTCTGGCCGTTCACGGAAAGCGATGACGAAGGTCGCGCGCTCGCGGAGGCGTTCAATGCCGCCCTGCGCGACCAGGGGCATCCGGATCAGCCCGTCGATCACCGCTGGGGCGGTGCCGACCCCGAGCGGACGCGGATCCTGGCGACCGAACTCGTCGCCGCAAGGCCGCCGGTCATCTTCGCTTATCTGAATGCGCAACTCTCGGCCGTCGCGACGGCGACCCGAACGATTCCGATCGTTTTCGTCGGCGCCTCCGATCCGGTCGGGTTCGGGTATGTGGAGAGCCTCCAACGCCCGGGGGGCAACATCACGGGCTTCACCCTCTACGAGGCGCCCCTGGGTGGAAAATGGGTAGCGGCCCTCAAGGAAGCCGTGCCGAGCATCCGACGCGTCACGCTCCTGTCGAATCCGAGCACCGAGATCCGGGGCAAGAACCTCTACGCCGAGCCGTTCCGCAGCACCGCGGCCGCGCTGGGAATCGAACCCAGGGTCGTAAAGGTCGAGAAGACTGCCGACATCGATCCTGTCATCGCAGATCTCGCGCGACAGGGGCACGGGGGGCTGATCGTCGCGCCCGGGACATTCAGCGAGGCCAACGGCGATCGCATCGTCGCGCTGACGACGCGCAACACGATCCCGACGGTCTTCGCCATCCGGCGCTTCGCCTATCGCGGCGGCCTGATGTCGTACGGTCCCGATCCGACCGAGGCGGTCCGTCGGGCGGCGGCCTATGTCGGTCGCATTCTCCGCGGCGAGAACCCGGCAACCCTGCCCGTCCAGGCGCCCACGAAGTTCGACTTCATCGTGAACCTCAAATCCGCGCGCAGCATGGGCGTGGACATCTCGTCGGCGCTCCTCGCCCAAGCCGATGAGATCGTCGAGTGACGGCGCTTCCCCCACCGACCGGAGATACGGTCCCGCGGTGGCTCCGCGTGCCGCTGTCGGTCAAGTTCGCGGTGGCCTTCGTGGGCCTCGTCAGCTTGGTCCTGCTCATCAACGGGGCCGTCGACCTGACCCTGAACTATCAGGACGCCAAGCGGACGGCGATCGAGACGCAGCGCACCAAGGCGCGGGCGGCCGCCGAACGCGTCGATGCCTTCCTGTCCGGAATCGAGAGCCAGATCGGCTGGACGACCCGCGCCGAGTGGCGGCGGATCCCCCCCGAGCAGCAGCGTTACGACTTCATTCGCCTGCTGCGCCAGGCGCCGGCGATCACGGAGGTCGCCTATCTCGATCCGGCCGGAAAGGAACAGCTGCGGGTGTCGCGGCTCGAACCCGACGCCGTAGGCAGCGGCAAGGATTTCTCGACCTCTCCGCGGTTCACCCAGGCCCTCGCCCAGAAGACCTGGTTCGGCCCGGTCTATTTCCGGCGCGGTTCCGAGCCTTACATGACGGTCTCGGTCGCCCATGCCGGCCGCGACCCGGGCGTGACCGTCGCGGAAGTCAATCTGAAGCTGATCTGGGATGTGGTCAGCGCGATCAACGTCGGCGAGCACGGCTACGCCTTCGTGACGACCGCGACCGGACGCCTGATCGCGCACCCGGATCTGAGTCTGGTCCTGCGTGACACCGACCTGTCCGGCCTGTCGGAGGTCGCGGCGGCGCTGCCCGGATCCCGGATGGCGGGACAGGATTACGAGATCACCACCGGCCTCGACGGCGGCTGGGTGCTGGCGGCCCATGCCACCATCCCGCGGGTCGACTGGATCGTGTTCGTGCAGGAATCGCTGCGCGACGCGATGGGGCCGGCTCTGGAATCCGTCATCCAGACCACCTCCCTGATGGGCCTCGGCGTGCTGCTGGCGGCCGTGGCGGGGACCTTTCTGGCGCGGCGCATGGTCGTTCCCATCCGACAGCTGGAGGATGGCGCAGAACGCTTCGGATCCGGAGACCTCTCGGAACGCATCGTGATCCGCACCGGCGACGAGATCGAGACCCTTGCGCACCGGTTCAACACGATGGCAGGCCGCGTCCAGGAATCCTACGAGACCCTGGAAGCCAAGGTCGAGGAGCGAACCCGCGACCTCAATCAATCACTCGATGACCTTCAGAGAGCCCAGAGCCGTCTCGTGCAATCGGAGAAGCTCGCGTCCCTGGGCCAACTCACCGCCGGCATCGCCCACGAGATCAAGAATCCGCTGAACTTCGTCAACAACTTCGCATCGCTCTCGAACGAGCTGGTGGACGAGTTGCGGGACGCGCTCGAACCCGCCCCGCTCGATCCGAGCACGCGGGAGGAGGTCGAGGAGATCACCGGCCTTCTCAAGGGCAATCTCGAGAAGGTCGTCCAGCACGGCAAGCGTGCCGATTCGATCGTCAAGAATATGCTGCTGCACTCGCGCACCGGGTCCGGGGAGCATCGCCCGGTGGACGTCAACGCTCTGGTCGAGGAGAGCCTGAATCTTGCCTATCACGGAGCCCGTGCGGCGAAACCCAGCTTCAACGTGACCCTCGTGCGCGATTACGATCCGGCCGCCGGCACGGCCGACCTCTTTCCCCAGGAGATCACCCGGGTCCTCCTCAACCTGATGTCGAACGGATTCTACGCCACCGAGAAGAAGGCCGACGGCGCGGAGCCGGGCTACGAACCGACGCTGTCGATCGCCACCCGGGATCGGGGCGACAGCATCGAGATCCGCGTGCGCGACAACGGCACCGGTATCCCCGACAGCGTCAAGGCCAAGATGTTCGATCCGTTCTTCACCACGAAGCCGGCCGGCGAGGGAACGGGGCTCGGGCTCTCGTTGAGCCACGACATCCTCGTCAAGCAACACGGCGGGACGGTGGACGTCGCCACGGAGCCGGGCGCCTTCACCGAGTTCTCCATCACCCTGCCGCGCCAGAGCGTCACGACGACCGCGCCCGCTGCGCCTCCACAGCCGGCGACCGAGACCGAGAGCCAGCCATGAACGTCCTGATCCTCGTCGTCGATGACGAACCCGACGTGACCGACCTGTTCCGGCAGCAGTTCCGCCGCGAGCTGCGCGCCGAACGGTTCGCGATGGGCTTCGCGCATTCGGCGGCGGAGGCCCTGGACCGGATCAACGGGTCCAACGATCCGAGCCTGATTCTAATGCTCTCCGACATCAACATGCCCGGGATGACCGGCCTCGAATTGCTGCCGCGGGTGCGCGCCGCCCGGCCCGACGTGCCGGTGATCATGATCACGGCCTACGGCGATGCCGAAACGCGCGAGAAGGTCATCGCCGCCGGCGCGGTGGGCCTGATCACCAAGCCGATCGATTTCCCCCTCCTGAAGGCCGAGATCGACCGCCGCCTCTCCGCGCTCTCGGGGGCCGAATGACGCCCGGCATGCCGAGCGCCAAGATCCTCGTCGTCGATGACGAGCCGGATCTCGAGGCGCTGATCACCCAGAAGTTCCGCCGCCAGATCCGCCAGGGCCTCGTCACGTTCCTGTTCGCCCATGACGGACAGGAGGCCCTGGACCGCCTCTCGGACAACCGCGACGTCGATCTGGTCGTGTCCGACATCAACATGCCGCGCATGGACGGGCTGACGCTGCTCGCTAAGCTGCAGGACCTTGCCGAGCGCCCCTCGACCATCATCGTCTCGGCCTATGGCGACATGGCGAACATCCGCACGGCGATGAACCGGGGTGCCTTCGACTTCCTGACGAAGCCGATCGACTTCGTGGATCTCGAGACGACGATCGAGCGGACGCTGAGGCATGTCGAGGCTCTGCGCGAGGGCCGGCGGCGGCAATCGCTGGCCGAGCGGGCGCATGCCTCTCTGGCCCGGTACTTCTCGCCCAACCTCGCCGAGCGGCTCGCGGGGGATGCATCGGGCCTGGAACTCGGCGGCCACCGGCGCGACGTGGCCTCCCTGTTCACCGACATCGCCGGCTTCACCAGCCTGGTGGAGAGTCTCGACCCGGCGCAGCTCGCCGAGATCCTTAACGGCTACTTCGCCGAGATGACCGACGTGGTCTTCGCCCACGAGGGGACGGTGGCCAAGATCGTCGGCGACGCCCTGCACGTGCTGTTCGGGGCGCCGGGGGACCAACCGGACCACGCGGCCCGGGCGGTGGATTGCGCGCTGGCCCTCGACCAGGTGGCCGAGGGGTTCCGCGCGCGCTGGCGGGAGCGGGGGATCGAGATCGGCGTGACGCGGATCGGCGTCCATGCCGGGCCGGCGATCGTGGGCAATTTCGGCGGCGGCCGATACTTCGACTACACGGCCTACGGCGACACCATCAACACGGCGGCACGCCTGGAGAACGCCAACAAGGCGTTCGGAACGCGGATCTGCGTCAGCGAGGCCGTGGTGATCCGGGCCGGGCAGTTCCGCGGCCGGCCCCTCGGCGACCTCCTCCTGCGCGGCAAGCAGACGGCCCTGCGCGCCTACGAACCCCTGACGGAGGCGGTCTACGGCGACGCGCCGCTCGCCCAGTATCAGGACGCCTACGCGAAGCTCGATGCCGGGGAGGCCGGCGCCCTCGCGGCCTTCGCGGCCCTGGTCGGGCTGCGTCCCGACGACGGGGTCGCGGCCTTCCACCTGAAGCGCCTCCTGAACGGCGGCAGCGGCAGCCGGGTCGAGGTCCGCTGAGTTCCGCGCCCCGCCGGGATTCCCATCGGTACACGCGATAGCCCCGCCTTAAGGCAGCGCCTATTACCATCCCCGGGCGCGCGATCGGACCCCCTCCCGATCGGCGCGGCTCGGAACGGGTGAAGGCGGGAGACCGGCGCATGAGACGGCGCGACGTCATCGCGGGCCTCGGCGGCGCGGCCGCGTGGCCGGCCCTCGCCGCCGGGCCGGCGAAGGGTCAGCGTCGCCTGGGGATCCTGCTGGTCTACGGCGAAGCGCATCCCGACAGTCCCGTCATCGTCGACACGCTCAAGGAGAGCCTCAATCGGGCCGGCTGGATCTGGGGCCAGAACCTCGCCGTCGACCTGCAGTACGGCAACGGCGAAGCCGAGCGGATGCGCGGTCAGGCCGAGGAGATTCTGGCGCGCAAGCCCGACGTGGTGCTCGCGCAGGGCGTCGTCGGCGCGACGGCGCTCCAGCGGGCGACCACGACGGTTCCGGTCGTCTTCATGATGCTGCAGGATCCGGTCGGCGGCGGCTTCGTATCCAACCTGTCGCGGCCCGGCGGCAACCTGACCGGCTTCACCAACTTCGACTTCATTCTCGTCGGCAAGTGGCTGCAACTCCTAAAGGAACTCAGTCCCGGCGTCACGCGGGCCCTCGCCCTGATCAACCCGGATTACCGGGCGCGCCTCGCGGGCTACACGGCCGAGATGGCCCGGATCGGCCCCGAACTCGGGATCGACGCCCGGATCGCCGGCGTGCACGACGCCGCCGAGATCGAGGCGGCGATCACGGGCTTCGCCGCCCAGCCGAAGGGCGGCCTCATCGCGCTGCCGGACGCGGTGACCGGCGTGTACAGCCAGCGAATCGTCGATCTGGCGGCCGCCTACCGTCTCCCGGCCGTCTACGCCTATGCGGCGCCGGTCCGCCTCGGTGGCCTCGCCGCCTACACGACCAGCGTCGAGCAGGATGTGCAGCGGGCGGCGGGCTACCTCGACCGGATCCTGCGCGGCGCGGTGGTCGGCGACCTGCCGGTGCAGGCGAGCGAGCGCTTCATCACCCTGCTCAACCTGAAGACGGCCGCCACCCTGGGTCTGACCATCTCGCCCTCGCTGATGGCGAAGGTGGACGAGTTGGTCGAGTAGCGGCTGCCGGAATCGTCGGCGGGGGGGGGGGGGGGGGCGCCCCCCCCCCCCCCCCCCCCCCCGGCAAAAAGAAAAGCGCCCCGCGGACAGGGGCGCCGGTGAGCACACTAGCCCGGGGGCCGGCCCCCGCCCACCGGGGTGTTCCCATCTCCGGCGTTTGGGTTGTGGGGGGGGGGGTGGGGGGGGGCGGGGGGGGGGGGGGGGGGGGGGGGGGGGGGGGGGGGGGGGCGCCCCCCCCCCCCACCTCCGCGAAGCGGATCAGCTGAAGGCCGGCAGTCGTCCGTCGGGCGAGTAGCGATCGATGGCCGAGGGCAGGTCGCGCGAGAGGCGCTCCAACAGCTCGCTCTTGCTCAGGCCCGTACGCTGCTCCAGGGCCGCCAACGTGTCCGGCCCGATGGCGCGCTCCAGATCCGCGGCCGGGATGTCGCGGTTCGGGCCGTGATTGATCCAGGATTGCGCCGTCTCGGCATGGCCGCCCTTAGTGAAATGATCGACCAGCTCGGTCAGGCCGCCGGCGATGAGGCCGCCGACGCCCCCCGCGCTGGCGCCGCCGAGGAGGCGATCCAGGTTCGCCGGAATCGTCGACCCCGTCGCGGGCGGGACCTGCGGTGCCGGCGACCGCGCCGGATCCTTGGCGTGGCCGCCGAGCCACTCGGCGATCCGGTCGCGGTTCTGGTAGCCGGCCACCGCCAGCAGCCCCAGCAGGGCGGTCATCGAGGGATATCCCTTACTCATGGCGTCGTCCTTCCTTGGTGCGGGCCGAAGCCCGGGTGGTACGGCGGTGGGCCGCCGCATCGGGTCATGCCGGCGTCTGGGCCGCGTCTGCCGCGACGGCTCTGCCGGCCAGGCCCAAGCCGTCATCCGCGCTCCGGCCAGCCGTGATGGCGCGCTTCACCGTCGAACGGGCCGCGTCGATGGCGATGGTCGCCGCCGACATCGTCCGGGCCTCGGTCGGGCGCTCCAGGGCATGCTTGGCGATGTCGCCCGCGAGATCGTCGATCTCCCGGGCCAGGATCTCGAGACGTCCGGAATCCGGTGTCTCCTGCGCCTCCTGACGGATCTGCAGCAGGCGGTCGGTCGCCTCCTCGACGCGCTCGCGGCGCAGGCGCGACAGGCGCTGGCCGATCCACGCGAGCGCCGAACCGATGCCGCCGCCCAGGAAGGCGAGCAGGTAGATCCAAGTCTCATAGCGCTCGATGAAGCTCTGCTGCTCGCGCTCGTAATAGTCGACGGCGCCGGGATGGATGGGCAGCCTCGCGCTGGTCGCGCCGACGGTGCCGTCATAGGCGGGGGCCTGAACGTAATCGGCGGCCGGCGTGACGTTCGCCATCGCGCTGCGCAGCTCGAACAGGTGCTGCGTGACGTCGGCCGCCACGGAGCGTGCGAGGCTCGACCGCGCCATCAGCCGGTACGAAGCGCCGACCGTGTGAACGTCGTCGGCCGGCACCTTGGGGCTGCCGCCGAAGGTCTCGGCCGGCATGGTGACCACCTGCAGACGCGGCAGCCGGGCAACGATCGCCTCGGCATTCTCGACATCCACGAAGGAGATCTTGCGGTTGCGGCTGGCCGCCTGGACGAGGCCGACGATCCGCTGGGCCGTCGGCGCGGTCGGCGCGATGACTGAGATCACTGCGTCGACCCGCTTGCGGGCGAAGGCCGCGCCCAGGTCGCTCTCGGCCATCTCGACCAGGGCGACGTGGCGCGGCGGCAGACCGCCTTCCGGCTCGGTGGTGACCAGCGTCAAACCATAGTGATCCAGCATGGCGCGGATGAGCGCCTCGTCGGCGTCCCGATGGGCCAGGATCGCGAGGCGCTTGCGATCGAGATCGGGGAAGCGGTCGATCCCGGCGGCTTCCGGCGAGGCGATGATCATCGCCTGGTCGCGTAGGATCGCCAACGTCAGGCCGTTGTCGGGGAGTTCGACGTCCGGGCGTACGATCGCCAGATCGACCCGCCCGTCACGCAGCGCCTCGGCACTGTCGCGCACGTCGTCGAAGGGTATGATCTTGAGGCGAATCTCCTTGTGGCGCTTGGCCAGGGCATCCGCGTAGGCCTGGATCAGCGCCGGCTCCGTCCCGTCCTTGGGAGCGACCGCGATGGTCAGGACGGTGGCGCGCGACACCCAGTAGGCCACGCCGGCGCCGACGCTCAGCAGGATGGCGAGCACCAGGAAGACGAATTCCTGACGCAGGAAGAGGCTGGCGAAGTGCCGCATCGGCTCTGCTCCCGCGCGTTGAGCGGTTCGGCCCGGCACCGTACCGGACATGGGCCGAGGGGCGGCGCCGGTGGCCCGGCGCCGCGGGATGAGGATCAGTGCTTGCCGGTGATCTTGTCGGCGAGGGTCTTGGCGCCGTCCTTGACGTCGCCGACG